>JADFNV010000063.1 GCA_022563195.1 Pseudomonadota bacterium
GAGCCCCAGTTGAATGAGCAATTTGGTCTTTTGCAGGTAGAAACGGGGTTCCGCCGGAATCGACAGAGCGCCCTCTGAGTAGACCGCCAGCGCTTCTTCTAACTGGTTCTGTACCACGAACATGCCGCCAATATTCATATAAATTGTTTTCGCAATATCTTTGTGCTGAATGACGGAGGATTTCTCCAGTTCATACGCTTTTGTCAGGTAAGCTGTTGCTTCATGAAGTCGCCCGGCGACTGAAAGTGTGTGCGCGGAGAAATACAGGGAAATCGCATTATTCGTCTGCAATTCGTAAGCGGTCTGCAACGCCGCAATGGCCGCATCAATTTCGTTCATTGACTCTAGTATTCGCGCTTGCGCCGTAAGGACTGTCCGCTTATGAATGATCGTGCGCGACGGCAAAGTCATGAGATGGTCCATTAGCGTGACAAATTCTTTTTTGGGGACACTGCAGCGCCCATCCAATACGGCCATGGCCACGTCGTCAATATTGATGGCAACATGGCCGTCCAACTGCCCGTTTTCTATCCGTGTAAGTCTTAACAACCGTTCGCTCTCCACCCTTCCATGTTCAGAACAGTCAAGAAACAGCTCGTGCAATTCAGGGCCCAGTCCCGGATTCATTTTTGCCAGTGTTTTTCGTGCTTCGTCGAATGCCTCCATTTTCGTATAAAAATCCGCGAAAATAAGCGTCAGTCTTTGTGACTGCGGATGTGCGTGATACATGAACTGATACATGGAGGCAGGTGAACCCCAGGTAATGGCACGTTGCCAGGTGAGGAGAGATAATCCGCTGAGCACTATGACGGTTATCCAGATCAGCCCACGTCGTTGCTTCATGACCGCCTGGAGTATCGCAAGTGCCGCAATCAGGATGCCAAAAGACGGAAGATAGTTGCGGTGCTCAAACATTAGTTCCAGGCTATAGATGGTCGACTCAAGCAAGTGGCCTGCAAAGAAAAACAGGATGCCGAATGCGTACAGCGGCAGACGCTTCCTTGCGAGCGCCGCACTGACCAGCAGACCGACCAACAACACGGCTGAAAGAAGGGTTGTGATCGGCTGAAACAGGCTGGTCGATAGAGCGATGTCATCGTGGAAGAATCCCATCTTGCTCTGGACCGGCAGCAGTAGCTGCGAAAGGTAAAGCACGACGATTCTTAACTCAGTGTAGATGCGCTCCGAAAATGTGAAGTCTCGGATCGCATAATTTTTGAGTATGAGATCAGCAAAGTTCGCCAGGACATAAAGGGCAACCAGCAGGTATCCAATCACCAGGGCACTGTGAAAAACTTTGATTTGTTTTTGCGTCGTCGGGTTGCCAGCAAAACGAAAGATAAAAAACTCGATCAGGCTACAGAAAATTGGGAACAGCAACGCGCTCTCTTTGCTGAGTAGCGCTAATGGTAAAAACACACCGAATCCGAGACAGATCAGTGGCCATCCGCCTCTCTCACGGGTGACTTGACGTTGCCTTCCTTTCACGTAGCAAACGAGTCCGGCAAACACAAACAGGCTGGATAACTCGGTCATTCTTTGCACGGTGTATAGAACTGTGCTGACGTGCAGAGGATGCAGCAACCAGATGGCGGCGGCGGCAGCAGCGACCAGCCAGTGCCGGTTCTGGTGGGACTGCGAGCTTGCACTGAGGAGCAACGCCGTCAGCCAGAAAATGAGCAAGCCCGTAATAAGATGGAACATGACGTTCTCATATTTCCACCACCAGGTATCGGGACCATGGGAGATCGCACTTCCGACGAACGATGCCATCGCTACCGGCCGACCGAATGGGCCACTGTTGCTGATGATGTGCTGCTCCAGCAAGACCCCTGGATCTGCGGCACTGTTATTGATCATTCCTTGCAATTGTTGCAAGTCATCCAGAAAGAGGGGCCCCGACAGCCCGGGGGCGTAAATGGCGACGGCCACAAGAAGCGCGATCGCGAAAGTGGCTAAAGACCATACCCCGTGACGATCAATTGATCCGGCGGTGAATAGTGATCGAATGATTCGCAAGAATGCTGTCCTGATGCCTTGACGGGGGGCTTTACCTTCAATTCGCAGATTGTCCACAAATCCGCGCCGAATTCCTGTGAGACAGCGCAAACTTCGGCCATCCCGGATATTTGTCGACGTTAACCTTGGGGCCGTGCTTACGGTAGCAAATTCCGCGGCGCGGCTTCGGCTGGCACAACTCCCGGGGCTTGATAGTTGATCAGCCACGGCTTAGCGTTTGGCCTCTTGGGCGGACCCGTTGCCCGTGCAGAAGTAGAAGGCAATCCATTCATTGCGAGCATTCGGATCTACGAAATCATGGCAATGTAGATAGGTTCAAGGCGCACGACAAAGGGTTTTTTTTCTGGCGTCGCCGCGCATGCAACAGTGGCTCGGTGTAGCCATTCGACTGTTCGCAAGCCTTGAAAACGAGATCGCACGCAGCCTGGAACGCGATGCTCGCATCAAAATCATCGCTCATGCGTTCGTAACCCGGGTCACTCGAATTTTGCTCGTCGACAATCCCGGCCATGCGTTTGAGTGTGGCGAGCACCTGCTCCTCTGTCGTCACATCATGCAACAACCAGTTAGCAATGTGTTGACTCGAGATGCGCAATGTTGCCCGGTCTTCCATCAATCCTGCGCCTGAAATGTCAGGCACCTTGGAGCAGCCGACACCCTGATCAATCCAGCGCACGACATAGCCAAGGATGCCTTGCGCATTGTTGTTGAGTTCGTCCTGAATCGCTGTTGCCGTTAGCGTTGACGGATCGCCCAACGGCGGAGTCAGGATGTCCTCCAGGCTCGCGAGCTGCCTGGATGCAATGTCATCCTGTCTTTGCCGCACATTGACAGTGTGATAGTGCATCGCGTGCAAGGTTGCGGCGGTCGGCGACGGTACCCAGGCGCAGCTCGCGCCAGCTTCGAGCTGCGCCTGTTTGGTATCCATCATCTGTTTCATTAAATCGGGCTTCGGCCACATCCCTTTACCGATTTGCGCCTTACCGGACAGTCCACAGCGAATTCCGATATCGACATTCCAGTCTTCGTAAGCACTGATCCAGGGCTGCGTCTTGATGCTTTCCTTGGGCAGCATCGGACCGGCATGCATGCTCGTATGAATCTCATCGCCCGTACGATCGAGAAATCCTGTGTTAATGAAAACGAGTCGTTCTTTGACGGCACGAATGCACTCTTGAAGATTGACAGTCGTGCGTCGCTCTTCATCCATGACACCGACCTTGAGCGTATTGGGCGCAAGTTGCAGCAACTCTTCGACTCGGGCAAACAAGGTGTTCGTGAACGCGGCTTCGTCGGGTCCGTGCATCTTGGGCATGACAATGTAGATGCTGCCGCTACGGCTGTTTGGCAACATCTGAGACTGTCGCGAATTTGCGATCGCGCAGGCGGATGTCACGACCGCGTCAAGGGTGCTTTCGAATATTTCTTCGCCATTTCTGTCGAGCACGGCATCGCTGGTCATCAGATGGCCAACGCTGCGTACGAGCAGCAGACTCCTGCCCGGCAGCACGAGCACTTCGCCATCGACAGCCGTGTACTCGCGATCGGCACTCAGTCGTCGCGTCATCTGCCGACCGTCTTTTTCAAGGACTGCCTCGAGCGAACATTGCATGAGACCGAGCCAGTTACGGTAGACGCGGACCTTGTCTTCGGCATCGACCGCGCTGACCGAGTCTTCGCAGTCCTGAATCGTCGTAATCGCTGCCTCAAGAACAATGTCACAGACATTGCCCGGCGCATCGCGACCGATTACGTGCTCTCGGTCTGTCTGGATTTCAATGTGGAGATTATTGTGAAGAAACAAAAAGGAGTGACCATCATCCATGACCTTATACCCAACGAAGGTCTCAGCATCACGCAGCGTAACCGTTCTGCCGTCCTTAAGCGTCGCCCTGAATGTCACGCTGCTCGCCGCAAGGTCCAGGGCGTAATTGACCACATCACCATGGCTGGCCGTGTCGAGCGGCAGGGCGCGATCCAGAAACGAGATCGCGTAACGAATGACAGCGGCGCCGCGTTGTTTGTTGTAAGACGAACCCCGCCGCTGGCCGTCTTTTTCGGCAATAACGTCAGATCCATACAAGGCGTCGTAGAGACTGCCCCAGCGCGCATTCGCGGCATTCAGGGCAAACCGGGCATTGTTGACCGGGACGACGAGCTGCGGACCCGCAATTGTCGCTATCTCCGGATCGACGCCTGAGGTCGTAATCTGGAACGACTCGCCCGGCTTGATGAGATAGCCGATCCCTGTCAGGAAATCGACGTACTCGTCGTGATTCCAGCGCGAGCCATCTCGCGCCTTGTGCCACGCGTCGATTTTCCGCTGTAGCTCATCGCGGACCTGCAACAATTCGCGATTAACCGGCGTCAAATCATCAATAAGGTCCTCAAAACCGCGCCAGAACGCGGCCGAGTCAAAGCTTATCGCGGGAAGTAATTCGTCTTCGACAAACCGATAGAAAACTGGATTAACGCGGAGATTGCCAACGGTACAGCGGTCATCACGATCTGCATCGCGAACGACCTCTGTTTTCATCAATAACTCCCATAATCATGCGACGAACTGCTCTTCTTCGGTGCTGCCAGTCAGCGCCGTTGTTGACGTCAGTCCGTTCATGATCGTGTTTTGTACGGCATCGAAATATCCGGCACCCACAAACGACTGGTGCTTCGTCGCACGGAACCCGAACTGCTCGTCAGCAAACTCCTGCTGCTGTAGCTGCGAGTAAGCATACATGCCGTCTGCCTTGTAAGCACGACTTAGTCGGAACATGCTCGAATTCAGCACGTGCCAGCCCGCCAGCGTGATGAACTGGAACTTGTAGCCCATCTTGCCGAGTTCTTCGCGGAAGTGGCGCATCGACTCATCACCCAGGTTCGCCTTCCAGTTGAACGACGGTGAGCAGTTATAGGCCAGCAGTTGATTCGGGAACTCCGCGTGAATCGCCTCAGCGAAGCGACGCGCCTGATCGAGATCGGGCTTGGACGTCTCACACCAGATCATGTCGGCGTACGGCGCATAGGCCAGACTACGTGCAATTGCCTGGTCAAGGCCGGCCCTGGTACAGAAAAAGCCCTCGGGCGTACGATCGCCGGTTATAAATGGCTGATCGCGCTCATCGGCATCCGTCGTGATCAGGTTGGCGGCATCGGCATCGGTACGTGCAAGCAGCACTGTCGGCACGCCGAGCACATCCGCCGCGAGTCTCGCAGCGGTAAGCTTGGCGATGGCTTCACCTGTCGGCACCAGCACCTTGCCGCCCATGTGACCGCACTTCTTCGCCGACGACAGTTGATCCTCGAAATGCACGCCGGCTGCCCCGGCACGAATCATGCTCTTCATCAGCTCGAAAGCGTTCAGGTTGCCGCCGAATCCAGCTTCTGCATCAGCGACGATTGGCGCAAACCAGTCGGTACCCGTGTCACCGTTGAGCGAGTAGATTTCGTCAGTACGCTGAAATGCGTTGTTGATGCGTTCGATCATTTTCGGCACTGAATCGACCGGGTAGAGGCTCTGGTCCGGGTACATTTCACCCGCACTGTTGCCGTCACCCGCGACCTGCCAGCCCGAACAATAAATCGCCTTGAGGCCCGCCTGAACTTCCTGAATGGCCTGGTTGCCTGTCAGGGCGCCCAGCGCACAAAGCGGTTGTTCCTGGTTTATAAGGCGCCAAAGTTTCTCTGCACCGTGCCGTGCCAGCGTGTACTCGATCTGTATTGAACCACGCAGTTTCACCACGTCTGCGGCGCTATAGGCACGCTCAATCCCTTTCCAGCGCGGGCTGTCCGCCCAATCCGACTCAAGCCTGCTTACCTGTTCGCACCGGTTCATGTCATCCTCCTGTCTCGCATTCCTGGCGAGTCGTAGTGAAAATCAAACCCTCACGAGGTATAGTACGTCCGTGTTATATATAATTTCACAATAAAAACTTTACAGTGTTAATTTTACAACTGAGGTGTCTATGCCCCGCCAGCAAGGCCTGCGACGAAAAGCGCATTTCCTGGGGACCAAGATCAAGTCCCTGCGAAAACGCAATAATCTGACGCTCGAAGACCTGTCGGTGCGCTGTGTGCAACTCGACGCGGAGGCCGGGCCGTCGGTGTCATATCTGTCGATGATTGAGAATGGCAAGCGCGTGCCGTCTGCGCGCCTGTTGCGGGTCATCGCCGATATATTTCAGAAGCAAGTCCCCTGGTTCTATGACGAGACCCTCGATGATTCGGCAATCGATCCCGCGCCTGCTAAATCTGCTGTGACTGGATTGCCACTGGAGCCCCGCTTCCTGTTCACCGAAAACCTGTTGCAACTGGCAATTCCTGAATTGCTCGCACAGACCGGCACTACGGGACGTCAGTTCGCGCATCTGCTGATTCGAGCCCACCAGGAATCCAGCCAGAATCGATTTCCCGACATTGAACGCGCAGCCGAGAGCATCGGCAGGAAACAATTCCCACTTGGTGTTGAGGATGTTTTCGCACTTGCGGCAAACCTTGGACTGGAGATTCACTGGTTCGACAAATCGCCGTTCATGGATCGCCGCGACACGGAAACGCCGCTCAATACGATCGTGCGCTCATTTTTTGATGCGCCGAACAAAATTTATCTGAACAACGCACTCAGGGAAATGCCATCGCGCCTCAAGTTCGATCTTGCCAATCACATCGCGCATATGGTTTTGCACGATGGCGATGGCGCACGCACACCACGGGTGTCGGGGGGCCCGGCAACCGGGCGGCGCCATGATGCCGATTCTCCGAACATCCATGCACAGGATATCCTGTTCGCATGGCGAGACTTCGAGTGCAGTTATTTTGCAGCGGCGTTGCTCGCGCCCAAGACGCCATTTCGACAATTTCTGGCACGACATGCCTACGCAATTGATATCGGAGACAAGATTGAATTGACGACTTCCCTGGTAATGCGGCGCATGTCGAGTGTCAGCCCGTATCCACACTGGCACTATTTTGATGCCTATGCTCCCGGCAATCTCCGCGCCGTCTATCGAGGCAACGGTATCCCTCTGCCCTGGGGCAACATGACCATGGTCACCGACCCGTGCCAGCACTGGGCCGTGTTCCGCATGCTCAATGCCCACTCGAAGGCACCGTCTTCGCAGATTTCTGTATTGCGCAATGGTGATGACAAGCGTCTTTACTGTTGTCGGTCGATTCACAGCAAAGATGCAGCTGGAAACCCACATGTACTCTGCGCCGGCATTGACCTCGCACCTGCATTGCGCGCACAGAATATCGAACCGCTCGATGTCATCGATGCAATCGAGCAAAGCTGTAATGCCGGTGGCGGCTCCGGGCCTGTTCCCGACGAGGCACAGAAGCAGCTGCAGAGTATCGCCAAGATTCTTAATATTGGCTGGATCGCCGAGGGCTCAAGCAGGGGCGCTACGATAATCTGCCCTCGAAGTTCATCCTGCCCGAGGGAGAAACATTGCCTCGGTGAGCAGCAACCCAAACTCAAACCCCAGATCGACAAGATTCGCGAATCCGTACTTACCAGTTAGTCAGGCGAGCATTGAGTCACATATCGAGGATGCCAATACTTGTGTATTGTGGTTTGAACTTCGCCGGCATCGAATAACAAAGATTCGAAGACATGAATCTCGGAGTAAGCAAACGAGTTAGTCCGCTCCTCGACGCGGTGCGGGCATTTGTCAACGAAAAGGTCCTCCCCGTTGATGAAGAGTTCCTCAGCGAAGTCGATAAAGGGGATCGTTGGTCCCTGACCGACCGGCAAGCTGAAATTCTCGATGGCCTCAAATCAGCGGCCCGTGAGCAGGGCCTGTGGAATTTCTGGTTGACCGACAGCGACCGAGGCTATGGCCTGAACACGGTTGAGTATGCGTATCTCGCGGAAGAAACCGGTCGCGCACATCTTGCCGCCGAGGTATTTAATTGTAGTGCGCCCGATACGGGCAATATGGAAGTGCTAGAGCGCTACGGCACGGATGAGCAAAAACAGCAATGGCTGGAGCCACTGCTCAACGGCGAAATTCGCTCAGCCTATGCCATGACCGAGCCCGGCGTTGCGTCGTCCGACGCGACCAACATTGCCACGACCGCCGTACTCGAGAACGGCGAGTGGGTGATCAATGGCGAGAAAACTTACATTTCGGGCGCCGGCGATGAACGCTGCAAAGTCATTATTTGCATGGTCAAAACGAATCCCGAGAACGACCGCCATAAGCAACATTCGCAGATTCTGATTCCAATGGACACGGCGGGTGTCGAAGTCATTCGCGCGATGAAAGTATTTGCGATTGACGACGCCCCGCATGGACATATGCACCTGAAATTCACCGACGTACGTGTTCCCGAAAGCAATATCGTGCTCGGGCCCGGACGCGGTTTCGAAATCGCACAGGGACGGCTCGGCCCCGGCCGCATCCATCACTGCATGCGCGCGATCGGCATGGCGGAACGGGCTCTGGACCTCATGTGTCGGCGCTCCGTATCCAGAATTGCGTTTGGCAAACCGCTGGCCGAACTCGGCGGCAACTACGACACGATCGCCAATGCACGCATGAATATCGACATGGCGCGGCTGCTCACTCTACAAACCGCACATGTCATAGACACCGGTGGTGTGCGCGACGCCCGGGTCTGGATCTCGAAGATCAAAGCCGTTGTTCCAGCCGTTGCCATCGGTATCATCGACGATGCGATCCAGTTGCATGGCGCCGCCGGCCTATCGCAGGATTTTCCGCTCGCGGCAATGTACATGGCGGCGCGCACATTGCGGCTTGCCGATGGACCCGATGAAGTTCACCGCATGGTGGTTGCTCGCGACGTATTGCGCCCCTATATCAAGACTTCCACATCCTGAACGATGACGAAAATTCCGCAGCAGGTGTCCGCATGACGATCAGACTGGATGGCCAGGTGGCCATCGTTACCGGTGCCGGACAGGGCCTGGGGCGCGCCCATGCGCTCGCGCTCGCCCAGCGAGGTGCGAGTGTCGTCGTCAATGATCTCAGCGACGCGTCAGGACGCTCGCCCAATGCCGAGTCTGTTGTCGCCGAGATAGTCAAAACCGGCGGCAAAGCGATGCCGCATGGCGCCGACGTCGCTGACTGCGCGCAGGTTGAGGGCATGGTCAGGCAGGCCGTGGACGAGTGGGGGCGCGTCGACATACTTATTAATAATGCGGGCATTCTGCGCGACAAGACGTTTCACAAGATGTCGATGGACGACTTTCGCCTCGTCATCGACGTACACCTGATGGGCAGTGCGTATTGCACCAAGGCTGTCTGGGAAATCATGCGCGAACAGTCGTACGGCCGCGTCGTTTTCACGACGTCGAGTTCCGGCTTATACGGCAATTTCGGACAGGCGAATTACGGCGCAGCAAAAATGGCGCTGGTCGGACTGATGAACACGCTGCATCTCGAGGGCGCAAAGTATAATATTCGTGTCAACTGCCTGGCACCCGCCGCCGGCACAGCGATGACTGACGGCCTTTTTCCGGAGGGCGTCTATAAGCTCCTTTCACCCGAGTCGGTAAGCCCTGGCGTCGTGTTTCTCGTCGGGCCCGATGCGCCAAGCCGCATGATTCTCTGCGCGGGTGGCGGCAGTTTCGCCGTCTACAAGGGTTTTGAAACCGAGGGCGTTTGCCTGCTTCCGGACAATTTGAATGCTGAAGGTATCGCCGCGGCGTCGGCAGAGATTGGCGACGAAAAAGACATGCAAGACTTCACCGGTGGTTTCGAACAGACGACCAAGTTCGCCCGCAAGGGCGCCGCAAAACTCGGCATCGACCTGACAAGCCAGGTCCACGAGGGAAACAGGCAATGAGACAAGCAGTTATCGTATCGACGGCGCGCACGCCGATCGGCAAGGCCTACCGAGGCGCGTTCAACAACACAGAGTCCCCGACACTCGGTGGCCACGCGATCCGGCATGCCGTCGAACGCGCAGGTGTCGATGTCGCCGAAATCGACGACGTCATTATGGGTTGCGCGATGCCGCAGGGCACCCAGGGTCATAACATCGCCCGGCAAGCTGCGCTGGCCGCCGGCCTGTCAATTACGACGGCCGGCATGACTGTCGATCGCCAGTGTTCGTCGGGCATGATGGCTATCGCGCTGGCCGCGAAAACAATTATCGCCGATAACGTCGACATTATGGTTGGCGGCGGTCTCGAGTCCATCAGCGTTGTACAGAACGAGCATATGAACAAACACAGGACATCGGACCCGCGGCTACTCGAATTGCACGAGCACATTTACATGCCGATGATCGACACGGCCGAGGTCGTCGCGAAACGCTACAGCATCAGCCGCGAGGCACAGGACGAGTACGCGCTGCAGAGTCAGCAGCGCACTGCCGCCGCCCAGGAGGCCGGCCGGGTCAGTGACGAGATTGTGCCGCTGCCATCCAACAAGGGAGTGATGAATAAAGAGACCCAAGAGATATCTTTTGAAGATGTCGTGCTCGAGAAAGACGAAGGTAATCGCCCGGGCACGACACTCGAAGCACTTGCCGGCCTGAATCCCGTGCGTGAAAACGGCGTTATTACGGCCGGCAACGCGAGTCAGTTGTCGGACGGCGCGTCGGCTACCGTCGTAATGGAAGCGAGCGTTGCCGAGAAACGGGGTCTCGAACCGCTCGGCATTTATCGCGGCACCGCGGTCACCGGCTGCGAACCCGATGAGATGGGCATCGGCCCCGTGTTTGCTGTGCCGAAACTTCTGCAGCGGACCGGGCTCAAGATGGACGACATCGACCTCTGGGAACTGAACGAGGCGTTCGCCGTGCAGGTCATCTACTGCCGCGACACGCTTGGAATCCCCAACGAGATTCTCAACGTCGACGGTGGCGCGGTATCAATCGGCCATCCCTATGGCATGTCGGGAGCACGCATGGTTGGACATGCGTTGATTGAAGGCAGGCGCCGTGGCGCGAAATACCTTGTCTGTACGATGTGCGTCGGCGGTGGCCAGGGGGCAGCATCCCTGTTTGAAATTCCCTAGTGCGAGCGCTTGTCTGTAACGAGTACGGCCCACCCGAATCTCTCGTCATCGAGGATCGTGACGAGCCCACACCTGGCGCCGGTCAGATTGTCATCGATGTCGTAGCCGCGGGCATAAATTTTCCCGATATCCTCGTCATTGCCGGCGAATACCAGGTCAAGACTCCACCACCGTTCGTTCCGGGCAACGAAGCCGCCGGTATCGTCAGCGCAACTGGCGAAGGTGTCAGCCGTTTCGCCGTGGGTGACAAAGTCATTATCGCCACGCGTGGCAACGCGTTCGCCGGCAAGTGTGTCGCGGACGAACAGACCACGATTGCACTGCCTGAAGGCCTGGACTTCGAGCAGGGAGCAGGGTTCTCTGTGACCTATGGCACGAGCTATCACGCATTGAAGCAGAGCGCGAAACTACAGGCCGGAGAAACCGTGCTCGTGCTGGGCGCGGCCGGTGGCGTCGGCATCACCGCCGTCGAAATCGCCAAGGCTATGGGCGCACGTGTCATTGCTGCTGCAAGCACTGACAAAAAACTTGAATTTGCAGTCTCGGCTGGCGCGGACGAGACCGTGAACTACTCCGCAGTGCCACTTAAAGAAACCGTCAAGGAACTCACCGATGGCGATGGCGCTGACGTCGTGTATGACCCGGTTGGCGGCGAATTGTCCGATCAGGCATTTCGTGCCACGGCCTGGCACGGCCGCTACCTTGTCATCGGTTTCGCCAGTGGTGATATCCCGAAGTTCGCCGCAAATATCGCGCTGCTCAAGGAGGCCAGCATCATCGGCGTCTGGTGGGGTACCTGGGCCGCCAAAAACCCCGCGCTGCAAATGCAGAACCTGCAGGAAATGACACAACTTATTGCGGC
>JADFNV010000064.1:0-373 GCA_022563195.1 Pseudomonadota bacterium
CGGCATTACCGACGTTAAAGCCGAGTCCACCATCAAATATTGAAATTTGCAGATTGTCGAACTCGGTGAAAAATACAGCCGCGTTTAGCTCAAAAGTGCCGCCACCGAAAACGAATTTTCCGCCGAGTTCAATATTGCTGGCTTCCTCATCGTCGAATTCGAACGACGACAGCATATCCGGAGCGATGCCCTTATTATTCGCGCGAAAATCATAGCTACCGGACTTGAATCCTTCCGACCAACTCAGATACCAAAGCGAGTCCTCGCTGGCGTCCCAAACAAATTTCACTTCGGGCGAAAACTTTGTCGTATCTCGTGAATCTTCGACCGGAAGTTCGCCTAATAAGGCGACTATCGCCGCGCCAGTTCCACC
>JADFNV010000064.1:460-10907 GCA_022563195.1 Pseudomonadota bacterium
GTCGAGGTAATATCCAGAAGGCCTGCCCAGACAAGCGGCGCGAATATTTGCGCGGCAGGCAATGGCGCGCCGTCGTCCTTGACGATCGTCAACGTACGGAAACCATCGCGATCGTCCTGAGTGACGCGTCCGCCTACTTGAATGACGAAAGAGTCACTCACGGCGAAATTAAACTGCGCAAACACTGATATCACGTCGTTGTCCACCGTCGCGATTCGGTCGGCCATGGTACCGGAAACTTGATCGCCGAAAAGAAAGGGGTTGCCCGGGGGGGTAAGCGCATTGGCAATGGGCACGATTGCGGAAGTGTCGGAAAAGATGATCTGATCGGCGTATTCGTGATCGCTGGTCTGGTAGTAAAGACCGGCGATATAGTCGACCGATCCACCGAGCGGTGATGACAGGCGGAACTCCTGGCTGAACTGGTCGTAGGATTCCTGCAGCGCAGCGCCAAATAATTCGGTGCCCGTAAAGTCGCAGTCACAAAATTCGTCATACTCGAAAGAGGAAAACGCCGTGATCGACTTGAGATCAAAATCGCCGATGGCCCAATCGAGTGTGAGCACAAATGTAGTAGATTCGTTATTACTGAAATCACCGTTCGACGAACGAATTTCATCCTGCACGACGTTGCCGGTGCTTGGATGGCCACCAAATATCTGCAGAATCTGGTTGTAAAACAGCCCCGTGAAAGAAGGGTGTATAGAGGGTAGTTCGTTAACGATTTCAATATTGCGTCCAGTCACATCGAATTCACTGACTTCGGCCTTGAATGTCGCGAGCACGGTGTCCGAGAGATCAAATTCTATGGTGCCGCGCACGGTCCAGTCTTCGCGATTCGGTTCATCGGTTCCCAATGTGGCATTGGTCATGTGACCGTCAAGTTCTCGTGAGCGCACGGCCAGCCGGCCGCGTACGCTATCGGAGAATGGACCCGAGATCATTCCCTCGATAATTGTCTCGTCAAATTCAAACTCATTGGAGACGAGAATGCTGCCCTCGAACTCGTCGGTCGGCTTCGCCGTTGTGATATTGACAGCGCCTGCTACCGAGTTCTTGCCGAACAGGATTGATTGCGGTCCGCGCAATACTTCGACGCGCTCGAGATCGAGAAACGGCGAACGCCATTGCTGCGCACGACCGTAGTGAACGCCATCTATATAAGTTCCAACAGATTGTTCAAACGCCTGGTTGATGCCCGAGCCAATGCCTCGGATAAACGCATTGGTGCTGATGCCAGTTTCGGTCAAGGTGAAATTAGGAACGAGGAACTGGATGTCTTCGGCTTTCTGAATGGCCGACGCTATTAACGTTTCCCCCGTTACCGCTGAAATGGAGACCGGAACATCCTGCAAGCCCTGCTCACGATACGCCGCGGTGACGATGATTTCCTCGAGGACTCGTTGTGCTTCCTGTCCCTGCGCAGAATTCGGTAGCGAAAACGCAACAAAAGCTGCGCCGAGGGCGAGCATCATCCCTCCGGTGCTATACAGACTTTTTACTAAAATCATGTTTTTTATAGAATTATTCATTGTTTCTTCCCCTCAATTCCAAGGCACGATTGAGCAATAGTATGTTGCATGCAAGCTTCATACAAGCCGTATTCTAAGGCAGACTGTGGTTTTCGGCTTTGATTTCAACTTGCGCCCTGTCGACGAACCGAGCCAGGGCCATCGCGACTACAATATCGCCCATGCCAACCCACGCTGACCACTCCAGACCACCACGTCAGGTTCGCAGTTTCGTGCGACGGTCAGGACGTCTGACGCCATCTCAACGACGAGCTCTCGACGAACTGTGGCCAACCTACGGGATCGACTTCAAACCACAAATACTCAACTTCGATTCTGTTTTCAGCCGTGCGGCGCCACGAATTCTCGAGATCGGTTTCGGCAATGGCGACACGCTCGTACAACAGGCTGGCGAAGATCCGAGCCGTGATTTTCTGGGTATCGAGGTGCACGATCCGGGTATCGGACATTGTCTGATTGCGGCTCAAAAAGCGGCAATCACAAATCTGAGACTGATTGCTCACGATGCGATCGAGGTGCTCGAATCCCAGATTCCATCGGCCTCAATTCACCGCATCAACGTGTATTTTCCCGACCCGTGGCCAAAGAAGCGGCATCACAAGCGGCGCATTATCCAGCCACCGTTTCTCGATCTCTGTGCCGATCGTCTCGAGCCACGCGGCTCGCTACGGATTGCAACGGATTGGGCAGACTACGCAGGGCATATTATTGAAGTGCTTGCGCAATCAGATCGATTTACCTGCATCGAACAACGTGAACACGACGGCGACAAGCCCCTGGATCGACCGATGACGAAATTCGAGAGGCGCGGACTCCACCATGGGCATCGAATCTGGGACTGGCGCTTTGACCGAATCCGCTAGTGGCAAACCAGGTCTTGCAGATTTCCGCCAATGATCTATAACTAGGGGAGAGGCTTTATTCGCGAGACAATAGAGGACACATGACATGGCCGTCGCATACCCGGTAATTGGTCAGTGGTTTCGCCGCCCAAATGGCTCAATGCTTGAAGTCGTCGCCCTCGACGAGCAAGAGGGCACGATAGAAATACAATTTTTTGATGGCACGATCGATGAAATCGATCTCGAGTCCTGGCCTGAATTATTACTGCTTGCGGTCAGCGCCCCCGAAGATTGGTCCGGGTCGGTCGATATGGACCCCGAAGACTACGTCGTTCGAGACGAGGGCGACATGCCCGCCGGCTTCCACGACGCGCTCGAGTTCCTCGACGGACCCAAGTAAGGCGCCCGCTGTTGGAGCCCGCTCCCGTCAAGCGGGCTCCTACATCGAACAAGGTCCTGACACATAGATGACGCCGTCGCGCACGTCGACGTCCACGGTCCGCAATGCCTTGCCCAGACACGGACCCGCGAAACATAGCCCACTGTCGATTTCGTAAAGCGCTCCGTGCGATGCACACATGATTGCCGCATCGTCCTTGGTCAAAAACCCGTCGGGTTTCCAGTTCAACGGGTGGCCAAGGTGTGCACAAAAGTTCTGATACGCAAATATGTTTTCGCCCTGACGCACGACGAAGCCCCTGAACGGCCAGTCACCATCGCCGATCTGAAACTCGCGGCAACCAGGATCCGTCAATTCATCGAATCGCCCGACGGCGACCTCTGCCTTGTCCATCAGCCGGAACTGACCAGTTTCGCGTGGCGCTTTGCAACGACGAAAGACAATGCCATCGCCGGCAGACCCAGCGCCGCGGCATACAGGAAAAAACCCAGCCAGCCGATGGATTCCTGCACGTTACCGGAATAACCAGCTGTGAATTTGCCGAGCATCGACATGAACGAACTCAACAGCGCATATTGCGTCGCCGTAAACGACAGGTTCGTCAAGCTTGACAGGTAGGCGATCAGTACCGTGCCCGAAAACCCACCCGCAAGATTGTCTGCGGTAATCGTAACTGCAAGCATCCACGGTTCCGGACCCACGACCACCATCGCGGCAAAAAACAGATTGGTGCTGGCGATCAAAGTCGTCGCAGTAAACAGGCAGCGAGCGACACCGACCTTGAGAACGGCCCATGCGCCTCCGGCAACGCCGAGCAATGTAATCCAGGTGCCATAGACCTTGGCTATTCCTGAGACCTGTAATTTTGAATATCCGATCTCAAGGTAAAACGGATTTGCGAGAATGCCGAGCACGTAGTCACTGATCCGATACAGAGACACAAACAACAGCAAGACGATCGCGAAGCGGCCGAAGCGACTGAAGAAATCCCCAAAAGGTTCGGCGACTGAGTGCTGAAACCACTTCGATATTTTCTTGCCTGCGGACAGTCCCGTATACAGAATTTTCCGCACTTCTGTAACCGGTTCCTCGCACCACAGCGTTGTCAATATGCCGATAACCATACATCCCGCCATTGCCATGTAAGTCACCGACCATGGCGCGTAAGTAGCGAGCGCCAGTGCCCCGGCCATACTGATTAACATCGCGATTCGATACCCGTATTGGTATGCGGCCGCCAGCACGCCCTGCATTTTGATGTTCGCACACTCGATGCGGTAAGCATCGATAACGATGTCCTGGGTCGCGGACGAAAAGGCGACTGCGAAAGCGATCAGGGCAAAGGCCTCGATATTCTCTTTGGGATCGACGCCCGCGAGCACGAGCAAGCTTGCGCCAATCGATAGCTGGGCGAGTATCATCCACGCTCGACGGCGACCGAGGAGGCGTGTCAGTACGGGCACGCGCAGCGAGTCGACAATCGGCGCCCAGACGAACTTGAGGCTGTATGCGAATCCAAGCCAGGCAAACGTACTGACGGTACTGAGCCCGACACCTGCCTCTGCCAGCCACGCGGATAGCGTCGAGTAGACGAGGGGAAACGGCAGCCCCGAGGAAAAGCCGAGCAAAAGGATTACCAGAACCCTTTTCTGAAGGAGGTGGCGCCAACCGAAAATCTCGTCCGGGCCGGCCGTTGTGATTTCAGTCGCCATGAGGCCAATCGTAATCCATGATCAGCGGTGCGTGATCGGAAAAGCGTTCTTCCTTGTAAATTTCTGCAGCCAGAACCCGCTCCTGAAGTCCTTCCGTGACCACCTGGTAATCAAGACGCCACCCTACGTTGTTATGCCATGCATTTCCGCGGCTCGACCACCACGTGTAATGATCGGCCTCGGGCTGCACGACACGAAATGCATCGACATAGCGATACTCACCGAACACCTTATCCATCCATGCCCGTTCTTCCGGTGTAAAACCGGAGTTCTTGCGATTGGCTCGCCAGTTCCTGAGATCGATTTCCTTGTGCGCGATATTCCAGTCACCACAGATGACAGTCTCGGAATGTCGCCTGCGCAGTTTGTGCAGATGCTCGGTGAACGAGTCGAGGCAGCGGAATTTCGCCTCCTGGCGCTCCTCGCTCGATGAACCCGATGGCAAATACAACGACACGACAGAAATTCCCTCGAGTTGTACTTCGACGTACCTGCCTTCCGCGTCAAATTCCGCATCACCATAGCCTCGAATGACTTTTTTAGGTTTGTGTTTCGAGTAAATCGCAACACCGCTGTATCCTTTCTTGATCGCATCCTCGTAGTAGCAGTGATAGCCCTCCGGCGAGAAGCATGCGTCGACTAATTGGTGCACTTGCGCTTTGGTTTCCTGGATGCAAACGACGTCCGCATCCTGGTCCTGCAACCACTCGAAGAACCCTTTGCGCGCCGCCGCGCGGATGCCGTTTGCATTCAGGCTGATTACTCGAAACAATCTGTGTCTCCACGGGGTGTATGTCATACTTCGATGCCGAATCGAAGGCGGCCATCATACAGAAGCCGCGGCGCGGACCCATAGCATGCAGGCCTATAAGAAAGAATTTATCGCGCTCTGTCTCGAACTCGATGTATTGCGCTTCGGCGAATTCACGCTCAAGTCCGGTCGCCTCAGCCCCTATTTTTTCGACGCCGGCCTTCTCAACACCGGTTACGCCGCCGCCAAAATTGGTCGTCACTATGCCGCTGCGATCGCTGCGGCCGACCTCAGGTTCGACATGTTATTCGGCCCCGCTTACAAGGGCATACCCATGGTGACGCTTGCAGCCGCATCGCTGGCCGAACATCAGGATATCGACGTGCCGTTCGCCTTCAATCGCAAGGAGGCAAAAGCCCATGGCGAGGGTGGCAGCATAGTCGGCGCGTCGCTGGCAGGCCGCGTATTGATTGTCGACGATGTCATCACGGCCGGAACCGCCGTGCGCGAGGCATACCAGGTCATCTCCGCCGCCGGCGCCAAAGTTGCGGGTCTGGTTATTTTGCTCGATCGCCAGGAACGTGGACAGGATTCATTGTCGGCTCTCCAGGAACTCAAACAAGCGCTTGGAATTCCCGTTATCAGCATCATCACACTTGCAGACCTGATCATTACTCTCGAAGAATCAAGCAAGTACGAGGACTACCTCGATTCGATTCTGAACTATCGCAAGAAATACGGAGTTATTGCGTAAGCTCATGACCCCATTGTGTTTTTTTCCGCTGTTTACAGAATACAATTCGCACATTAAGCTGAAAAATCGCGACCCAGTCACTCTTATAGAGATGCCGTTTATGGCATAGTTTATCCATGCGCAAACAAGTCATTGCTATCGCGTTGTGTCTTCTCGTACCCCTTGGGGCCGACGCACAACAGACCAGGACCTACCGTTGGGTCGACCTCGACGGTATCGTGCACTATGGCGACAGCGTCCCGGTCGAATACGCAGAACTGCCAAAGCAAGTACTGAACGAGCACGCCGTCACGGTCGAGTACCTTGAAGGTAAGAAAACCCCCGAGCAGATCGAAGCGGAGCGCGTCGCTGCGGTCCTTAGGGTAGCCCAGGAATTGCGCCTGCGGGCGGATCAAACACTTCTGGCCACCTATATCGACGTCGATGAAATTGAGTTGCACCGCGACCGACGTGTCGAGTTGTTCCAGGCACAGGCCCGCGTAACTGAGCTTTACCTGCACAATTTGCGACGCCGTCTAACAGATCTGCAACGAGAGACGACTCGATACAAGCCCTACAGCGTGAATCCCAGCGCGCCCATGGTCGATCCTGGTCTTGTTCAGGATATCCAGAAAACCAAGGAAACGATCGCCCGCCACGAGCGCAATTTGTTGAAGTTCGAAACTGACGAACAACATATAATTGAACGCTTCGACGGCGACATTAGCCGCTTCATGGTGCTTAAAGGAATCAGTTGAGCGCTTCTCAGGCCGTACCTGAGTGACCGAACCCTCCGGCGCCACGATCGCTGTCATCGAACTCATCAACGATGCGAAAGTTCACCTGTTCGACCGGAATAAATACCATTTGCGCGATACGCTCGCCTGGTTGTACATCGTAGCTTTTTGAGCCGCGGTTCCAGCACGATATATACACCTGACCCTGGTAATCGGAATCAATGAGTCCGGTCAGGTTGCCCAGCACGAGTCCATGCTTGTGCCCAAGCCCGGAGCGCGGCAAAAGAACAGCCGCAAGAGATGCATCGCCAATGTGAATCGCTATACCGGTCGGCATCAGTACCGTATCACCCGGTTTAACGGTCACCACCGTATCGATGCAGGCTCGCATATCGAGGCCGGCCGAACCGGCAGTTGCATAGTGAGGCAGCGGAATTGAGTCCCCGAGCCGGGCATCCAGGATCTTCAGTTCAATAGAGCGCAATGAATTAACTCTTATGTCTTGCTCGGCGCGATAAGCGCTAGCTTTGGTTGCGCACCGTGGGCAGAAGTCGATGCATAGCGCGCGGCGATGAGTATTACGATTTGCCGCGCAAGTTCGATTTTAGAGGTTTTTCCGAACGCCTGTTCACCGCCATTCCAAAACACTTCAACAGCATTGTCGTCGTAGCCAAATCCGCAATCTTCTCCGACTCGATTCGCCACGATCATGTCGAGCTTCTTCTTATCGAGCTTGCCGAGCGCGTACTCACGTACTTTCTCTGTCTCAGCGGCGAAGCCAACCGTAAAAGGCGCGCCCTCGAGCTGCGCGACCGACGCCAGGATATCCGGCGACCTGACGAGGTCGATGCGCATCGAGTCAGCGTCCTTCTTTATCTTCTGCTCTCGCACATTGACCGGACGATAATCTGAGACCGCTGCGGCAGCAATGAAAATATCCACACCATCGATATGGTCGTGGGTCTCGCGGTACATCTCTTCGGCCGTCCGTACATTGTGTACGTCGACGCCGCGTGGGACGGCAATTGACACAGGACCACTCACGATGATGACTTTCGCTCCTTGCTCGAACGCCGCTGCTGCCATCGCATAGCCCATTTTTCCTGAGCTGTGATTAGAAATGTAACGTACCGGATCGATCGCTTCGCGTGTCGGACCTGCCGTGATCAGCACCGCTTTACCCTGCAGGGCCTGGCCGCCGGAAATCGTTGCGTCCTGAGAATCACAGACGATCTCTGCGATAACATCGGGATCGAGCATGCGTCCTGCGCCGGTCTCACCACATGCCTGCGAGCCATCCCCGGGCCCCAGTATTCTGACGCCGCGCTCTTCGAGCGTCTTGCGATTGGCCTGCACGGCGGGATTGCTCCACATTACACGATTCATCGCTGGCGCGATCGCAAGCGGCGCCTCGGTAGCCAGGCAAAGTGTTGTCAGCAGATCAGGCGCCGCGCCGCCTGCAAGGCGCGCCATGATCTCAGCGGTTGCCGGCGCAATCAGAACGATGTCGGCCCAGCGCGCCAACTCAATATGGCTCATTGACGCCTCGGCCTCCTTGTCCCAGAGATTGGTTCGTATCGGCCGTCCAGACACGGCCTGCAATGCCGTCGGCGTAACAAATTCCTCGGCAGAGGCCGTCATGACGATTTGCACTTCGGCGCCACGATCGCGAAGACGTCGCACCAGTTCAGGTGTCTTGTACGCCGCAATTCCGCCCGTGATACCAAGAACAACGTTCATCCGAGTTCGATCCTTTCGTCTTGCTTCGCAATAACTGCGTGAGCTTAGCCCGTAGTTCGGCAGAATTGCCACCAAATCCGGGCAACAATCCCCAATTGATGTGTTGCTGCGCGGCGCGTCATCGTCAGAATTGACTGCCGATGCAAGAATTACCCGACCCATCTTCAACAGGCGATGCTGAACTTCTGGCAAGGTTGCTGCCGGGCGGCAGACTGCCTGCGTTAGACCTCGCGCGCAAACTGTTGCTGCGTTTCGGCAGCTTGCGCAGCATTTTGCATGCTGACCCGCAGCTGATCGTTGCAGAAAAGGGAATCGGTAGCGCCGGGGCCGCGGCCCTTTGCGCGATACCTGAACTTGCTCGACGCTACTTTGCGGAGTCGTTGCCCGTGGGTCAGACCATCCGTTGCCCGTCCGATACCCAGGCATTCATGCACGCAAAGATCCAGCACCTCGGGCACGAGGTCTTTTGCTGCCTGTACCTTGACAACCGGCACCGTGTGCTGCGTTTTGATGAGCTTTTCCGGGGCACCATCGATGGCACCAGCGTCTATCCACGAGAAGTCGTCAAGGAAGCGCTGGCCATAAATGCAGCCGCCGTCATCCTGGCCCACAATCACCAGTTAGACGCTAACTGTTTGTTTTTATTAGATACAGGTTCGGATAGTGCTTGTTGATACCCACAAGGGTACCCACTTTTGACTGTACTTCCTCGATTTATGGTCTACATTTGAGAATATCAGACCATAACGGTTTGCTTGGTGCGGAATACCACGCAGACCGCAAGCACGGGATGAGGCGCAATGACAAAGATAGACACTCAAGATGTTCAGGGGTTTCTGGCTCTGAACATCGCAAGTCGACTGCTTCTGCTGGTTACCGTGCTATCGATAACCGCTTGCCAAAACCGGGAATTCCAGCGAGAGGAGGTCGTCGATCTGCAGCAGCGACTCGATAAAGTGTCAGTGGAAGTTCGAAGCCTGCGAACTGTTTTCTGTGAGAGCCGTTGTGAGACATTGTACGAATCTTGCTACCTACGAGTGGCGATCGACATCGATGTTCCCGGGAGCGGCCCGGAACGAGGTCCCGGACCCGAGCTACCCGGATGCTGGCCATATGACTGCGAAAGCGATGAAGAAAGAGAGCGGGCGGAGGAGAATCCGCCACTAAGCTGCTCCGAACTCGAGGCGGAGTGCAAGGCGCGTTGCTAAGGAACAGGCCCGCCTTGCAAAATTAACCAGTAGGTATATAAAGGAATTGTTGAAGGTCATCAATCGAATTGTGTTAGCAGTTGCGCGGGAGCCGTACCCATGAACAATAAATTTCTGAATTACTTGCTATGCGTTTGTCTGGTCGCAGGATTGTCTGCTTGCAGCAGGGAAGCGGAACAACCTGCAGCAGAAACTGAGCAGGCTACCGCCGAGGAGATGCCGGCGGCAACCCGGGATTCCGGTGGGGAGGATACCCAGGCACTGGTGTTGTTAAGAGGATTGCCGACATTGGACACCACGAACAGTGTTGCGATTGTCGAGATGGATCCTGAGGCTGAGAATTTTGGTGCCATATTGTACGAGTTTGAAACTCCCAATATTGATCCGCCGTTGCATCATATTTATTACAGTCCGACAGGTCGTGCATTTGCCACGGCACTGGATCCCAAATGTAGCCTAGTTGAGATCCTGCTAGCGCGTGATGCTTCCGGTTCTCCGCTCATCAACGCAGTTGAGTGCATTGATACCGGCGGGCAGCAGGTCGGCGAAGACATTATGTGGCACACCGTCGGCGACAATGACTACATGTTTGTTACCTTTATGGGCGGTTCTGGTGTCGAGCAAAGCGATGGCGGAACAATAGCGGTACTCGATGCGCAGAGTATCGAAGTCATCAAAATCATCGAAGCACGCAAAAGTAACGTAGGCGAAGGTGAGCCATTTATCATGTATCCGCACGGGCTTTCGGCCTATGGCGACAGGATGGTTGTCACGTCCACTATTCATCCGGAT
>JADFNV010000065.1 GCA_022563195.1 Pseudomonadota bacterium
TGCGGCCATGATGCTCTGCTCGGTCCACTGCTCGGTTGGCCGCACTTCGACCAGTCGGCCGCGACTCATCACGCCGATCCGGTCGCACACGCCCAACAGCTCCGGCAGATACGAACTCACGAAGACGATCGCCTTGCCCTGGGTGGCGAGTTGGCCGATCAGCTCGTACACCTGCACCTTCGACCCCACGTCGATCCCGCGCGTCGGCTCGTCCAGCAGGAGCACGTCGGCATCATGATGCAAGAGCCGGGCGATCGCTACCTTCTGCTGATTGCCGCCCGAGAGCGACGACACCGGCGCCGCCACGCTCGTCGTGCGGATCGACAGCCGCTCCGCCCAACGCCGCGCCGCCGCCGTCCGCGCCCGCAGATTCAGCCACCCCCCGCGCGAGAACGGCCGAAGATGCGACATCGTCATGTTGTCCACCACGCTGAGCGACGTGGCCAACCCCTCCGACTTGCGGTCTTCGCTCAATAGCCCCACGCCCTGCCGCAGCCGCCGCGCCGGCGTCGCGCCGCGATCGACCACGCCGGCGACCGACACCCGCCCGCTGCGCACCGGCGCGAGCCCGAAGATGGTGCGCAACAGTTCCGTTCGGCCCGCCCCGATCAGCCCGGCGATGCCCAGGATTTCGCCGCGCCGCACGGCGAGATTCACGTCGATCGGCAAGGGCTCGCCGCACAACGCCTCGAGCCGCAGCACCACCTCCCCCGGCGTGTGCTCGGTCCGCGGAAACATTTCGTCGAGCCGCCGGCCCACCATCATCTCGATGATCGCCTCGGCCCCGAGGACCGGCCGGACCTTGGGTTTGATCGCCTCGGTCGTGCGATCGATGATCTGCACCAGGTGATCCTCGTCGACCCTCCGGGCTTCGGAGACAGCCAAAAGCTCGCGGCGCCATTCCCTTTCGATGATTGCGCGCGTTGCATCGCCGATATTCTCGACGGCCTCGGCGTGCAGCGCACGCACTTCGTCGGTCAGCGGGATCTGCTTCATCGAGCGGGGGAACACGCCGCCACCCGGCGAGATCAGCGCCGCCAAGTTACGGTTTACACGCTTCGCCCCGCTGACCCTGGCCGTTTACCAGGTCGTCTTGTGCATCGTCTTGTTCACGATTTATGTGCGTCCGTACCAGGAAGCCACCGGCACCCTGAGCGCGAGTGGTGGAATCAATTGGCTGACCGGCGAATCCATGCTGGTGTTGGCCGGTCCGATCGTGGTGTTGCCGACGGCATGGATTGCCTGGCGCATGATTCGCAAATCCTATGGCTGACATCGAGCAAGATTAAGTTAACTGGCTATACGATTTCTCCAGCTTGGCGGTGCCGATAAACGCGTATGACGCGACGATGATCAGGAAAACAGTTGCAGCCGCCGGACCGCGGTCCATAAATAGACTGCTGGCGGGCCCGAGGGGATCCACAGCAACAGTGCGACCATCCCTATGCCACCGCCTGGTCGAACACAATCATGACGAGCACGAGCGCAATCAGGTAGACGAGTTTCAGGCGTGTGGATGATTCAGGCGACATGCGAAAGCGCTGGTCGGTAAACTCCGGATCGGCTACCTTGCAGGATGGGAGATGACAATAACAAGCGGAGAAAGTACTCAATGTCCTTGACTGTACGGGTATTCGCCGCGATTGCACTTTACCTGTCCGGCATGATGACATTCAGCGTCGGCGCTGAATCGATCACGGTTGCCGTGGCGAGTAATTTCACCGCCACCTTGCAGGATCTCGCCGCGCGTTTCGAAGTGGAATCGGGTCACTCCGTCCGGGTGAGTTCTGCCTCGACCGGAAAACTCTATGCGCAGATTATCAACGGCGCGCCCTTCGAGGTGCTGCTCGCAGCCGATGTCGAGCGTCCGCGACTGCTGGAGATCTCCGGCCATGGCGTTGCTGCCAGCCGGGTCACCTACGCAATTGGACGATTGGAGCTGTGGTCCCGGGATCCGGCGCTGCGCGAAATCGACTGCCGGCGGGGGCTGGAGAATCTCGGTCGGCAACGACTGGCCATTGCCAATCCCGACACCGCGCCGTATGGCAGAGCCGCCAGAGAAACCCTGATTAGCCTCGGACTATGGGAGCGTGTGCAGCCGCAACTTGTCGTCGGCGAAAATATCGCCCAGACACTGCAGTTCGTCGCATCGGGCAACGCGCGTCTCGGCTTCATCGCCGCAACTCAGTCGCTCGATGTGCGCCTTCCCGATGCGACCTGCGCCTGGCCGGTACCGCCAGAACTGCATCGCCCGATCGAGCAACAGGCGATCCTGTTAAAACGCGCGGCCGATAAATCCACGGTGGCAGACTTCATGGAGTTCCTGCGCGGTTCGGCCGGGCGCGCGATCATCGCCCGGCACGGCTACGCGCTTCCGGACTGAGTCGTGCCATGAGCGGAATGGGCGTGTTCAATTTTCCGGGCTCGGGCCCGCTCTGGTTATCGGTACAACTTGCCGCGCTCACGACTGTCGTGCTGATCCTGATCGGCACGCCATTGGCCTGGTGGTTGGCGCAACACCGGTCCCCGTTTAAAACGGTTATCGAAGCCACTGTTGCATTGCCCATTGTCCTGCCACCGACGGTCATGGGGTTTTATTTACTCATTTTGCTCGGACCCTACGGCGCCATCGGTAGTTGGTGGCTTGAACTGACCGGTGACACGCTGACGTTTTCGTTCTCCGGCCTCGTTATCGCATCGTGTGTCTACAGCCTGCCATTCGCGGTGCAGCCATTGCAGAACGCGTTCGAAGCGCTCGACCGGCGCGACCTGGAAGTCGCGTGGACGCTGGGTGCCTCACGTCTGGATGCATTCTTTACGGTCGCCGTGCCACAGTCGGCACGCGGATTCGTGAATGCGGTTGTGCTGGCCTTTGCACACACATTGGGTGAATTCGGCGTCGTGCTGATGGTCGGCGGCAATATTCCCGGCGAGACCCGGGTTATCTCGATCGCGATTTACGACCAGGTCGAATCGCTGAATTACGCCAACGCGCATCGGTTGTCGGCAATCCTGCTCGTGTTCGCATTCGCGACCCTGCTGGTCATGTATGTTATCAATCGCCGCTGGCAACGCCCATGAACGTTGTTAAGAACCAGGGCAACGAAACTGGAACGGTCGATCTTCGCTATGTGCTCGAGCGCGCCGACTTCCTGCTCGACGTCGAGCTGAAGATTCCGATGCGCGGCATCACCGGAATATTCGGCGAATCGGGATCGGGCAAGACGACATTGCTGCGCTGTTTAGCCGGGCTAGAACAGCCCGGAATCGGACGGCTATCGATTGATGGCGACGTGTGGCAGGACACCACGCGAAAAATGTCACGCGCGATTCATGAACGGCAAATCGGCTACGTGTTCCAGGAACCGCGCCTGTTCCGGCATCTGAACGTGCGTAGGAATCTCGAGTATGGCGAGCGGCGCAGACGCGATCCCGAACACGGTGTCGAATTCAAACAGATCGTCGATCTGCTCGGTCTCGCCGGGCTGCTCAGTCGCACCCCCGGTGAGTTGTCGGGCGGTGAGGCGCAACGCGTCGCGATTGCAAGGGCGTTGCTGCGTGCACCGCGTCTGGTGCTGATGGACGAACCGCTGGTGGCACTGGATCGTGCCCGCAAGGACGAGATCCTGCCGTTTCTGGATCGGTTGCATGCCGAGCTGTCCCTGCCGATCCTGTATGTCAGTCACAACATCGAGGAAGTGTGCAGGCTCTGCGACCACCTGGTCGTCATGGATCGGGGACGCGTGCTGGCCGATGGCGAAATACAGTCCGTGCTGGTTGACCTCGACCTGCCGTTGCTGGCCGGTGACGAAGCCGGCTCCGTGATCCTGGCCACTGTTGACGCCTACGACGCGGATTACGACCTGACCCGACTGAATTTTTCGGGCGGTGAGCTGCTGGTCCCGGGCCGTTTAGGCGCCAAGGGATCGCGGTTACGTCTGCGTATCCGGGCCAACGATGTCAGCTTGTGTCGTACGCGACCGAGCGACAGCACGATCCTGAACATCATCCCGGTTACCGTGGACCGGATACATAAAGACAAAGGACCTTACGTGTTAGTACGTCTGCGGGCTGGCAGCGACCTGCTGACCGCCAGGCTTACTCGTCGGTCCTGCGATGACATCGGCCTGAAACCCGGGGGCCAACTGCTGGCCCAGATTAAAAGCGTGGCAGTCCGCCATACACCACCGGTGAAATAATTTCGCCTATCCACATCCCACGCTTTTTTTCACGAGTGGCCTTTACAACATGCCGTGCGATTAAGGACACTGGAGCAACGCTTACCGGCAGGCCTTTGCCCCAATGGTGGACATTGACCTGATAGGATGTTGAGCGAGTGCCAATGGCCCAAATCGAACATTCAGAAAATATTGGATATAAAGGGCCGCTTCACGGTTTTTACGAAACTGTCCACTAAACCGGGGCAAAACTATCTCGCTCATTGAGGCCAGCAATAATGGCGGAGTCAAATTGGTGCGGCACTATAGCGTGTGCTAGATTCAGGCTACAATAAACAATAACAAAGCCAAACCCGTCGAAAGACGGGGACGGAAAGCCACGGGTCCTCGCTTCCTCCGAGAAGCCAAGGATGACCTTTCGAAGGACCCAAGATCGCCGGGCTGCTCACAAACAAAAACAGATTCTTGGAGCCTGAGATGACGTCGGGAAAACTACGCCGCAGCACATTTCTCGCGACTGCATTCGCAGTATCTGCGCGCACACTATGCGTATTCTTCAACCTTTTGCCATTCGCCATGGCGCAAGTCCAGGAATCCGCACCATCCCAGCTCAGTGATGGCGCACTGGTCATCGAAGAAATTATCGTTACGGCGCAAAAACGCGAGAGGGCAGCCCAAGACGTACCCATATCCATGACCGTCTTTACCGATAAAGCACTGGAGGCTCTCAACCTGTCCGATGTTGCCGAGATCGCCAGATACACGCCCAATCTCGAATGGGACCCATCTTGGCTCGGAGCATCCAATAACAGCTCGATCTTTATTCGTGGCGTTGGACAAGCGGCAAATTTCGCGGAGCACTCTACGGATCCGGCCGTCGGTCTTTATCTGGACGGAGTCTACATTGCACGGGGCGTGGGAAGCGTTATGGGTGTACTCGATGTAAGCCGCGTTGAAATATTGCGTGGCCCACAGGGTACTTTGTTTGGCAAGAATGCGACCGGCGGCGCCATAACCATGATAACTATACGCCCGACCGATGCCTTCTCAGGTTGGGTCGACGTCACCACCGGCAGTGACAACCGGGCCGATCTGCGGCTCGTCGTTAATTTGCCGTTGACGGATCAGGTCCTGACGAGATTCTCTGTGTCGAGCTTCAACCGGGACGGCTATGGCGTCAGTATGCAGGATAGCACCGTGTTCGGTGACATCAATACCGATTACGCTCGCGGCACATTGCGTTGGCTGCCAAGGGAAAATCTGACGGTCGATTTCATCGCTGACCGAACTCGCAGCCGCCAGGGTTCCCCGGTGATCTCCCCGGTCTTTATTGAGCCCGGTCCGATGTCGCTTGCAGGCGCCTACAATTTCTTTGTGGCGCCAGCTAACACCGTGCCCGGATTCGGCGATGGTGTGTTCTTTGATTCACGGTTCATTACACCAAGCAACTTCACGAATTATTCGACAGGCGAATCGGGATCCGATCTTGATGCTCAAGGGCTGACGGCAATTGTTGACTGGCGGCCTCGCGACCTGATATTCACCTCCATCACCGCTTACCGCGACATGGAAAGTCTGTGGGCGGTAGATGTGGATGGTTCGCCGTTGACCATCATCGAGGACATCCTGGGCCTTGACCAACATCAGTTCAGCCAGGAATTTAATCTGCGAGGCCGTAGCGGCCCACTGGATTGGTTGCTGGGCCTCTATTATTTCGAAGAGGAAGCCACTGCATCCGGCGGAGCTATAGTTATCCCTGACCTCGCGATGATCGAATTCGACCCGCTCTTTGGTGTCCCCAATCCGCTATTCGGCGTTCCGTTGAGTCTGGGCATTCAGCCAATCGTCAATGTGCACCGTGCAACCAGTGTCGCCATCTTTTCGCATCTTGAGTATGCGTTCACCGAACGCCTGACCGGATCGGCAGGAGTACGTTTTACAGACGAGGAAAAACGAGTCAGTAACCCACCGGGTGTCGCACCTGTGGCGAGCAATGGCAACTCCAGCTCATTCACCAATCTGTCCCCGATGCTCGGGTTGCAATATTTTGTAGATCAACACCTGCACATTTATGGAAGCGTCTCACAGGGGTTCAGGAGCGGCGGATTCAACACCCTGGTGCTATTGCCCAGGCAGGACTACTTGCCTTTTGATCCGGAGAAGGCAACCTCATACGAAGTCGGAGTCAAGGCAAGCGGTGGACGATTCATGGTGTCCGGCGCGGCTTTTTTTGTCGACTACGACGATATCCAGATCAGTGTGCTGAACGACTTCGAACCTCAGATCCTCAACGCAGCTGAGGCTGAAATAAAAGGAGTGGAAGTCGAACTCGCTGCGGCGCTCACCTCCGGTCTGAAGTTGCAGGCGGGCATCGGGTATCTGGATGCGAAATACGTCAAGCTGGATCCATTGGGTCTTCAGGGCCTGACGGTACCCATTACGCTGGACACCAAGCTTATGAACACGCCGGAGTGGTCCATCAATCTGGGCCTGAGCTACTCAACCCAATTGCGCCACCTTGGCCGACTTGTGATTCGCGGCGACTATTCGTGGCGGGACAAGTCATACAAGGACGCCATCAATACCGAGGAACTCTTCCAAGACGCCTATGGACTCCTGCATGCTGGTGCAACCCTGGTGAGCAACGATAGCCGCTGGCAGTTCACCCTGTTTGGAGACAATCTCACGAACGAACAATACATTCAGAGCGGCGTGGCCGGCAAACCGCTCTTTGGTTTGGTGGCCGCCACGGTTGCACATCCACGAACCTGGGGTTTAAGCGTGCAGTATCGATTTTCGTCTGAGGCCAGTGGTGACCACTAGGCACTAAAGGTTTCAACGGGTCATGCAGTGAGGCCTACTCCGGGTAGTTCAATCGGTGTAGCAAGTCCTGGAAGCGAGCGTCGGAGCGCAGCGGGTCGAGCCGTGGCTCCACATTCAGAAATACCATCCATCCATTTCGGTCTTGGTAAGCCTTTTCCAGCCACCCTAGCGCTTCATCATTTTCTCCCAGACCGGTGTGGATGATCGCAAAGGCGTATGGCTGAATATACTGTTTCTTGGCTAGAGCGTGTAAGTCATCGAGAATTTTCCGCGCCTCTACCGTTTTGCCGGCGGCCGCGTAAGCGTGCCCCAGCATGAAAACAGATTCTGTGTTATCGGGGGAAAATATCACCGCTTGTTCCATATTGCCAATTGCTTCCTCGAACATACCCTGCTGTACATAACTCCAACCGAGCCTGGAAAGTGCCAACGGATTGTTGGGGCTTAGATTCAGGGTCTCGTGCAGTTGAGTAATGGCCTGGTCGTATTGGCGTGATAAATAGAATACGTCCGACGCAGTCATAGACGCCAAGAGTGAAAGCGGGTCGAATTCGAGCGCACGCCTGATGCTGGTGTGAGCTTCCTCCGTACGGCCCATGGCCGCCAGAAAATAAGTGTAGAATTGATGTGCATACGCATAACTTGCATTCAGCGCAATGGCCCGCTGGAATTTTTCCTCGGCCTCTTGCCAATCCCAGTCGAGATAGAAAAAGACTAAAGCATGTTCCGTCTGGGCGCTGGCCAGATTGCTGTCGATTTCCAGTGCTAACGTTGCTTCTGCCCTCTCCTTTTCAAAGGCGATCCGCGGTGGCATGTAGCCCCAGAAACCAACTGCGCCATAATACATAGCCAAGCCTACATGGGGCTGCGCGTACTGTGGGTCGAGCTCTATCGCCTGCTGAAAATAGCGAGTAGCTTTTTCCAAGTCCTCAGGCCCCCACTTGTTCAAGTGGTACTGCCCCAGGAGATAAAGCCGATGAGCTTCGGGATTGACCTCTCGAACATCAACCAGACGGGCCGCTTCCTCCGGACTTACTGCAATGTGGATTTCGTGTGCGATAGCGCGTGCGACCTCACTGTGTATTGCCAGCACGTCACTAAGGTCACGGTCGTAGTTATCGGCCCACAAGTGTACGTCGGTTGCAGCCTCGATTAATTGCACCGTGATCCTGACCTGATCTCCGATAAGCAGCGCCGAGCCTTCAATCACGGCGTCCACGTTCAGTTTCCGGGCGATTTCCGGTAGGGACAGCTTTGTACCCTTGAATTGCATGACTGATTGACGGGAAATCACCCGCAGCGCGGAAATCTTGGAGAGTTCTGTAATCAATGTCTCCGTCATACCATCGGAGAAATATTCCTGCTCCGGGTTCCCACTTAAGTTGGCGAGTGGCAGAACAGCAATCGAACGAAGATCGATTAAGGGCTCAGTGCCAAAATCGATCCACCTGAATCTGTCGGCTGCAAAAAGGGCAACGGCCACCAGCAACACACCGATTATCACGAAGTCGATCTTTCGACCGGTGTGGGACGAGATCAATTCGTCTTTGGAACTCTGCCCGGTACGCTTTACGCCCTGGGTCGTAAACTCGTAAATCCACGCGAGAATCAGAGCAACTGGAAATCCAACGACCAATGCTGTTACGAGGGCACGCATCGCCCATGCAGGTGCGGCGTATGTCTCGAGGAGAATATCGGCAACCTGAATCAGGAGCCACGCAGTGACGACGTAGGCAGCGCCGCTGCGGAACACGTCGCGGCGGTGTAGTTCATTGATGAATTGCGAGACACTGGCCATAGCAGGCTCCCCTGTTGGTCTTTCAGAATATCGTAGTTGGTAGCCGAATTCAGAATTAGGGGCACTTGAGACCCGCAATTTCTGCTATTTGTCCATTAAACCGGGGCAAAACCAGACGACCCATTATAGACTCCCAATACCGCTGCATTGGATTCCCATAAAAGCGATGCTCCTCAAGCGAATTGCGTCACTACAGGACAATCCTGAACCGCTGACGCTTGTGGATATTCCGGTTCCAGAACCGGCACCCGACGAGGTTCTGATCCGGGTCAATGTCTGTGGTGTTTGCCACACCGAGTTGGACGAGATCGAGGGCCGAACGCCGCCGTCGATATTGCCGATAGTCCCAGGCCATGAAGTAATAGGACGAGTTGCTGAGACGGGGCACCGTGTTACGAGGCTTGAAGTTGGCGAGCGTGTCGGTGTGGGATGGATATTCAAGTCGACCGGTGAGGACGATGAAAACCTCAGCAATGAGTTTGTTGCTACCGGCCGCGACGCGAACGGTGGCTATGCTGAGTACATGACGGTACACGAGCGATACGCGTATTGTATTCCCGACTGTTTCACCGACAACGAGGCCGCTCCGCTGTTATGTGCAGGCAGCGTAGGCTACCGCGCACTCAAACTCACTAATCATACGGAACGGTGACATTCTGGGCCTGACAGGCTTCGGCGCGTCTGGCCATCTGGTCTTGCAGTTGGCCAGGTATCTGTACCCTGAATCTCCTACTTACGTTTTTGCTCGCAGCTCGGACGAGCGGAAATTCGCAATCGAATTAGGTGCGGCCTGGACTGGTAACACGTGTGACAAGCCACCGCAGCTGCTGCACGCAATCATCGATACAACACCAGCGTGGCGTCCGGTACTGGCTGCCCTGAAATGCCTGCGCCCTGGTGGTCGACTCGTTATTAACGCAATCCGCAAAGAAGATGGGGACAAATCTTTGTTGGCCGAAATCGACTATACGGACCACCTTTGGCAGGAGAAAGAACTGAAAACGGTCGCCAACATCACGAGCCATGACATCAAAGCGTTCCTTGAGATTGCCGCCGCCGCGGGCATTCGACCCGAGGTGCAGGTCTACCGGATTGATGAAGCCAACAAAGCGTTATACGAGCTGCATGCCGGTCACGTACGAGGCGCCAAAGTTCTTGCGGTTGGCGACAATCCAGAGGCATTTGAACGTGCCTCAAAATGAGGCTCGAGTGTGTCTACGATACCGGGGGAAGTCCAGACCACCAGTCTTGATTGACGGACCTTCGGCCCATCAATAAAGACTGACGCCCCGACCATGATTCGAACATGGGACCCCCAGATTAGGAACCACAGGGTAGGGCAGTTAACCCTTTATTTATAAAGCATTATTTATGCTTTTTCTATCGGGTAGCTGTCCGGCTAACTTTGAAACCGAATCGGTAGGTGCTGAAATGGCTATAGCTGATGCTATCAGAAGGCGCGATTGTCTTAACGGGCAAGCGCGCTTTTTTGTGCCTGCTGGTTTCACCTAAAAGGGGATAGCAAATGACTAGCAAGAAGACACACCTTGACGAAGATACGATTCAGAGATTGCAAAACATGCGGCGGGCCAATGCCGCAATCATAGGTTGCATCGAGGTCCTAGTCGAAGATGACGTCAACAGTGGATCAATACCATGTAGACCCAGTGTGTTCATACGGCTTGAACCAAATCAATAAATGGGCCTCCGATTTGCCATTGAGGCATGTGCCCGAGAGATCGCAAGGGAATTTGATGGTCATCTTGAAGATTTGGGCGTTTATTGGAGCGAAGTAATCTGCCCCAAAGTGACGACAGAGGCTCAAGCTGCGGACGACTTGCAAAACGAAAGAATCACGTTCTCCGAATTTGAAATGCGAGTACGCCCACACTAACCGCATCACTCAGGGCCAGGGACGGCCCAACGTCTGCTTTTCCCAATAGCAGTCGTTCAAACGTCGTAGAAATCGCCGATCCGACAGGCGGGAGTCGGCCGAGGCTGTGTGAAAACTCCGCAACATGCGCACCCCAGAAGTCTCTTTCAAACACAACGTTAGAAGCTACTGACCGGCTTACGAGCCGATAGCGAC
>JADFNV010000066.1 GCA_022563195.1 Pseudomonadota bacterium
TTGCCTGGATTCGACAAAGCCGTCGCTGATCGACCACAGCATCCAGACCCCGACGCCAAAGAACGGCAGTGCAAACAGTGAACCGAAGATCTTGCCCTTCATTTGCGCACCGTATCAGTGAGGGATTCGCATCACCGTGATCGTCGTCGGGGTTCCTTCAGGGGAAATCTTTCCGTTATAATTGCCGGCTGGTATGCGAAAGTGGCGGAATTGGCAGACGCGCTGGCTTTAGGTGCCAGTGGGGTAACCCTTGAGAGTTCGAGTCTCTCCTTTCGCACCACACTCCAATGTAACTAACAGTTTGATTTTATTGAATGTATTTTCGCGGGCGACTCCTAAAGGGACGCCGCGGAATGTTATCGAGGAAACGACAACATGATCGTTACGGTCGAGTCGATCGGCACACTTGAGCGGCGCATGCGCGTCGAGTTGCCTGCCGAAAGTATAAAACAGGAGGTGGATTCGCGCCTCAAGTCGGTCGGGCGTACCGCCAAGATCAAGGGCTTTCGGCCAGGCAAAGTGCCGGCCAAGGTCGTCAAGCAACGCTATGGAAAGAAAATTCGCGAGGAAGTGCTTTCAGACCTCGTGCAAAAGAGCTACAGCGATGCCGTCCTGCAGGAAAACCTGAACCCGGCAGGCGGGCCGAAAATCGAGCCGCAGGCAACCGGCGACGACAACAACTTCGCGTACATAGCGACATTCGAAATCATGCCCGAGATTGCGCTAAAGAATCTCGACAAAATCAAAGTCGTGAAGCCGGACGTGTCCATCGGTGACAAAGATCTCGACGAAATGATTCTTAAACTGCGCAAGCAAAAAGCGACGTGGGAAGCCGTCGATCGTAAGAGCAAAGAAGGCGATCGGGTTACCGTCGACTTTAATGGCGAACTCAAAGGCGAAGCTATCGCCGGCGGGCAGGGCACAGAGGTTCCGGTCATCCTTGGACAGGGTCAGATGCTGCCGGACTTTGAAAAGGCTTTATATGGCATCCAGGCCGGCGACGAGAAGGCCTTCAAGGTCAAGTTTCCGAAGGACTACAGTGCTGAGGAACTGCAGGGCAAGAAGGCCGATTTTACAGTCACCGTGCACCGGGTGGAGCAAGAGAGTTTGCCACCCGCGGATGACAGCCTGGCCGAGCAGTTCGAGGTCAAAGAGGGCGGCATCGAGCAATTCAAAAAGGATGTCACGGAAAACATGCACCGTGAGGCCACCGCAAAGATCAAAACCGATGTGCGCGAGCAGGTGCTCAATAGCCTGATCGATGCGAACCCGTTCGAGATCCCGCAGACTCTCAAGCAACAGGAAATGCACACGATGCAGCACGATGCCATGCAACGGCTCGGTATCGAGGATCACGAGCATGCGCCACCTGTCGATTCCTTCGCGGAGATGGCCGAGAAACGCGTGCGCCTGGGCCTGTTGATCCGACAGCTGGTCGCTGATCAGAGCCTGACAGTTGACACCGATAAAGTTCGGGCTCGGGTCGCGGAGATGTGTGCGAGCTACGAGAACTCAGAGGACATGATCAATATCTATATGTCGAATCCGCAAATCGTGGAGCAAGTCGAGCCGATGGTGCTTGAGCAGCAGGCAATCGACTGGTTAGTGGAAAACGGCAAGACGACGTCCAGGAAAGTGTCGTTCCGGGAATATATGGATTCCTGAATGACGCCAATCGTGACAAAATAGCGACTGGTTTCGCAAGTACAGAGCAGGAATGCTAATGAGCGGTGAGTCATTAAATCTTGTACCGATGGTGGTCGAGCAGACGGCGAGGGGCGAACGGGCCTACGATATCTATTCGCGGCTTCTGAAGGACCGATTGATTTTCATCGTCGGACCCATAGAGGACCAGCAGGCCAATCTCATCGTGGCGCAGCTGCTGTACCTCGAGTCCGAAAATGCCGACAAGGACATCCACCTCTATATCAACTCACCCGGTGGCTCGGTGACGGCCGGTCTGTCGATATACGACACCATGCAATTCATCAACTGCGACGTCAGTACGATTTGCATTGGGCAGGCGGCCAGTATGGGCGCGCTACTGCTCACCGGTGGCACCCATGGCAAGCGTTTTGTATTGCCGCATTCGCGCATCATGGTGCACCAGCCCAGCGCCGGATTTCAGGGCCAGGCGACCGACGTCAGCATTCACGCCAATGAGGTGCTGGACCTCAAGAAACGCCTCAACGAGATCATGGCGAAACACACGGGCCGGCCGTTTGAGCAGGTTGAGCAGGACCTCGAGCGCGATAACTTCATGAGCGCATCCAAGGCGCTCGAGTACGGGCTAATCGACACGGTGTTGGCTTCACGCAATGATATGGGTGACGGCGAGAAGGACTGATGCCTTAAATATCAACTGCTTAACAGGTTCTATCGTCCCTAATGGGACGTGGTACTTTGCACCCCGAAAAGCTCCATGGTATATACAATCATAGCCCTAAGCGGCTGATTTTTCTGTCACAGAGGCATTGTCCCAGAATGAGTGATGATTCCCGCGGTAAGAACGAGGACGGCAAACTCCTCTATTGTTCTTTTTGCGGCAAGAGCCAGCACGAAGTACGCAAGCTGATTGCTGGTCCATCCGTCTTCATCTGTGATGAATGCGTCGAGCTCTGTAATGACATCATTCGCGAGGAGCTCGAGGACAGTGGTGACGCGAGTCGCGACAAGCTGCCCAAACCGCAGGAAATCAATGCGATTCTTGACGAGTATGTCATCGGCCAGGTGAAGGCCAAGAAAGTCCTGGCCGTCGCTGTTTACAATCACTACAAGCGCCTCAATGATCGCCTCGACGAGCGTTCCAAGGATGATATCGAGCTTGCGAAAAGCAATATTCTGCTGATTGGTCCAACCGGGTGTGGCAAAACGTTGCTCGCGGAGACACTCGCAAGGTTGCTCAATGTGCCGTTTACGATCGCGGATGCAACGACGCTGACTGAAGCCGGTTACGTCGGCGAAGATGTTGAAAACATCATTCAAAAACTCTTGCAGAAGTGCGATTACGACGTCGAAAAGGCGCAGACAGGCATCGTTTACATCGACGAGATCGACAAGATCTCGCGCAAATCGGACAACCCGTCGATCACGCGTGATGTGTCGGGAGAAGGTGTACAGCAGGCGCTTCTCAAGCTGATTGAAGGCACGATTGCCTCGGTACCGCCTCAGGGTGGTCGCAAGCATCCGCAACAGGAGTTTTTGCAGGTCGATACCAGCAATATCCTGTTCATCTGTGGCGGCGCGTTTGCGGGCCTCGACAAGATTATTCTCAGTCGGTCGTCGAAGAGCGGCATCGGCTTCGTTGCTGAAATCAAGACCAGCGAGAATGAACAGAGCATCGGTGAACTGCTCAACGAGGTCGAGCCCGAAGACCTGATTCGTTACGGACTCATTCCCGAGTTTGTCGGCCGGCTGCCGGTTATCGCGACGCTCGAAGAGCTCGACGAGGAGGCGCTCATCGAGATTCTGGTCGAGCCGAAGAATGCGCTGACCAAGCAGTATCGCAAGTTGTTCGACATGGAAGGCGTCGAACTCGAGTTTCGCGAAGATGCTCTCACTGCCGTTGCGAAACGCGCCATGGCACGCAAGACCGGCGCGCGCGGTTTGCGCACGATTCTCGAAAACGTGTTGCTCGACACGATGTACGATCTGCCCTCGGTGACGAATGCCAAAAAGGTCGTCGTCGATGAGGCCGTGGTCTCGGGTGAGACGAAACCGTATGTGATTTACGAGTCCGAAGAGACGCCGACCGAGAGTATTGAGCAGCAACCGCCGCGGCCTACGGGCTCCGACAGACTTTAGCGACTTCCAGGCTACCCCCTGAGGCTTGGGTCAGGGGCGTTACTTAAGACGTGCGGCCGTAGCGGCCGAGCGCGTGAACCTGTGCCAGGGCACAGAATCGCCGCTCATGGCCGATACCCTGCTTGATTACTCATAATTTGGACGCATGTCCGCTGACAGAATGGCCATAAGAGGTTAGTCCGGGTGTCTGACGAAGATCTGATCGACGACGTTGAAATAGTGGATGATTTATCCGATATCCCGGTCTTGCCGCTGCGCGATGTCGTTGTCTATCCGCACATGGTGATTCCGCTGTTCGTGGGCCGTGATAAGTCGATCGTCGCGCTCGATCGCGCGATGTCGGCAGGCAAGCATATTCTGCTCGTAGCGCAACAGCGACCCAACCTCGATGACCCGCAGCCCGCTGACCTCTACGAAGTCGGCACGCTGGCGACTATTTTACAGCTGCTGAAGCTGCCCGACGGCACCGTCAAGGTTCTCGTGGAAGGCTCTGAGCGCGCACTGATCGACCGTCTCAATGTCAGCGATCATTTCTCGGCTGAAATTACCGTGCTCAAAGAGGACGATCGCTATGACGCGCGCGAGATCGACGTTCTGGTGCGCTCGATCATTGTCCAGTTCGAGCAATACGTAAAACTCAACAAGAAAGTGCCGCCGGAAATTCTGACCTCACTGGCGGGCATTGACGAGCCCGGGCGTCTCGCGGACACGGTCGCCGCGCACATGGCACTGAAACTGTCTGAGAAGCAACGCATTCTCGAGGTGCAGGACGTCAAATCAAGGCTCGAGCAAATCTTCGGCATCATCGAAGACGAGATCGACTTATTACAGATCGAGAAGCGTATCCGCGGCCGCGTCAAACAGCAGATGGAGAAAAGCCAGCGCGAGTATTACCTGAACGAGCAAATGAAAGCGATTCAGAAAGAACTCGGCGAGATGGACGATGTACCCAATGAGATGGCCGATCTCGAGAATAAGATCGAGAAAGCCGGCATGTCCAAAGAGGCCAAGGACAAGGCGACGTCCGAGCTGAACAAACTGAAGTTGATGTCACCGATGTCGGCCGAGGCGACCGTGGTTCGCAATTACATCGACTGGCTCTTGAAGGCACCGTGGAAGAAGCGCAGCAAAGTATTGCGAGACCTGACTCGTGCTGAGGAAATCCTCGAGGAAGATCATTACGGGCTGGAGAAGGTCAAGGAACGCATTCTCGAGTACCTGGCCGTGCAGTTACGTGTGAAGCGCCTCAAGGGGCCGATCCTGTGCCTTGTTGGCCCACCGGGTGTCGGTAAGACTTCACTCGGGCAAAGCATCGCGCGCGCCACCAATCGCAAGTTCGTGCGCATGTCCTTAGGGGGAGTGCGCGACGAGGCTGAGATCCGCGGCCATCGACGCACCTACATCGGTTCGATGCCGGGCAAGATCATTCAGAACCTGGGCAAGACCGGCGTTCGTAACCCCTTATTCCTGTTGGATGAAGTTGACAAGATGGCGATGGATTTTCGTGGCGATCCCTCATCGGCGTTGCTCGAGGTTCTCGACCCGGAGCAGAACTCATCGTTCCAGGATCATTACCTCGAGGTCGATTTCGACCTGTCAGATGTCATGTTCGTCTGCACGGCGAACACTCTCAACATCCCGCCACCGCTGCTGGATCGCATGGAAGTCATCCGTATTCCAGGCTACACCGAGGACGAGAAACTCAACATCGCGATGCGCTACCTGGTGCCGAAGCAGTTGAAGGAGAACGGTCTTAAAGAAGACGAGTTGCGCATTACCTCGAGTGCGGTGACCGATATTATCCAGCATTACACGCGTGAATCGGGCGTGCGCAATCTTGAGCGCGAGATCTCGAAGATATGCCGCAAGGTCGTCAAGATGTTGTTACTGAAACCGCGTGACACACGCGTCACTATTACGCCGAAAGGCATGCAAAAATACCTCGGCGTGCGCCGCTTCCGTTACGGCAAGGTCGAGGGTAACGATCAGGTCGGGCAGGTCACCGGTCTCGCCTGGACCGAGGTCGGCGGTGAGCTTCTGACCATCGAAACGGCCATCGTTCCGGGCAAGGGCAAGCATAACTTTACGGGCCAGCTGGGCGACGTCATGACCGAATCGATCCAGGCCGCGATGACCGTGGTGCGCAGCCGTGCCAGCGGTCTCGGCATCGACACTGACTTCCACGAGAAGTATGACGTGCACATTCACGTACCCGAAGGGGCGACCCCCAAGGACGGTCCCAGTGCGGGAGTTGGCATGTGTACTGCGCTGGTGTCGGTGTTAACCGACATCCCTGTCAAGAGCGATGTGGCCATGACGGGGGAGATCACGCTAAGGGGTGAAATACTGCCGATTGGTGGCCTCAAAGAGAAGCTGTTGGCGGCCCACAGGGGCGGCCTCAGCACGGTATTGATACCGCAGGAAAACGAGCGGGAGCTGGTGGAAATACCGAAGAACATCAAGGACAAACTGGAGATTATTCCAGTGAAATGGATCGAACAGGTGCTCGAACATGCACTGCAACGAATGCCGCTGCCGAAGCCGTCCAAGGGAGGCGCTAAAGCGCCATCGAAAGCGGCTAAAAAAGAACAAAAATCCGAGGATATCGCCCGACCCCACTAAACGCTGAAACCCGCGTGGTTAAAGGAAAGTTGACGCTGTTTTTGCCGCTTGGTATAAGCATCGCAGCCATTGGCGGGCGCACGGAGCCGCCAACGGTGATTCAGCGGATTGCAACTCTTAAGCGAGCTCGCTGGATTGATGCAAACGTTCGACGTTTTTGCGTCGGGCGTCACGGGTATGCGGGTAACCGCATTGTTACCAATATCAATCTTCAAGGGTGAAAGCATGAATAAGGGAGAACTGGTAGACGCTGTTGCGGGTTCAGCAGGATTGTCGCGTGCTGATGCAACAAAAGCGGTTGATGGGGTGATTGAAGCGGTTACGAGGACGCTGTCACAAGGTGGATCTGTGTCACTGGTCGGCTTCGGAACATTCTCTGTTAAGGCACGCGCGGCACGCATGGGACGTAATCCCAGAACCGGTGAGGCGATTCATATCAAGGCGAGTAATGTTCCCGGTTTCAAGGCTGGCAAAGGCCTGAAAGAGGCTGTAAACTAGCGCGCCGCTCGACCGGGGCGGTAGGCTTTTGAGGGCGTAGAAGCCCACTGTAGGAGCCCGTCGACGGTCAGGACGACCTAATGTCGCGGAGCACAGGGATGTGCGTGAGCGACGAAGGGCGATCCAACTACGGTATTGCGGGTGCTTAGCTCAGCTGGGAGAGCATCGCCCTTACAAGGCGAGGGTCGGGGGTTCGATCCCCTCAGCACCCACCAGGGTTCGGAGTGGTAGTTCAGCTGGTTAGAATACCGGCCTGTCACGCCGGTGGTCGCGGGTTCGAGTCCCGTCCACTCCGCCAAACAAAAAGTCCAGGGTCCCGTCAGGGGCCCTGGCTTTTTTTATCTGCGAATTAAAGTAGAATCCGTCGCCCACACGAGACCCACAGAATTCCTATGCTGCAAAAGATACGCGAGAAATTTACCGGGGGCCGTGCCATCGCGGTGCTGCTGCTGATCGGCATTCCGTTCATGTTCGTCGGTTTCAACCCCGGCAGCGGTGGTTCGTCGTCGTATGCTGCCAGGGTTGATGGCAGCGATATCGGCATCAATCAACTGGAAAATGTCTACCGGCAACAGCTCGAACAGAATCCGAGCTGGGCGCAATTGCCGAACGAATTCCAAGTGCAGATTCGTCAGCGCATCCTCGATTCGCTGATCCGCGAGCGCCTGGTGGAGTTGTACCTGATCGAATCCGGTCATCAGATCAGTGACCAGCTGGTGACCGATAAGATTCAAAGCGTGCCTGCTTTCCAGGTCGATGGCGTGTTCGATAAAGAAACGTACTACTCGGTGCTGGCACAAAATGGCCTGGATGCATCGCAATTCGAAGAATCTCAGCGTCGGACATTGCGCGAGGATCAACTGCGACGTGCCATCGGTGCTACGGCCGTGATCACGCCAGCCGAATACCGTCGCTACCTGAACCTGATTGCGGAGCAGCGGCTGGTCTCATTCGCAAGGTTTGACATCAATAGCGCGAAAGAAGGAATCGCGGTGACCGACGCCATGGTTGCGACGTTCTACGACGACAATGACACGATGTTTCTGACGTCCGAAACTGTCGATATTGAGTTCATCGAGGTGCGACGCGATGCGGTGGCGGTGACGATCGATATTTCCGAGCAAGCATTGCAGGACTATTACCTGGACACGCAGAGTCGCTACCTGCAAGACGAGCAGCGCCGCGCGCGTCACATTCTGATTCTGTTCGATGACGATGAAGAGGCGGCTGAAGTGATGGCCAGCGATCTGCTGGCACGCGCTCAGGCCGGCGAATCGTTCGCGGAGCTGGCGCAGGAATATTCGAAAGATGGCGGTACGGCGGCGGCGGGCGGCGACCTGGGTGCGTTGACGCTAACGCAATTGCCCGGTGAGCTGGGCGGTGCGATTTTTGCGCTGAGTGAAGGCGAATTTGACGGACCCATCAGGAGCGACTTCGGATTCCACATCGTGCGTCTCGACGAGATTCTCGAGCAGGGACCGTTGCCGCTCGAGCAGGTTCGCGGTGAATTGCTGACCGAGCTGCGTGAAGGCCAGACCGAAGACGCATTTCGCGAGCTGGAGCGACAGCTGTCCGATGCCTTGTTCGATTACGCCGACATGCAGGCGATCTCGGCCGCAGTCGGTCTCGAGGTGCAAACGGCAACCGGATTTTCACGATCCGGCGGCGAGCCATTCGGCAACAACCAGGCTGCAATCGATGCGGTATTCGACGCGCGTGTCATCGCGGATGGTGAAGTGTCGGAAGTCATCGAGCTCGATGCCAATCGTTCGGTCATCTTTAATGTCGCGCAGCATCATGCGGCGGCGCGTCAGCCGCTCGAGGACGTTCGCGATCAGATCGTTGAATCAATTGGCACGCAGCAGGCCAGGAGCATCGTGTCTGATCGGGTGGGGCAACTCATGCAGGCGCTCGATGCGGGCGAATTGTTCGCTCCGGCCGCTGCAGCTGCAGGTGCAATCGCGTCCGTGCCACAGCTCATTGGCCGTCAGGACGCCGACCTTGATCAAGCGGTGTCGTTTCAAGTTTTTATGGCCAGCAAGCCGGCGCAGAATGCACCCGTGACCGGCCGCGTCTCGAATGCCGATGGCGGAGTCACAGTATTCAGCCTTGAAGCCGTATTGCCGGGCAGGCCGCAGACGATTCCGCAGGCGGAACGCGATGCCGGCAAGCTGAATCTCGCCCAGCAGAGCGGTGGTGGCGACTACACCGCGTTTGTGCAATCGCTATACCATCAGGCCAACATCATCATTAACCAGGACTTACTGGCCGTGTCGGACCTGTTGCAGTAAGCTCGGCGCATAATAAATCCATAACGGCGCTGGAGAATTGCAGCGCCTGCAAGGGGCGCTATGCGAAAGCTCGAGCTGCACTGGCAGATCCTGATCGCAATTATCGCTGCCGGCATCATCGGCGGAATCGTCTTCGAGTACCGTGCGTCGACAGGCCTGGATCCGACGCTATTCAGCATTTCCTACATCTCGATCTTTGAGTATGTCGGCACGCTCTTCCTTAATGGATTGAGAATGATCATCGTGCCGCTGATCATGTCTTCGATCATCGTCGGTGTTGCCGGAATCGGTTCGAGCGGCAACCTCGGCGCGTTGGGCGGCAAAACTTTGCTGTTCTATGCGACGTCCACGCTGGCGGCGATCCTCGTGGGTCTCGTCATCATCAACGCCGTGGGGCCGGGCTACGTTGACGGCGAGCCGGCGAAAGAGCTGCTTGCGCTCGAGGCGTCGACGGCGGATCTCGAGGCATCGGTGGCGGGCAAGGGCGTGGGCGATGTGGCGGAGGTTTTCCTGCGCATGGTGCCGCCCAATATCGTTGCGGCCGCCGTTGAAGGCCAGATGCTCGGCATTATTTTCTTCTCCATCCTGTTCGGCTACTTCATGACTCAGATCGGTAAAGAATATGCCGACCCGTTGTTCAAATTCTGGGACGGCCTGTTTCACGTCATGATGCGCATGACCGAATGGATCATGAAGTTCGCACCGATCGGCGTATTCGGACTCGTCGCAGCCGTGATCGCAAATGCCGGCTACAAGGCAACGGGCCCGCTTGCGGTGTTCGCCCTGTCCGTGCTCGCCGCGCTCTCTATTCATGCATTTGTGACCTTACCCATCCTGTTGCGCGTCGTCGGGCGCGTCAGACCGTACAAGACCATGCGCGGCGTTGCCAAGGCGATGCTGACGGCGTTTTCGACCGCGTCGTCGTCGGCCACACTGCCCGTGACCATCAAAAGCGTTGAGGAAAACGTGGGCGTTTCGAATAAGGTATCGAGTTTCGTGCTGCCGCTGGGTGCCACGGTGAATATGGACGGCACAGCGTTGTATGAATGTGCGGCTGCGATGTTTATCGCCCAGGCCTACGGGCTCGAGCTGACATTCGGTGTGCAGTTCTCGATCGTAGCGATCGCACTGATGACATCGATCGGCGTTGCCGGCGTGCCGTCGGCTTCTCTGGTCGCCATTGCGATCATACTGACTGCAATCGGTTTGCCCATTGAAGCGCTGGGCGTGCTCATGGTGTTCGATCGCATCCTCGACATGGCGAGGACGAGCGTCAATATCTGGGGCGATGCAACCTGTGCGACGATTATTGCGCGCCTCCAGGGCGAGGAGACCAACGTCGCTATAGATTCCGCGAATTAGTAGGAGCGGGCCATGCCCGCGATTTCCACTCGACATAAAAAGCACCGCGGTAATCGCCCGCATGGCGGGCTCCTACAGCCCGCTCCAACAGTGCGCCGCAGATCAATCCTCGTCGAAGACCATCGCCATGATGTTCGAGCCCGCGTCGACGAACGTGGTCTCGCCGGTAATACCGCTGGCGAGATCCGAACACAAAAATGCGGCGGTATTGCCGACTTCAGCGATCGTTACGTTACGCCGCAACGGTG
>JADFNV010000067.1 GCA_022563195.1 Pseudomonadota bacterium
CAAACATTCATCAGAACAAACTGAATGCGGTTGCAAGACAACTTAACGAACGACCACGAGAAACGTTACAATTCTATTCACCAGCAGAAAAATTTGCTGAATGTGTTGCGTCGATCGGTTGAGATCGCAGTCACCTGCAGCCCCTTGAGCCTTCATCATCTCAGGGGCTCCTGTCGAATGCAAAGCAGTCCCGCAGTGCATCATTTTCCAGATGTTGCATTTCGAATGTCAGTTCTCACGCTTAGCAGTCGTTAATAGCAGGTAATTTGAAATCACTTCAAGGTCGCCAGTCGGCCAGAAGCAGCCGATCAATATAGCCAGTCCGAGTGAACTCGATTGTTACATTGCATTTTTCTATTTCTTATTTCGGGTGTTGGTCAGATCTCGCCGTCCCAACTTGCCTTGATCTTCTGCTTGCCGACCATTTGCTCCGGCGTATAGCCGCCTCGCATGTGACGTGGGCCCGGATACCCGATGACCTTCCAGCCAATGTAGTCCCGGTTGCCACCGTATTTCGGATTCGCAAGAAAGCCGATGACGGTGTGTTCACGCACGGTCTCAAAAAAGTCCTGCTGGCTAATCTCTCCTTCTGGCCAGCCTGCGGCGGGCGTTGCTGCGGCAATGGTTGTAAGCACCGCGTCCTGATCGTCGTCGTCGAGCTCGGCGAAGACCTTGCCAAAGCGGTGGTTGGACACCGCATCGATGCCGCGAACACCGGCGTGATAGGTCGGCTTCAGTTCCGCGTCTTCGTGCAGCAGTGCCTTGTCGATAAAGTTCACGCAATTGGCTTCAATGGCGCCGGGCTCGTGATCGATGGGAATGATCCGCCCGGTGATCGCCTCTACCGTATTCCATTCCGTTGCGCTCATCACCGCGGGCGCGGTCGATTCACTGGCGGCACTAGCGGCCAGGGGTCGAGGCACATTGCCGAGCAACCAAAGAGTGCCGCCATACAGCGCACCCTGGAGCATGATTTCGCGACGGGTCAGTGTCTTTGACATGGCAGATTCCTTGGCGGTAATTCCTGCTAGAGGTTGCCCTTACGGGCCTCCCCCACGAAGTGATCTGCCACCCGGTAGGAATTAGCAAGAATGGTCAGGGTCGGGTTGTACCCTCCGGACGTGGGAAAAACGCTGCCATCCACCATCCACAGGTTACGAACGTCGTGGCTGCGACACCAGCGGTCCACAACCGAGCGCTCGGGATCGTTTCCCATACGACAGGTGCCGTGGAGGTGCGCGCTACCCTTGACTGCCGGTTCATCTTTAGTAAACGAATACCATGACCATTTCTCAATGGCGCCGGCGGCATCGGCAATTTCCATCAGTCGATCGCCGTACCAGCGACTCATGGTGAGGTCATTGGGGTGCTGGCGATGGGTGATACGCGGTGCTGGCAACCCGAAGCCATCTTTCACATCGGGGTCCAGATCCACCCGGTTGTCCTCCATGGGCAGATCTTCGAGCACCATATTCAAACCCACGGTGCGCGGAAAATTCCTGAGGTAGTCCTTGAACTCCTGCCCCCAGGATTGTTCCATGCCGGGATAGCCGGACTGTCCGAGCAGCGCATAGGTCAGTGGTTGCCTGGCTGGAAAATTACATTCAACCACGACGCCGCCGCGAATAAACCCACGCTTGGGGTCACTGGGATGCAGATCGTCGATGGCAGCGTGAGTCTCCAGCCCGGTAAACGAAAACGCCGGTTCATCAACGGTGAGATTCAGGCCTACGGCGTGATGAAACATTAGATTACGGCCCACCAGGCCGCTCGAATTTGCCAGACCTTGCGGGAACACGGCCGATTTCGACATGAGCAGAAGATGGGCCGTGCCGATCGCGTTGCCTGCAACCACGATATGTTGCGCAAAAACCTCTTTCTCTCTCCTGTCCTCATCCAGATAACGCACACCGCGTGCGCGGCCATCCGGCCCCACGGTAATTTCGCAAGCCATGGAATTAGCCCTCAAATCGAGCCGCCCCGTCGCCAGCGCCCTGGGGATAGAAATCGCGTAGGTCGTGCCCTTGGCGTGAATCGGGCAGCCATAGCCGCCGCAGGCTCCGCCATAGATGCAGCCAGGTCGCCCGCCGTAGCTACGCGAATTGATCGCCATCGGGGTGGGAAAGGGATGGTAACCAAGTTTCCTCGTAGCTTGCTTGAAGCGCGTGCTGGCGGTGCGATCCGGGTGCGGCGGGTTGGGATAGCCGCGCTTCCGCGGGGCACCAAATGGATTCGCACTGGCATCTCCGGACACGCCAAATTCCCATTCGGCACGCTCGTAATACGGTTCCATCTCGTCGTAGGTGACGGGCCAGTCAGCCAGGCTTGCGCCCGCCAGTGGGCCTTCCGTTGAGAGTACCTTGAACTCGTCGGGTCGGAAGCGCCACGACCAGGCGGCCCAGTGGGTCATGGTCCCGCCCACGCAGTAGGCCACGCTGGTGAAGCGTCCGGTTTCAGTAGAACTTTGATCGTCGATTCGCCAAGTCTCCACCTGATCTGGTGAAAACACGTCGTCGCGCCAGAACGTCTGCAACTCGTCGTCGTTGAAGTCAGAGGTCTGCAGATACGGTCCTCGCTGCAATGCGACTACCCGAAAACCCGCCGCGGTGAGTTGATCGATCATGACACCGCCGCCGGCTCCCGTGCCAATCACGCAGACATCGAAATCCTCACGCTGGCGCATGCCAAACGATCGTGGTTTCTCCGGTTCCCTATCCTCGCCTCCCACTTGCACCACCTTTGATAATGGCAATCCTGTCTTTCAATCGTTCCATCCCGAATGCGATCTTCCAAATATATTTGTAGCGACAAACGTCTGCAATGGGTTGCGGTTTCAACCGGTCGATGCAACACATTGGTTAAATCGTTCAGCCGGTGTTCTAAAGTCTAGCGTTTTTCTCGGTCGTTCGTTGAGTTGTCGTGCAACCGCATTCAATCTGTTTTGATGGATGTTCGATAGATCCATACCTTTCGGGAAGTATTGCCTCAGCAGACCGTTGGTGTTCTCGTTCGAACCCCGTTGCCAAGGGCTTCTCGGATCACAAAAGTACACTTTGATGTCGGTATCCAAGCTGAAGCGTTGGTGATCCGCCATTTCCTTGCCACGATCCCAGGTCAACGATTTGTAGAGTTCCCGCGATCCACGTGCCCTTGGGGTAAACTTGTGCGCATGCTTGATGAGCGCATTAATGACGGTCTTGGTGTCTTTGCTGGGCACTCTGACGAGCATCACGTAACGCGTTTGACGCTCAACCAAGGTCGCGATTTGGCTGTTATGGCTACCGATGATCAAATCACCTTCCCAGTGTCCCGGTACAGCGCGATCTTCGACTGACGCTGGCCGTTCCCGGATCGATACCGTGTCCTTGATGCGGCCATGCGTGGCCGTCTTCTGCGTGTGACTACGCCCGCGACGCATCGCCCACGTATGCCGCAAGTGCTGCAACAGCTCTTTCTTCAAGGCCCCGCGGGCCTGAATGAAGAGGCTTCGATAGATCGTCTCGTGTGACACCTGGAAGTTCTCGTCGTCCGGATACGCATATTTAAGCCAGCCAGCGATCCCACATCAATGATTTATCGGCTTCCGTGTAATAAATTCTTGCTGGATACTTCATTAGCAACATCCTCCTCTCTATAATTAGAGACTAGTTGTTGCGTCGACCGATTGAAATCGCAACCCAAAGCAGACGTTCGTTCTCCTGTGGATGACCGCCAAGTCGATTGGCCAGCCCGAGATCTTAAAAGACGTCGTATGACATTACGTTGACCGTATCTGACAAGTATTCGATGCCGAGAGCTATCAGTATGCCACCTTCAATATGGGTTGAAGAGGTCTGAAGCGATCTATGTCAAATAATCCACACGAAGTAACGGCTCACGTCGTTGTCGAATATGCAAAAAATCTGTTCAGAATGTTGACCGAGAAGTACGGCGGCGCCTCTACGCTCAATGAATTGCGCGTCATAAATCAGGTCATTTTATGCCATAGCAAAGGACGGTCCTGCAGCGTGACCGCCCTTTACAAAGCGACCGGAATTCCAAAATCCACGGTCAGTCGGATCGTAACAAATCTCCAGAGGGATGGCTGGGTATCGGATCGACCAGACAGGACCGATCGTCGCAAACGAATAATTTCTCTTGGTCCCAGCTCCCTGGATCGGACAGCCGAAGACATTAATAAGGCGATCCAATGGATTAACGACTTTCGAGACCGTGGTCTGCCTACCTGACATTCCGGTCCGTAAGCTGAATTCTTAAATGCTCCAAATAGTATCGGCTCCGAAACCATACAACATTTTGTCCGATGTCTAAGTACGATCAAGCACTAACGACAACGAAGCCAAACCTGTGAACCAGAGTAGCGGATAGCAGGTACGCAAATTAATGGGTTTTTGGGTTACCGAGAATTCTTGTTGGGCGTCGACTTTACACTCAAAAGCGGACATTTGCTCTACTATTACAAACTTCGAATTTTGGTGGGAAAAATGAAGAAGAAATCTCCGGCTTCGATTTTTTTTCTGGTGATCGGAGTCATCATGATCATCATGGCCCTAAAGGTCTTCGAGTGGGGTGGATCTCTCGACCAAAACCCTCTTGCAATCATAGCCATCTTCGGCACCCTGGGCCTGCTGGCACTTGGTGCTATCAGTATATTTACCTCGACGTACTTCAAAACAATGTCTGGTCTCGCAATAGAAGATAACCACGACCAGCAGGAAGACAGCAACGACGACGGAAAGGGGGCAGAAGATGCGCGAACCACGTCACGAGTTGGTAAGAGACTGGTCAAACGCTTTATCGTGATTGTTCAACTTGGTGTTTTGGTGTTCTTCATCGGAGGCACGAATCCAGATCGCCACCCGATTCTTCTGTTTTTTCTTATTATCGCAGCCGGAGCATTGATCTGGCGCGCATGGAAATGGGAACGTAGCGAGCGAAAGATTCACGGAGCTGAAAACCCCGTACAAAGACACCTTCGCGCCCAGGCAAGGCGGCGGCGGCATTGATGGCCCGGTAGATTCGAACATCTCCATCTGGCCGAATTGAGCCCTTCGTGCTCGGGTTTTTGTAGCCGTTTGAACGACTGCTTCTGACAGTAGCTGCCTTTCAGATTCTGGTTGTCAGGAAATCTTGGTGGACTTCGGATTTACAACTCAATAGCTGTTGTTGGGGTGCTTATGTCGTGACGTAAGCGCGTGCATTAAGAGAGGGTAGTTCCGACAAATTTCCGACATCAGCTGTGCATTGTTGTGCATTGTGGGGCGAAATCGGAAACTGTAAATAAAAGTGTGTAAGCGCTGTATATCCACTATGTTGAAGGAGAAGTGGGATGCAGAGCAAAGCGATGAAACAAGAAGAAATAGAAGCGCTGGCCCGGGAGATGGCCAAAGGGGTAAAAACGGAAGCTGATCTGGAGGCAGTGACGCGAACCTTAACCAAGACGCTGATCGAGACGGCGCTGAAAGCGGAGATGACGGATCATCTGGGCTACGAGGCACACGATCCAGCTGTGCATTGTTCACATGATGCGCAACAGCCTGAACTTTGTCGCCTGGAAGGATCGCAAAACGGTGGCGGCTGATCTCAAGCGCATCTATCAGTCCGCAACGGTCGATGATGCCGAAGCTGAGCTCGATGCCTTTTGTGAGAAATGGGAGTCGAAATTCCCGTCCATTGGCAGAATCTGGCGCCGGCACTGGCCGAACCTGATTACGATTTTTTATTATCCGCCGGAGATTCGTAAAGTTATTTATACAACCAACGCGACTGAATCGTTGAATAGCGTCATTCGAAAATCGGTGCGCAAGCGGAAACTTTTTCCAAGCGACACGGCGGCACTCAAAGTGGTGTATCTTTCGGCAATGGAGGCATCAAAACGCTGGAAGCGGCCGGTCAGAGACTGGAAAAATGCACTCAACCAGTTTGCCATTCAATACGACGGTGAATTGAATTTTCAATCATGAATTAGCGCTTACACAGTTAACTGCACAGTCTCCCTTCGGCGTCCAAAACGCTATCGCGTTTTGTCGAACAGTAGCCCTCATCGTCATCCAAAACACACTAAATAAAAAAGGGGCCCCGTTGGGACCCCTTCTTTATTTTGCGCGCCCGGAGAGATTGACTCGAATCGCCCCAGGCGATTCTCGGGCCTCCGGCCCGCCTTCGGCGTCCAAAACGCTAACGCGTTTTGTCGAACAGTAGCCCTCATCGGCATCCAAAACACACTAAATAAAAAAGGGGCCCCGTTGGGACCCCTTCTTTATTTTGCGCGCCCGGAGAGATTCGAACTCCCGACCACCTGGTTCGAAGTTAGGTTCTTGAACTGTAACTTGTTGTTATAAAAGAAAGACTGTTGGGGCGCCCGTTGCCTAATCTGCACCACAATGCATAACGGAGCACGACTCAGTCACGCAAAACTCCCGCACTAACTGGCCGTGGTACATCGTTACTCAAGAGAATAGGAGGCGCCGCGCAAGTCAATTGTGTGACAGCGCCTTTAAATGCCGTGTCGTGTGTGAGTCGGTACCGTCGGGTGACAGTCCTTCGATATCGCCGGCGCTGGCACTGTTGGTGCTTAGCACAACGTATAAAGCAGGCAAAAACAGTAAGTCTGCCAGCATCGCGCCGATGATGGTCACGGCGGCGACGAGGCCCATGTCCCGAATGGCCAGTAACTGATTGCTCAGCATGCTCAGGAACCCGCCAACGAGCGCGAGGGTGGTGAAGATGATGGCGCGCCCCGTGCCTTGCATCGCGCGATACACTTGCTCCCGCGTATCGCCGCCGGCCGTAAGTTGTGCGCGCACGCGAATAATGATGTGCAAAGTGTTGTCGACGACAATCCCAAGCGCGATCGCGAGCACGACCGCAGTGCCAATGCGAAGTGTAATACCGGTTGCGGCCATGAAGGCCAACGGCAAAACAAGCGGCAGCAGATTCGTGACAGCGGCCGCGGCGAACAAGCGTGGTTCTTTTAGAGCAAGCCACATCAATGGCAATACGATGAGCATTGCGGTTGCGAGACTGGTTAGCATGTCACGAAGCAGAAGCCGCATACCGTGTTGCGCGAGCCACCATTGACCGACGATTTCGACATGGTATTCGGCACCCCACATTTCGCCCGCCAATCGCTCGATTTCAGCGTGATACTCGCCGGCCCGCTGTGTGCCGATGTCGCCGATGCGTACGATCACGGCCAGTCGGTTGTTTTCTTCATTGATGAGCTCGCGTACTTGCTGCGTTAAGGCGGGTGCTGCACGCATGGCGCTCAACGCTTCTGCCCTTTCGGCTGATGGTACCTGTCGCGGCAAAACATCCCGGATCGACCAGACGTGCTGCGTTTCCGGCAGCTCACGAAGCGCGCTGACGAAACGTCCGAGTTGTTGCAGTGACGCGTCGTCGATGATGCTCGCACCGCCGGCCCGCCGAATACTGATTTCAGGTCCCAGGAATCCGCCAAAATCGCGTTCGAGTATCTGCTGGGCGCGAGTGATCGGATGCGCATCCGGCAGTTCCTCGTTGAATCGCTGATCGATATCGAGTGATGGGATCATGGCGCAACACGCCACGGCGAAGAGAAAACCCGCGGCAATTATGCGACGCGGTCTCGCGACCGCGTGTCGCAGCGCTGCGGTGATCGCTTTATCCGCAAACCAGTTCACCCGACCCGCAGGAAGCCCGTTGCCTGCATTTATACGGCGCAGCATCCAGGGCAGAAGAATCTGATTGGCGAGCCAGGCGACAAAGATACCGATCGCGACGGCTAAACCGAAGTTACCGACAGACACGAGCTTTGCGCTGTATAACGCGACGAAGCCGCCCATCGTCGTCACGGTCGTGAAGAAACACGCTTTGCCGGTCGCCGCAAGCATACTTCGGGTCGCGCCAATCTTGTCCTCGCCATCGTTGCGCGCCTCGAACCAGGCGGTCAGCATATGCACGGCGTCGGCGACGCCGATGACCAGGATTATTGCGGGAATAACCGTATTGATAATTGTCACTGGCAGTCCCAGCCAGCCCATGATTCCCAGTGTCGCTGGAATTGCGAGTGTTACCGGTGTGAGGCAGACAAGGACCGATCGGACATTGCCAAAGGCCCAATACAGCAGCAACATCAGCACGATGCTCGTTATCGCTGTCGCGATTAGCTGGTCTTTGAGCACCTGCCGTTCGTAGGCCAGTTCGACAATCGAGACGCCGCTGAAATGAAGATTGATATCAGCCGGCGCCTCGGCGCGCAGCAGCGCTTCGAACTCGTTGACGACGCCGCGGCGGCCGTCGAGATCATCGAGAGGTAAATCCAATCGGGCAGCCAGCATTAGCCTCCGTCCATCGGCAGATACCAGCCAGTTCACGAAGCGTGTGCCGTCCAGCAAGTCGTCGTACTGGTATTCCAACTCCTCTTGCTCAGCAGGATCCAGCAAATACGCCGGTATCGGTGCGACTAAAGACAGCGCGCCGCGATTCCATTGCGCGATCCGCACTGTCGTGAGACTCAGGACCTCTGTGACTTGCGGTATGTCACGCGCAAGTTCTGACAGTCGCGCCGTTGCACGAACGAATTCCGGCGTTGTACTGCCGCCGTTCTCGAGTATCGCAATAATCCACGCGCCCGAGGATTGACCGAATACCTGTTCGAACTCCTCAGTGGGTTCCGCGATGTCGGCGCCACTTGCGAACAGCGGGCGGAATGACATGTCAAGCTCCAGCGACATGAGGCCAGCCGTTGCGAGTACAAATGTCAGACCGAGAACTGCGATCACAGCAGGCGCATGGCGCTGCGCCGCCATTTGCACCTGCATATAAACCGATTCGAAGAACGACATGCTAGCCCGGCGAGTTCTCGCCCATGCGGCTGTCGACGAGGTCGAGCAATTGACCCACCGTCGCCACTTCGTTCATGTCGACCTGTTGAAAACGGACGTCGAACTCCTCCTGCAGTTCGATCACCAGCTCAACCAGCAGGAACGAGCTGTTCACCAGATCGGTAAGCACGACATCGTCCACGACGATCTGGGGTGTGTGACCCAGAATCTCAGCGATCTTATCTCTCACGCGTTCTTTGTTACTCATAATCCTGTCCTTGTTATCTTCTCGCCAGCCGTAAGTCCCCGATGCGCTCCTGATGCTCCAGCGTTGTCTTCTGGTAGACCTCGCGGTCGGCAAGCGTGAATCGTTTCAGGGTGTCTTTGATGTTGTCCGCTCCGTATTCCGTTTCCATGTCCTTCAGTGCATCGCGTATCCACTCTATGTGCCATTTCTCGTCCTTCATGATCGTTTCGATCGTTTCACCGACAATATCCGGGACGTTGGGAGACTTCGCATGCAGCGTGTACTGGCTGACGACACGTTTCTCGAACACCTGGGTAATCGCGAGGATCTCCATCAGATTCGTCGGCATCCCGGCTGCCGCGAGATACTGATTCTGATAGGCCGTGGGGAGCTTTAGTGGCTCGACCCCGAACTTCGCGAGACAATCTGTCCAATAGCGTGCGTGATTTGCCTCATCAGCAAATTGACGCGTCATGTCTTGTTGTATGGCAGACGGTCGCAAGGAGCGCGCAAGCTCGCCGAAGAACAGCGCACCGCTGATTTCTGACGTACGGTAGAAACTCAGGATCCAGTGCAGACTCTCATCGATTTTCATGGTGACTCCCGAAAGATTGCGATGGACATATAGCCCGCTTGGCAGGCGCAGCAGGCGGCCTGGATGCACGCCCCGTGTCCGGTCGCGACGACGCTGGTGACTGCACCCGCCGCATCGATAATCGAGAACTCCTTGAGTGTCATTCCTGTGTTATCCGGGTAGCTCTTAAACGCCGCTTCCTTGACCGTCCAGAGACGGACAAGCTGAGCGACGCGATTACACTCGAGTTGTTCATTCAGCCAATTTGTTTCTGCCTCGTTGAGGAACCAGCGCGCGATACGAGTATCGATCTCTCGTAAGGGCTCGTAATCGATGCCAATGCCGAGGCTTGCAGTGGTTGTGCCCGCCGCGAATGCGGTATCGCCGCCATGCGTCAGCGAAACCTGACGATCGGGGAAGGTGATGGCCGTGGTGTCGTCACCGCGATCGAGGGCCGTGAGCAGCTGTTTCAGGGCGTTGCGGCCCAGCAGCCAGTCGCGTCTGCGCCGCTCGTGCCGCAGCTTATTGAATCGCTTGCTCTCCGCCTGATTCAATCGTGTTTTCTCCATTGTTGCGTCCGAGCGAACGACCATCATCGGCGTGTCAAGACACTCGGTTACCCATTTTTCCAGCGCGTGCAGCCTCACCGGACGTTACCCCGCTCTGGAGTTTTCAGTCCCCACCGTGTGTCGACGAGGTAATTGCTTACGGCGCTCAATAATTCTTTCGAGTTCGGCGTGCGCAGCCCGCCGAGCGCTTCGGTCGAACGGTTCGTCTGCACGTCCTTGTCGCTGTAGAGTTGCGGCGCGAACGGCGCGATGCTGTCCAGCGCCTGCGACACGGCGCCGCCAAACTGACTGATGCTTTCGACCAGCGTGTCGAACGATTCCTGGTCGCAAAACAGCGGTTTGAGAATTCGCTGCCTGGCGAATCGCGGATCCCCGAGAAACGATTCATAGACCGAGCCGATTATCGCCCCGAGCGTCATGGCGTCATCGCCTGCGTCGGAGATGTGAAAGATCCCCTGGTCCCCGGCATCGA
>JADFNV010000068.1 GCA_022563195.1 Pseudomonadota bacterium
AGTTTGGTAAGCGTAAAGACCGGGGGAGCCAATCATCAATAAGAAAACGGTCAGGGCCGCCAAGCTTAACCGCCACAAAAAGGCCTTTGAGGCCATCATCGCGGGGAAGGGAACATCGAAGTCCAGCATCGGCGTAAAAACGGCGTTGACGATAATCAAGGACACGCCGCCAGCGGCAATGGCTATCCCGCTCAATTTAAATGAGTTCATCGCTTCTCCCTGAAAAAATTCAACACCGAGTATGGAATATAAATAGAATAGAAGCACTTTTTCCAGAAGCCCACGTTTATTGAACAGTCCACGCGCCGGGGTTTTCTTGCTCCGGGAATGTCCGCTCCTGGCCGAGGCTGTGTGAAAACTCAAAATCAACCTCTCGAGATTGTTTTCAGGCTAGGCGGATTTTCAATTGAGGCCAGTTGCTTACTAACAAGGCGCTATCGGCTCGTAGGGCAGTCAACAGCGTCTCACGATGTATTTGGAGGCGACTTCTAGTGTGTATGTTGCAGAGTTTTCACACAGCCTCGGCCGTTAGCGGCCTGTCAGATTGAGGTTTTTCATCGAATCTGAACGACCGCTTTTCGGCAAAGTGGACATTGAGTGCTGATCGAATTGCAGGCTGATTGTCAGTACAGAAACCGAATGAGCTAATCAATCACGGCCAACAGGTAGTCGTATCGATCCGTTGCGGCGTAGCCGTTCACTTCGATGTAGTAAGCAATGCCCGCGGTAAGCTCCACGGTGAACTCTTGCCTGGCCATGGTCCCGACTGGCGTACTCGCAATCGTGGTCTGGTTCTGGTCGTAAATCATGATGTACACGGATTCGTCTTCGACGCTCTCGTTACAAGTATCAGCACAAAGATAAATATGGTGTGCACTGCTGTGTTTTGGCGTAAAGATAAAATAATCTGCAATATCATCTGTGCTGTGCACGCTGCCATGTAACCGAATTCCCTCGCCTGTGCTTGCAGAACCGCCGGGAAAAATCACGATATTGGCGTTGTCGAGCAGGTTGTTCGGCTCATATTCGTCGATTTCGCCAAGTTCTCCTGATTCTGTGGCGTTCTTGCCAGTGTCAATTGAATAGGTGCCCGAATCCTGTCCCTTGTCTGGTGCAGATCCGCTTGAACCAAAAGCGCATACGATGAGAAAAAACAGGCTTTCCTTACAAATAGACGGCCCCTTTTTCTTGTCATCGCCGCCACACGCGGACAGCATTATTAACAGGCTGAACACTGCCAGCTGATATAAAGAATTTTTCAAGCCACGTCTCGTTTTCATGAGTTCTCTCCAGTTTGTCTCGCAGCGGATTCGGGTCTGAATCCGCACCTGTAGTCTCAGATAACGACGCTAACAGTGCCTGATGTCCTGCTGATGACTAGCTGAGGAATTCGGGAGGATTTTGTGTTGCATAAGCAGCAGTGGCACCAGATACTGTGAGCCCGTTCGCGTAGATGAAGTGCAGCCACCCGGCCGACGATGCAACAAGCACAACTGTTTGAATTCCAAGGACCTATCGCCGGAGTCGATGAGGCAGGCCGGGGCCCGCTCGCGGGGCCGGTCGTCGCCGCAGCTGTGATCCTGCATCCCGATCGGCCCATTCACGGGCTCGACGACTCAAAGAAACTCAGTGCGCAGCGGCGCGAGGTGCTGGCCCGAGAGATACGCGAGCGGGCCATGTCGTGGTCGGTCGCGTGGGCGGATGCAGCCGAGATCGATGCGCTGAATATTCTGGCGGCAACGATGCTGGCGATGCGACGAGCGATACTGGGTCTTGCGGTGGTGCCCGCCGCTATTCGAGTCGATGGTAATCGATTGCCCGACCTGAGGTTTCGCGATCACCAATTCGATGGCGAAGCAATCATTGGCGGAGACGCAAGCGTACCTGAAATCAGTGCGGCGTCGATAATCGCCAAGACGACACGCGATCGAATCATGGTCAAGATGGACAGTCTCTACCCGAACTACGAGTTCGCGAGCCACAAGGGCTATGGCACGGAGGTTCACCGCGATCGCCTGCAGCGGTACGGTCCGTGCGAACAGCATCGTCGCAGCTTCGCACCGCTGAGGTTGGTGAGATGACGAGCAAAGCCTTCGTTCACCTGCATCTGCATACCGAGTATTCGCTCGTGGACAGTACCGTCCGTATTGCCGAGCTGATGCAACGATGCGCGACGGGCGGGATGCCAGCTGTCGCGCTCACGGACCAGAACAACCTGTTCGGCATGGTGAAGTTTTTCAAAAAAGCTATGGCCGTCGGCGTCAAGCCGATTATCGGCGCGGACTTGCGTATCGCAACTGACGATGAACAAGACAAACCTTATTCGCTCATCCTGCTTTGCCAGAACACCATGGGATATCGCAATCTCTCTCGACTTCTGACCAGGACCTATCTCGAAGGTCAACGACGTGGTGAACCGCTTGCGCGACGCGAATGGCTGATTCGCGATAGTTGCGAGGGCTTAATCGCATTGTCGGGCGGCATGCACGGCGATGTTGGCCGTGCACTTATCAACGGTCACGAAGATCGGGCGCGCAATCTGGCGTCCGACTGGCGTGCCATATTTGGCGATCGCTACTACCTCGAGCTCATTCGCACGGGGCGTAAGGCCGAGGAAGAATGTGTGCAGGCAAGTCTGAGCCTGGCGAGTGAGGCCGGCATCGGTGTTGTGGCCACTAATGACGTGCGATTTTTGAGCCGCGATGATTACAACGCGCATGAGGCGCGTGTTTGCATTCAGGAGGGCCGCGTACTGGCCGATGCAGATCGCCCACGCAATTACAGCGATGATCAGTACCTGCGCAGTGCGGCCGAGATGGGCGAATTATTCGCTGATATTCCTGAGGCGATTGAGAATTCCCACGAGATTGCGCGGCGGTGCAACCTGGATCTGGAACTCGGCAAAAGCGTGTTGCCTGCGTTTCCCGTGCCCGACGGGCAAACCGAGAAAGTGTTTCTGGAGGCAGAAGCGCGACGTGGCCTGGCGGTGCAGCTTGAGCGGAAATTCGAGAAAGAGGCGACCGCAGCCAATGAAAGAGACGCAGTCAGCGCCCCCTACCTCGCGCGTCTGGCGACCGAGCTTAATGTCATCGTCAGCATGGGTTTTTCGGGCTACTTCCTGATTGTCGCCGATTTCATACGCTGGGCGCGCGCGAACGACATTCCGGTTGGCCCGGGACGTGGTTCGGGTGCCGGCTCGCTGGTTTCCTGGGTACTTGGCATCACCGATCTCGATCCGCTGTATCACGATTTGCTGTTCGAGCGATTTCTCAATCCCGAACGCGTGTCGATGCCCGATTTCGATGTCGATTTCTGCATGCAGGGACGCGACCGTGTCATTGAATACGTTGCGCAGCAATACGGCCGGGATCGCGTCGCCCAGATCATTACATTTGGCACAATGGCCGCGAAGGCCGTTATTCGGGATACGGGAAGAGTCCTTGGACAGCCATATGGATTCGTCGATCGTATCGCCAAACTCATACCATTCGATCTCGGCATAACACTCGAAAAGGCACTGGAACAAACCGAAGAGTTGTCGGCGATGTATCGTGACGATGAAGAGGTAGCGGCCATTATCGACCTTGCCCGATCGCTCGAAGGCCTCGTCCGTAACGCAGGTAAACACGCAGGTGGCGTTGTAATCGCGCCAAGTCAGTTGACCGACTACACGCCGTTGTACTGTGAAGAAGGTAGTACGCACACGATTACGCAACTCGACAAGGACGATGTCGAAGCGATCGGGCTGGTCAAATTCGACTTTCTCGGTCTCAAGACTCTGACAATCATCGATTGGGCTGTGCGCATCGTCAATGCGTCCGATCCCGAGGCCAGGCTGAATATCGACAGCATTCCAATGCGCGACAAGAAGACCTTCGAGCTGCTGTGCAGTACACAGACAACGGCTGTCTTTCAGCTCGAATCGAGCGGCATGCGTGATTTGATCAAGCGTCTGCGCCCTGAGCGTTTCGATGACCTCGTTGCACTGGTCGCGCTGTTTCGACCGGGACCATTGCAATCAGGCATGGTCGACGACTTCATCAGAAACAGGCATGCCGTCAATAAGGCGGATATTGATTATCTGCATCCCGATCTTAAGCCGCTGCTCGAGGAAACGTACGGCGTTATTCTCTACCAGGAACAGGTGATGCAAATCGCGCAACTTTTAGCCGGCTACTCGCTTGCCGGCGCCGATCTGCTGCGACGTGCGATGGGCAAGAAGAAGCCCGAGGAAATGGCAATGCAACGCGAAATTTTCGTGTCCGGTGCAACGGAACGAGGAGTCGCGGAGCGCACCGCAACACGAATATTCGACTTGATGGAGAAGTTCGCGGCCTACGGGTTCAATAAATCGCATTCTGCCGCGTATGCCGTACTGGCCTATCAGACCGCGTACCTCAAAGCGCATCATCCGGCTGCATTCATGGCCGCGGTGATGAGTGCTGATCTCGACAACACGGACAGACTCATCACGCTCAAAGCGGATTGCCACAAACAGGAATTGCGCTTAGTCGCACCCAATGTCAATCGCTCGAATTACGCTTTCAGCGTCTCCGACGAGCAGACCATTCTGTATGGCCTCGGTGCGATCAAGGGCGTCGGACGTGCCGCTGTCGAATCGCTGATCGCAGAGCGTGACGCTGACGGCCCATTTCATAGTCTCGCCGAGTTCTGTCGCCGGGTGGACCATGACAAGATCAATCGCCGCGCGCTCGAAGCCATGGTCAAGGCGGGTGCGATGGATGAGTTTGAGCAATCGCGTCGACTGTTGTGCGAGCAGATGCCCGAAGCGCTTGCGAGCGCCGACCAGCAGGCGCGCGCTGCCGCCGCGGGTCAAAACGATATGTTCGGGCTCGACGAAGCGGCTGCGGTGGTCGATACACCGGTTGTCGTTGATCTTGCCGAATGGCCTGAACGCGTTCTGCTCAGAAACGAAAAGGAGGCATTGGGTCTTTATCTGAGCGGTCACCCCTTCGATGCCGTGCGCGCCGATGCGATGTATTTTGTTGACGGCAATTTGGCTGAGCTCGCTGCCGAACCGGCGCCGCAAACGTCGAAGGGCACGCGCGACTATGCCCAGCCTCGGCGCGAGGTGACGGTTGCCGGGCTTGTTGCCGAGATCAAGAAACGCGGTAACCGGGTCAGTGTCGTGCTCGATGATGACAGCGCACGTATGGAGGTGAGCCTGTTTCGCGAGGCCTACCAGGAATTTAAGCACTTGCTGGTGAAGGAAGAAATTGTCGTGATCAGTGGATCGCTGCGTTATGACGATTTTCTCGGCGGCTGGACCGTCAACGCGAGCAATGTCTCGCCCATTGACCGCGTCATCGAGAGCCGGGCACAAAGCATGGTCTTGAATGTCAGCCCGAACGGGCAGGGCGAGGAATTACTCGTCAAGCTGCACGACTTGCTGTTGCCGTATCGCGAGGGTCATTGTGCGGTTTCGGTGCAATACATCGGCGACACGGCGGCTGCGCGGCTGAGTTTTGGACCAGAATGGGCGGTGCGACCCAGCCGCGAATTACGTGACAAACTGACCGAACTGCTCGGTAGCGACAATGTACGCTTGCTCTACGCAGCGGGCCGGCAAATCATATAGGCTTCGTTGTTGTCATGGATCTTAATTTTCTCGAATTTGAACGACCGATTGCAGAGCTCGAAGCAAAAATCGAGGAGCTGCGGTTTGTCGGCGACGATTCGGAAATCAATATCAACGAAGAGGTGGCGAAGCTCAAGGAAAAGAGCGAGATGCTGACTAAGAACATCTTTTCCAAGCTCAGCGCGTGGCAGATAGCGCAAGTTGCAAGACACCCGATGCGCCCCTATACACTTGATTATCTGCAGATGATCGCCCCGGATTTTCAGGAGTTGCACGGCGATCGCATGTTCGCCGACGATCCGGCGATCGTCGGCGGTATCGGCCGCATCGACGGTCGCGCGGTAATGTTCATTGGCCACCAGAAGGGTCGTGATACAAAAGAGCGTGTACGCCGTAATTACGGCATGCCCAAGCCGGAGGGCTATCGCAAATCACAGCGCCTGATGCGCATGGCCGAAAAATTTTCTTTGCCCATCGTTACGCTTATCGACACACCGGGAGCCTATCCGGGTGTCGGCGCCGAAGAACGAGGTCAAAGCGAGGCGATTGCGAGTAGTTTGTACCTGATGGCAGGTCTAAAGACACCCATTATATGCGTGGTAATCGGCGAAGGCGGCTCAGGCGGCGCGCTTGCGATTGGTGTCGGCGACCGTTTGCTGATGCTCCAGTACAGTATTTATTCGGTAATCTCTCCGGAGGGATGTGCGTCAATTCTGTGGAAGAGCAAGGAGAAAGCGGAGGATGCGGCTGAAGCGATGCGCATTACGGCGGCCGACCTCATCGAATTCGGTCTGATTGACGAAGTGTTGGCCGAACCGCTAGGTGCCGCACACCGCGATCCGCAACAGACCGCCGATGTCATTCGCAATGCGATCTTAAAAACACTCGAGGAACTTGACCAGCTATCGGCCGAGCAGTTACTCGAACATCGAGCGCGTCGTCTTGCCGGATTCGGCGAATTCAAAGAGGCGTGACGTTTAATTCGGAGATCTTGCTCCGCCGCCTCGCAGAACTGTCTGACATCGCCGGAAAACCGTCGCGCTATGTTGTCGCACTCAGTGGCGGACTGGATTCGGTCGTTTTGACCCATGCTCTGGCGACGAGTCGGGAAGAACACGGCACGCCGGTTATCGCTGTACATATCGATCATGGATTACACGATGACTCGGCGGCTTGGAGTCGTGCGTGTGCAGATTTTGCAGCCACTGTTGGCATCGAACTCGACAGCAGGCGTGTTGATGTTGAGCGGGACACTGGTCGTGGCCTGGAAGCAGCCGCCAGGGAGGCCAGGTATGCGGCACTGGAGGACTGCATCGAATCTGGAGACTGGTTGCTCAGTGCTCACCATCAGGATGATCAGGCTGAAACCCTGTTGTTGAACCTGGTCCGTGGCAGTGGCCCGGCCGGCTTGGCCGGAATCGGTGCGGTGCGTCGATTTGCGGGCGGTTGGCTGGTACGCCCGTTGCTCGGGATTTCGCGCCATGCGCTGCAGGAATATGCGACAGCTTCTGGCCTGCGCTGGACCGACGATCCCTCGAACACGGATCAGAAATTTGACCGTAATTACCTGCGACACGAAATCATGACGCGATTGGAGGCGCGTTGGCCCGATGTTGCAGTTCGTTTGAGTCGCAGCGCACAACTGGCAGGGGAGGCAAGCGAGTTGCTGGACGAACTCGCAGCATTGGATGTCACGACGCTTGGTGAGAGATTCGACCGGCTGGCGATTGACGGCTTGCGTGCAATGTCAGTCGAACGACAGCGAAACCTGCTGCGCTACGCTGCTCGGAAGCTCGGTCTGCCGATCCCGACGGCAGTGCAGCTGCAACACGTTGTCGAGCAGGTCATTGCGGCCCGCGACGATGCCCAGCCCCTGGTTCGTTGGCCTGGGGCAGAAATTCGCCGTTTTCGAAACCAGCTGTATTTACTCAGGGCCGGGAAATCGGCGACACCGGACGACACAGGTCGGGCGATTACGGGTGAATATCTCGTGCTCGATGCCGGCCTCGGTGTGCTGCATTTACAGGCCAACGCGTCAACCGGCCTTTCTGACGCGATCGTAAAACGCGGTCTCGAGCTGAGATACCGTTGTGGTGGAGAGAAATTTCGCCCTTATGGTCAATCACATACGAGGAAACTCAAGAAACTACTTCAAGAAGAAGGCGTAGTCCCGTGGATGCGCGACCGGATTCCCCTCGTGTACGCGGGCGGAAAGCTTGTCGCTGCTGCCGATCTATGGATTGCAGCCGATGCGGCGAGCGAGCCGGGGACGGCGATTCACTGGTCAAATCGACCCGCAATTCACTAGTCCGGGCTAGTCTTTCATTGTGTCCCATAAGGCGATCTGTTAACGTTTTAAGCCGTCTTTTATCCAACGACGGCGCATATTCCCAAGGGTTGGAAAAGAGCACTAGGCTATATTTCAGGTGCTTTTGATCCAGCCCTTTGTTGTATCTGCCAGAGATTTTTCCAGGCTCGCATATGACGTCCTTTGTATTCATCACCGGTGGTGTCGTTTCCTCGCTCGGCAAGGGCATCACATCGGCATGCCTTGGCGCCATTCTCGAGGCGCGTGGCTTGTCGATCAGCATGATCAAGCTCGATCCGTATATTAATGTCGATCCGGGTACGATGAGCCCGTTCCAGCACGGTGAGGTGTTCGTCACTCACGACGGTACCGAGACCGACCTGGATCTTGGCCACTACGAACGATTCGTGCGTACTGCGAAAGGTGGGCGTAACAGCAACTTTACGACCGGCCGCATCTACGAGACCGTCATTGCCAAGGAACGTCGTGGCGATTACCTGGGCGCAACGGTGCAGGTCATTCCTCACATAACCGACGAGATCAAGCGCAGCATCATGAAAGGCGCCGGGGACGCCGATATCTGCCTCGTCGAGATAGGCGGTACGGTCGGCGATATCGAGTCGCTGCCATTCCTGGAGGCCATTCGTCAAATGAGTGTCGACCATGGCCATGACCGGGTCGTCTACGTGCACCTGACCCTGGTGCCGTATATCGCGACATCGGCGGAGATCAAGACCAAACCGACTCAGCACTCGGTAAAGGAATTGCGCTCGATCGGAATTCAGCCCGACATCCTCGTGTGTCGTTCAGAAAAACCCCTGCCGGACGAACAAAGAAAAAAAATAGCGCTGTTCACGAATGTGCGCGAGGACGCCGTTATCTCCGCGTACGATGTAGACGATCTCTACAAGATTCCAACCATAATGCACAAGCAAGGGCTCGATGACATCGTTGCGCGGCAACTGCGACTCGATCTTCCGGCGGCCGATCTCAGTGAATGGGATTCGATCGTTGAGGCCAAACAGAACTGGCAGACCGAAGTCAATGTGGCATTGGTAGGCAAGTATGTCGACTTGCGCGATTCGTACATTTCATTGCGCGAAGCCCTGCTGCACGGCGGCATACATACGCGAACGCGGGTCAATGTGCATTATTTTGATGCAGAACAGATCGAGGAACAGGGCGATGGCTGCCTGCACGGCATGGATGGGATTGTCGTGCCAGGTGGTTTCGGCGACCGCGGCATCGAAGGCATGATCCAGACTGTGCGCTACGTTCGCGAGAACAATGTGCCGTACCTGGGAATATGCCTGGGTATGCAGGTGGCGGTCATCGAGGCCGCGCGCAACCTCGCGGGTCTCGACGGTGCGATGAGCACCGAATTCGACAAGAACACGCCACACCCCGTCATCGCGCTGATCACGGAATGGCAGACCCAATCCGGCTCTGTGGAGCAGCGCGACGAGCAATCGGACCTGGGTGGGACGATGCGGCTGGGGGCGCAGGCTATCAGCCTCGCCAAGGGATCACTTGCGGCAACCAATTACGGCAAAACGAGCATCGAGGAACGGCACCGGCATCGTTATGAAGTCAACAACAACTATCGGGCGCGACTTGAGGCGGCGGGAATGCGATTTTCCGGGACCTCTGTCGATGATCTGGTCGAAATGGTCGAGATTGCCGATCATCCGTGGTTTCTGGCGAGCCAGTTTCACCCTGAATTTACGTCAAACCCACGCGATGGCCATCCACTGTTTATCGGATTCATCACGGCGGCACGTCAGCACCATGAAGGGGCAGTACTCAGGGTCGCCGAGGCATGAAGCTGTGCGGATTCAATGCCGCCAACGATCAGCCAATCTTCCTGATCGCAGGTACTTGCGTCGTCGAGAGCGAGGCGATGGCGATCGATACAGCCGGGACACTCAAGGAAATCTGTGCAGATTTAGGCATGCCGTTCATTTACAAGTCGTCCTTTGACAAAGCGAATCGCAGCTCGCGTGATGGCTTCCGCGGCCCCGGTATGGAGGAAGGACTACGCATACTCGCTGAAGTGAAGCGTCAACTGGATGTGCCGATTCTTACGGATGTGCACGAAGACACGCCGATGGACGAAGTGGCCGACGTCGTCGACGTTCTGCAGACTCCTGCATTCCTATGTCGGCAGACAAATTTCATTCTGCGCGCGGCCGGTGCTGGAAAACCCGGACGGCGATGAAATCATGATCGTGGGGCTTCGCCCGCGGCATGCCCAACCCACGGCCTGACCTGCCCATCGCCATCCCGCCAGCCGCCGGTTCCCCACCCAATTTTCCTTTACTGGACCACTGTTTTATGCGTCATTGTTGGACCGGACCAGGGGGATCGGAAAGCCGGAGGAAGCAACTAGTTTTAAGGAGAGTTCAAGAACAAGGCAAGCAATAGATTTTGGGCGTTCCATACTAAGGTCAATAATGGAAACAGCTGACCAGTTTACAGGGGGTGCTACCTACGTAGCGTTTTATAGAAAGGGAGTATTAGAAGGAAA
>JADFNV010000069.1 GCA_022563195.1 Pseudomonadota bacterium
CGCCTGCCTTGACTCATTTGGACTACTCACTGAGTTCTACGCCTCGCCCAGATTAGCCGCGTCGATAGCCTCTGGAATCATGCCAAGGTCTGTCGACGCGATGATATTGGCGCCGGATACGCCCGGAATCGTGGCGAGTTGCGTGAGTTGCTCGGCGCAAATAGCAAGTCCTTCCTCCCGCGGATCGCCGGCCTTGTCAAGTCTCTGTACGACCGAATCCGGAATCAGGACATTGGGGCGATTGTCGCGTAGCCATCTTGCGTCGTCCGCGGACGTCAGGATGGCGGTGCTTACAATGACTGATACACGTCGAGTCAACTTGGCCGCGATCAGGTGTTGCATATAGCCACGCAGCAATTCGATATCCATGCTCGTGTGCGCCAGCAGGAACCGGGCGCCAGCATCCGTTTTTTCGATGAGTTTGCTCGGCACCCAATTTGCCTTCGGAGTGTGCGGTGTAATGGTGCTGCCAATGAACAGGTCGGGAATTGATCCTAGCCGTGCATCCGTCTCCAGAGACGCCGCCGTCGCAATGAGCTCTGCTGCATCCATATCGAGCACGGCCTTTGGGCGTGGCTCAATGGCTTTCGGCACCCGATTCCCGTGCACGAGCAACAGGCTGCTTACACCCAGCGCCACCGCACCAAGCAGGTCCGCCAGCAAGGCAATTCGATTTCGATTGCGGCAACTGAGCTGCACAATGGGATCCAGTTCGTTGTCGAGCAGCAAGCGGGCAGCCGCTATTGTCGACATGTGCAAAGCACCGTATTGGTTATCCCTCAACACGATGCCATCGACACAGCCACGCAACAGTTCGGCCTGGTGGCGAATGGACTCCGCATCTGTTTCCGGCTTCAAGAAGCATTCTGCCGTTACAACGAAGTTCCGTTCGCGGACCGCGTCTCGGAAAGTTTTCATGGGCAAGTACTCTATACGCAAGCAGTGTCCACTGGCAATCGGCGTATTGCTGTGTTGAACTTTCGCACTCTCACTCTGACGGGGCTCGCTCATCTCTTCGGCGACTCAGCAACAGGAATACTTTGACGAAGCGCTCAATCATCTGCGTGCCGGCAACGCAGTCGACGCCGCGTCTGCCTGCAGCGCAGCGCTACAAAAATTCCCAGGAGACGCAAACCTCCTGTGTCTTGCGGCCAGGGCTGACCTGGTACAAGGTAAATTCAACGAGGCGAAACGAAATCTGGACGAGGCAATCAGGCTACATCCCGATTTTGCCGTCGCCCATGATGTATTCGGCGATGTCCTGTTTGCACAGGGGTACGCAAGCACGGCGATCAAGGCCTACGAGCAGGCCTTGCGCCTGGATCCAACGCGTTCAAATTTGCTGACCAAGATCGAGAAAGCCCAGCACCTCATCGCTGAGGCGGAGAAAAATGTGGTCCGTACCGGCCCTGCTGCTCGCGACGGCGGAAAATCGACCGGCGGCAAGCATATGGCGTTTGCGGAGGAAATACACAAGGCAGAGCAACTCGCCAAGGGCGGCGACTCGAAGCAAGCGGAGGACATTTACCGGAGTATTTTGAAGCGTGACCCGGATCACGTCGAGGCCGCCAGGCTGCTAGCGAAAATAGCCTTTGAGAACAAGCATTATAGTGAAGCTGAAGTATTTCTGCGTCACGCCGCATCGAACGCTCCGGATTACGCCCGCATCTGGGTCGATCTCACCAACGTGTATCGAGAGCTGGACCAGCTGGACGATGCCTTGCTTAGTGCGACGAAGGTACTCGAGCTTGCGCCCGAGATGGCTGAAACCCATATTCTCTATGCAGGTGTCCTCGGCACCAACGGGCGTCATGATGAAGCGATCCGAGCCTATGAAAAAGCCCTGCAAATAGCGCCAAATAAACCTGGTGCGTTGTGCGGCATGGCGCATCACCAGAAGACAGTTGGGCAAACTGAAGCATCGATCGCCACGTATCGTCAGTGCCTGAAGATCAAACCGGATCATGCCGAGGCATACTGGAGTCTTGCAAACCTCAAGACTTTTCAATTCAACGATGCGGAAATCGCGACGATGCAGGCCTTGTTGAGCGACGAGCTGAAGGATGAATCGCGTGTGCAGATTCACAACGCACTGGGCCTCGATCGGGAATCACGATGCGACTACGACACGGCATTTTCGCACTATGCGCAATGCAATCGCCTGCGACGCAAATCAGAGTCCTATGATCCGGTCGAAACGGAATCTCGCTTTGACCAGATCATCGAAGTATTCAATGATGAGTTTCTGTCAGGTAATGATGGCGTGGGTAATACGGACGCATCACCGATATTTATCGTTGGGCTACCACGATCAGGTTCCACACTAATTGAACAGATACTGGCAAGCCACAGCCAGGTTGACGGCACGCATGAATTAAACGACCTGGCGCGCATCGTAAGGAGCATTCGCCGGCCGCAGAAGAAGAAATCGCGGTTTCCCGACACAGTCCAGGAACTGTCGGCGGATGCCTGGCAGAAGATCGGTGAGGACTATATTGAGTCCACTCTGAGGTTCCGCGCCGGCGCGCCCCATTTTATTGATAAGAACCCCAACAATTTCACGTTTATCGGCCTGATACGGCTGGCACTGCCGAACGCCAGGATCATTAATGCCAGGCGTCATCCACTGGACAGCTGTTTCGGCACCTACAAACAGCTGTTTGCGAGCGGACAACCGTTCAGTTATGACCTGACCGAGCTGGGCGAATATTACGTGCAATATCTGCGCCTGCTCGACCATTGGCACCAGTTGCTGCCGGGATTCGTCCTCGATGTTCACTACGAACAGGTTGTCGCGGACCTCGAGACCCAGGTGCGGCGCATTCTGGATTTTTGTGGATTGCCCTTTGAAACGGCTTGCCTGCGCTTTCACGAGACGGACAGGGCGGTCAAAACAGCCAGCTCCGAGCAGGTCAGGCGGCCAATTTATTCCAGTTCGGTCAATCTTTGGCGTCATTATGAACAACATTTAGGCGAACTGGTCGAAATTCTGCAGCCACTGCTGAAACAGCTGCCCGAGGCGGACCAACCGTCGAAAATGCAGGGCAAATAGGCGAGAATCGTATTTTGGTGATAATTTATGCAAGAATCGAGTCACCGCGCTAAATTATCGGGCGCGTTCGCCCTATAGGGGCGGATAATTACGTGATGTTTATGTGTCATTATAATTGTTATTATTGAATAGATACCGAACAATATTCTTTATCCAGATACGGCAGATTACCGGGGGTAGGTTCGTATGGAAATGCAAAGGAAGTATGCGTTAACACCCATCGCGGGGGCGGTAGCCGCCGCGCTTTGTCCAGCTCAACAGGCAACCGCGCAGAGTGACGAGTTCATTCTCGATGAAATCATCGTTACGGCGACCAAACGCACCTCGAACGTCCAGGACATCCCTGCCTCGATCCAGGCCATAACCCAGGACACGCTTGCTGCCATGGGCGCCAAGAACATGGAGGATTACGCTCGATTTATTCCGGCCGTCAATGTCGTCAGCTACGCCTCCGGGTCCACTACAGTGATTTTCCGCGGCGCCATTACTGGTGCCGGTTACATCGCACAGTCGACGTCATCTGTTTATCTCGACGAAATCTCAGTGACTACGACCGGCGCTCAGCCTGCTATTCGCATGGTCGACATGGCGCGAGTGGAAGCATTGGCTGGTCCGCAGGGCACGCTGTATGGCTCTGATGCCCAGGCCGGCACGCTGCGCATCATCACCAACAAGCCGGTATTGAATACGTTCGAGGCCGTGTTCGATGGTGAGATACGCGGTGGCGACATGAGCGACATGAGCCATCGAGGTTCGCTGGTATTCAATATTCCGCTCGTTGACGACAAGTTGGCCGTGCGCCTCGTTGGTTACAATGACCATGATGGTGGCTTCATCGACAATGTGTTTGGACATACGCCCGACACGTCTGCCAACGGTCTCGCCTTTCCGGCCGAGTGGGGCTCGCTGGACAACGCCGGTGTCGTCGAGGATCGCTGGAATGATGCGACTATCGATGGTGTGCGGGGCTCGCTGCTTTGGGCGTTGAACGACGAATGGTCCTTGAATCTCACAGCGTTGACGCAGAGAACCCGCGGCGGCGCGGACAGCGACTACGATCCATTCGTGGGCGATTTACAGGTTGTTCGCTTCCACGACGAATTTCGCAAAGACGACTATGAAATGTACTCGCTGGTCCTCGAGGGCGATCTTGGCTTTGCGCAGCTGGTCGCCTCGGTCAACTACTACGAACGTGATGTCAGGCAAATGGACGACATCACCGTTTATGGGCACTACTGGGCAGGACTGTATTGTCTGGACTCGGCCTACACGACTTCCGATATTATTACGGACCCGTTGAGCCCTTACTACGGCGAATATTATTATCCGTATTACTGGGAGAATCCGGCCACGGGCTATATCGTCTGGTGGCCAGTGTATTGCATGGGCGAAACGGTCGATTCCGACTATTTCCAGAATTACGTTGCGCCGTTCACGGCCGATAAATTCACGACTGAAATCCGTCTGAGTACTCAGGGCGAGACGCTTGACTGGATCGTGGGTTTCTACTACGAAGAAAGCAACGACTCCTGGACTGCGCCGTTTGCCGATTCGACGACGGGTGGCGATGGCACTGGAAACCTCTACCAGAATTCCATATCGCTGCAATTTATGGAGTGGTATTTCTCAAATTACTACGGCACACCTGTTACCTACCCCGACGCCACATCGTGGTGGGTTTCGGACAGTGACACCGACTGGGACCAGACGGCCATCTTCGGCGAGCTTACCTGGCACATCAATGACAGAACGGACCTGACTGTTGGCGGACGCTATTACGAGCGCAACAATAACAACCTGTACAGGGTCGACCATCCGGGTGACGCTTCATTTACGACAGGCGAACCGGACACTGCAGACCCCGGATCGCGCGCATTCCGTATAGCCAATAACAACATCGCGGCTGACCACCGGAGTAGTGAGAGTGATTTTCATCCGAAGATCGCTTTGTCTTACTCACTGGACGATGACAAGATGGTCTACGGCCTGTATACGCAGGGCACGCGTCCGGGTGGTGTCAATCGCAGCCGCGGTGAGCCCTTCTTCGCCACCAGCTATACGGCCGACCTCATGGACAATTATGAGATGGGTTACCGGTCGACGTTTGCTGGCGGCAGGGGCCGATTCAACGCCACGGCCTACCACATGGTGTGGACCAATTATCAGCTTGAGCTGGTCGACCCAAGCAACGCCCAGTGCCCGGTTGGCACCGCTCAAATCCCGGGCGTATGCGGCCAGCCCTGGCAGAACATCGTAACCAACGCCGGCGAGGCTCACATAACCGGGTTCAGCGTCGAACTGGACTACGCCGTCAACGATTCGTGGGTGATTGGCTTTAACGCCACGTCATTAGAAGCCGAGACGGATACCACGGCAGACCTGAACGGCGATGGCAGCGACGACCTGATCGCCGGGCTACGCCTGCCGCTCACGCCGGACTTCAAGGCCTCCGCATGGGCGGACTTCACTACCCCCACGCAATGGCTGGGCGGCAACGAGATGTTTGCCCGTTTACAGGTCTCGCATACCGGCGATTCGATGAATACGCTGGAACCAGCGGGGCTCGACACGGGTAATCCGCAATTTGTAAATGAAGCGTATTCGATTGCCGATATTCGTGCTGGCATCCGCGGCGACGACTGGGAAATCTCGGTCTTCCTGAACAATATTACGGATGAACGGGCAACCTATACGATCGGTACGGGACAGATGCAGTGGTCGGCATCAAGTGTTGCGGACGGCAGAGCTCACTGGCAGAGAGCGTTCACCAACCGGCCCAGGGAATTTGGTCTACGCGTCATGAGACGCTGGGGTGGTTAGCGGCTCTGCAAATTCTCAATAGGAAGTACGAAAAGGCCGGGAAATCCCCGGCCTTTTTTTCATTCGTGCTTTTTTAGTCGTTGAAGGGCCACACTTCCAGGCCGTGGATCGCATTGCGAATATCCATCGATAAATTGACCGATGCGACTTTTTGCGCGGAGCCGATATCGTAGAGGCTGATGGTCGACGGCGATGATCCGGCGGCGATAAAGCGGTCGTCGATGACACACAGTCCGCGGCCGAATCCCTGCCGCGCAATTTTTGAATCGTCGACACCCGCGATCTCGATGTCCGCCTCATCATAAGTGACTATTTTGAACGCCAGTGGCTCGCCACTGCGCGGCACGTAGCGGACACAATCACTTGCCGTGTCATTGAACAGCACGCCATCGAGCCAGGGTCGACCGTTGTGTGCACCAACAGGCAGACTGCAGTATTCGGTCACCTCCCAGTCCCTGTTCAGGTGCAGCACCGCCTTGGTGTGCAGGCCGCAAAAATAGATGCCGGTGCCGTCCCCGTGCACCATATTGATGTGAAAGTCATTCTCGGCGCGCGGCCCCATGTTCTTACGCGGATCGAAAGTGTATCCGGACCATTGCTCATACTGTCTGAGCAGTCGAAACCCCCAATCGAATTGTTGGGTATCGAGATTGAAGCCAAGCAGACTGTCGAAGCCTGTGGACGTCAGGAATATGTAGCGATCCTTGCGTATTATCTCGTGGCAGTGTTTCAGATAGCGATTGCGATACGATTTTTTGACCGCAAATTTTTGGTCATAGCAGAACAGCTCGTCGCTGGCGGCGACGTAGATATCGTCGCCGTCGAAGGTGATGCCGCGCAGGCCTCGATCCGCCCCCCTGCCGTCGAAATCAATATTGCTCGTATTCCAGTCGACGTGCTGCTCACCCGTCTGCTGTTCGAAGTCGACTGTGTATATGCCGCCGTGACTCTCACCTTGCTGGCTGCCACGAACGACCGATGTCGCGATAAATTTTGGAAGTTTGAATGCGATGACTGGCGAACGCTCCTTGGTGTCATCATACCGTTAGTCTGCTGAAATATGCATGCTGGAACCCATCTCATCAATCCGCATGGCCGCGAAGCGAACTCTTCGGGTTGACGAGATGGGTTCTAACTACCTCTACGCGGGTAGGCCCGGATACGGAGTGCCGGGTTCCTGCCGTATGCTTGACGAACCTGTTTCGGAAATAGCGTCCATTGCAACACTACGATTCCATCATCATTGGCGCCGGTCACAACGGCCTTGTCTGTGCGTCCTACCTGGCGAAAAGTGGCCAGCGAGTTCTGCTGCTCGAAGCCGCGGAGAACGTCGGCGGTCTCGCTGCAAACCGTGAGTTTCATCCGGGATTCAAGGTGTCGGTCGCGCACACGCTCAGCCATTTTTCGAAACAAATCGTCGACGACCTGAAGCTGCAAGAACACGGATTCAACGCGAACCAGGAAACCTTGTCCACGATTGGACTCAGTCTCGACGGTAATCATATCCGATTGGAAAATGGTGAGCTTAGCGGTGTCAGCGCCGACGACGCCGAAAATTACCAGGATTACAGAATTCTGATGCAGCGCTTCGCCGATATGCTCAAGCCATTCTGGTTAAAGACAATGCCGCGCGTCGGCATGAACAGCCTGGCGGATGTGATGACGTTTGCGCATCTCGGCCTCAAGATGCGCCTGCTGGGACAACGGGACATGCGCGAATTCATGCGTATCGCCGCATTGCCGACGCGCGACTTAATGGACGAAAATTTCGACAGTGACCTCGTCAAGGCAATGTTGAGCTGGGACGGACACCTGGGTTCGAAATTGGCGCCGCGCTCACCAAATCATGCCGTACTGGCGATACTCTACCGCATGGCCGGCGAGCAAGGCGGAGACCACAGCGTGCCCGTCGGCGGCATGCCTGGAATGATGAATGCATTGCTTTCCTCGGCGACGGCGTACGGCGTCGACACCCGGACCGGAGCCACTGTCGAGCGCATCCTCATCGAACGTAGTGAAAAAGGCCTGGCCGCCTCGGGAGTGCGGATAGCAGATGGCGAGACATTTCTCGCGAGCCGCGTCGTGTCGTCTGCCGACCCACAACGGACGTTTTTCAGCTTAGCTGGCGTTGAAAACCTGGAGATCCAGTTCTGCAACCGGATTCGGCGGCTGCGCTGCCAGGGATATGTCGCCAAACTGCACCTGGCGCTTGAAGGACTGCCGGACTTTCCAGGACTGGATGACTGCCGTGGTCGAATGATCATCGCAGATGGCCTGGATGCGATCGAATTCGCGTATGACGACGCAAAGTACGGCGAGTGTTCGGAGCACCCCGTAATGGAAGTCGTATTGCCCAGCGTGCACGACGCATCGCTGGCACCTGCGGGAAAACATGTGCTTTCGGCACATGTCATGTACGTGCCGTGTCAGCTCAAGGGCGGATGGAATGACGATGCCCGCGAGAAAATTCGCGAGCGCGCTATTGATACATTAGAAAAATACGCGCCCACAATTCGCGATCAGATAATCCACTCTGAATTCCTTACGCCGAATGACATTGAGCGGCAATACAATGTTACCGGCGGTCATTGGCATCACGCCGAATTCGCGATGGATCAGATTCTGATGATGCGGCCCACCTACGAGGCAGCACAATATCGCACGCCGATTTCGGGCCTGTTTCTTTGCGGTGCGGGCTCTCATCCCGGTGGTGACGTCACCGGGGCGCCTGGGCACAATGCAGCCGCTGAGATTTTGAAATGAAACGCTACGACGCCATCGTCATCGGCGCGGGCCACAATGGCCTGACCAACGCCGCGTACCTGGCGAAGGCCGGGCTCGACGTCATCGTCGTCGAAAAAAATGACTACATCGGCGGCGCTTCAGTAACTCGTGAATTACATGAAGGATGGTTCTACTCGAGTTGCTCTTATGTCTGCAGCATGATGCGCCAGGCCATCCATCGTGATCTGGACCTGAGCCGCCATGGCCTGATTCTCGTGCCTTACCTGGGTGGAGTAAGTTTCGCCGATGATGGCAGCACGCTGCTTGCCTACCATGATGCAGATGCGGCGTACCTCGAGCTCAAGAAACACTCGCCGCACGATGCAGATGCCATGCACCGTTTCCACGCGGACATGTCTCGTTATTCGCAATTGATACGCAAGACGCTACTGCGTACACCTCCCGATCCGACAACGTTTCGAATTCGTGACTTTCGTGAACTGCTTTACCTCGCACGACAATTCTGGGCGCTGGGCGAACGAGAGCTGTACGAATATATTCGTTTCTTCACGATGAGCGCGGCCGAATTTCTCGAAGACTACTTCGAGAACGATTTAATCCGCGCGACCATGGCAAGCCCGGGGATCATCGGTACTGCTCTCGGTGTCTATTCGCCCGGTTCTGCCTATGTCTTGCTGCATCACGTCATGGGTGACGTCGATGGCAACATTGGCGCCTGGGGGCTCGCACGCGGCGGCATGGGCGCCATATCGAATGCGCTTGCCGGTGCGCTTCAAGAACATGGTGGCGAGATCCTGACAAGCGCGCCAGTGCAGCAGATCATTGTCAAGAACGGTCGCGCCGTTGGCGTCGCACTCGATGACGGGGAGGAAATTCAGTCACGCATCGTTGTTTCCAACCTCGACGCGAATGGGGAAGTCCAGAAGTCCGACGATCGCCGCCGTATGTACGGACTGGGCAATCGATTGTGGCATACGGACGCGTCATTCCAAGATCCACCCGGACGCTACTCCATGCTCTTTGCAAGAGTCGTCCCGCCTGTTGCCGCAGATACAGAATACGCTGACATGCGAGCGGCGTATGACGCGTTACCTTTGGAGATGAAAGCCCGGCTTGAGGGGCTGCGCGTCCATCACTCGATTGCGCACTCACGTGAAATACTCGGTTTTGAATTTTCCAGGGACGAGCCCGGTAACGGAAACCCCGAAGGATGTCAGCTTCTTCAAGGTCTACAATCTCGTTGGCAACGTGGACGAATTCGTCCGCGGATCATTCACGTTTCGCGGACAATCGTACCGGATGGTCAAAGGAGCCTGTTCACGATTTGGACGCGCGCCAAGGATGCCCAGATGTTGGCCTCTCTACCCCGCGGGTATGACAAGAAGCGGTTTTTTTTCGCCATGACCGTGGCCAGTGGAGAGGAGTACGCCGGATTGCAGGCCGGCGATATGTATGTTTACTGGAAACGCTATGACAAGCGGCTGGCCTTGGTGGAGCCCAATATCCGGGTCCGTTCGACCGGCGATGCGGAGTCCAAGAGTTCGGTTGAGCGACTCTATACGGACCGCATCATCTTGGATGTGCCCATCGTCAGCATGGATGGAGGTTCGCCGGTGATCGACATGGACGCATTGCTCGTTGGTCAGGCGTCTAAGTTTTTTGGCCGGCGTTTCCGGATTTCCAATCCCAGGCTGGCCACCATCATGAAGGCGAAGGCCTTCCCTAAGAATGTTGAGATTGCCTTTGAGGTCCCGACAGCCTCGGGCCGCCTGCAGACCC
>JADFNV010000002.1 GCA_022563195.1 Pseudomonadota bacterium
GGTTGTTGCGTAAGCTTGATCGTGCGGACGCGTCGTTTCGCGACTAGCAGCTTGTTGAAAAACCCTCAGGCGGCACGATTCGACGTTAAGAATCGGCTCAAAATGCTCATGTACTGGCGTGTACACTGCGCTTGCCGGACAGGATGTCCCAATGTCGCGCAGCCCATGGATGGGCGAGAGCGACGTTCGCCGATTCTTGCCTTGACTCGCACTCGCCTGAGAAATTTTCAGCAGGCTGCTAACTGCCACGCTGCTTAGGAGAGGAAGATCCTGTACGCAGGATTGTCGCTTTCCTCCCAGTACGGATAGCCGAGATCGGCCAGATGTGCTTCAAGATCAGCAGTTTCATTTTCGGGCACGTCGATGCCCGCGAGAATTCGTCCGTGGTCCGAACCATGATTGCGGTAATGGAAGAGGCTGATGTTCCAGTCGGTTCCGATCGCGTTGAGAAAGTCCAGTAGCGCTCCCGGCCGCTCGGGAAACTCGAATCGATACAGGCGCTCATTGGCAATGCTGGGTGATCGCCCGCCGACCATGTGTCGTACATGCAGTTTCGCCATCTCGTTATCACTCAGATCATCGACGGCATAGCCGGCATCGCGTAGTGTTGCAACGAGTTCGTGGCGTTCGGCGATTCCCTTGAAAAGCTGCACGCCGACAAAAACATGCGCTGTCGTCGTATCGTCGTAACGGTAATTGAACTCCGTTATGCCGCGGCGCCCAAGCGCCTCGCAAAAACGGCGAAAACTGCCCGGTGCTTCGGGAATTTCTGCGGCGAGCAGCATTTCGGTCTGCTCGCCGATAGCCGCTCGCTCGGCGATATGTCGCAGCCGGTCGAAGTTAATGTTGGCACCGGAGTTGATGGTCACGAATGATTTGTTCTCGATGCCGCGGCCGGCGATATATTTTTTCAGGCCCGCAACGGCGAGCGCGCCGGCAGGTTCAACGATCGAACGAGTATCTTCGAAGATGTCACGAATGGCCGCGCATACCTGGTCGGTATCGACCGTGATAATTTCGTCGACGTATTGCTGGCACAAGCGAAACGTTTCATCGCCAACGCGTCGTACAGCGACGCCATCAGCGAATATTCCGACATGATCCAGAGTTACAGGCTTGCCGGCTGCGATCGAATCGTACATTGCAGCAGAGTCTTCGGGCTCGACACCAACGATGCGAATCCCGGGCCGCTGTGACTTCACATACACGGCAATACCCGCGATAAGTCCGCCGCCACCAATCGGGACGAAAATTGCATCGATGTCTTCTCCCGCCTGCTGCAAGATTTCAACGCCGATCGTGCCCTGTCCGGCGATGACTTCCGCATCATCGAACGCGTGTATGAAGACAAGCTTTCGCTCATGCTCAAGTTCGCGCGCGTGGGTGTAAGCCTCGTCATAGTTGTCGCCACAAAGAACGACTTCACCACCGAGCGACCGTACGGCATTGACTTTTATAGATGGCGTTGTAATCGGCATGACGATGACGGCGCGAACGCCGTGGCGCTGTGCGGCGAGCGCGACTCCCTGCGCGTGATTGCCGGCAGAGCTGCAAAGTACGCCATTCGACATCTCAGCGTCACTAAGTGATGCGAGCTTGTTATAGGCTCCGCGTAGCTTGAATGAGAAGACCGGCTGTAGATCTTCGCGTTTGAACCAGATGCGATTCTTGAGCCTTGACGTCAGGTTGCGCGCGGGCTCCAGTGGCGACTCGATGGCGACATCGTAAACGCGGGCATTGCGGATTTTTTCGACGTAGGCGCTCATAAACGGCTCGAAATAGCGGTGCAGGTCCGGTTATCGCATAATGGGACGCAGCCCGCAAAAATTCGTCCCACGGCGCATGGTATTTGCCTTGCTACCCTCGCATACTGCCGCACTGTACAGGCAGGCTCGCGCATACCGGCGGGTCACTGAAGGACGGCCGTATTGAACAAGCTGCTGATCAAAAATGCACGTCTGATCAACGAGGGCGAGGTACGCGATGCCGACGTGCTTATTCGTGGCGAGAGAATCGAGAAGATCGGCGGGGAAATTTCGGTTGCCAGTGATGTAGAGGTCATCGATGCGCGTGGCTGCTACCTGATACCGGGAATGATCGATGATCAGGTTCATTTTCGTGAGCCAGGTCTGACAAGCCAGGGAGATCTGGCGACTGAGTCTGCGGCGGCGGCGGCCGGCGGCATCACCAGTTTCATGGATATGCCGAACGTCGATCCGCAGACGACGACACGCGAAGCGCTCGCGGACAAGTATCGGCTTGCGGAAAATCGGTGCACTGCAAATTACGGTTTCTATTTGGGTGCCACAAATTCCAATATCGACGAGATTCGACGGCTCGAGATTAATGAGGCCTGCGGCATTAAAATTTTCATGGGAGCGTCGACGGGGAACATGCTCGTCGATGAACCGCAGGTGCTGGAGAGTATATTTGAACAGTCTCCGCTGATAATCACCACGCACTGCGAACATTCGCCGACGATATGGGACAATGAAGCTCATGCGAAGAAGGAGTTCGGTGAGGATGTGCCGATGTCGGAGCATCCGCATATCCGTTCCGCAAATGCCTGCTTGACATCATCAAGCTTCGCGGTTGAGCTCGCCCAGCGGCACGATGCACTTCTGCATATTCTGCATCTGACGACCGCCATCGAAATGGGCTTGTTCTCCGATGCGCACCGTTCACAAAAGAGAATTACCGCCGAGGTCTGTGTGCATTATCTATGGTTTGACGACACTCGTTATGCCGATCTCGGTGCGCAGATCAAGTGTAATCCGGCGATCAAAACAAGCACAGATCGGCAGGCATTGATCGCTGCACTGAATGATGGACGCCTGGACATCATCGCGACGGACCACGCGCCGCATACGTGGGTCGACAAGAGTGAAAGTTACTTCAGGGCACCGTCGGGTCTGCCGCTGGTGCAACATGCCTTGTTGACGCTATTCGATCTTGTCAAACGTGGAGAAATTAGCCCTGAGGTGCTTGTGGAGCGAACCAGTCATGCACCAGCCGACGTCTTCGGTGTCAAAGAAAGAGGTTATGTTCGTGAAGGATGGTATGCCGACCTGGTTATCGTCGATTCAGACAAGCCGCAATTGGTTGCAAAGGAACGGCTGCTTTACAAGTGTCAATGGTCGCCGTTTGAAGGCCACACATTTTCATCGTCGATTGATACAACGATTATCAACGGCAATGTGGTCTACCGCGATGATAATTTAACAGGTGTCATTGCAGGGCGGCGCCTCGAGTTTGACAGACCGCGATAAGTGTTTACTTTTCGTTCGATCCGGCTATGCTTGCATCCCTACAGGAACGGACATTGCGTCGGCGCACGGATGATGGCCGGCATGACTCGGAAATGAAACGGACCGATACTTCCAACCCCGATTACTTTCACAAGGTTGTTGACTGTCAGTGGGCGTGTCCCGCACATACTGACGTGCCGCAGTATATTCGGCTCATCGCCCAGGGCCGCTTCAGCGATGCTTATATTCTGAACCGCGAGTCGAATGTCTTTCCGGGCATTCTGGGGCGGGTTTGCGATCGTCCCTGCGAATCGGCCTGCAGGCGAGTCCGCATCGAGGACAAGCCGGTTGCGATATGCCGACTAAAACGCGTCGCGGCTGATCACCGCGGCGACATCACTGATCGCCTGCCTAAGGGCGCTGACCAAAGCAATGGCAAGAAAGTTGCGTTGCTTGGAGCCGGTTGTGCTTCGCTGACCGTTGCAAACGACCTGCGACCCCTTGGATACGAAGTGACCATATTCGAGGCAATGGATACGGCCGGTGGCCTGATGCGCACCAACATCCCACAATTCAGGCTGCCGCCCAAAGTGCTGGACGAGGAGATTGCTTACGTTATCGACATGGGCGTTGACCTCAAGCTCAATCATAATATCGATAGCATGAAGGCATTGCTCGACGATGGCTTCGATGCGGTTTTCGTCGGCACCGGCGCGCCGCACGGTAAAAACCTCGAATTACCAGGTCGGTACGACAGTGACAACATAGTGATCGGCATCGAGTGGCTGGAATCCGTGGCGTTCGACCATGTTGACACCATTGGCAAGCGCGTCCTGATTATCGGTGTCGGCAATACGGCAATGGATTGTTGCCGGACATCGCTGCGACTCGGAGCTGAAAACGTCAAGGTCATGGCGCGTAAGCCGCGCGCTTTTTTCAAAGCGTCGGATTGGGAGCTAGAAGATGCTGAAGAAGAATTTGTCGAAATACTCGTTAATCATTCACCGAAGAACTTCGTTATCGAGGACGGCAAACTTGTTGGCATGACGTTTGAACTGATGGAGTATAAGGTTGACGACGATGGCAGTATCGATCGTGGCAGGTTGATCGGCGAGAAAATCATACCGTGTGATGATGTCATTTTGGCAATCGGCCAGGAAAACGCGTTTCCGTGGGTTGAACGCGATATCGGCATAGAATTCGATGAATGGGAATGTCCGATCATCGATGAAACAACGATGATGTGTTCTCGCGATGGTATTTTCTTTGGCGGGGACTCGGCGTTCGGCCCCAAAAACATCATCTGGGCTGTGGCGCACGGCCACGAGGCGGCCATATCCATTCACAAATACTGCCAGGGTGAGAGTCTTAGCGATCGCCTGCCAATGGGTATCAATCTCCTGAGCCAGAAGATGGGTATGCACGAGTGGAGCTTTTCCAACGATTACGACCCGACGTCCCGCCGACTGATGCCACATGTCGATCTCAAGGAGCGATTTAAGAAGCTCGATATCGAAGTTGAACTGGGTTTTACGGTGGAGCAGGCGATCAGCGAAGTTGAGCGATGTCTGAATTGCGATATTCAAACTGTGTTCGCTGCCAAGCTTTGCATCGAGTGTGATGCATGCATTGACATATGTCCGGTGAATTGCCTGACGATCACGGAAATTGGGGACGAGCAGGATCTCAGAACCAGGCTTTCTGCACCCGCTGACAATCTGGATCAGGCACTCTATGTATCTGAGGACCTGCCACAAACGGGCCGCGTGATGGTCAAAGACGAAGACCTGTGCGTGCACTGCAGCTTGTGCGCCGAGCGCTGCCCTACGGGCGCTTGGGATATGCAAAAGTCCACAGTACTGATCCCGTACGCGATTGACGAGGCGACGGGTGGGCCGGTGGTGTCGACGGCGCAGGATTTCGCTGTCTCTTAAGGATCGCTCGTGGCAATAATCAACGACGTCGTTATCAAGATTGCTACGGTTAACGGTACCGGATCGGCCAGTGCGAACGGTCTGTTGATGAAATCCATTTTTCGTATGGGCGTCCCGGTTGTCGGCAAGAACTTCTTTCCGTCGAACATTCAGGGTCTGCCAACATGGTATGAAATAAGGGTGACGGGTGATGGCTACCAGTCACGGTCGGACCGCGTCGATGTCATGATTGCAATGAATGCGCAGACCTATGCACGTGACCTCGCGGATGTTTCGCCAGGCGGTTGGCTGATCTATGACTCGACCTGGCCGCGTAGCAAGATGTTGAGTCGCGACGATGTCACGGTTTTCGGTATTCCACTGTCAAAAATGTGCAATGAGAATTTCGAGGGCGTGCGCGCGCGCATCCTCATGAAAAACATTGCTTACGTGGGTGCGGTGGCAGCTTTGCTCGATATCGATCTCGATACGATCAAGACATTGCTTGAAGAGACCTTCGCTGACAAGCAGCATATGATCGAATCCAATATGGTGGCAATCCGGCTGGGTTACGACTTTGCAGATGAGAATTTCGTCTGTCCACTGCCACGGAAAGTGTCGCCAATGAATGGCACGCAGGGGCATATTGTCATTGACGGCAATACGGCTGCCGGTCTTGGTTGCATGTACGCGGGCGCCACGGTGGGTGCGTGGTATCCGATTACGCCGTCGACGTCATTGATGGATGCGTTTCGCTCCTTCTGTAACAAGTACCGATCAGACCCTGAGTCGGGAAAACGTACCTACTGCATCATTCAGGCCGAAGATGAACTTGCTGCTATTGGTATGGTTCTCGGTGCGAGCTGGAATGGCGCTCGGTCGTTTACGCCGACCAGCGGGCCGGGCATATCGTTGATGAGCGAGTTTCTGGGCTACGCCTACTACGCGGAGATTCCTGCGGTAGTTTTCAACGTGCAGCGCACGGGCCCGTCAACGGGAATGCCGACAAGAACACAACAGAGTGACCTGATGTGTTGCGCCTATGCGTCACATGGGGATACCAAACACGTGCTGCTGTTTCCAGCCGACCCGAACGAATGCTTTTACATGGCGATGTCGGCATTCGATTTCGCCGAACGTCTGCAGACTCCTGTCATGGTGCTGTCGGATCTCGATATCGGCATGAACGACTGGATGGTTCCGGAGTTCGAGTTTGATGACAACTATGTGCCGGACCGCGGCAAGGTCCTGACGGCAGACGAGCTCGACGACATGGAGGAGTTCCATCGCTATCTTGATGTTGACGGCGATGGTATTCCGTATCGAACTTTGCCTGGCGTCCACCCGACAGGCGCATACTTCACGCGCGGTTCCGGGCACACCAAGTATGGCGACTACACTGAGGATTCTGACGAATACCGGGATGTCGTCGATCGACTGCTCGTCAAGTGGGAGACGGCCCGATCGATGCTTCCGGAGTCGGAAATACAGTACTCAGAAGTGAACCAGGCAGCAATCCTGACAGTAGGAAGCGGGCACGGAGCATGCATAGAGGCACTCGATCGACTGACCGAGCAAAATATCGCTTTGAACTATTGTCGTGTGCGGGCGTTTCCGTTTAGCCAATCGACCAGGGAATTCATTAATAAACACGAGGTTGTCTACGTTGTTGAGCAAAATCGGGACGCGCAGCTGCGCACACTCCTGATGCTCGACAGTGACGCCGATCCGGCGAAGCTCATCTCATTCCTGCACTACGACGGCATGCCATTGCATGCCGCCTTTGTAGTTGACAAAGTGCTTGAGGAGATCGCCAAGGAGCAGGCGGCTTAAACCGCTGTGAGAAGACGCGCATGACCTATATTTCGAAGCCAGCAATCTCGCACCCGAAGATGCCGAAGAACGATCTCGGTCTGACGGCACGCGACTACGAGGGCATGGTTTCCACATTGTGCGCCGGATGCGGCCACGATTCGGTAACCGCTGCAATTATCCAGGCTGTCTTCGAATTGAATATCAAACCCCATATGCTTGCGAAAATGAGTGGCATTGGTTGTTCGTCCAAGACTCCAGCGTACTTTGTGAGCCAGGCGCACGGTTTTAATGCGGTCCACGGACGCATGGCTTCGGTCACTACGGGAGCGTATGCGGCCAATCGCAAGTTGACGTATATCGGAGTTTCGGGCGACGGCGATTCGTTGTCGATCGGTGCCGGACAATTCATTCATGCCATTCGTCGCAACCTGAATATGTGTTACATCATTGAAAATAATGGTGTGTACGGCCTGACAAAGGGCCAGTTTTCGGCGTCAGCCGATATCGGTACCAAACCGAAGAAGGGACTGCCGAACCAGCAGGAGCCGATCGACTCGGTGAGTACCGCGTTGGGCCTCGGTGCTACCTACATCGCCCGCAGTTTTTCAGGGGACAAGGATCAACTCGTGCCGTTGATTAAGGGTGCGCTGACGCACTCCGGCTTCGCCCTGGTTGACATTATCAGTCCATGCGTGACGTTCAATGATCACGAGGGTTCAACAAAAAGCTATGCGTATACGCGGCAGTTCTATCATCATGTCGTCGATGTTGACTTCGTTCCGCCAGCTACAGAAATCAAAGCTGCGTATGACGAAGGATCTGCAATGTCAATCGAGTTACATGGTGGCAGCAAAATTGTCTTGCGCAAGATTGAAAAGGACTACGACCCGACAAGTCGAGCGGTTTCCTTCAAGTACCTGCGCGATCGGTTCAATGCGGGCGAAATAACGACCGGGCTGCTGTACATCGATAATTCCAAGAAGGAAATGCACGATCTTATGGGCAACATCGATTCGCCGCTGTCGGAGCTGGCGCTAGAGTCACTGCACCCCGGCAAAAAAGAGCTCAAGAAGATTCTGAGCCGCTATCGATAGCAACACGGGTCGGTTTTTCGACTAATATCAGGCATCGGTTTTCGCCGCAAACGGCGAAAAATGTTAGTAAATACTTGAAAAACAATAAGTTAAATATTTGCATCCAATCCGTGCCCGGCAGACATCTAGATGGTGAGAACTGCTTTTGCAGCAGATAACATTGATTATGGAGACAAGAAAGTGACTGAAGAAATGATACCGATCACAATGTTTGCGGGGCTGACCATAGTGTTTTGCCTGTTTTTCTGGTTCCGATTTCGCATGCGCAATGACCTGCAGCTGACGATTCGTACGGCTATCGACAAAGGACAACAACTGACTCCCGAGATTATCGATGGCCTTGGTCGGCCAAAACCACAGAAAGATCGGGACCTGCGATTGGCAGTGATCTGGCTCGCGCTGGCGGCGGCGCTTACTGTGTTTGGTTTCGCAATTCCAGATGATGGCGACGAAGTACAGCGTGTGTTCATGGGCATCGCTGCATTGCCGTTTTTCCTTGGCATCGCATTCTTCGTTATGTGGCGCTTTACGGAGCGTAAGTCATAACATCGACGGCAACACAGCTGGATGTTACCGATCAATATCTCGTCGCAAAGGCTGTGGCCGCGCAGGATATGGCCGCTTTCGGCGAATTGATTCGGCGCCACCAGTCGCAGGTACGTAACTTTTTGCGCAAGTTAACGGGCGACTTGCCGGCCGCAGATGACCTGGCCCAGGACTGCTTTTTGCATGCGTGGAACAAATTACAGACATTTACCGGGCGTGGTTCGTTCATCGGTTGGTTACTCAAGATCGCTTATACGACGTTCCTGCAGTCCAAACGCAAGTCCAAACGTTATGCGGAGATACTCGATGAGGCAGGGTATGTCGCGCAGACCGAATCAAGGAGCTACACTCCACAGGCGGATGAAATTTCTGATCTGGACAAACTCCTTGCGGTTTTGACTGAGGATGAACGCGCAATCATGATTATGTCGTATGCCTGCGGTCTCTCGCACCGGGAAATAGGCGATGCAACAGGATTGCCTGTCGGTACGGTCAAATCCGTGATATTTCGTGGCAAGGAAAAGATCAGGAAACGTTTTGATATCAAAGATCATCAATATGGTTGATAGAATGAAAGATACTGAAGATCGCCTGCTTGAGTCGATGTTTCAGTCAGAACCGATCGCGGATAATGGTTTCAGCGATTCTGTGATGTGGCGCCTGCGGCGTCGAATCTGGATTTGCCGACTGACGCTGCCCGCGGCGATACTCATCGGCGGAGCTATTGCGATCAAGCCTGCTTTACAGTTTGTCCTGGTCGGATCCAGGCTGCTGAACGCCGTGCCGCAGGAACTGTTTGCAGTTCCGGCAGCGTGGATATCACAGCTGCCGATCATTCTGATTGCTGCAACGGCACTGGTTATCGGCATGCTCAGCGTGCGCATGCTCGACGAATAAGTGCGGCGGCCTGAACGCGTTGTCACGAGCACAAGGCTCAGTTACATTGCGTGCATGAGTCTCCGCGATCAGGTCGAATTATTGCTGCCAGACTGGGAACGCTGGTATCCGAGTTTGTTTGACGCGGCATATGACCTCGGGATAATCAGGGCAGAGGTTTGCGACCCCAACTCACTGTTGCTGACACGGCGGCATTCAAAAATACGCCAGCGTGCTGAAGATGCCCACCGCGAGAATTGGGGCGGTACGGTGCAGGAATAAGCTGTCCGATCGGCCGAGCCTATTAAGCAAAGTTATCACTATGTTGCCTGCAAACACGCCTACAGAGATACCATTCGACGTCGACGCGATTCGTGATCAATTTCCATCTTTGGCCGAAACCGACAACGGCATAGCACGTATTCATTTTGATAATCCCGCGGGAACGCAGGTCCCGACACGAGTCGTCGAGCGAATGTCGGAATGTCTATTGCACGGCAATGCGAATATCGGCGGTTTCTTCAAAACCTCCGAGCTTGCCGGAGCATTGGTCGATGAAGCTCGCAGCGCGATGGCCGATTTTTTCAATGCGCCATCGACGGACGAAGTTATTTTCGGTCAGAACATGACCAGTCTGACCTTACAGTTGTCGAGATCGATTGGTCGGCATCTCAAGACTGGCGACGAGATTGTGTTGTCGCGAATGGATCATGATGCAAATGTCGAACCCTGGCTTTTGCTGGCTCGTGATCACAAACTCGAGATTCGGTGGCTACCGTTCGATACGGACAGCTTCGAATTCGATCTGAGCACGCTCGACGATATCCTGAGCGAGCGTACCCGATTGGTCTGCGTTGGCGGGGCAAGTAATTTGACCGGCACGATCAATGATGTCAAAAGCATTTGCGCGAAGGCGCGTGATGTGGGCGCCTGGAGTTACATCGATGCGGTGCAATCAGCGCCGCATATTGCAACAGACGTTCAGGATTTAGGCTGTGACTTCCTGGTTTGTTCCGCCTACAAATTCTTCGGTCCGCACCAGGGCATTCTCTGGGGGCGCCGGGAGGTGCTCGAACAGCTTGATCCTTACAAGGTGCGTCCTGCGCCTGCCGAATTGCCGTGGTGCTTTGAGCCCGGCACACAAAGTCATGAGGGATTGGTCGGGACTGGCGCCGCCGTCGATTACTTTGCTGAAATCGGTGCGGCCCTGGCAGGCAGCGGAGCCGGCACCCGGCGCGAGCAAATCGTCGCGGCTTTCGAGCAATTGTTCGAGTACGAAAAATCTCTGGCAGCCCAGTTGATCGTAGGTCTGGACGATATCCCGGGGATCACCGTACAAGGCATCACAGCTCCAGAAGCTCTCAATCGCCGGGTTCCAACAGTATCTTTCACGCATTCGGATCATCGGCCCGAGGCAATCGCCGAGGCCTTGGCCCGGCGCAATATATTTGTCTGGAACGGCCACAATTACGGCTTGGAGCCAGCGAAGGCTTTGGGGCTGCTCGAGTCGGGCGGTGTACTGCGCGTCGGAATAGTGCATTACAACACCGGCGACGAAATTGACACAACGCTGAACGCGCTCGAAGACATACTTTCCTGATCGACGTTGACATGGCTATTTTCGGTGAGTCAGGTGCAATGCCGAACTTCATACAATAAGCCGCCCGAGGGCGGCGAATTATTCATATGGAAAAGCCGCCCGAGGGCGGCTTTTCGTGAGACTAGTGATGCAAAATCCTGGGTCAGCGGAGATCTGAAGGCTGCTCCTTTGTCCACACAAGACCCAACGGTTTTCGCAGCACCTTTGATATCTCACTAGACATAGATCACCTCCTTTCATTTGTTTGCCCGATGGCAGTATGTATTGAAAGTTGCCCAATGCCAAGAAAAATATTGCATAGAAACAATAGACTATATACGACAGCGGAGCTCATAGCGGGTGTTGAGTGCACGGGCGGCCTACTGGAAAACACCGTCAATGCCAATCCAGATAAGCACCGGCACACGATGAAACTCGGGGCGTTTGGCGTGTATACTGCGGTCATGCCTGTGTTGCGGCAACCGCATTGCAATAACGATAATCAAAAGTGAGAGCACAATGGCAATCGCAGATCTAAAGAATGTACTGAATATTTTCGGTGGCTCGGGTGACAGCGAAGCAAAGCAGAGCGAACTGTTCAAAGAGGTCCTGCTGATGACTTTGGCCAGGGCGGCCGATGCTGATATCAATATTCAGACAGTCGAGGTTGACCGAATTCGCGAGATACTCAAGTCTCATACGGGTGACGATTTCAGCGCCGCGGATATTCGGGTGGCGGCGCGGGAGGAACTTTACGCGGAATCCACATTGCGTAAATATCTCGGCAGTGTGCGGCGCAAGATGGCAAACGAGGACAGGGTAGCGACCGTGGCAGCGCTCGCTGATGTGTTTCGCAGCGACAAGAGCATCAGCGTTCTTGAGGTTGATTTCTTCAACCGTGTCGTGGCGGCACTGGAGGTGACTCCGGCCGAGATTGCCGGCCTCGCTGCTGGCGACGTCGACTAGCGTTAAGCGCTGTCCATCCGCTAAGATTTTTGTTGCCGATTCAGGCGCCTCTTAAGCGCTGCGGCACCGCTTGCCGTGAAAACGCGCAAGTATCGATTCGTTAGTACGCCGCCTAATTCGCGATATACGACAAAAAGCCCGGACGCAATGATGGTGATTGCGCCGATGACTACCCAGCGATCCGGTACCTCATCCCATATCAGGTAGCCGGCAACTGCGCCGCCAATGATAGCTAAATACTCGAACGGTGCCAGCAGGGCGGGAGCTGCACGACGATAGCCACCGATAATTCCAATCCAGGCGATGACTGAGCAGGTTCCGGCGCCGAGAAACAACAGCCAGCCATCGATATCGGGCGGCTGCCAGGTACCGCCTCGCAGCATGAATATCGACACCAGCACTGGGCCACAAACGACATAGACCGACAGCGCGTAGCTACTTTCCGTCGTCGACAATTTACGCGCTGTAATCGCAAGAAACGCGTAACAGAGCGCTGCGAACAGTACGGCCAGTGCGGCCGGTGAAATGTTATTCGCGCCCGGGCGCAAAATAATTAGCACACCGACGAAGCCTATGACAACAGCTGACCAGCGGCGCCAGCCGACGTGTTCGCCAAGCATCGGCACCGACAGTGCCGTTACCATGAGCGGTGCCGTAAAACCGAGCGTTAAGGCATCCACAAGCGGCATGCGCGCAAGCCCGTAGAAAAATCCGAACATCGCGCCGATGGCAAACAGCGTGCGCAGCGAATGCCAGAGCCACCGGTGTGTTACCAACTCCCTTGCGCCACCGAATTGCCGCACTAGCAGCAATAAGATAGCGAGACCGATCAGGCTGCGCAGGAATATGAATTGCTGCAGCGAATACGTGGCAAGCAATTCCTTGGCGCACAAGTCGAGTCCGAGTCCGCCAGCGATACCCAATAACAAGTACGCGATCGCTTTACTTGTCGATTCCTGACCGGCTTTCTGAACCATTTATGAATATCACTGCACGAAAATTAACCACAGCTGAACATGATCGCATGCCTCAGTCGATGTGCCTACAGGTTCAGCTTTGATTCAGAGACACGGGGTTTAAATGGACCGCACCACGCGAGAATCGAGGATGAGGACATGGCGAGATCTAAAGACACACTGAAGCGATTGAGGCTTGTTGTCCTGGCAGTTGTTGTCGCCGGATTGACAAACGTTTCAGCACAATCAAATGTCGAGGGCAACGGCGACGCCAAGCGTCTGTCGTTGACAACGCAATATGCAAAGGCGCAGCGCGATCGAGGTGATTCGGGAGCCGTATCCGAGGACGAATTTTCGGTGCTGACGACAGAGGGTGACCGATCGACAGGCAAGCAATCGCGGGGCCAATCGAAAACGGGCTCGGCGTCGTTGATGTCGCCGAATACTGACTTCTGGTTCTATACGGCTGACGTTTTGCTGTTTAATGATCACGATCAGGATGGGTATTACTATGGCATCGATTTGCTCTTCGATGCAGATACCTATTATGCCTTTGCCGAAGTATATGCGGTTGTCTATTTGAGCCTCGAGGGTGGGCCGTGGAACGAATACGCAGCGACCGCGAATTTCGATATCTTCGGCGCGTCAGCCGACGACGAATATGTCATCGTGACCGAATTGCTATCCGGTTATCCCAGTGGCAGTTACGACATTCTCATTGAATTATTCGACACGTTTGACGGCTCGTTTGTCGCGAGTTTCGGACCCATCGATACGTCAGAACTCGCATTCCTGCCGCTTGAAGACGCGGACAGGGACACACCGCAGTCGACCACGATCATCATCGATGAGCACGGTGGTGGTTCGCTGGGCTGGCTGACATTGGTCGTGCTCGGTCTGGCAGGCGTCGGTCGCAGGGAAAAATAGGTCCCCTGGAGACGCGGCACAGGTCTAATGGCGCCGGTTGTTACGAGGGGCCATCTTGTGCCAATGCTGTGGAGCCTGTTTGTCGCGCCGTACGCATGACTTTGCGGCCCCAGGCTGAGAGGTTGTCGAAATAGATGTACAGGGCGGGCACGACAAGCAGCGAAACAATTGTGGAGAATGCGAGTCCACCGATGATCGCCCTGGCCATCGGGAAGTACGGTGGCCCATCGCCACCGACCTGCGTCGTACTGACTGCGAGAGGCGCCAGGCCAACGATCGTCGTTGCCACGGTCATCAGAATTGGCCGTAAGCGATCGCGGCCGGCGGCAATGACTGCCTCGTCGCGCGCGAGTCCACGTTGCCGCAGATTATTGACGTGATCGATAAGCACGATGCCGTTATTCACGACAACGCCAATCAAAATCATGATGCCAATTGAGGCCATGAACGAAAATGTCGTACCGGTTGCCGCAAAAAACAGGAATACGCCGAAGATCGAAAACACGATCGAACCCAGGATGATAGAGAACGGGAAAAGCAGTGACTCGAACAGGGCCGCCATAACGAGGAAAATACACGCAATTCCGAGCAGGATGTTGGTAGCCATCATTTGCTGTGTCTCATCCTGACTCTCAAAGCCGCGACCGAACTTCCAGCTGTAGCCGGGCGGCAATTCGATCTGATCCATCAGACTTTCGATCCTGGGTGTCAGATCGTCCAGTCCTGTCTCATCTTCCAGATTGCCCGAGAGCACGACCGACGTCTGACGGTCTGTGCGGCGGATCGTATCCGGCGATTGGCTAATATGCAGCGTCGCGACGCTGCCCAGGGTGATACGCCGCCCATCAGGTGTATACAAGAGCAGATCTGCCAGTTGTTCAACGGTTTGCTTTTCGTCGTCACGAAAGGCAAGCCTTACCGCGACTTCGCCAGTCTCGCCGCGAAATTCGCGCAGGTTCTCACCGCGCATTGCGATGCTGATCGACTGTGCGATGTCCGCCGCAGTCAGGCCGACCGCTGCGGCTCGGGCACGGTCGATGCTGACTCGAACCTCCTTGTCACCGCTGTCAGCATCGCTGCGAACGTCTTTGAGGCCCTCGATCGAGGACAAGGCCCGAGCGACGTCGGCGCCCAATTCATTGAGTACCGTGGTTGAGTCGCCCGAAAGTTGCAGGCTGAAGCCTTCACCGCCGCCCTGCTGATCAAACTGGAAGCTTGGTTTGCCAATTGCCAGTGTCGGCAAGTCCTCTTCTATTCGCTCGATGATTTCCTTCGTCGATAGCGTCGCGTCATCTTCGTCGGTCAACAAGATGGTTGATTCGGCGCGTCCGAGGTCGTAATAGCTGTAAATCGAACGAATGTTGAACTCATCCTGTCTGGAAAACAGGTATTCCTCAATCTCATCGACAACGCTTTCAATTCGCGCCAACGAGTGTTGTCCTTCGATATGGTAGGGCATGAACAGACGTCGTCCGACATCTTGCGGAAATGCATCGAACGTGACCAGGCTCAACATCAAAGGCAGTACACCGACGACGCAGGTCATCGCAATTCCGAGTGACGTCCACCAAGGGTGCGACACGACCCAGCGCAGGCTGCGTTCGTAGCGGCGCGTCAAGCGGGACATCAAGGCGCCCGATTTTGGCGGCGGTGGAATGGTAACTCGTGCGGCCAGCATCGGCACCAGCGTCTGTGCAATCAACAAGGACGCGATCAGCGCCACAATGATCGTGACCGCAACATGCGTTAGAAACACCATGATGTCGGTTTTTGTGCCGACAATCATCGGTGCGAATACAATAACTGTGGTCGCGGTACCGGCAATGACGGCCAAACCGACTTCCTTCACGCCTTTGATGGTTGCGTCGAAAGCACTTTCCTTGCTCGCAGCCCGCTCACGAAAAATGCTTTCGGTGACGACAACGGCATTGTCGACCAGCATGCCGACAGCGAGCATGAGGCCCATCATGGACAGGATATTCAGGGTCAGGCCGGCAAAGTAGAGTGCGCCAAGCGTAATCAGAATCGAAAAGGGCACGGACGATATTACGATTAATGTCGTTGAGACCTGTCGCAGGAAAAGATAGAGCACGATGATGGCGAGCAGACCACCGACGAGTCCAGCTTTGAGCAGGTCCGAGATCGAGTCCTTGACGCTTTCGCCCTGATTGTCCAGCGAAAAAATGTTGATACCCTGCATCTGCGGAAGCTTGCTGATTTTCTCGACTTCAGCAATGACTCGATCCGTGACGTCGACAAGGTTGGTGCCTGTCGTCTTGCTGATCGCGATGCCGATCGCATACTTGCGATCGAGATGGCGCCCGTAATTCCGATCAGGGGTGCGCAATTCGACGTCGGCGACGTCCCGAAGCCGCAGCCCGCTGTCGTTGATCGAAAGATTTCGAATTGCCTCGACTGATCCGTATTCACCGCGTGGGCGCACATTGAGGCGTTGGTCACCGACTGTGATCCTGCCCGCGTTGACAGCGAAGTTGCTGCGCACCAGCAGGTCTCTCAAGGATGCAATGTCAACATTGTGGGCGGCGAGTCGGTCGGGTTTCAACAGTATGCGGATTTCGCGCGGGTCGACGCCGTGAAGATCGACTTTCGATACACCTTCAATTCTTTCGAGGCGCCGTTTTAACAGACGATCGAGCAAGTCATAACTGTCGGACAGGTCGCGCTCACTCGAAATGCGCAACTGCAGCACCGGCTGGTCACCGAGCGATCCCGTAAATATGAAAATGCGCCGTACGTCATCGGGCAACAGATGACGAATGCTGTCGACTTTGGCGCGGGCTTCAATGCCCTTGGCCCCCATACTCGAGCCCCAGCCAAACTGCAGGAAGATCTGGGCTTGATCTTCATTCGAGCTCGAAAACATTTGCTCGACGCCGGACAGTGTCGCAAGCGCCTCCTCCACGGGGCGGGTTATCAGGCGTTCGACTTCTTCGGGCGTCGATCCTGCGTACGGGATCTGAATGAAAATTCCCGGGAATTCGATATCCGGAAACTTCTCCAGCGGCAGGAGTCTTGTGGCGATCATGCCGATCAGTGCCAGTGCCACAAAGGTGACGATTGTGGTCACGGGCCGCCGCAATGCGAATTCGGTGTGTTTCATTGGGCCAGTTGCCGCTCCGACACAATGTTGGCAATCGCCGGCCATTGCTTGCGGTCCAGCAGGGAATAGACGACCGGAATCACGATCAGCGTCAGGAATGTGGAAACCAACAATCCACCGATGACCGTGATCGCCATGGGCGCACGCACCTCCGAACCTTCGCCAAAGCCGACAGCCATGGGCAGCAATCCTAGCGCTGTCGTTAGCGATGTCATCAGAATCGGGCGCAGCCGGGCGCTGCCGGCTTCCATGATGGCGTCGAAGCGCTCCTGGCCCTGGGCGCGTAGTTGATTGATCAGGTCAACGAGCACAATGGCATTGTTGACGACAATACCCGCCAGCATGATGACTCCGATGAGTGCGACGATATTGATCGTTGTGCCCGTGATAAACAAAGCCAGCACGGCTCCGACGAGCGCGAGCGGGATCGTAAACAGGATGACAAAGGGGTGGATCAATGACTCGAAAGTCGAGGCCATGACGAGGTAGACAAGGAATATCGCCAGCGCCAGCGCAAACTGCATGGAACGAAACGATGACTGCATCTCTTCGCTTTGGCCGGAGACCATTGCGGTGATGCCGTCGGGCATCGGTGTCCGGCCGATTATCGCACCAGCTTCGGCTGCGGCTGCGCCGAGGTCGCCATAGGCAATATTTGCGGTGATCAGCGCGACACGCTGCTGTGCAACACGTCGAATTTCCGCCGGCCCCTGCGACACGGTGATATCTGCAACAGCGTCGAGCGTTACGGGCCTGTCCGAGGCGGGATTAACGATCAAGCGCCGGATGTCCTCAATGCTCGATTGACGCGTGTCGACGCTACGCACGACCACATCGATTTTTTTGTCGCGCCATGTGTATCGTGTTGCGAGTTCGCCACGCACGTTGGCAACGACGCGGTTCGCGATATCACGAACGGTAAGTCCAAGTTTCGCCGCGCGCTCCTGATCAAATACGATTTGAATTTCAGGGTTGCCGTGTTCCACGGTGGTCCTGATGTCGGTAAAGCGACCAGACGCAGCCATGTCTTGAACGATGAGGCCGCTTACACGCGCCAGCCCATCGAGTTGATAGCCTGAAATCTCGATCTGCAAGGGGCTGGCAAACGTCATGAGCGCCGGTCGGCTGAATTCGTATTGCACACCAGGAAGTCGCGCAAGTTCTTTGCGCATCGCATCCATTGTGGCGTCTTCGACGTCTCGGCCTGCGCCGGGTTTCAGCGCAATACTCAACACGCCGGTATTGTCACCAGCATCGACGGGATTGGCATCGAGACGGTTGCCTGTTCCCGCAACGGAATAGTCAAGCTCTACGGCATCAATGCCGGCAGCTACCTTTTGGGCTACCTGTATGGCGCGATCTGTCTGACCGAGGGGTGCGCCAGGAGACAGCCGCAAGTCCACGTCAAACTCGCCCTGTGATAACTGCGGGATCAATTCTGTGCCCAGGCGGGGCAGCAAAGACATCGTTGCAACGAAAATGATGGCCGCCCCGGCAAGGACAACGAGCCGATTATGCATTGACCATCGCAGCAGGGCGGGGTATCGAGCCGCCAGTGCGCGATACAGTCTTTTCAATAGCCAGCTCGGAACCCACAAGAGGTACCAGAACAGCCATCTGATGCCAAGAAATACAAAGCCGAAACCGCGCACGATAAATGCAACACCTCGCGTAAACCGGTTCGGTGGTGTCGACTCACTCTCATTGTGATAACGGCTGCCGGTGCCCAGCGAAGCCAACATTGGGATCAGCGTCAGGGCCACGACAAGCGAAAAGACCAGCGCGAACGTCACAGTCAATGCCTGGTCTCGAAACAGCTGGCCCGCAATACCTGTGATAAATATCATTGGAAAAAACACGGCGATGGTCGTTAGTGTGGAAGCGACAACAGCACCTGCGACCTCGGACGTGCCGTTTTGAGCCGCTTCGAGGATGCCCTCTCCCTGTTCTTTCTTACGAATGATGTTTTCGAGAACAACGATCGAATTATCGACGAGCATCCCTACCGCCAGGGCTATGCCTCCAAGGGACATGATATTCAGTGAGACGTCAGTGAGGTACATCAGCAGAAACGTGCCGATGACCGATACGGGAATTGCAATTCCGATAATCGTCGTTGCGCGCGAGTCACTCAAGAATCCATATAAAACGATGATCGCGATAATGCCACCGAGAAACGCTGCATTTTTTACGTTGTCAACAGATGCCGAAATGAATTTGGCCTGGTCGTAAATCGTTATCAATTCGATGTCATCTGGCAACGATTCGTTGACGGTCTCGAGGCGACGCTTGAGTCGTTGGGCAACCTGTACGGTGTTCGCGTCGCCTTCTTTATAGATCGCAAGTTCTACGGATTCACGCCCACGCACGCGGGTGATTGCCTCACGTTCCTTGTAGCCGCGTTTGACAGTTGCGACGTCGCGTAAATACACGGGACGCTCAGCCACGTTGGCGATGATGGCGTCACGAATCTCGTCGATGGACTGGAATTCGTTCAAAGTGCGAACAAGAAATCGTTGATCGCCTTCTTCGAGGCGGCCGCCGGACAGGTTGACGTTCTCGGCACGAATTCGTGACGCAATCTGCTCAATGCTGATGCCGAGCTGCGACAAACGCTGCTGGTCCACGCGTATCTCGATTTCATCCTCCAGGCCGCCGCTGACTTTGACAGCAGCCGTGCCTTCCTGGGCCTCGAGATCCGTTTTGATTCGATCTTCAGCGAGGCGGCGCAGAGTTTTGAGCCGCACCTCCCGAATGTCCGCGCCCGTTTGGGCCTCTTCCTTGTAAAGCAGACCCAAGCGCATGATCGGTTCTGAGGACGGATCAAATCGCAGCAATAATGGTCGGTTTGCCTCGAGAGGCAGCTCGAGAATATCGAGTTTCTCTCGAACGTCGACGCCCGCGACATCCATGTCGGTTCCCCAAAGGAATTCCAGCGTCACATCGGACTGGCCCGTGCGCGACACTGATCGTACCAGGTGCACGTTTCGAATGACGCCTACGGCCTCCTCGATCGGCTTAGTCAGCAGGTTTTCAATTTCAAGAGGTGCAGCGCCGGTCAGCTCGGTTCGAATCGTGACGGTCGGGTAAGAAATGTCAGGCAAAAGATTCAGTTTTAAACGCGATAGCGAAACCATGCCGAACAGTGCGATCGCGACGATCATCATGACGATCGTAACGCGGCGCTCAGTGGCTATCTCAATCAGTCGGCGCATTTTTGCTCACCTGTTCTTCATCGTGCTCTTGGGACTCCTGAGCATCAGTCGGTAAGTTGATAACCGTGACAAGCGCATCGTCTTTGAGACCGATTTGCCCGACAGTGATGACCAGATCACCGTCTGCAAGTCCGCTAACGATTTCGATCATGCCGCTCTGCCCGTAGCCGGTTTGTATGGTCTTGCGAATTGCCTTGTTGTCTTCGACAACAAACACGCTGTATTCCCCGGTCTCTTCGAGAATTGTGCTACGTGGGACCTGTAAGACGTTTTCGTGCTTGTCATAGACGATACTGATACGGCCGAACATGCCGGGCTTAATTCGCCGTTGTTCGTCCGTTATCTCTATCGTAATCTTGAATGTTCCGGTTGCAGGGTCGACCGTCGGACTCACTCGCGCTACAACAGCAATCACGCGTTCATCTTGCAGAGCATCGATTTCGATACTGACAATCTGGCCTTTGGCGATATGACGATACTCGCGTTCAGGTACGTGCACGTAGGCGACCAGGGGGCTAAAGCTGGTTACTCTGAATGCGCGATCGTTAACAGAAATCGTATTGCCGAGTTTGATGAAGCGCTCGGAGATCACGCCATCGATCGGAGCGCGAATTTTTGTGTAGTCGAGTTCAAGTTCGGCCAGGTTGAACGAAGCCTCGAGTGCCTCCATCTCATACTTGATCTTGTCGAAATCGCCCGTGCTGAGCAGGCCTTTGTCCCTTAGGTCGAGGTTTCTTTGGTGATCGCGTTGCAGCCGACGCAAATTAGCCTCCGCCTGGTTTAACTCAAGTCTGAGTCGATCACCGTCGAGCTGTGCTAAAACCTGTCCCCGGATGACATCATCGCCCTCCTCGACGAGGATAGTGCGCACTTCACCAGACACTTTTGCGATGACGTCGGCTTCGGCGAACGCTTCAATCGGCGCCGTACCGGAATACACGGCGAAGATGTCACCACGCGTCGGCGTGCCGATCTCGACCGGCACCGGTGTGATTTCCTCTTCGTCTTCCGTTGCTTGCCCATCATTTTCGTCCTGCCCGCATGCGACCAACACCAGGGCGCACACAAGTAAGACAGGACTATATCGAGACAGCGCCATCAAATTCTCCCGGTTTTCTTCTATTCTCTATATTGCCGCGTTGCGGCGCGGACGCGGTTCGGTCAGCCAGTGAAGTTGTCAGGAGTCTAGTTGCTGGCGATCACCTTGCTGCCATCTCGCAGGCCAGTGTGACCGACAATGATGATTTGTTCATCATCCGCGAGTCCATCTAGAATTTCGACCCGATTATCCGACTCAATTCCTGTCGCCACGATTCGTCGTATTGCCTCGCCGTCGGTGACAACGTAGATGGATGTCTGATTATCTTCCTCGACGATCGCTTCTGCTGGGACGATCAGAGCGTCATGGTGTTTTTCATAGGCGATTGAAAAACGTGCAAACATTCCTGGTGCGAGATCATGTGCCCGGTTATCGACAAATGCAGTCGCACGAAACGTACCGTTACTGATATTGATGGTCGGGCTGATGCGCACGATAATCGCCGCGAAATCGACTCCGGGCATTGAAGCTACTTGCAGGATCGCTGTGTGACCGGCCGAAAACTTTGCGAGCTCGGACTGTGGAATCTGCAAGTACGCGATGAGCTCGCTCGTATCAGTAATGTGAAACAACTTGGCGTTCGCCTCAACATTCTGGCCCAGTTTGACGTCGCGCGAAGAGATAATGCCAGCAATTGGCGCGCGAATCGTCGAGTAATCGTAGTTGAGTTTGCGTATTTCATAATTTGCAAGGAGAGCGTCGACGTCGTATGTCAGGCCATCGAACATGGATGCGCTGACCAGGCCACGTTCGGCGAGATCGGTGTAACGAAGAAGATCCTTGCGCGCCTGTTCCAGCTTGGCGCTCGCCTCCAGCATCTCGAGACGCAACCTTGCACCATCAAGTCTTGCCAGCACCTGGCCTCGCACGACACGATCACCTTCCTCGACAAACAATTGGACAAGCTCGCCAGGGACTCGTGCAAGGACCGGCGCGTCAGCGTCGGACAAAATGGTCGTGGTGGCATGGTAGGTGGCGAAGATATCGGCGCGGATGGGATAGGCGACTTCGACCGGTACCGGCGTTGCGACGTCAAGCTCGTCAGTCTCGGAGCTGGCCTCGCCGACACCGCAGCCGGGGAGAGCAGCGATAGCCGACAAGGCCAGTACGGTTAACAAAGGGTGGTGTGCATGCATGTCGTGGTCCGGTTAAAAAGGGTTATATAGTGTTATAGTGGAGTATAACACCAATTCGGTTGGGTGCAACTTCAGAACACCTTAAATTCGATGTCATTCGGGTATTAGATGCGCGAGCGGGTCATTTGGATCAGCTCGGACACGCACTAATCGGTCAGGGGGCTGCTGCGGCCGATTCCGGCAGCCGCCTGCGCCGTCGCTCTGTGAGCCTTTGCGAGACATTCGCCTGGATCATGAGCAGACTCGGGGTCAATAACAGCGTCAACACCGTCGCAAACGCAAGCCCCCCCGCAACTGATGAGGCGAGCTGGGTCCACCACTGCGAACTCGGTGCGCCAATAGACACTTCGCGTGAGATCAGATTGATATTGACGCCGAGTACCATCGGCATTAGCCCGACAATCGTTGTGACCGTCGTCAACAAAACCGGTCGCAGACGTAATGCACAGGTTCTCAAGATTGCGTCGAATGCGACAGCACCACGTTGGCGAAGTACGTTGTAAGTATCGATAAAGACGATGTTGTTGTTGACAACGATGCCGGCAAGCGTGATGACTCCGACACTGCTCATTATCACGCCAAATGGCATGTTCATGATCAGGTGTCCCAGCAACACACCTCCGGTGGAGAACACGACTGCGGTTAGAATCAGCAGCGCCTGAAAGATGCTGTTGAATTGGGTTACGAGAATAATCGCCATGATTGCGAGCGCCATCATCATCGCATTGCCAAGAAATGCTTCGTCTTCTTCCTGATCCTCGATCGTGCCACGAAATTTGGCGCTAACACGCGGATCGATGCCGATCGCAGGAACCAGCTCGCGTAGCTCGGCGATGACTTCGGGTACCAGGTAACCCTGGGCTACATCGGCTTCAAGCGTCATCGTTCGCCGCATATCGGTGCGGGTGATCGTGCTGACTTTTTGTGCCGCCACACGCTTGACGAAGGTGCTGATCGGTACGAGACCGTTCGCGGTCGGTATGCGCAGTTCATCGATCTGCGTAAGGCTGCGACTGTCGGAGGGGTAACGTACGCGAATATCGATTTCATCATCACTGTCATCGGGACGATATTCACCGATCTTGATGCCGTTGGTGACGAGCTGCACCATGGCGCCGACCAGTGTGATGTCAGCACCGAATCGGGCGGCTTCGGCGCGATCAACCTTGATCTGCCATTCAATACCCGGCAATGGTCGGCTGTCTTCGATATTCGTGATTGCCCGATGCTGCTCGAGAACTGCTCGAACCTGCTCGATCGCGTCAATCACGAGATCCCCGTCGCGAGACGAAAATTCGATGAAAATCGGCTTGCCCTGCGGCGGGCCGGAGTCCGGTTTGCGCGTCTCTATGATAATCCCGGCAAGATCAGACGTTCTCTCGCGTATCTCGGCGAGTATCTCGTCCGAAGGACGTCGTTTATCCCAGTCGATGTAGTTGAGGGTCAGAGAACCTATCTGGTCTTCGCTGCCACGTACGTCGCCCGTTTTTGCATAGAGAAATTCAATTTCGGGCATGCCGATAATCCGCTCCTCCACCTGGCGTACAAGGAAGTCTTTCTCGTCGATCGACAGATCTCCACGCGCCCGAATATCGACCATAGCGAAAGGTTGTTCAACGTCGGGAAAGTATTCGATGCCACGGCCAAATGTGGCGAATGCGACATAGATAGTCAGCAATAGTGTTGAAACCAGCCCGACGTTGCGCCACGGATGATGAAGGGAGCTTTTAAGAAACCGTACATAGGTTCCGGTGAAGCCCTCGAGTGTGTCGAGATCTCCGGTTTCGGCGGCGGCGAGATTGCGCCGGGCCGACTCGGTGATTGCACCGGTCTTGCCGAAGATTGAGCCCAGAGTCGGTACGATGAGCAGGGCCATGAGCAAGGACGCCGCCAACACGGCCATCAGTGTGATCGGCAGGTACTTCATAAATTCACCGGATATGCCTGGCCAGAACGCCAGCGGTAAAAAAGCGGCGAGTGTCGTGCAGGTCGATGCAATGATCGGCCAGGACATGCGAATCGCGGCTCGCGAATAGGCGTCGTGGCGCGACGCACCTTCGGCAAGCCGCCTGTCTGCCATTTCGGTAACAACAATTGCACCGTCGACAAGCAAGCCAACGGCCATGATCAACGCGAACAACACCATCATGTTGATCGTAATGCCGAACGCACCAATTATCAGGATGCCAAGCAGAAAACTTCCTGGAATCGAAACGCCGACAAGCAAGGCCGAGCGAATGCCGAGGATTCCGATGATAACGATAAATACCAGCAATACGGCAGCAAGCACACTGTTCTGCAATTCGGTCAGCATGTCATTGACGTCTTTCGATTTGTCACGAGACACGCTGATTTCTATCTCAACGGGCCAATACTGTTTTTCCTCTTCAATAACGGCCATGACTTGCTCGATGGCTTCGATCAGGTTTGCACCGCCGCGCTGCACAACCTCGATCGCTAGCGCCGGTTTGCCGTTCAGTCGCGCGTAACTTTGTGCGTCCTTGTAAGTTCGACGTACTTTGGCGATGTCCCTGAAGTGAACGACACGCTCGCCCACCGCCTTGATGGGCATGTCAAGTACATCTTGAGGTGATTCGAAGACGCCAGGAACCTTGATTGGGAAGCGACCTTCAGCTGATTGTAGGGAGCCAGCGGCAACGAGGCGATTATTGCGATAAACGAAACTGACGATCTGCGCCTGGTCGAGTCCGTAGCTCTCCATGGCAAGGGGATCGACAACGACCTCCATGAGTTCTTCACGAATACCAACCAGATTGACTTCGAGAATGCCGCTAATGCCTTCAAGATCTTCCTTGAGATCCTTGGCGATTTTCGTCAGCGCTCTTTCGGGCACGTTACCCGCAAGGTTCAATACGAGCATCGGATCAAATCGAGTCATTTTGACTTCGGTGATCGTCGGATCCTCGGTCTCGCTGGGCAGTTTTGCTGCGGCGTTGTCAACCCGCTCCCGAATATCCTGCAGCGCCTTGTCGGTGTCCACGCCAGCTTCAAATTCGACCTGCACGCTGGCGCCGCCTTCATAGGCCTCAGCGATCATTTCTTTGATGCCCTCAACGGACCGGATTTCCTGCTCCATCGGCCGCACCAACAGCCGCTCCGCATCCTCCGGTGATATTCCCTCGTGCGTAATCTGTACGTAGATCACAGGAATCTCGATATCCGGTTCCGCTTCTTTGGGAATGGTCATGTAGGCATAAAGGCCCGCAACGAAAATAATGATCAGGCCGAGAATGACCGTGCGGCTGCGAGCCATCGCTGCATCAATTGCCTGCATTGTTTTTACTCACGCCTTCTGTCTTTCTGGCAACGGTAGTTTTGACATCATTTTCAAACACAGCGTCGACGACCGAGCCGCTGGTGACAAACCCCTGGCCGACAGTGATGATCGTCACAGTTTCGGGTAGCCCGGCAATCCACACACCGTCGCTCGCGGACAATGCAATGTCGGCGACGACAAACTCAACCTTGCCAGCATCGTTGATGATCTTGACTCCCACGCTGCCTGCGTCGTCCAGCGTCAGCAGTGAGGGAGAGATTCGGTGTGCGGTAATGAGCTCGGCTGGAATGTATAGCTCCGCAGTGCCACCGGCCCGCAATGCACCAGCACTATTGTCGATCTCGAGTTCGACAACGAACGTGCGTGTTGCCTCATCAGCGACGGGTGCAACATAGCGAATATTGCCGCGAATGCGTTCACCGGTCGCAAGTCTTGCTTCGGCGGTCTTCCCGACATGAACAAAGCGTGCGTCAAATTCGGACAGGTTCGCCGAGACGATAATCGTTCGATTATCGACAAAGGTCGCCACAGGGTCGCCAAGCTTGACGAAATCGCCGATTTCCACGATCCGAGACTGCAGCGCGCCATCGAACGGTGCGCGAACAGTCATATACTCGAGATCCAGTTCGGCTCGGATCATCTCCGTCTTTGCGGTCTCGAGAAGTGCTACCGCCTCCTGCAATTGCGCCTCCGATACGTAACTCTCGGATTTGAGTCTGGCGCGCCCCTCGTACTCGACTTTGCGTTGCCTGACGGTCGCTCGCGCCTGCGCAAGCCTTGCCTGCCGATCACGCTTATCCAGGCGGACGATCACGTCGCCGCGCAAAATATTGGCACCGCGCTGTGCGCCAATGAATTCAACGCGACCGTCTGTTTCAGCGGAAAGTTCGACGACGCGTGCAGGCGCGGTTTTGCCGTTTACGACTATCGTTCGCATTATCTCCTCAGCAGTCTGTGTGCGTACGCGAACTTTGTTCTTCGTCGCGGTGGCCGTAGCTATTGCGTGTTGCGGGTCGTTTGTCTTGTCGTTACTGCCGACTTGTCCAGACAGCAGCCATGCTGAAATCAAAATCGCGATGCCTGCTGAATAAAGCCAGGATCGGTACTTCTCGTATTTGCCCAAAAACATCTCTTGTACCTTTACGTGTTCGTTCTGTTTATCTGTTGATGCCGATTACCCGGTCGCAGTTTGTTTTGTCGTTTGTGGATCCTGGAGCAACGTGTGTCCGTGTTCCTCGAGGTACTTCTTCATTGCGCTCATGACGGCCCTGCCCAGTCCCACGGTAAAATGCATACCGTTCGGCGTCTCTTCCATGCACGTGCATTCGAATTCGTCAAACATCGTCAAATACCGGTCAATCTCGGTAATCCGGCTATCGAGAACGGTTTGAACCTGATCGGGCGTCATAAGGTGCGCAAAGCACATCGTCGCGAGAAATTCAGATCGCACTTTGTGGCTGGGATTCGGGTGATCAAGTTCCTGGAGCAACCGTTGTCGTCCATCTTCAGTAATGCGGTAGACCTTGCGATCGGGTTTGCCTTGCTGCGGAATCTCCTCGCAATTGACGTAGCCCTGCGCGGCCAGAGAGGCGAGCGCCGGGTATATCGATCCGTATCCAGCCGCAAAAAAATGGCCAAAGGAAGATTCGAAATGTTTCTTCAGGTCATAGCCCGAGGCTTCGCCGTCCGTCAGCATTCCGAGGCATACAGTCTTTACGTCCATGGGGTTTCACACTGGCGGCCGCAGCCGCTCATATATCGGGGCGATGCATAGTATCAGTTCGATATATGAAGTCCAGCTTTATTTTCGGGATAAACGCCGAGTGGCGGAAAATGCGCCGCTAGAGCTACAGGGCGAACTGGGCGAGGAATGGGCTCAGAAGCCGATTTTCCGGGTCAAGCCGGCGCCGCATGCGGCCGAAAAAGTCGAGCCTGCTCCCATAGACCTGGTGGGCGTAGTCACCTTGTAATGCGCGCGACTGGCTCAGAAGTGGCGTACCGGCCCAGTTTTCAGCGAAGTCGGCAAGGTCGATAACGAAGTCGTCCCAACCGCTTTCCTGCGTCGATGCCGCGGTCAACGCAATCATCGGATCGTCAAACGATGGTGAGAGCAACGATGATGCGTCCTGACACAGCCGATACCCGACCGTCGGCATATCGCAGCGAAATCCGGACTGTTCATAAAGCGATTCGCAGAAATCACGATAGGCTATGGCGATCATGGCGAAATTTGCGGCGGGGAAGCACCAGGTCGAAAAACGCGACACAGATTTGCTCGCTTTCCGGTGGGGACGAGATTGCGCCACTGCATTGGTGCCAGCGGTGACGAGTCGGGTGTTGACAAGTTTCTGAGTCGTTTCGCTGATCGTGTCGATCAATCGGTATCTGACAGACGGAAACGGCACGAGTCGATTGAGTGACTTGACGACGTTGGGTAGGACCGCATTCTCTCCCCAGTCCTTGATCTTCCACGGGACCCCGAAAGCGTTTCCGGGCTCTGCGTCGTAACGCCGCAAGTCAAGGTAGATGCAATCGCGATGCGGCAACATGTAAAACTTGAACCCAATGTCGCCATTTGCAAGGGTGTCAACGACTGATGCGAACTTGTCGATGCTGATGCGCCGGTGGCTCGCGGAAAAAGTGCGGATCGGACGCACGCGCAGCGTTGCTTCATAGATCACGCCCAATAAGCCAAAGCTCAGGCGCAATGCACTCAGGAGGTTCTGTTGCTGTGGTCCCACGTTCAGTAACTGGCCGCTCGCCGTAACAAGCTTCATTGCAATGACGTGGCTGGAGAAATAGGCTCCCTGATTGCCAATAACGGGACCGAAGCAAGGTGCCGCGATCGCCCCCCCGAGCGTTCGACCCTGCAGGTCATAGGCCCCGATCAACTCAAGACCCTGTTTGGCAAGTTCGTCAACGAGTCGCCCTAAGCGAACGCCTGCCTGTGCTGTCACCGTGTGATTGTAACTGTCGATCTTTGTAATGCGATCGAGGCCGGCAGTATGCAGAATACTACCGCTGACGCATCGATTGCAGTCGGTCGATGCGGTACCTGCGCCCTGTGGTCGTATCGGCAGAGCGATATTCGCATTAGGTTCGAGATATCGTTTCAGTTTGTTGAGGTCGGTCGGTCGCAGGTCGATGGGACCTGTGTGCCCGAGGCCGCGATAGCGTCCAGTCTTTTGTAGCGTCGTTGCGGGCATCCTTGCCTCCAGAAAATATTCCGGTCAATGGCAAAGACACAGCAGCGAAGGATTCATCGCCACGACACAGGCGAGGATCGTGTTGGCAACCCCGCTGTCATAGGACGAGCCTTTAGACCGGAAGTTTTGCGACCCCGCCTTTCGACAGGTGTGCCTTTGTCATGCGAATAGCCATCGTTGCACAGCGATTAGAAGCGTGTCAATGAATTGGCGTATGTCGCCATCTTTATTGTCAAATCACAACTTGCCAGTAAGCTTTGGCTGACGCAAGCTGCGTTCGTGAACACCTCGATCAAACAGGTGGCGGCGGCGGCCAGTCGCGCGGCTAAGCGCATCGACGGTGTCATCTGCAAGACGCCGCTGGTGCAATCGCCCGTGTTCAGTAGCGAGACGGGTACCGATATCTACCTGAAGCTAGAGAATCTGCAGCACACGGGATCTTTCAAATTGCGCGGCGCGACCAATCGCCTGATGACACTGTCCGGTGAACAGCGCAGCAACGGTTGTGTCACGGCTTCGAGCGGCAATCATGGTGCTGCTGTCGCCTGTGCCATGCAGAAACTTGAGGTCAGTGGCGTTATCTTCGTGCCCGAGCAAACGTCATCGGTCAAAATTGAGGCGATTCGCAGTTTTGGTGGCGATGTTCGGTTCTTCGGCTCGGATGGACTCGAAACGGAGCAGCATGCTCGCGAATTCGCTGAGCACAACAGCATGGTTTACCTGTCTCCTTATAACGATGCTGAAGTCATCGCGGGTCAGGCCACCTGTGGCATCGAAATCGCCGAGCAGCTGCCCGACGTTGATGCAGTGTTCATCGCGGTAGGAGGAGGCGGTCTCGCAAGCGGTGTCGGCAGCGTCCTGCGGAGGCACAATCCCGGTGTTAAAATCTATGGTTGTCAACCGCGGGCGTCGGCGATAATGGCGCGATCGATCGAGGCAGGACGAATTGTCGACCTGCCAAGCGATCCGACATTGTCGGACGGTACGGCCGGTGGCATCGAGGCCGACGCCATTACTTTCGAACTCTGCCGGGAACTGATTGATGAGTTCATTCTTGTCAGTGAGGAGGAGATAGCCAACGCCATGCGGCTGTTTATCAACGCTCACGGCCAGGTCATTGAAGGTGCTGCAGGGGTCGCGATCGCCGCCATGCTGGCCTGTCCCGAGCTTATTGCCGGAAAAAAAGTTACCGTCATAGTTTGCGGCGGCAACGTGAGCCAGGAGACACTCGAATCAATTCAAATAGATTCCTAAAGCACTCGGCACCATTGGCGATGCAAGACCTGATCGTGATGGCTACTTGCGTGCTGGCGGCTAATGCCGCCACCGCGTCGTCAACGGCTTTCGTCAATGTAAACATCGTGCCGATGACGTCGGATACGATCGTGACTCAACAATCTGTCATCGTTACGGACGCATCGATCGTCGCAATCGGAGACGTCGATACAATTCCGGTACCCGAAGATGCCTGGGTCGTCGATGGCACGGACCGCTACCTGATGCCCGGTCTTACCGAGATGCATGCGCACGTGCCCGAAGTGGGATCGCAAGATCTCGACAGAGTGATGACCTTGTTTGTCGCAAACGGTGTAACGGCGATTCGCGGCATGCTTGGCCGCCCATCGCATCTGGCCCTGAGACAGCAACTGGCTGACGGTGACGCCTTCGGTCCACGCCTGATTACATCCGGGCCGTCGATGAATGGTGAGTCGGTCAGTGGCGTGGCTGACGCAATGCGCAAAGTCCGGGCCCAGCATGCGGCCGGCTACGACTTCATCAAAATTCATCCCGGGCTGAGTCCGGACGAATTTTCGGTAATCGCCGCGGTGTCTACCGAACTTGGCATGCGATTCGCGGGGCACGTGCCCGTTGCAGTTGGCGTCGACAATGCGCTGGCAGCAGGTATCGCGACGATCGATCATCTTGACGGCTATTTCGTGGCGTTGCTGCCGGCCAATATCGACCCTTCCGGCGGTTACGGTGGATTCTTCGACGTATTGCTCGCTGATCAGGTGATTGAGGAAAGAATCGCCGGAATTGCGGCTCGGACCGCCGCAGCGGGTACCTGGAATGTGCCGACGGAGTCGCTCTTCGAGAACCGTGTTTCCCCACTGTCGGTCACCGATCTGCGCAACCGCCCGGAGATGCGTTTTATGCCGGAGGCGACCGTGAACCGATGGGTCAGATCGAAAGAAACACAGGAGCGCGAGCGTGGATTCAATGCTGACATTGCTGTAAGGGCGATCGAAATTCGCCGTCGGTTGATACTTGCCTTGCATGAGGCTGGTGCGGGCCTGTTGCTCGGATCCGACGCACCGCAGGTGTTCAATGTACCGGGCTTCTCTTTGCATCATGAACTGGAAATTCTGGTCGCGGCTGGTCTGACGCCATTCGAGGCCTTGCAAACTGGCACGGCCGCAGCGGGGAAATTTCTCGAAACCAATACTGGGACCGTGGCGATTGGCCGTAATGCTGACCTTGTATTGCTCGACGCCAACCCCCTCGAGGATATCGGCAATACGCGTCGGATCCACGGCGTCATGCTGCGTGGCAGCTGGTATTCATCCTCCGATCTTGAGCAGCGACTATCAGTCTATCGGCGGCAGGACGATTGATCGCCAACTTTACAAGCAAATGGCGCGGCCGCGCGCCTGCGGGATCGTTCAGCGAGACGACTGAATTCAGTCCGGAAGCTATTGAATTTATTTACATTTGATTCGGTGGGCGCCAGATCGGTGCACACTGTCTTGCCTCGGCTGCTAGAATTGAACTAAGCCAGGCGAATCCTGTAAGTCTCGCCGGGTTCTGTGGTCAGTCAGTCGCGCCAAGCGACATCAGGGGAGGCAGAATGAAACTAGTCAAACATCTGCTGGATGGGAAGGGTCGAGACGTCGTATCCATTGGGCCCGAAGAATCTGTATTGGATGCGATAAAGTTAATGGCGGATAAAGGCATAGGGTCGCTAGTGGTCATGCAGGATGACGAAATGCTGGGCATCATGTCAGAGCGGGACTATGCACGAAAGGTAATCATAAAAGGACGATCGTCCGAGACCACTCATGTTGCCGAAATCATGACAGCCAATGTCTTTACGACCTCGAGCAGTCATACGGTTAACGAATGCATGAGTCTCATGACCGAGAAAAAAATTCGCCACTTGCCGGTTCTTGAAGACAAGCGCGTAATTGGCATGATTTCAATCGGTGATCTTGTCAAGGCGATCATTTCCGACCAACAAGAAGAAATAGAGCAACTCGAACACTACATCAGTGGCTGATGCTGATAAATACGACGAGGTCGATTGAGCGCATAAACGAGGTAATGATGTAGTGACATCCGGCCAACGACTTTACTGTGTGTTCATGGCTGCACTGTTGTACTTGTCCGGCACCGACGTGATGGCGCAGGCCAACAAGACCGTCATAGGCCCTACGAATCCTGCGCTGCAGGAAGGTGCCGATGCACTCCTGGCCGGCGACGCCGAGGAAGGTGTGCGACTTACACTAATGGGGCTCCGCTACGCGAACAGTTCGCGCAATAAGCAGATAGGGATGTCCAATCTGTGCGCGGGATACCTGTTGCTTGACCAGCTCGATACAGCGCTGTCATATTGCAACCAGGTGCTCGAAAAAAATGATCAGTACTGGCGTGCTTACAGCAACAGGGCGCTCATTTACGTGAAACAGAAACGCTACGAAGAAGCCGAGCAGGATCTGCAAAAAGGAGAGGCGATTAGTCCAAAATCACGGACGCTGCAAGCCGTTCGAACGATGTTGCTCGACGAAACGAATCCGGTGGCGCCGGCTATCGTCATTGATGATCGGCGTTCGCCTATCCCTGGTGTCGATGAGAATTAGCCGTTCAACAATCGGTGTTGTGGTGGTGATGTTGCTTGTCGTATCGGTCAGCGACGCCGAAGATGACGCGCACTCAAGCCCTTTGACCGCCCATTTGACGGACGATAGTGGCGAACGCCAGCCATTGCAGACCGTCGTGCCGATTTACCCGGATCGCGCGCGTCGTGATCGGCTCGAAGGCGAAGTTGAGGTGTGCTTCAACGTAGATCGAGACGGCCGAACGTCGAGAGTCGCGGTGCGCAAGAGTACGAATAGAATATTCGAGAAGCCTTCGACGCTGGCAATACGGGCCTCATCGTATCGACCGTTGCAAGAAGGGCAGGAATTATCGGGAATAAAGACGTGCCGAACGTTTCATTTTTTGCTGACGCCGGTGGCGATCGAGAAACCCGAATAGCTGGATCAACACGCTGCTAGCCATCCAGCCCTGCAGCGAGTCGTGCTGCACGCAAGGTGTTGGCCATGAGCATGACTATGGTCATCGGACCGACTCCGCCAGGCACGGGGGTTATTGCAGCCGCCACTTCACTGACAGATTCGTAGTCGACGTCACCCGTGAGCTGTGTTTTTGTTTCGCCGTCGACTGTGACCTCGACGCGGCTGATGCCGACATCGATGACGATGGCGCCGGGTTTGATCCAGTCACCCGTGACCATTTTGGCCCGGCCGACGGCAGCTACAACGATGTCGGCTTGACGGACGACGGCAGCGAGGTCGCTGGTACGACTATGGGTCACCGTCACGGTCGCATTGGCACGTAATAACAGGCTGGCCATCGGTTTGCCGACGATATTTGATCGGCCGATCACGACGGCGCTCAGTCCGGAAAGATCCGAACCTAAATGGTCTTCGATCATCAACATGCAGCCGGCTGGTGTGCAGGGGACGAAGGCATCATCCGTATCGCCTGTTGTCAGCTTGCCAATATTGACAAGGTGAAATCCATCGACATCTTTGCCTGGCGATACAGCCTGCGTTATCACCTGTTCATCGATGTGAGGAGGCAGTGGCAGCTGTACGAGGATGCCGTGAATAGAAACGTCATTATTGAGTTTATCGATCAGTTTCAGAACGTCATCCTGCGATGTGTTTTCGGCCAGTGTGTGCTGGACCGAATAAAATCCACAGGATTCGGCTGTACGTTTCTTATTGCGCACATAAACCTGGCTGGCTGGGTCGTGCCCCACGATAAGCACAGCGAGCCCGGGCTTGAGGTCATGCGTCCTGAGTAAGGTCTCTGTTTCGGTCGTTATTTTGGTTGACAGTTCGGCGGCCTTGGCCTTGCCGTCGATGCGTTGGGCGTGCGTCATCGTGTTTGTTGCCTCGTAGCCTGCTCGTGGTGCTGGCCAGACCGGCCGCCGCCGCATGGTACCGTCGTGGTGGCCGCCGGTAAACCTCGCCGGACGATTATTACCACGCTACCGCAGTCACCGGTGTCCAGCACTCGTCCCGGCGGCCCGACGACGCCGCGACAATTCAACCAGCAATGTGGCGGTTATTAATGATGCGAACAAATGCTTGAGAGTATGTCCGCTAACCAGCCGGCCGAGGTCGAAAATTTCGGCGTCCAAATACTCGAACAGTTTGGCAAGTGCATAGAAAATGATCATGAGCCAATATACTTTGCTGGTGCCGACCGCTGGTTGACAGGAATACAATATGATTGGGATTATTAGCGTCGGCAGGAACTGGACAAGGGCATACGGTCGAAGATCCCCGTTGCCGCCGGCTTCAGTTATCGCCCAGTAAACTACGGAAAACAACCCCGCTGCGAGCAAGGGGACAAGAATCCGCCGCGCCAGCCGCACAGATACAAATTCGCCGGCGATGATTGCGAACAAACCGGTAGACCCGATTGTCATCGACAAACGGTCCCAGACCAGCGTCTCGTTGTTCGGCTCCAGGTGGTAATAGCCCGAACCAAAGGCTGTGAGCAAGACGCCTAAAAAGAAAAAGATATAGGCGGGTCGCAGCCCGGATACGCAAACTGCAGGAGCATATCGGCGAACGTAAACGAGGCCCGAGGCACCAAAGATCAGGAACGGCAGGTTCGATGCGACATTGCCGAAATTGTCGGTCTGGAGCAGTCGGCGACCGTCAGCAAAGTCGTGGTAGGCGGGGTCCTGCGGTAGCGGTGCGCTGACCAGAAAGCCAACGACGATCAGGATGACCGTAGCAACGATAATCGTGATGACGCGTGCTGATAGGCGGCTGATGTTGTTCACGTTTTCCAATAGGACCCGGATGTGTCAGGTGCCCGCTATGCGATGGCGTCTGTTAATGATTAGCATGACCGCTCAAATTCGACCGTACTCCATGGGGCGGGACTCGGCAAGGCGTTGCATAACATGACCGAGATAGCGCAATGGCGTAGACTGGTAGTCGCAGCAGTTCGCACAGGAGCCCCGATGCCTGCCAGTCGCCACTACGACACAGTCGCTTTCGATGTTCGCGACAACGCGACGATGTTGTTTTTCGCGCGCACGACACCGGAAGGAGACATCGACGATTACCTTCTTTTGATGCGAACCATCGAGGACGACTTCGACGAGTCAATGTACATCGAAATCAACGAGAACCAGTTTGGTGGGCACAATCTGATCCGGGAAGCGGCGTTAATGGGTAATACCTTGACACTGAAGTTGCACGAACCTGCCAAGGAGCTTGGCGGAATATCAGAAATCGTTCTGACGTTCGCGGATACGCCGGAGAATGGTTCGAGTATCGAGCGCGGCGCGTTTCGCGTGCTCGGCGATACGCTGACAGGTGGCAACGCCTGATCTGAGGGTCTCATGCTCCAGTTGCGTCCCAATTGCGAACACCGCGATCACGAATACAGTCTTTACATGCTTCGATGCGCCGATGGCAGCTTGTATACAGGCATTGCAGTGGATGTCAAAAAACGCATTGCTGAACACGAAAACGGGTCACGCGGCGCCAAGTATTTGCGTGGCAGAGGACCGTTGCGGCTTGTATTCGAGCAATGTCTTGGCAATCGGGCCACTGCGTCTCGAGTTGAGTATCGCGTCAAGCAACTCGACAGATCGCAGAAAGAGGCACTTGTTGACGGTCAGACAACGTTAGGGGACATTCTCTCCGATCCAGGCTGCGACGCCGATCAGGCCTCGGGCGCGGCCTGCAGGTAAAGCACGATCGGCTTGCCGAATTCGGGAACGTGCAGGCGCGTATCCGTATCCCAGGTCTCCCTGATCTCCTCGAGCCAGCCGGCCGTGTCAACAAAGTTATCGAGAACGCGCGGAGACAACATCACCTCACCAAACGGTCGCGTGAAGTCGTCGAAGTGAATCGGAAATACACGCAGGGCGCCGGTGGTTGTAACGAGTGCCTGCCAGTATTGTTCGGCATAGTTACGCCCCAAGCTGTCGAGACCAGCGACGCCAAGCATGACAACATCGGCCTGCACCTCATCGAGCGCTCCCACAAGGAAACCCGCGCTGCCCTGCACGAGGGTCGTGCCCTGGTCATGCGTTACAATAATGGTGTAGCTCTTGCCTTCACGCCAGGCACTGACGGGGGCAGGCGTTTCGAGAGGCGCATCTATCGCACCGGCAAACGGGACAGATCCGCCCCACCCAAGCGGCGCATGCACGGAGTCGATCAGCGTAACTGTGAATTTTCCAAATGCGTATTCACTGCCGCTAACCGCAAGCAATATCTGATCGTCGGGCACTCCTGCGCCACGGGCGATCTGGACCGTCGTCGCGGAACCAAGAATCGACGCGCTGCTGCGATTGGCGAGCGCTCCGATATCCATAGCATGGTCAAAATGTGAGTGTACGGGGATGATTGCCGCCAGTCGTCGCATTCTGAATTCATCGAGCACGTAATTTATTTGCGCAGCGCTGCTCTGTACGGGCACGCTAAACACGATGTCGGCAAGCGATGGTCGTGAGAAGAATCCGTCGATCAATATCTGCGTTTCACCATCGTCAAACAGCAGCGTCGTAACGCCAAACCAGGTCACAGTAACGGAATCGTTCGTTGCTTCGTTCATGGTCGGCGGCGCCCACTCGATCTCGGCAAGCGACGGACGGTCACTGAGGATCCACGCCACCGCGGCAGCGCCAATGACGACGATGGCGGCGAGCGAGATTACGGTTCGCTTTGCCCAGATCCTCAAATCGTCTAGGGATACCGTGGGCATCGTAGTGCCTACTGCCCGGCAGCGATTCGAGCCAGATGCCCGGCCAACGGCGCGAGATAGTTGCCCATCGCATAACCGAGCAGTGCCATCAGAATCGAGGCCGGAACCAGGTTGGGCCGATGATGTGCTGCAACGATGGGCGCTGACGCCGCCCCGCCAATATTTGCGGCTGATGCGATAGCGACACTGTGGATATCCACTCGAAAAATCCACGCCCCGGCGAGGCAAAACAGGCCGTGGATGAAAATCCAGATAAACGCCCCGAACACGAACATCGGTGCTTCCGCGAGACCGGCGATCGATGCACGAGCACCCATGCTCGCGACGAAGATGTAGATCATGGCCGTGCCCAATGCTGTCGTATTGGGCAGAGCTGAAATGGGCGAGACGGAAAGCGATAGTGCGATTGTCGTGACGAGCAATATTCGTACCGTCGTAACCGAGAAGACGGCTTCGAGCCCGGGGCTCGTACTGGCAATCCAGTGAGCGATTCCAGGTGCCAGCGCGGTGCTGATCCACGTAGCGCCGATCGCGATCGCAGCAATGAACAGATATTGCGACATCGTGGGCGCATGGGTCGTTTCGATATGTGCTGCGGCGGCGACATCCATCGCCGCCAGCCGATCCGCAGGTACACGCGCCCAGGCGTTGAATTTGTCCGCAAAATCGCGCGACATCAGGAGCAGTGGTAGCCAGACGATGTAAACGACGTTATCGGCAATCACGGCGAGGCCGAATTGTTCCTCAGACGTTCCGAGCATTTCGGCTGTGGCAGCCATGTTCGCGGTGCCGCCGATCCAGCTGCCTGCGAGCGCGCCATATCCTTTCCAGGCGTCCTCCGACAGTGATGAATGCACTATCAGGTAGGCAACGACGGCGCCGACCACGACACCGGCCGTTCCCATCAACATGACGAGTACGCCCTTGCCCATGACGCGAATGACGGCGGGCACATCGACCTTGATCAACATCAGAACGATGAACACAGGCAGCGCGTAGGCACTCAATCCCGTATACACATCCGAATCGCTTGGAATGACGCCGAAATTGTTGAGGAAAACCGGTGTAGCGTAGATGAACAGGAGGGGCGGAATGTACTGGAATAATTTCGCGCGCGTCGTCTGCTCAAGCATGAAAAAAAAGGCCGCAACAAAAACTAATACGGCGAGTACACCAAGCGGTGACGAGATCAGGACTTCGGAATTCTCCATGCGATGCTGACTGTCCGGAGGCGAAAGACCCGGCCAAGTATAAAGCAATGGTGAGTGCGCGGCGTGCCGCGTTAGCTCAGGCTATTTGCGCCTGTAGATCTTTGCGCGTCGCCTCATCGGTCAGAGCGGCACCCTTGACGGTCAGCCAGGCGGCGTCCCAATCTTTAACCTTGCTCGGACCGAACACAAATTTGGCGATATAGCTGTCGAGATTGCCGACGCGAATGACGTTTTTCGGTGGTGCGGTCGGAAAATCCACGGCACCAGTGAATACAACGACGTTGGCGACCGGTACATCGGGTACGACATTCTGCAGGGCGCGAGTTCGGCCTGCGTTCTGGATCAACGGGTTCAGGAACCGGCGACGAATAGTACCGTCAACATTGGTCCACTGCGGCTCGTCCTCTGCGCCGAATATGATGCCGCTGTAATGTTTGGTTTGAATGCAAAGAATTCCACCGGCTGTCAAAATCGCATGGTCGATCTTGGTCAGGCCGCCATAGGCGCCCGGCAGTATGAAGTCATGCAATACATCCGGGCTGCGCAGGTCGAGTGCACGGCGAATGCGCATTATCCCAATCTTGCTCGTTACGATGCTGACAATGTGGTTTGCCGTCGATCGAAACACGAGGGTCAATAACAAGGCCCCCGCGATGGCAAACAGGAACATTGCCGGACCGACGTCCGTAATGCCAGTAATGACCGCAGTCTCGGCCACGAGGGCTGGCAGGGCGATGAGTGGCAGGCTGGATGCAACGAGTCGGATGAACACGATCATGCCAACAGGATATTGGATCGGATGGAATATTGATCGTAGCAGGTCACGTTTTTTCAATCCTGTGCTCGCCTAACCCGGATAAGCGAGAAAATATTCGTCGGATCTCGTAACGTGAACGGCCGTCTCATAGACAGAGCTGAGAATTTCGCTCGTCAGAACCGTCGATTTGGCCCCGTCAGCGACGACGGCCCCGTCCTTAAGAATGACAACTCGTTCGATCTCGGGCGGGATCTCGTTCAGGTGGTGCGTAACAAGCACAATATTGCAGCCAGTCGCTGCAAGCTGCCGAATCCGGGCAAGATAGTCGAAACTTGCTGCGAAATCGAGACCGGCGGTGGGCTCATCGAGAATTAAGGTGTCGGGTTCGTGGACCATTGCGCGACCCAGCAAACAGCGCCGTTGTTGCCCCGTTGACATCGACCGCAGTGGTGTATCACGCAACGATTCGATGCCGAGCAAATGAAGTGTATTGTTCGCTTTTTCACGTTGTTCGTCGGTGACACGCTCAATCAGCAGCCCGTGTACACCAATGCTGGAGAAAAAGCCTGAAACGATAACCTCGAGTGCAGTTGTTGCCGGCGTGTAACGGCTGTGCAAATCGTGTGACACGATGCCTATGCGTTTGCGCAGGTCCCAGACGTTCCAGTCGTCGCGTCCCAGGATACGCACCCAGGAATTCTCCCCGACTTCGGGATACAACTCACGATTGATTGTCTTGAGCAGTGTTGTCTTACCCGAACCGTTCGGCCCGAGAATGGCGACGCGCTCGTGCTGCGCGATTGCAAGATCAAAATTCTCGAAGACGCAGGTCGTCCCGCGCCAAATCGTCGCGTTGTGAATCTCAATCAGCAGCGGATCGGTCATCGATGACACTCCAGTCAATGTTTTGACCGCATAGTACTGGACCCGCACAGATGGGTCAGGCTTGCTTGTGTTTCCAGTTACCCCGTCTGAATATAATGACGCTCAGAATGGTTAATAGCGATTCTGAAATAACGACGGCTATGAATATACCATTCGGTCCGAGCGAAACCTTAGTCGCGAGCCAGTACGCGAGCGGGATTTGCAGGAACCAGAAACAGACGAGGTTTATTATCGATGGCGTCACTGTGTCGCCCGCGCCATTGAGGGCCTGCGTAATAATCATCCCAATCGCATACATTGGGAAACCGATACCCAATATTCGCAGGCAGCTTGTCGCTATGCGCACGACATCTGCGTCGTTCGAGAACAGGCCGGCAATGCCGGGCGCAAACGCTATCAGGAATACGCCAGCACCGGCCATGAATATCGTGTTGTAGCGAGCGGCGCGCCACACAGATAGCTCGGCGCGTTGCGGTTCGTTGGCACCGAGGTTTTGACCCACCAATGTCGCAGCGGCATTTCCAAGACCCCACGCGGGTAGCCAGACGAACTCAAGCATCCGCCATGCGATCGTGTACGCTGCGATAGCCGTGCTGCCATATAGAGCGACAATACGCATGATGACTATCCAGCTGGACATTGAAATCAGAAACTGTCCAATGCCGCCAATCGAAATGACCAATACGCGGGAAATCAGCTCCGGCACGATTCGCAAATGGCGAAATTGAAACGCAAGTCGCCCGCGCCCGCCAAACAGGTACCAGAGCTGATACAGGACGCCTGTTCCCCTGCCGATCGTTGTTGCGACCGCCGCGCCGGTCACTCCCATCTCGGGAAACGGGCCGAGCCCAAATATCAGGCAAGGATCAAGTACGATATTGAGTCCGTTGGCAAGCCACAGCGAACGCAACGCGATGGACGCGTCGCCAGCACCACGAAAAGCCGCGTTGAGCAGGAACAGGTACATAATACTGGCCGACCCGCCCAGCATTACGGCTGTGTACCCCTTTCCAGTCGACACGACGCTATCCGTTGCGCCCATCATTCTGAGTATGTCCTCAGAATAGGTCGCACCGGCAATTCCAATGCCGATCGAGAGTACAGCGCCGATCCATAACGCCTGGCCCATTACGCTGGCGGCAGCATCGGGCTGCTTCGCGCCGATGCGGCGGGCCACCATCGCGGTCACACCCATACCGAGCCCAATCGCGACCGCATATATCAGTGTAACGACCGCTTCGGTAATGCCAACGGCAGCGATCGCATCAGTACCGAGGCGCGAAACGAAGGCAATATCGACAACGGCAAAAATTGACTCCATCGACATCTCGAGCATCATCGGTATTGCGAGCAAGCCGAGCGCGCGACCGATGGGTCCTTTCGTGAAATCGGTGTCGTTATCGCGAAGCGATTCACGCACGAAGTCGATGCTGCGCGTCAGGATCGATTGTTTGGTCAGGAATTCAGTCATTACGCATCGTGGTCATTGTCCGTGACGGCCGATGGTAAACTCTGACTACTTGTTATTCGACAGGAATCGAATAATGCCCGAAGGACTTTGGCCCATTCTTGTCATGATCGCCGCCGTGATTGTCTATGCAATCGCAAAGGTGATTCAGTATATGCGCAAGAGCGAGAAACAATGGCAGCAGGTGGATAAGAGCAAGCTAAAAGAATGGGTTGATGACGACTGAAGGCACCGTCATGGTCCCCTATCGTTGCGAAGAAGTGATTCGAGTTCAGCGGCTGTGTCCTTTGCGGACTGAATCAGGTGTTCTTCTGAGTCGTGAATTGCATGTTGCTCCATTAACAGGCGTGCATCGTGCTCGCGAAATGACGACGCTATTCGTTGCGTCTCTTTTTCGTCAATGCCCATGTTTTTTAGGACTTGCTCGGACATTGCGATGCTTGAAAGCAGCGTCTCTCTGAAAATGTGTTCAATACCTAAGTCCATCAGTTTGTGTGCGTGTCGCCGATTGCGGGCGCGAGCGATGATCTTGAGGTGAGGAAAATGACGCACGACGGCCTCAGCGGTGTGCAGTGAAGCTTCGATATCATCGATCGCCAGGACGAATAATTTGGCGTGTTCCGCACCGGCGGCGCGCAGGATATCCAGTCTTGATGCGTCGCCGTAATGAACCGTGCTGCCATATCGACGCACGACATCAACCTGTGACGAGTCGATTTCGAGTGCTGTGAACGGTTTACCAATAATGTTCAACAGTCGCGCAATTATCTGGCCGACGCGACCGAAACCAGCGATGATCACGTCGTGATGGTCGTCGTCCATTTCGTCGTATACCGGTTCGATTGAAGCGGCCATTCTTCGTCCGATGTACTCGTTCAGAGTGTAGATGAACGGCGTCAGAAGCATTGATACGGCGACGGCGAGCACGAGTTCGTCGATGAGGCTGGCGGGCATCAGTCGCTCGCGGGCCGCGATGCCGAACAGGACGAAAGCGAATTCGCCGCCCTGAGACATGATGACGGCGAGACTCATCGCTGAGCGCGAATCGCAGATCCCGAATGATCGCGCGAGAGACAGCAGGACAATCGCCTTCGTGAGCATCAGCAATGTGACGATGAGCAGAATTCTGGCCGGAGACTCGAGTAACAAACCGGTATTTACCGACATACCGACAGCGATGAAAAACAGTCCGAGTAACAGACCTTTGAAAGGGGCTATGTCTGCTTCGAGCTGATGACGATACTCGGAGTCCGCGAGCAGCATGCCGGCGATGAATGCGCCGAGCACCATGGACATGCCCGAGAGCTGCATCAATATCGCAGCGCCGATGACGACCAGCAAAGTCGTGGCCGTGAAAATCTCAGGTATCTTTGATTTCGCCGCAATGTGCAATACCGGGCGCAACAGAATCCTGCCACCGACAATCATGCCTACGATGGTCAGCATCATGATGCCGGCCTGGGCGAGGCTGAATCCACCGCCACTTGTGCTTGATGCACCGAGCACTGGCAGGATGGCGATCAACGGTATCGCAGCGAGGTCCTGAAACAGCAGAATCGAAAATGCGGCGCGACCATGCGATGTTGTGAGTTGTTTCTTCTCCGCGAGCATCTGCAGGACGAAAGCCGTCGACGATAAGGCCAATATCAAACCAATGGTGATCGCGAGCGTCGTGGCCAGACCGAAGGCCAACGCAAGCAGGCTGATCAGTGCAGCACTCAGAAAGACCTGGGCAGAGCCCAGGCCAAAGATCATCTTGCGCATAACCCAAATTCGTGACGGCTGCAGCTCGAGGCCGACGATGAACAGCAGGAATACGACGCCCAGTTCCGCAAAGTGCAGGATATGTTCGGGATCGCGTATCAACCCGACGCCGAACGGTCCGATAATTATCCCGGCCGCGAGATATCCGAGGACGGAACCGAATCCAAGTCGTCGGCTGATTGGTGCCATTATGATGGCAGCGAGTAAGTAGACCACCGATTCCTGTAGCAGGCTCATGTGTACCTCGGGCAAATGGGTCTGGACACCAGTTTTGAAGTTTAGCCCGAATTATTCAATCATCGCGATGGTTCATGAATAATCCGGGCTGATCTGCTGTAGTGCTGACGGCAAACAGGCATTATCGGCAAGCGCCCGACAATGAGGAGTAATCCATCGACCCGCCAGCGAATTTTCGATTACACTATCTCGTCATCAAGACGGGCTGTGCCCAATAACCGCACCACTGCAGGGTTGAAATATGTGCCAAAGCATTGACCTACGTCGTCGTCTGGTTTTCGGCCTGGTATGCATATGCGTGTTACTGGGCATCGCCGGCTGCGACTCCGGGACGGACACAGAGTCACAGGCTTCTCGCGACCATGTCGATGCTATGGCGCGGGAACACGCAAATGACACAAGTGATGCCAGCGACGGTGCCCGCATCGCGCCTCGATACGCGGTCATATCGGAGCGTTTGCCCTACGCCGAAGTGAATGATCAACTTGTCTACGGCTACTTCGTGTTTCCTTCAGACATGGTTGAACCATTGCCGGCGGTCATCGTAATTCATGAATGGTGGGGCCTGAATGACAATGTTCGCGCAATGGCAGATCGACTTGCCAGCGAGGGCTATATCGTTTTGGCCGTAGATCTTTATGCTGGCAAGACAGCTACTAACGCTGAAGTAGCCAGGCATATGATGTTGTCGGTCGTGGAAAATACGAAGGCCGCCACGCAGAATATTCGCAAGGCCTATCAATTCGTCAGTGAAACTGCTGGTGCGCCGCGTATCGGTTCGTTGGGCTGGTGTTTTGGTGGTGGTTGGTCCCTGACTACAGCAATGCTGTTTCCCGACGATCTCGATGCGACCGTTATCTACTACGGCCGGGTCACCGATGATGAGGAAAAGTTGCGCCCGATCAATGTCCCGATACTTGGATTGTTCGGCGCCGACGATAAGGGTATCAGTGTTCGGTCAGTGCAACTGTTTGAAGAAGCGCTTGAGCGGCTTCGTAAGACCTATGAGATTCATATTTATCCGGGAGCGGGCCATGCGTTCGCGAATCCCAGCGGTAAAAATTACAACCCCGAAATTGCTGAGGACGCCTGGACGCGCACCCTGGAATTTCTCGGCCATAATCTCGTCGTCGAAACAGAAGATTCCTGACCGGAGATCGCGTCAGATTCATCGCTCCCAGGAATCTTGCAGACCATCCTGACTTCCAAAGCCAGCGTCTCATAAATCACCGACTGATTGATATCGTCCGTGCATCGCATCGACACGTGAGCGGTAAACGCGTCGCGTATGAGCAATACATCATTGTTGTCCGAATTTTTACCATCACCAGTGCAGAATCGCTCTATCGCCAGCGGACCGATTTGGCGTCGCGGCAGCCGCATGCTTGTCTCAAGCTTCGGTTTTTCGAAAAAATCCGCAGCATGAAAGGACTTGCTCGTATCGGCGATACTGATTGAAACGGAAGCGATGTGCATGCCGACCTCGCATCGCGGTTCGATTTGCAGTGGAAAATCGAGGTTCGGTAACCGTAGCAGGCGACGACCAGCGGGCTGCAGTTCAATCTCCATAGATGCAGCCTTCGCGCGAACGATCGGGCGACTGTCACTTTCGGCCCAGGTTGGCGATGTGACTGCCAGCACCGCGATTGTCAGGGTAATTATTGTGCCTCGCATGAAACAAAGACTACGCTATGGCGGTCCAAAAACAAGTCCTGCAGTAAGCAGGCGGTGGCGGTGCGTTAGCTCACTGCATTGAGTCGGACACTTAGGAATATGCCTTGATCACGACAGCTGTGGATTGGACCGATAATGCTCCGCGCAATCATCACTGCGATCCATGAATAATCAGGGCGCTAAAAAAAAGGCGCCGGAGAGCTGAAATCGATGCTCGATACAGCGGGCCGATCCGACACGGAACGGTCTCCGGCGCCTAACACTTAACGGCAGGGGGGTGCCGCCGAACCATCCTGGTTCGCTGTCACCGGCATCATGCCGGAGGATTCCGGGGTCGCTCCAACCAGGCTCTTGGGGGAAGAGCAAATTGATCAGGGCGCTGCCGGAGCTTAGTCATCGTGGCCGGTTAACGGCTGCGAGCGACTAGGATTGATTTGCGGTCGAGCAGGTGAAAATCAAGGTCAAGGTCAGGCTGGTTGTCGTGTGCGATACTGTTAAGGGCCTCATCAGCAGCATCGCGGTTCGCCGATTCGGCTGCCGCCAGGCTAATGGTTGCCGCCGTTTGAACACTAATGAGTGTCGAATCGGCAGCGGCCGCCTCGTCCGCAAAGGCTGTCCTGCTTGCAGATGACACAGCAAGCAAAACCAGCAATGCGCCAGCCAGGGCCAACGCGTTTTCAAAACTTTTGATGAACATTGTAATTCCTTCGGGAAATTGCTCGCAGCGCGATGCTGCGAAAAAATGCTTGACTATCAAGCCCCATTGCACAACGCGTGCCAAGTCAATAATGTGTTTAAATACAAATAGTTAATGCTTATTGAGTGGTTACGAAATTTCGTAAATTACGAAAACCCGTGATCATTTTTACGGAATACCGTGTAGAATCACCGCATGTCCCGGCTTGATGATTACCAATGGCTTTTTCGCAAGGCACCGACGATGGCGACATCGATCGGTCAGGACGGCGTCTACCTCGACGTCAACGATGCACTGCTCGAACGGCTCGGTTACACGCGCGACGAGATGCTTGGCCGGCGGCCTGTTGATTTCGTCACGCCGGAATCGGCGCGCCGAATCGAAAAAGAATTTCTGCCGGCATTGCGGCGAACGGGCAGGCTGGAGAACAAGCCCGTCGCTTTTGTAACAAAGTCAGGAGACAGCGTTGAATGCCTGGTCAATTCGCTCGTGGAATATGATCCCGACGGGGAATTCCTGCGCACGGTTGCAATGTACACGGAAATATCAGACCAGGCCCGCGCCAACTTCAAGTATCGTGAATTGTATCGCTCAACGCCGGCGATGCTGCATACGGTTGACGGTAACGGCAACATTGTAACGGTAACGGATCACTGGTTGCAGAAGCTGGGTTACGAACGTGAGGACGTGGTCGGTCGTCCGATTAGTGATTTTTTTACGGACAACGATCGTGAGGCCCTAAGCGGAGGGCGGCTGCAGGAATTTATCAGTCAGGGTGAATTCAACAACGAGGAACGGCAGGTCGTTACCAAGAGTGGCCGGGTTCTCGACCTGATCGTGTCGGCGATATCGCACCGGGATGCGGAGGGGAGCGTTGACCGCATGTTGATCGCGTCAAAGGACGTTACCGAGCGCAATCGCACCGAACGCAAATTGCGGGTGACCCTCGCCGAGAACGCACGACTGCGCGAAGAACTGGAACACGAACGCGACTACTTGCGAGAAGAAGTAAATGTCGCGATGAACTTCGGTCGCATCGTTGGCTCCAGCCCCGTGCTAACGCAGATGCTGGCACGTGTAGAGGCCGTCGCCGAAACACCGGCCAGTGTCTTGCTGCAGGGCGAGTCGGGCGTCGGTAAGGAATTGGTGGCGCACGCGATTCATGCGCGCAGCCCGCGTGCCGAGGGTCCACTCGTAAAAGTAAATTGTGCCTCTATCCCTAAAGAACTATTCGAAAGTGAATTCTTCGGTCACGTTAAAGGCGCATTTACTGGGGCGCATCGTGACCGAGTGGGCCGTTTCCAGCTTGCAGACGGTGGTACGCTTTTTCTTGATGAAGTGAGTGAAATACCGCTTGAGCAGCAGGGTAAATTGCTCCGGGTCTTACAGGAAGGCGAATTCGAGCGTGTTGGTGATGATTTTACGAAGTCCGTCGACGTACGTGTCGTAGCAGCGACAAACAGGAACCTGGAAAAACTTATCTTTGCAGGCGAATTTCGCGAGGACTTGTTTTATCGGCTAAGCGTCTTTCCTATTGAAGTACCGCCATTGCGTAAACGCGGCGACGATATTATCAAGCTGGCACAGCATTTTCTCGAAAAAGCCTGTAACGATTTTGGCAGACCGTTGATGAAACTGTCGCGCACTCAGGGTGGCATGTTGCGCGACTATAACTGGCCTGGAAACGTCCGCGAACTCAAGAATGTGATTGAGCGCGCTGTCATCCTGTCGCCGCACAATGTTCTGCGCCTTGATCTGTCGATGTCTAATCTTGGCGCGGATAACATGTCGGCTGAGGTAGAGCATGGGCGAGGTGACCAGGTGCTCACCGAAACAGAAATGCGGAGATTTCAGAAAAAAAATCTCGTTGCCGCACTCAAACAGACGAGTTGGCGCGTATCAGGTCCCGACGGTGCGGCGGAAATGCTTGGCGTCAAAGCAACGACGCTCGCAGACCGTATTCGATCTTTCGGTATTCGCAGACCATGATGTCGAGACTTTCTATCGTATTGCTGGTATTTGCAGCTTTGGCTATCGCTAATGCCAATGACACCGCACTGCCGCTACGCGTGCAAAGCGTACTGAATCTCCGAGCGCTGCCAGACGATACGTTGAGCATTCATATTGAGGACCTTGACAGTGGCGAGGCCGTGCTTCGCTGGCATGACCAGGTAGCCCGCAATCCCGGATCAACGATCAAGTTGCTAACGACATTGGTGGCGCTTGATGTGCTCGGGCCGACGTATTCGTGGCAGACAGATGTTCTTGCTCTTGGCGAGATCGAAGACGGTCGATTGCACGGCGATCTGCTAATAAAAGGTCGAGGTGATCCGTTCCTGGTCACTGAACGATTGTGGCAGCTGCTGCGCAGGGTTCGTCAGGCCGGTATTCGCAACATCGACGGCGATCTGCTGATCGATGACAGCTACTTCGATGTTGCGATTCACGATCCGGCCGCATTCGATCGACAAGCACTGCGCGCATATAACGTCGCCCCGAACGCACTTCTCATGAATTTCAAAGTTGTTCGCTACTGGTTTGAAGCCGAACCTGACACTAACAGTGTCCGGATCTGGCTCGACCCGCCATTGGAAAATCTACATGTAGACAATCGCTTGTCCTTAGTTCCGGGAAGATGTCGCGGTTATCAGCGCGGCATCACAATATCGGCGAACGAGGCGGTTGACAGGATGACGTTCAGCGGTGCGTTTCCGAGCGGATGCAGGCGTTACGCGATGGATCGGACCGTCCTGAGTCATAACGAATTCGTATTCGGGCTGTTTACGTCGCTTTGGCGTGATGCTGGTGGCGGGTTCGGCGGCGGCTGGAAAAATGTCAAGGCACCGCAGGGCGTTGAACCACTCATTGAGTTTGAATCGATGCCACTCGCCGATGTTATTGCCCGAGTGAACAAGCACAGCAACAATGTCATGGCACGACAAATCCTGTACACATTGTCGGCGGAAGTGCTGGGCGAGCCCGGCACCGAGGACGGTGGCCGCAAGGTTGTCATAGACTGGCTGGAGAAGAACGGCCTGGCGTCTTCACACCTGGCATTTGAAAATGGTGCAGGTCTGTCACGCAAGGTTCGAATGACGGCACAGAATATGGGTGCAATACTGAGATTTGCATGGCGGCAGCCGTATATGCCTGAGTACGTTTCCTCGCTCTCGCTGTCAGGTCTTGACGGGACATTGACTGATCGATTCGAGGACACGGCCCTGTCCGGTAATGCTCACCTGAAGACCGGTTCGCTCGATCATGTCGCGGCGATCGCGGGTTACATGCAAGCACGCTCGGGCAGACGATTCGGAGTCGCCATGATGCAAAACCATGCTGACGTTCACCGGGGCCCCGGCGAAGAAGTCCAGGAAGCGCTATTACATTGGCTATACGAGCAATGAGTCCGGGGACAGCGAAATATGGGTCGGCTGTAGTAGACTCTCACTGGTCCGATCCGGGAGACTGAAAATGCGCTGGATTATTGGGGTAGTAGTGTTGTGGTCACTTACGGCGGCAGCGGAGACAGTCTATGTAACCGACAATCTTCGGCTGGGGCTTTACCAGGCCGCAAACTCGAATGACCCTGTGATTCGAACGCTCGAGAGCGGCCAGGAACTCGAAATCCTGTCGCGCGACCTGAATTACGCACATGTGCAACTACCTAATGGCGCCCAGGGCTATGTCAAAGCGGCATACCTTGTTGACGACAAACCGGCCAAGCTTATCGTTGCGGAGACACAGGCGGAGAGCGAGCGCCTGCGAAGCGAACTCGAGGCGCTGCGCCAGCAGTTTGCGGGGCCAGCGGCGACCATTGCGTCTCTTGAGCAAGAGGCAGCCGAATTGAAAGAAAACCTAGCCGACACCCAGGTACGAATTACCCAGCTTGACGCGCAAAATGCAGGTTTGCGTGGTCGTCAGTCGCAGTACAAATACAGTCTGCCGTTGCAATGGGTTGCCGGAGCGCTCTGTGTTTTCCTGGTCGGCGGATTCTTGTTCGGCCTGTGGTGGGTTGATCAGCGCAGCCGCCGCCGACATGGCGGTATTCGCATCTACTAATCGAACTAAGGACTGCAGCATGATCTACGACAATATTCTACAAACTATCGGCAACACGCCGGTCGTGCGAATCAACCGCATGGGCCCTGAAAAGGTGGAGATATATGTCAAGGTTGAGTCCTTCAACCCATTGGCGTCGGTAAAAGATCGTCTCGCATTCGCCATCATTAACGACGCTTTACGAAAAGAGCAGTTGCAACCCGGGCAGACCGTCGTCGAAGCAACATCCGGCAATACGGGCATCTCGCTCGCCATGGTCTGCGCAGCTACAGGACACCCGTTCGTTGCGACTATGGCCGATTCGTTTTCAATTGAACGTCGCAAGATCATGCGCGGGCTGGGTGCAAAGGTCATATTAACTCCGGCCGCTGAACGCGGTACCGGCATGGTCAGGAGAGCCGAAGAACTCGCGGACAAATACGGCTGGTTCCTGGCGCGCCAGTTCGAGAATCCGGCTAATCCCGATTATCACGCCAGCACGACGGGTCCCGAAATTCTGTGCGATTTCGCAGATCGGCGCCTCGACTACTGGGTAACCGGCTATGGAACTGGCGGCACGATGAGCGGTGCGGGAAGAGTCATCAAGGCAGCCAGACCCGATGTGACCATTGTGGCGACAGAGCCTGACGCTGCGACATTGCTTGCCGGAAGTGAGTGGAGTCCACACAAGATTCAGGGCTGGACGCCGGACTTCATTCCCGAGGTCCTTGATCGTGACATCTACGACGAATTGATGTCGGTCAGCGACGATCGTGCGATCGCGGTAGCACGGGAGTTGGCGGTCAAGGAAGGGATTTTCACGGGTATTTCGTCGGGAGCGACGCTTGCGACCGCCCTCGATGTCGCTGAAAAAGCGGCGGATGGCACGGTCATACTCGCGATGCTGCCGGATACGGGTGAGCGGTATTTGTCGACGCCACTTTTCGAGGGTGTCAACGAGGGATCCGACGACGACTGGCTTGCATCGCTTTGATTCACCTAAATCGCTGAATTTTCGGTCAAAAATCGTTTCACATGAGACCTGAGTCACAGCGAATTTAGTGGCCAGCTGGCATCGTGTGGCATTCCCGGCACACCGCCGATAAAGGGGGTCAGCGTTGTCAGCAGATCTGCACGACCTGCAAACAAGAAAAAACATCGGCAAGGCTAAAAACTTGTTGCACTCGCTCGTCCCGAGGGCACAGTGTTTCTGTTTCTATGATGTCAATCGCCAGTGTGTATGGAGCAGTGACGGGGCTGACGACTACGAAATCGATAATTTCATTGCTGATATTCCCGACGAAATAATTGCTGCGCTAGGTACCGACGACGACTGTTTCAGACGAACGCTGACCTCAGGCCGCACACTGCTGGTTCTTCCGGTGCGTGGTGACAAGGACACGAGACTTGGCTTGCTCGTAGCGGTGTTCTCGCGCAATGCGGGCAAGGCATCATCTTTCAATCCGAACATGCTCGCGAGTATTCTGTCGCCGGCCGTGGACGTAATCGGCGAAGGTCTGCTTCAGAACCAGCGACTGCGCGACGCAAACGGGATTGCCGACGACGTCAAAAAAGAGTTGTCACTCATCTATGCTGTCGATGAGAAAATTTACGGCATGTCCCACAGTCACGCGGGGCTTGCTCAACTCGTCGGGCAAAGTGGCCGATTCCTTGGAATTGCCTATAGCGTGTTGCTGATTCCGGCAAAACGCATTCGCATTAGCGCGACACACTCGAGTTGGAAAAACGTAAAGCGCAAAGTGCTCGATCGCTATCTGATCGAACAATTGCTGCCGAAACTTGAGGGAGAACGCAAGCCGGTTGTGTTCGAAATCCCGGGCGTTGATGGCGCGGAAAATGTCGGTGAGCAAGGATATCAAACCTTGTTATGCCCGCTGGTTGACAGGCATGGCAACGTCGAAGGCGTTCTTGCAATGCTAGGTCGCGTCGAAGACAAGTCGTTTACGAAAGCTGAACGGCGTTTCATGGCGCACATTGTGCGCAAAGTGGAATTCGTAATCGAGCGTTCATTCGATGCCATGACCGGGCTAATGAACCGATCCGGTTTCGAGGCGCAATTGAATGAGTCGTCGAAATCGCTGACGAGTCCTGGAGACATGCATCAGCTTATCTATTTGGATCTGGACAATCTGCAACTCATCAATGATACGTTTGGGCGAGAAGCTGGTGACGTCGTCATCACGCGATTCGCTCGATTGCTCGATGCAGACTTGTCGAGAAACGCCGTAGTGGCACGATTGACCGGCGACGATTTCTGCATACTATTGACTCATTCGGATAGCGATACGGCGTTGGAACTTGCCAATCAAATTCGCGACAGCGGTAAGTCATTGCGCTATCTCGAGGGCGACAAGTCCTTGCAAGTTACAATGAGTATTGGCATCGCCGAGTTCAACTTTCGCTCCGGAGACGATGGCAGTGCCCTGACAACGGCGCGTATGGCATGTGAAGCAGCAAAGGATCATGGCCGCGATCGCATCGAAGTCTATGACGAGCATAATCTGAGCATTATTCGTCGCCACGACGACATGCAACTCGTGACGGATATTCAGCAGGCACTGGATGACAAAGGGTTCGAGCTGCTGGCGCAGCCAATAATCAGTCTCAAGAACACTGACTGTCAGCCACGATTCGAGGTCCTCTTGCGTATGCGAGACAGCAAAGGCAACAATGTATCGACAAAAGCACTGTTTTCGGCGGCCGAGCGTTACCGTCTGATGCCGCAAATCGACCGCTGGGTGACGTCGGCGACGATTGCGAAACTCTCGATGCAGGCCGAGTGTGTTAACGCGGCAAAAGCAATTTTCTCAATCAATTTATCGGGACAGTCACTGAGTGATGATGACATTCTTGAGTTTATTGATGATGAAATCAAAGCGAGTGAAATTCCGGCGGAGAGGCTGTGTTTCGAAGTTACTGAGTCGGCGGCTATCTCTAACCTGACAAAAGCTCAATTATTCATTGATGAGCTACGCAAGCGTGGTTGCCGGATATCTCTGGATGACTTCGGTGTCGGATTGAGTTCATTCGCATATCTAAAAGACTTCAACGTCGATACACTCAAGATCGATGGTGCTTTTATTCGCGATATTACCGAAAATCGGATCTCGGAATCGATGGTAGCGGCAATTACCCAGGTTGCTAAAGTATTGGGACTTGAGACGGTGGCCGAATACGTTGGATCCGTCAAGACACGAAAGTTGATCACCAAACTCGGTGTTGATTACGCTCAGGGCCACTCGATTGGGCGACCCATCCCCCTCGATGATGCGCTACAACAACTATCGGAAAACGTGCGCTCCGGAATCGCCTAAGACACCGCTGTCCGAGGATGGCAACAATGCGAGACGCTGCGCCGGGCTGCTAGAATTCGTCGCATGGAAGTCACGCTGAATCCGACGTCGCTGGCAGCGATTAGCGAGTTGCCCGAAAACCTGCAGAGTATTGTGCTGCGTTGGTTTGAACGACACAACGCTGTCTACAAGGGGCGTGAAATACCACAAGACATGATTGCGCCGCTATCCCGTGTCGTCGCCTGCAGCGATTTTGCGGCAAGAACAGCACTTAAAGAGTGGCCGTGGCTTGAGGAGCACCGATTAGCGTTGCAAGAGCAACCTGAGTCTTCAACGCTAAACGAATTCGCAAGAATGATTGCAGCCAGCGATCAATCTATCGACGTGGTCAAACAACAGTTACGACGTTTTCGCGACCGCTACCTATTGCAGGTTGTCTGGCGGGAAGTCGAGGGCGACGCGTCACTTCATGAAACACTCGTCGCGCTTTCTGCACTGGCCGACCGGCTTCTCGATGGGGCGGCCGGCTACGCGCAGCGTCTTATTCATGATCGCTACGGCGCCGTCTGCGATGAGGACGGTGAGCCAGTACCGATCGTTATCCTCGGTATGGGCAAACTGGGTGGCAACGAACTGAATTTCTCCTCCGATATCGACCTCATATTCTTGTATTCAGCTGGCAAAGAAAGCGACGGCAGACGCAAACTGAGTGCGCAGGAGTATTTCACACGGCTGTCACGATACATCGTTGCATTGTTGGACGAAGTCACCAGCGATGGATTCGTATTTCGAGTCGACACCCGGTTGCGGCCATTTGGCGACAGCGGTCCTCCTGTGGTCAGCTTTGCGGCACTGGAGTCCTACCTGTTACAACATGGACGAAGCTGGGAGCGTTACGCCTATATCAAGGCGCGCATCGTCGGTCCTGCGCCGCCGACAAGCATTGCGAATGAACTCAATGAGAATCTAATCGCTCCATTCGTCTATCGACGCTACCTAGACTATGGCGTCTTTGAATCACTTCGTGATATGCAGGCGTTGATCGCTGCTGAGGTCAGTCGCCGCGAAGTCGCGGATAATATCAAGCTCGGACCTGGCGGTATTCGGGAAATTGAGTTCATCGTGCAATCGTTGCAACTTGTGCGAGGCGGCAGTCGGCGAGATTTGCAGGGGCGTGAGTTGCAGGCGGTGCTACCGAGGCTCGTCGGAAGCCATGGCATGAGCGATACTGACGCTGGTGCCCTGCTCGATGCCTACAAATTTCTTCGTCGAATCGAGAATTTCATTCAAGCCATTCGAGATCAACAGACACATGAATTGCCTGGTGATGAAATCGACCGCGCGCGACTATGCCTGGCGATGCGATATGCAGATTGGGATTCGTTGTTGCGAACTTTAGACTCACATCGGCGCAACGTAACGCGGCAGTTCGAGAAAATCACGTTTCGCGGTAACGACGACGCAGTTGTTGATCGCCTTAAAAAGCAATTCAGCGATCTTTGGGGAAAGGCGGCGTCAGCCGCGGAGTGGGCAGATGTGCTTGATAAGGAAGGTTTCCCCGACGCAAGTGACCTGGCGATGTCGCTTACCGGGTTCGCTGATATGCGGGCGACGCAGCAGATTGACGTGCCGTCGCGGCAACGGTTGCGGAAATTCATCCCGGAACTCCTGACATTGCTCAAAGACAGCACAGAACCACTGCTGGCGTTGCGACGAACGTTGGCGATCGTCGAGAAGGTGGTGCGGCGTAGCGCTTACATCGCGTTATTGAACGAAAATTCCCACGCCATGAAGCGGCTTGTCAGCCTTTGTGAACGTAGCGGATATGCGGCTGGGCAAATCGCGAGGTATCCAGTGTTGCTCGATGAGTTGCTTGATCCACGAATATACTCGGCACGCATTACTCGCGAAAATCTTGATGTCGAATTGCAGCAACGTATGGATTCCAGTCGCGCCGATGATCGTGAGGCGCAGATGGAAATACTCGGACAGTTTCAGCGCGCCAGTCAGTTCCGCATCGCATTAGCCGACCTCTATGGCAGCTTGCCGATTATGCGTGTCAGCGACTGTCTGACTGACCTGGCCGAAGCAGTATTGAACCATGCGCTGGGTGTTGTCTGGGAAGACATGACGAAAATGCATGGTGTGCCGAAATATGTCGTGAACGGCGACGTGTGCACAGCCGGCTTCGGCATCATTGCCTACGGAAAACTCGGCGGCCTCGAATTGTCGTACGGATCAGACCTTGATCTTGTGTTTTTGCACAATTCGCATGGTGACAAGCAACGAACGAACGGCAAAAAGCGGCTGGATAATTCCATGTTTTTTACACGCCTGGTTCGTCGTCTTGTGCATCTTCTGACGGCACAGACCGGTTCGGGATTGCTTTACGAAGTGGACACGAGACTGCGACCCGATGGTCAGTCGGGTCTGCTCGTGACCAGTGTCGATGCCTACGAGCGGTATCAGGTGGAAAATGCCTGGACCTGGGAGCACCAGGCAATGCTCAGAGCGCGTCCTGTTGCCGGGAGCGATGTCATTGCGCGGGAATTCGAGCGAATTCGTGCGGACACGCTAATTGACCGCGTGCACCATGACAGGCTGCGCGACGATGTCATATCGATGCGTCGTCGCATGCGCGGGAAACTCGACAAGAGTGATGCGCAGCATTTTGACCTCAAACAGGGTATCGGCGGCATAGGCGATATCGAGTTCATCGTTCAATATCTCGTGCTTACAAACGCACGCGCACACCGATCCGTAATTCAATACTCGGACAATATGCGGCAAATGGACTCGCTTGCGGCGGCAGGCTGTATCAGTCCGGATCTTGCGCTACGCTTGCAGTACACCTATCGCAAGTTTCGGTTGAGACTGCACCACCTGTCCTTGGACGACCGGCCGTCAATTGTCGGCAATGATGAATTCGAAGCTGAGCGCGAGTTCATCAGTCAGGTCTGGGATGATACTTTCGGGTTTGGATAGCTCATGAGCCCCGCCGAATGCTTATAATCACCTACTCGACACACACATACCGGGACCCGCAGTGGCATCCAGAGCAGGCAGCGTCGACCAGGACCTCATTCCGGCCAACGTGCAGCATCGTTACCGGGTGCGTGACGCGGACATACCCTTGTCGTGCCCGATGCCCGGCATGTACCTGTGGAATTCGCACCCCAAGGTGTACTTGCCGATCGAGGAGACGGGTGAGGCGAAGTGCCCCTATTGTGGGGCGCAATACTTCCTTGACGACGATTGACTGACCGGAAGGAGCCTGCGGGGTGCTAAATCGAGGAATACGGCCTTAAATATCATTAAAATCTTCGAAAATCGTTAAAAGTTGACTAATGGCCCGTGCGGACACACCCAGCCCCTTAAGCCGCCCAGAACATAAAATGCTGCGAAGTTGCCGGGAATAGCCGTTAAAAAGACCGATTATCGTTAAAAATACTCATAACGCTTAGACAGCATTTGATCAGATGTTCCCAAGATCAGCCAATGTTTCCAATTACGATGATAAAATTCCCAAAACAAGCAGTAAAGTCGGCAAAAACAACCTAAATATCGTCGAAAAGTATAAAATAGTCGAAAAATGAGGAAAAATTGAAATTACTGAACAATGCCCGAATGGATGTTGAAAAATGGCAAAGAGATTCTTAAAAATCTTAAAAAACATCCAAAATTGTTTCTAAAAGTTACTAAATACCTCTAAATAGACGATAAGACGAAACTGATACGATAGCGCTGATGCAGAAGGTGTTAAACTCGGCGCCGCCAGCAAAAGGACAGACCTTTGACCGAAACTGTCGAAAAAACAGAGACTGGAGCCATTCTTTACGACAGGTCCATTATCAGTGAGATAGACGAGGAACGCTTTGTCGCGGCTGGTTGGTCGCATGCGGAGCCGGTGACCGGCTCACTGGGGTCCGCCGGGCGCGGCAATACGATGTTCGTCGGCAACGTGCCCAGGCAGTTCGTGCTGCGGCATTATGTGCGAGGCGGTCTGATTGGCAGGTTGATTGACGACACCTACATATGGACGGGCGAGCGAAATTCGCGGCCGTTTGTCGAATGGCGCATGCTGGCAAAGATGGCAGAGAACGGCCTGCGAGTGCCGCGCCCTGCGGCCGCACGATATCGCAGAATTGGGCCCTTCTATACGGCGGATCTCATTACCGTACGCATCCCGGGTGTGCAGCCATTATCGGTACGTATTGGTAAACGATCATGCGGTGCCGTGTTCTGGCAGTCCATTGGTAACGCTATTGCACAGTTTCATGCGGATGGCGTTTACCATGCGGACATGAACGCCTATAACCTGCAGATCGACGACGAGGGTGAGCTCTGGATGCTGGATCTCGATCGCGGTCGCCTGCTTTCGCCCGGTCCGTGGCAGCAGAAAACGCTCAGCAGGCTGCACCGCTCGCTGGAAAAAATCAAAGCACTCGACCCGAACATTCATTATACGCAGGAGAACTGGGAGCAGTTTCTCGAGGGCTATTTCGACGCGTTGAGATCGGCGTAGTAATCGGGATAGCCTTCCGGCAGATCTTTGAATTTTCTATGCACCCAAAGATATTGTTCGGTACAGGTGCGGATATAGTCTTCAAGCACCCGCACGTACTTTTTGGTATCGGCAACAGGATCGTCGCTTGGAAAATCGGGCAACGGCGGCAGGATCGTCAATTCATAACGCCCATCGGGCAGTCGACGCGGGAAATACGGCAACGTGACCGCCCTGCCAAGGCGGGCGAGTGTTGACGTCGCTGTCGTGTGCATTGACGGTACGCCGAAGAATGGAATCACCTCCGAGCCTTTGCGGCTGAAACTCTGATCCGGTGCGTACCAAACTATTCGACCTTTACGCAGACTCTTGATCATGGCCTTGATGTCTCTTTTCTCGATCGTCAATGTGGCCGAGCGCTCACGGCCTGTTCGCAACACTTCTGTCGCGAACTCGCTGCGGTTTTTGCGATACACGGCGTCAAACGGCGGGCAGTTGACTCTCAGGACCCGACCGCTGATTTCCATCGTCGTGAAATGGGCGCTGAGCAAAATGATGCCTTTACCGCTATCGATTGCGGCCTGCAGGTGCTCGAGGCCAGATAGCGTTGTCATCGCAATGAGTTTTTCGTCCGATGCCCAGCGACCGAGTCCCATTTCGATCACCGACATTCCAAGCGCTTCAAAATGTCGTCGCACAAGAGCCACGCGTTCCTGCGACGCCATGTCGGGAAAGCACAACTCAATATTGCGAAGCACGATCGCCCGGCGCTTGATAGAGAATCGATGCGCCAGGCGCCCAAAGTTTTGGCCGATGCTCATCGACACCGAATGCGGTAGCAGGCAAATAGCGCGCAACAAGGCGAGGCCAAGCCAGCTCGGCCAGTACTTTGGTTCCCAGAACGAATACAGTGGTTTACGGTCGGTGAACATCGCCACCGGAGCTTATGAACAGCAACGACGCGAGTCCAGCTAATTGTTGCCTGCTGGCGGGAATTTATTCGGACATGCCGTCGACGTAGTCATCACTGTCACCGATTTCATTGCCCAGAGTGTCGTCATCAACTTCGCCGGTTGGCGGTTCGTCGGTCTGTATGCCGATGTGAAATGTGGCGAATCCAGGCATTACGACCTGGTTGCGCGCCATGCCGATGATGCGACCGGAGTAGGGAGAGCGGAGCTCGGATCTTGCGTTGTTCATCGGATCAGTGATGGTGCCAAGCAGGTCGCCCTTGCGCACGGTACTGCCGAGGCTTACGTCGGCAAGCAGGATGCCGCCATTATCCGCACGGACCCAGGACGAACGGTAGTACACTGGTTCGGGATCGCCCCAGAGGCGAGTCTTCCTGACCATTCCAAGCGTATGGATCAGAGTCTGGATGCCTTTCACACCGACCTTGACTTCGCTGAGCTCGAGTTGTGACGGACCACCGGCCTCAAGAGTGACGGCCGGAATACCGGCCTCCGTTGCCGCGTAGCGCAATGTCCCGGCAGTCGGTGTGCTATGCAAGATCACCATCGAGCCGAAACCTTCTGTTAATGTCACGGCATCCGGATTGCGAAGATCGGCGCGGATCTGAGGTAAGTTAGTCCGCTCGAATGAACCCGTATGCAAATCAACCAGTGCGTCACATTTCGCGATGACATTGGTAAAGAAAGAGTGCGCAATTCGTGCGGCGGCGCTGCCACGTGGATTACCAGGAAAATATCGGTTCAGGTCGCGACGATCGGGCAGATAGCGTGAACCGCGCCGAAACCCTTGCACGTTGACAATCGGGACGCCGATTACAGCACCTGAGACTTTCGCTGGTGTGAGGTCGTGCATGACGCGCCGGACCATTTCGATACCGTTAAGCTCATCGCCGTGTACGGCTGCAGTCAGGCAAAGAGTCGGACCGGGCAACGCGCCATTGACGACAAGCACGGGAGTTGAAACGGATACGCCTTCAAACAGTTCCGTGGCCGACCAGGACAATCGCTGTGACGTGCCAGGCATGATTTCGGTGCCGAGGAGTTCGAGCGGCTCCGCAAGGCCAGCTGCAGCGGCAACGGCATTGGCGAGGGGTATTTCGGTCTCCTCGTCCAGGCTTGGAGCGAACGTCGCAGTGGCTGTTGCTGCAGCTTCGCTGGGAGCCGAGTCCGCATCGTCGGTCGTATCTTTGTGAATAACGGTGTGCTGATCGCCGGGATCGGTTGCCGCGCTGTCCGCCAACAGCGGGCCGGCCAATGACAGCAGGAAAATCGCGATCAGGCAGTGAGTCAGAAAGTCTCTGAGATGTCGGTACAATTCGGTCATCGGCTCGCAGGCCTCATTTCCCGGTCGCACCAAGCATTGCGGCGACCGGCGAGGATCATTAACATGGTCAAAATTAGCGGAATAAAGCATATTTTTCTGTGAACTAATCAAGAATTTACGATTGAAACTTGAATTAATCTATATGACAAGTAAAAGCCGGGTTTTGTTCCTTCTCGTCCTGCTCGCATCAGGGGCTGGCCACGCCGACGAGACGTTCCCCTTACCGACCGAATTGCAGCGCGATGTTGACTTCTGGGTGAATATTTTCACTCGCTACAGCACCGATCAGGGTGTACTGCATGACGATAGAAACCTCGCAATTATTTACCAGCGCATCGACTTTCCGGACGGCCTTGATCGTCGCGGGCGCCAGCGCGTTGTCAAGAAAAAGCGCGAGGAAGTGCGCAAGGTTCTCAGAAGCCTTGCGAGCGGCAAGCGCGATAATCTTGATACGGACGAATCAAGGGTGCTGGCACTGTGGCCATCGGGCGTCAGCAACCAGACCTTGAACACAGCGGCACGGCACGTCCGTTATCAACAGGGGCTCGAAGATCGCTTTCGACAAGGGCTGATTCGTGCCGGTCGCTGGCGTGATTATATAGAGCAAGAATTTCGTGATCTCGCCGTGCCGATCGAGCTCGCCGCATTACCGCATGTCGAGTCGTCTTATAATCCGGATGCTCGATCGCATGTCGGTGCCTCGGGCATCTGGCAGTTCACCCGCAGTACGGGACGGCGATACATGCGCATTGATCATGTGCTCGACGAGCGCAATGATCCGTTCGTGGCGACACGGGCTGCCGGCAAGTTGCTTGCCCACAATTACTCGATCACGGGTAACTGGCCCATGGCGATCACTGCGTATAACCACGGCCTTGCCGGCGTGCGTCGCGCAATGCGTAAGCATGGCGACACCGCATACGCGGACATCATCAGAAATTATAAGGGCAGAACATTTGGTTTCGCGTCACGAAATTTTTACGTCGCTTTTCTTGCTGCAAAACAGGTTGATCTGAATGTCGAGCAGTACTTTCCAGGCATCGTCATCGATCAGCCAACTGATTTCGCGGAGGCAACACTGCAGGCCTATATCCCGGTTATCGATCTGACCAAGGCGCTCGGCGTTACGCCTGCGCAGTTGGCAACCCACAATCCGGCCCTGCAAGCGACCGTCTGGCAGGGCAGCAAGCACTTGCCCAAGGGCTTCGACATTCGCTTGCCATCGAACTTACTCGATGGGCCGATTACAGATTTCATGGCCAAGGTACCCGCGGACAGGTGGCAGGCAAAACAGCTACCCGACTTGTTTCACACCATTGCGCGCGGAGACACACTGTCGGAAATTGCCAAGGCGTACGATACGCGAATATCGACACTGGTTGCGTTGAACAACCTTGGAAGTTCACACCGGATTCGTGCCGGACAAAGGCTGCGCCTGCCCGCGGCCGGACCCGCGCCAGTCAATCAGGCCAGGGGGTCGGCACAGGTTGCTCCAATCGAACCGCCAGTCGTCGCAAGTGCCGTCACGGCCGTTGATGAAAGTACGATCTTTGACGAATTGACGTCATCAATAATGGCCGGCGATCTGGTCGCAAGTCTGCTTGGGACAATTCAGACGGCATTGTTGTCGGATCCGAGCGATTACAGCATTGCATCCGACACTACGATCGAGGTCCACCCGCTCGAGACTCTCGGTCACTATGCTGATTGGTTGGGGATTCGCACACAGCGTCTTCGTGATATCAATGGACTTGCATTCCGAACCCCGGTTGAGGTCGGGAAACGAATTCGACTCGAACTTGTGTCGGTCGATGCAAAAACTTTCGAGGATCGCAGGATCGCTTATCATTCCGCACAACAAGACGGCTTTTTTCGCAAGAACATCATCATGGGAGTGACGCAGCATGTCATTCGCTCGGGTGAGTCGATCTGGATTCTCTCACTTAGAAAATACGACGTGCCCGTGTGGCTGTTTCGCCAATACAACCCCGAGCTCGATCTGCACAACATCAGGCCGGGCATCGTCGTTCGCTTTCCGATATTGGCTTCCGGCATTCAGCCCTGAGGTGCGGTTTGGCCAGTCTAGTAGCGATTCGTATACTGCCGCTCGTGTTACTGATGGGTGCCGCCGCATTGTTCTTCAATGAGGTTCAGGGTGGTGGCCCATATGTGATACGCAATCTACTGCCGCCCGCGATCGTCCTGCTGCTCGCGTCATTTACATTGTGGCGCGGGCAGGGGAACTGGACAGGGTCGGGCTGGCGGCTCGTGCTTGGCACCATCGGTTTCTCGATCCCGGCACTGGGTTTGTCGGTTTACCTGCACTATGCGTATTCGGTGAATCTCAATGACATGTTTAGCGACGCGGCCAACCCGGGCCAGCTATTTCGCTACCTGCCTGTCTACACCACGGGTGCCGGCGGCATCGGTTTCGCCATCGGCTGGATCGTCGGCAGGAACCTGTGAGGCCAGAACGCATGAGGTTTGCTAGTCTGTGGCCATAAAATGTAAGGGGCAGTTTCGAATGTCGCGGCAACAGCCAATGGCTAGAGTACAGAGTCGAAGTTTGTGTGCACTGTGTTTCGTGTTGCTTTGGCAAGGCTCACCTTTCGCGGGTGAATTTCCAGTCGCCGACAGGGTGCTAATCGAAAAAGCGGAGCGCAAATTACATTTGATCAAGGATGGCGTAGCTTTTCGCATCTTTGACATCGCACTCGGTATCAGGCCGATCGGCGACAAGGAGCGAGAAGGTGACTTTAAGACACCTGAAGGAAAATACACTTTAGACACGCGTAATCCAAATAGTGAGTTCTTTCTTTCGATTCACGTGTCCTATCCGAATGTGCTTGATATCCGGTCTGCCAGGGCCAAGGGCGTCGATCCTGGTGGTGCCATAATGATTCATGGCCAGCCAAATTCTCCAAGTCGATCTGAAGCGTATTACCACACCCAGGATTGGACCAACGGCTGCATTGCGGTGTCGAATTCCGACATGATTGATATCTGGCTGATGACCGCCAACAACACTCCGGTCGAGATTCAGCCCTGAACGCCGGCAATCCAGAATTTATGGATGCCGAAGTCTGGCCGGAAGGAAGCCTAGAAGTCCTTTCGCAACTTGAAGTCGATCAACTTCGTTCTAGTGGCGAGGGCGGTCTGTATACGATATTGCGCCGCTGTATGCTGGCTGTGCTGGACTCGGGCAGTCAGTCGGACGATGCGCGTGCGTTACTCGAGCGTTACAAGGATTTCAGCGTAGGCTTTATTCAACATGACCGGGGATTAAAGATATCGCTGCACGGGGCACCCGGCGACGCATTTGTCGATGGTACGATGATTCGCGGCATTCGGGAATTACTGTTTGCTGTACTGCGCGATATTGTTTATACACGCAACGAAGTCGAAAACAGCGGTCGTTTCGACCTTGAATCGAACGGCGGTATCACGGATGCCGTGTTCCATATTGTCCGCAATGCGGGCCTCCTGAAGTTGCCGGCAAGCGTGGATCTGGTCGTGTGCTGGGGCGGCCACGTGATCAACCGGGTGGAATACGAATACACCAAGCAAGTTGGCTACGAACTGGGCTTGCGTGGCCTGAATGTCTGCACGGGTTGCGGGCCCGGAGCCATGAAAGGACCGATGAAGGGTGCGACGATCAGTCATGCCAAGCAGCGCATTCGTAATGCACGTTATATCGGGATCACCGAGCCTGGCATCATTGCCGCAGAGTCACCGAACCCGATTGTCAATTCGCTCGTCATCATGCCGGACATTGAAAAACGCCTTGAAGCATTTGTCCGTGTCGGTCATGGTGTCGTGATTTTTCCAGGCGGTGTTGGAACCACCGAAGAAATTCTCTATTTGCTGGGGATCCTGCTGCATCCCGAGAACGAGAGTCAGCCAATGCCGATGATCATGACAGGGCCAGCGACGGCCGAGCCGTACTTCAGGCAGATAGATCAGTTCATTGGAGCAACGCTCGGCGAGGAAGCGCAAAGACGTTATTCAATCGTCATCGGCGATCCACGCGAAGTTGCGAGAAAAGTTCGAGCTAAATTCGAAGACGTGCAGGAATTTCGCAGGCAGCATGGCGATGCCTATTACTTCAATTGGCGCCTGGTGATTCCGCCGGAATTTCAGCAACCATTCACTGCGACGCACGAGGCCATGAGCAAACTTGATATTCGCGAAGAGCTGCCGAAGCATGAACTCGCGGCAAACCTGCGACGCGCCTTCTGCGGGATCGTCTCTGGCAATATTCGCGAGGACACTGCAGCGCAGATAGAACGGCATGGTCCATTCAATATCAATGGTTCGGCAAACATCATGACCTTACTTGATGGATTGCTCGCCGCGTTCGTTGAACAAAAGCGCATGAAAATTTCAGGAGACAACTATCAGCCCTGCTATCGAGTGTCGTGACCTGCCGGTCGCGAGTCTTCGGCTTCGGTCTGCTCTTATTGTCAAATGGATGCCGACATTCGCAGCGGCGGCCTGCTCATTAAGTAAAAACTAGGCATAAACAATTGAAAAGCATAATGAAAACACCATGCTGCATTGTGATGTAGTTCCTTTGAATTTACTTATCGGACGCTTAACATTTATTCAAAGGGCTGACTGGGCGGATTCAATGCCGGATAGCAAAAACTTAAGATGGGCCGATGACTACGGCAGGGATGTAGATTCGACGGCCGGCGAAACAGACAAGGCAGTGACGGCTGCGCCGTCCGCCGCGAATGATGCGGATGGTTGGCAACAATATCGGCATTGGATATCAAAGGCGCCAGCTCCACGTGGTCGTCGGGTAGGCATCGATCCCGCTCTGTACACATGGAAGGGATATCGCAACTGGACCGAACAGGTGAAACGAAACTGGGCCCCAGACTCCGGCGACGATTCCGGATAAGTCTTCTTAAGCTTCAATATTATGTTTCGCAACGCCGACGTTATGTCGGCGTTCTTGTTAATTGCGTCAGGCGTAGCTGCACCGTGAACAACATCGCGTGTTGTTTTCGAAACGGGACCGTTCTATACCGGTACTGTGTCTGATTTTCGGTGATTGAATGACTGATTAGAGCGTTTCTAAATCAAGCTGTGATCTGCCTCACGGAGGTGAAGCGATGAGCTATCTATAGTCGCCGTTACTGAGTTCACATTAGCGATTTAAATAGTATGTCAAACAAATGCACGGAAGCAGAATCGCCAGAAGTTTTCCTTAAAAATGAATTCGCGCGGCAGCGCTGGGAATTGTTTCACCGTGCGATCGCGCACGCGAAGCAATCGACCGATGCAGCATTCGTCGAAACGGATACCAATTCCAGCGATACGAAGAGCGCTAGACCTTTGCTGTCCGTCGTTCAATAGCGTCATGGAACGATTAATGCAGGTGCTCGACGAGCTGGATGATCTCTTCGGTGTGATTGGTCTCATGGCCGAAAGGCTTCGCAATACCGTCATCGCGCTGGCAGCTGTTGGTATTGCTCTGGCAATCGAATTCGGTGGCGTTCTGCTGGCATTTCGTCATCCGCCGCTGGCGCTGGCTACGGCGATGTTGTTGTTCGTCATACTGCTGTATCGTTCGGTTACTGCGACCGGATATGCGCTTAGCCGTTCATCCTCAGGCAACTATCCGTCCTCCCTCTGAAGTAACCAGGGTTCATTCCCGGGTCGGGACCTGTCCGTTTTGTGAAGTGACAAGCAGGCCGCCTCGGGTTGGAAATCGCAATAGCCCTTGAATTAGCCTGACAAGGCCCTATCGTGTTTGTCTGTAGACGACCGACCGTCGCGGATGGCAAGGTCATATCAACGTCAGGAGAGCGCAGGCGTGAGCAAAACCAAGGGCCGGGAAACGCTGGGCTTCCAAACGGAAGTTCGTCAGCTATTGAAGCTGATGATCCACTCACTTTACAGCAACAAGGAGATATTCCTTCGAGAGCTGATATCCAACGCCTCGGATGCTGCGGACAGGCTTCGATTTGAGGCGCTCGCGAAGCCGAGTCTGCTCGATGACGATGCTGATCTCGCAATTCGCGTGGAGTATGACAAGGACGCGAGTTTGCTAACCGTCATTGACAATGGTATCGGCATGTCGCGAGACGAGTTGATCGAAAATCTCGGCACGATCGCCAGGTCTGGAACGGCGGACTTCCTTGACCGAATGACTGGCGATCAACAAAAAGATGCGCAGCTCATCGGCCAATTCGGTGTGGGTTTTTATTCGACGTTTATCGTTGCAGACAAGGTTACGGTTGAAACTCGCAGGGCAGGTCTCGGCAAGGACAAAGGCGTTCGCTGGGAGTCAGATGGTCAGGGAGAATTTTCCGTCGAAACTTTCGAGCGCAGCGAACGAGGTACTGCGGTAACGTTGCACCTCAAAGACGACGAGCTGGAGTTTTGTGATCCACTTCGAATTGAAAACCTGATACGCAGGTATTCCGATCATATTGCCTTTCCCGTCACGCTTGCAGACAGCAGCAAGGATGACTTAGAGCCAAGGATCGTCAATGCGGCGACGGCACTGTGGACTCGTCCGCGGTCCGAATTGTCTGATGACGAGTACCAGGAGTTCTACAAGCACCTGTCACACGACTTTGCGGATCCGTTAATGTGGAGCCACAACCGCGTAGAGGGCAAACGCGAGTACACGAGTCTCCTTTTTATTCCATCGAATGCGCCGTTCGACCTTTGGAATCGAGATGCGCCTCGGGGCCTCAAACTGTATGTGCAGCGCGTGTTTATCATGGACGATGCCGAGCAATTTCTGCCGCTATATCTTCGTTTCGTCAAGGGCATTGTTGACTCTGCTGACCTGCCGCTGAATATCTCACGTGAGCTGTTGCAGCAACATCCCGAATTAACATCGATGCGCAGCGCGCTAACGCGACGTGTTCTCGATATGCTATCGAAAATGGCGACGGGCTCGCCAGATGATTATCAGAAATTCTGGAGTGAGTTCGGTCAGGTTTTCAAGGAAGGGCTTGTCGAGGATCACACAAACAAAAAGAAACTGGCCAAGCTGTTGCGATTTACGACAACGCATGGCGACAATGACATGCAAGATCAGTCTTTGGACGACTACATCGGGCGCACCGCAAAGGATCAAGACAAGATCTATTATATTCTGGCCGACAATTACGCAACGGCGGTCGCGAGCCCGCATCTCGAAAGTCTTGCGAAGAAAGGCATCGAGGTTCTGTTATTGACCGATCGCATTGACCCTTGGGCCGTCGACAACATGACGGAATACGAGGGCAAACCGCTCCAGGACATCGCTCGTGCAGATCTCGATTTGCCCGAAGGCGACGGCAAGATCACCCAGGATGCGATAAATGACGAGCACAAGCCATTGCTGAAGAAGATCAAAAAGGTGCTCAAGGAGCGAATCGAGGCCGTCAACGTCAGTCGGCGCCTCGTGGATTCGCCTGCCTGTGTCGTCGCCGGTGCCGACGAATTGAACCCGCAGCTGCGCCGCATGCTTGAAGCCAGCGGTCAGGCGATGCCGGAATCGAAACCAATACTCGAGGTCAACATCGATCATCCGCTGGTCGCCAGGCTGTCGGCCGAATCCGATGACGCGCGGTTTACAGCGCTGTCAAATATCGTCCTCGATCATGCCTTGTTGGCTGAGGGCTCACAGCTCGAAAACCCGGCCGACTACGTCAAACGAATGAATAAGCTGATACTCGAACTTGATTCGGACGCGAGCTCAGGCTAAAACGACAGCTCACGCAGAAATTGCGCGGGGCGAGCAACAGACGATGAATGATATGAAACCAGCAGATAACACGCTGCAGTCGAAATTGACCGACGAACAATATGAGGTCACGCAGAACAAAGGCACCGAAACGGCATTTTCGGGCAAGTATGTCGATCACAAAGAAGATGGCACGTATCGGTGCGTATGTTGTGACGCCGAGTTATTTTCATCTACCGCAAAGTATGATTCCGGGTCCGGTTGGCCGAGCTTTTGGTTGCCGCTGGCTGGAAATGCGGTGCGCACTGTTGCGGACCATAGTCGTGGTACGGTTCGCGAGGAAGTCGTATGCAGTCAGTGCGATGCTCATCTCGGGCATGTCTTCGATGATGGTCCGCAACCCTCGGGCTTACGCTATTGTATTAATTCGGCGTCGCTGAGTTTTAAAGAATCAGAATAGTTCCTTGCAACTCATCCACCAATATCCCCTTGGAACAAAGGCAATACGCTATGGTTATTCGCTACACGCTCGCCACGCTTGTCCTGGCTTCATGTGCAGCCGCATGCGCACCGCAGGTCGATCAGGAACCAGCAACATCCCAGTCAACAACAATGGAGGAAGCCGAGGTGACGGCAACTGAGGCAAACGAGATTCAAAGGATTGAAATTGCACCCGGACTGAGCGCACGCGTCCTCAAAGCCGGCGATGGTCCGCTCGCGCAGGCAGGCGATAACGTCGATGTGCACTACACCGGCTGGCTCTACGATGCAGAGGCGCCAGGCAATCGCGGCGAGAAATTTGACAGCTCGGTTGACAGAGGGGACAGATTTCAGTTTCTGCTCGGAGCTGGCAAAGTCATCAAGGGCTGGGATCAGGGCGTCGAAGGCATGGCGATCGGCGAGGTACGCGAGCTGACGATCGCAGCCGAAATGGCTTATGGAGACCGCGGCGCCAGTGGCGGCCTCATTCCGCCAGGTGCGACTCTCGTTTTTGAAGTCGAATTGTTCGGTGCAGAGAGCCTTGGAGATAGCGAGTCAAGGTGACGCCGGGCGCAACTCGAACGCGATGCGTCGATTCAGGCTGCGGCCGTCGGAGGTGGCGTTATCAGCAATTGGCATTGACGAGCCGTGGCCTTCGACCAACAGGCGCTCCACGGCCACGCCACCGCGCGTGAGAAAGTCGGCGACCGATTGCGCGCGCATCTGGCTCAATTGCATATTCCTCGATTCAACACCGGAAGCGTCGCTATGCCCGGTGATGACGATAGTCATATCGCGACAGTCGTACGCAAAATCGATGATTTTATAGAGGACAGAATACGACGAAGTGCGAATTTCAGCACTCGACTGTTGGAATGCCACCGGGTCTGCGGAGAGGCTTGCGAAGGTTCGGTGGCAAAGCGAAGCTAGCGTTGCTGCAGATTGAACGACAGTGATGTCCACATCGATGGTCGAACCAGCAGGCATGGCGGTACGCAAGAATTCAATACGTGCGCCCAGTGTGGCTGCATCGAAAGTAACGCCACGCAATTCAACGCGTTGATCGTGCATTGTGGCGCTCACCGACTGCGTCGATGCAAGGGCATAAAGAAGTCGCATCGTCGCCGGAGCCCAATCGTCGGCCAGGACAATGCCGGGTAGAAATTCTATCTGGGCCTCATATTCATCGAGCTGGTCTGCAACAATGCTCAAGAGTCCGGATTCGTGGGCGGCGGACGCAGTGGTAACCGAAAGCACCAGTCGACCGCGACCTAATTCGGCCACGAAGGTCGGTGTGCCAAACACCGAGTACGGCCCGTTTGATGCGTGTGAAAACGATACGCCCCGATCGACCGTTGCGGACACAAGGACGCCACAAGCAAGTAATAGCGGGGCGGCAGAAGCCCGTAGATTGCGCCGATTCATGAATAATCCGGGCTACGTCTGGTCGGCCAATTTCTGCTCATGCAGGTCCCGTGCCTGGCCAATCCAGTCTTCGCGGTAAATACGACTGCGAAATCCCTTGAGTTTCTTCGCGATGCGATCGATGTCGTACTCATTCATCTCGGCGATCTGGCTGAACCTTCGAATACCCATTTCGATCAAAGTCTTCTCAATTGCTGGTCCGACACCCTTGATCTTTTTGAGATCATCGTCGAGCTCGTCACTGGGATTCTCGACGGAGTCATCATCATTTATTGCTGCAGGCTCCGCGATATCAATCAACTCATTCGATGCAGCAAGTCCGTCCGTCATCTCATCGGGATCGACCGGCGCAACGTGCGTCTGTTCCGAATTGAGCATCTCTTCCAGTGCTTTGATGCGCTCGCGAGCATCGTCAAGATCCTGTTCAAACTGTTGAGCTTCTTCGTTGCGTGCGCGGAAACGTTCCAGCAGCGGTGGCACTCGTTCCTGCCAGCTCTCGAGTTCGCGACTAAGCCTGGAAATCCTCTCATCCCGCAATTTGATTGCTGTCGATGTAACATTGTCCTGTTCGTCGCGATTTCGGATGTCACTTTGCAATTGATCTCTTTGCGCGATAACAAGCTCGAGATTGCTGCGAACGTCCTTAACCTGCCCTTGTAATTTATCTCGACGCTCGAATGCATCCTTCAGCGCATCCGATAGTTCAGCTGCGCGCATTTTCGAGTCTTTGTTGGATGCCTGGAACTGGCTGTTTTGTTCCATCAGGCTTTTGTTTTGATCCTGCAGTCGTTTGTGTTCATTGCGCTGTGCCTCGAGCTGCTCCTGCCAGCCAACATTGATCGCGGTCTTTTCGCTCGTACTGCGATTGCCGCGAAAAATCCAACCGATAATCACGCCCAGGATCAGCGCTATGGCGACTACGGTAATGTGCGTGACAGTGATCTCAGGCATGTGTGTTTCCTTACGAGGCCAGTCGCAATCGATCAATTTCACCCAGCACTTCACGAATCTGCATTACAGCCCAGTCGATCTCCGCCTCGCTGATAATCAGAGGTGGTGCCAGTCGCACAACAGTATCGTGCGTTTCCTTGCTCAACAGGCCCCGAGCCATAAGCGCCTCGCAGACGGATCGGGCAGTCGCGAGTGAGGGCTCGATTTCGATGCCGATAAATAAGCCGCGCCCGCGGATATCACTGATCAGAGGACTGGCGATAGTGCGCAATGCCTTTATCAGATAGTCACCTCTTGCCGCGCTACGACCGACGAGGTCATCATCGACAATAATATTGAGCGCTTCCAGGCCGACTGCCGCTGCAAGCGGATTGCCGCCGAATGTACTGCCATGATCACCGGGTGTAAATACCTGCATTACATCGCGTCGCGCAAGAAATAAGGACACGGGCAGAATGCCTCCACCCAGTGCCTTGCCTAGAATCAGTCCGTCCGGCTGAACGCCTTCATGCTCACAAGCGAGTAGTTTGCCGGTTCGGCCAAGGCCAGTCTGAATTTCGTCGGCAATCAATAACACATTGTGCTTGCGGCACAAAGCCTGCGCAGCCTTGAGATAGCCCTCCGGGGGCACGATGATCCCGCCTTCACCCTGAATGGGTTCGACGAGAAACGCGGCCGTGTTTTCGTTAATCGCCACCTCAAGTGCTTCTAAATTACCGAATTCAACGAGGCGAAATCCCGCCGGGAATGGGCCGAATCCCGATTGATATTGCGGTTCGTCCGACATCGCTACAATCGCAATTGTTCGGCCGTGGAAATTGCCCGTGCAGGCAATAATCTCGGCCTGATCGTGCGCAACGCCTTTAACCGTGTACGCCCATTTACGCGCCGCCTTGATCGCGGTTTCAACAGCTTCCGCCCCGGAATTCATCGGCAGAGCCATATCCTGCCCGGTTAATTCACAGGCTCGCTCAAGAAAAGGTCCGAGTTTGTCTGTATAGAACGCTCTCGAGACGACACTGAGTTGCGCGACCTGCTCAATCACGAGTCGTACAAGGCGTGGATTGGCGTGACCGTGGCTGACCGCCGAATAGGCGCTCATCATGTCCAGGTATTTCTTGCCGGCATCGTCCCACACGTGGACACCTTCTGCGCGCGTGATCACTACTGGCAAGGGCAGATAGTTTTGGGCACAGTAACGCGCTTCAAGGTCGATATTGCCATTCATCAAAACACCACAGGCTTGCGTTTATGAGTCGGTCAAGAGCCGCATAAGGCTATAATTTTACAGCAATTACCTCTATCTAAGCCAGCGACGAGTGAAACCAGTATGAGCAAAGCACCCAAGCCCGACAAGCGGTTCATCGAAGGCCCGGCCGGCCGGCTCGAATCGACCGTCGAATCGCCCGCGGATAGTCTGCCTGTCGGGGTCGTTGTCGTCTGCCATCCGCACCCGCAGCACGGCGGCACCATGCACAACAAGGTAGTGCACACGCTCGCACGATCGTTCGTGCGCATGGGCTTCGCGGCCTTGCGATTCAACTTTCGTGGTACCGAGGCGAGCGAAGGATGCTATGACAACGGCAATGGCGAGCTTGACGATGCGCTCGCGGCGATCGAATGGATGTGCGCGAAATACTCGAATCAGCCCCTCTGGCTCGCGGGGTTTTCGTTTGGCGCTGCGATCGCGGTACGAGCTGCGATTGCGGTCCAGGTGACCGGCCTCGTCAGTGTTGCGCCAGCTGTGGATCGGTTCGGTAAAGGTCTTGCAGGGCAGCCGCGATGCCCATGGCTTGTGATTCAGGGCGATAAAGATGAAGTCGTCGACGTCGACCTTACGGTAGAGTGGCTCGATAGTCTGGAGCCTGGGCCCGAGCTACTCATAATGTCGGGCGCCGGGCATTTTTTTCATGGCAAGCTCGTCGATTTACGTTCGTCCGTGACTGAATTTGTTGAGAGACACAGAATCAAACCATGTCTTTGAGGCCTTTGAGCGCTGAGACCTTCACAACTTTCGATGCCGGTTTCGCCTTGAACATCATTTCTTCGCCCGTAAATGGATTGATTCCTTGCCGCGCTTTCCGTGCAGGTTTATCTACAACACGGATTTTCAACAAGCCGGGAATCGCGAAAGTTCCTGACGCGCCACGACCGCTAAGGTTTTTCTTGATCTGAGTATTCAGTGAGTCGAATACCGCAGCGATGTCTTTGCGTGTCATGCCCGTATCCGCGACGATTGCCGCATAGACTTCCGATTTGGTAGGTGGCTTCCCGGTATTCTTTGACATCTACAACTGACTCCTCATTAAAACAGAAAACGGGCAGAGCCCGCGTCAAAAGCAGCGCGACATTAGCATATACCCGCGGCTCAGGTAATGTACGAAGGTGCTTTTCTAAATGGTTTACAGCGTTGTAAATCAGTCGCTGAAAAATTTGCGTTTGAAGCGAACATTAGAAGACGATTCAACACCGTCCGGCGTTACGCCGATATCAAAAATCAAGGTTTCACGATTTGCGACGGCGACTTCGCCGACATAATAAATCGCTTGTTCCTCATTGATTCGTCGCATCGTGATGTTCTTGACCTGTCCTGTAAGATTGACGGCCTTAACCGAAACGATCGCAGTAACCGCTTTGTTATCCATCGCTTGCAATATTGAGACAGTGAGCATCGCCCGGTTTTTGCTACGAACGATGCCATACAGGCGTGCGACGTCCGGGGGAAGTTGATCGGTCGACTGAGCGCTGAAATGAACGACATGATCGCCGATGTTTACACTGGTTACTCCAGCCGGCTGCGCTTGCGGTATGGTGACTGACTTATCGGGACCACCACAAGCGGATAAGAGTCCAAGCAAAGACAAAGCGATCAATACTTTTCTGACATTCATGATACCGGTCTCCCCGAAAAGAGCGCTTGTTGCTGATTCATCGCCAGGCCCGTGTTTTCGCCAATTCACGGTAGCATCACTATAAACCATTTCTTGCCCTTTCATCGGTTGTCAAAATTGCAGCGGAGTTAGCGTGCTGATGTAAATGGAAACAGCCTGTAAAAAAATGATCGCCAAAAGCGCTGAAATATCGAGTCCGCCGAATGTGGGAATGTATCTTCGAAATGGCCGCAATACAGGCTGGACGAGCATCGAGATAAACGCGGTTGCTGGATTGTACGTGCCAGGCGCAATCCAACTCAGAATGATGTAAATAAATATCGCGAACGTGAACAGTTGCAGTGACAAGGTGACCAGGCCGATCGCCGTGGCTATGGCCAGCCACGCTATGCTCGCCATATTGCCATCGATCGCGAGTATCGCGAGAATGGTCAGGTACTGCAGAGCAAATGCAACGATCACTGTAGCCGTATCGAGGCGACCGATCGGCGGCACGATTCGTCGCACAGGAATCACCAGCGGTGAGGTCAGGCGCAGGATCCCCTGCGAGATCGGATTGCGAAAGTCGGCGCGTAACCATGGCAGCCAGAATCGCAGCAACATGACGAACAGGTACAGCTGTGCGAGCGTGCTGACGATAAATATCAAAGCAGGTTTCACGGCTTACTCTTGTGCATGTGCGTGGTCCGCCAATTCGGTGGCTCTGTCCCTGGCTGCGGTTAATGCCCGTGCAAAGATATCACGAACGTTTTGCTGATCGAGACTATCGAGCGCAGCAGCGGTCGTTCCGCCCGGTGACCGCACCCGGGCAATCAATGCTGCCATTGGATCGGCGCTTGCAGCAGCCAGGGCTGTGGCCCCTGTTGCCGTTTCAATGGCGAGGATGTGCGCCACTTGCTCGTCGAGACCAAGTTCCTGAGCCGTATGGGTGAGCATATCAATCAGCAGGTAGAAATAGGCAGGGCCGCTACCCGAGATTGCGGTGACCGCATCGATATCAGCCTCGTGCGGAACATCGACTACTTTGCCGACAGCGGCAAGAATCCTGGTTGCATGCTGCTTCTGGGCGGTACTCACCCGTTCGTTCGCAAACGACCCGGTTACACCAAGTTGTAGCAGTGCCGGTTGATTTGGCATGGCACGAACAATGGCGAGACCGCCGCCAAGCCATGCGTCAATATCAGCGCTGCGAATTCCGGCAGCAATAGAAATGACCAGCGGTTTCGTTTTTTGCGCGGAATCGGCCAGATCGCGACATACATCCGCGAGAATCTGCGGTTTGACGGCGAGAACAATACAGTTGGCGCGCTCTGCAATCCTGATGTTTTCAGCCGCGATCTCGGCGTCTGGCCAGGTCTGTGTCAGCACTTCGCGCTGTTTGGCAGAGGGTTCCGCGATCATTATGTCAGCGGGGCGAAAACCACTCGAGACGAGTCCTGTAACAATCGCCTGGGTCATATTGCCGCCGCCGATAAAGCCGATCCTGTCATTACTCATCAATATCACCTTCACGGAGAACTGGCTTCCTCTTGCCGAACACGGCTGTGCCTATGCGGACGATGGTTGCGCCTTCCAAAATAGCAGCTTGGTAGTCACCGCTCATCCCCATTGAGAGTGTATCGGTGGCAACGCCCTCGGCGGCAAGGGCGGCGGCCAGTTGTCGAAGACGAGCGAATGGTTTTCGCTGGTCCTCGAATCGGTTTGTAAGTGCCGGCAGGCACATCAGGCCCCGTAATTGCAGTCGCGGTAACTGGGCGACCTGCTTCGCGAGCTCCAACACTTCATCGACATCGACGCCCGATTTTCCGGGTTTGCCGTCAATGTTTACCTGCAGGCAGATATTGAGCTTATCGAGTTCGGCGGGTCGCTGCCGACTCAGGCGTTGGGCAGTCTTGAGCCGATCGACGGTGTGGACCCAGTCGAAATGTTCAGCCACGGCCCGGGTTTTATTGGTTTGCAGGTGGCCGATAAAGTGCCAGCAGAGGTCGTTTCGGGATACGGATGCGATCTTTTCCAGGCCTTCCTGAACGAAGTTTTCGCCAAAATCCCGCTGACCGGCATCTGCCGCTTCGATGATGCCGGCCAGGCTTTGTTTCTTGCTGACAGCCAGTAATTGTATCGGAGTGCCGCCCCGCCCAGCATCTATGGCAGCTTTCGCCAGCAAATCGCGGATTTTTCGCAAGTTTTCCGTGACTCTAATCACGTTTTACTCCGGGTGCTTCGCTATACTAGGCTTCGTTCATGGCCGGGTTATGGTAAGTCCGGCTGTCCATTTGAGAGGGAAAAACATGGCCGTCGACGTTGCCCAGCTACTGTCGTTCACGGTAAAGAACAATGCATCCGACCTGCACCTATCCGCTGGGGTGCCACCGATGATTCGCGTCGATGGGGATATCAAACGAGTCAATATGCCGGCGCTCACCCACAAGGACGTCAATAGCATGGTGTACGACATCATGAATGACAAGCAGCGCAAGGACTATGAAGAGTTTCTTGAGACAGACTTTTCTTTCGAGATTCCCAAACTGGCGCGATTTCGTGTCAACGCATTTAACCAGAATCGCGGCTCGGCCGCGGTATTCAGAACCATTCCGTCTGAGATCCTGTCGCTCGACGACCTGGGCGCACCGGCGATTTTCAAGGATGTCTCGATGTATCCGCGTGGCATCGTTCTGGTTACGGGGCCGACGGGTTCGGGCAAGTCGACGACGCTGGCAGCGATGGTCGACTACATCAATGACAACAAGCCGGATCACATATTGACGATTGAGGACCCGATAGAATTCGTTCACGAATCGAAGAAGTCGCTCATCAATCAACGTGAAGTGCACCGCGATACGCTGGGGTTTAATGAAGCGTTGCGTTCGGCGTTGCGCGAAGACCCGGACGTGATTCTTGTTGGAGAATTACGTGACCTCGAGACCATTCGTCTGGCATTGACAGCGGCTGAAACCGGCCACCTCGTGTTTGGTACGCTGCATACGAGCTCCGCGGCCAAGACGATCGATCGTATCGTCGACGTTTTTCCTGCCGCCGAGAAGGAAATGGTACGTGCAATGTTGTCAGAGTCATTACGTGCTGTGATTTCTCAGACACTTCTGAAGAAAGTCGGCGGTGGGCGTATTGCGGCACATGAAATCATGATCGGCACACCGGCGATCAGGAACCTGATTCGCGAGGGCAAAATCGCGCAAATGTATTCGGCCATTCAGACAGGACAGGCCTTGGGAATGTACACGCTGGATCAGAATCTCACCGAGCTCCTGCAGAAAGGCTTGATCAACAAGGAAGAAGCTCGGTACAGATCCGTGTTCAAGGAGAATTTCTAGGGACGTCGTGGCACATTCGTCCTGATTGGAGTGAACGTAAATGGAACGCGAACAAGCCATACGATTGACGCAGAATCTGTTGCGCAAGATGGTAGAGCGAGAAGGCTCGGACCTGTTTCTGACCAAGGGGTTTCCTCCTGCGATCAAGGTCGATGGCACGATACACAAAGCCACTGACACGCCGCTGACGGCTGATCAGTCAGCGATCATGGTGCGCTCGATAATGAACGACAAGCAGATCAAGGAATTTGACGCGACCAAGGAATGCAACTTCGCGATCGCGCCTCAAGGGATCGGCCGATTCCGCGTAAGCGCATTCATACAGCAGGGCTATGTCGGCGCTGTACTGCGAATGATTACCACAGAAATACCGACACTGCAGGACCTCGATTTGCCGCCGATTCTCAAAGACGTTGTCATGAACAAGCGTGGTCTTTGTATCGTAGTTGGCGGTACAGGCTCCGGCAAGTCGACTACGATGGCAGCGATGATAGGTCACCGCAATGAGAATTCACGCGGACATATCGTGTCTATCGAAGATCCGGTCGAATACGTGCATCCGCATAAAGGATGCGTCATTACGCAGCGAGAAGTTGGTGTCGATACGGAGACCTGGCACGCTGCACTGAAAAACACGCTGCGCCAGGCGCCCGATGTAATTTTGATTGGTGAGATCCGTGATCGTGAAACGATGCAGTATGGAATCCAGTTCGCTGAGACCGGGCATTTATGTCTGGCGACATTGCATGCTAACAGCGCCAATCAGGCGCTCGACAGGATAATCAACTTTTTTCCGGAGGAGCGTCGACAACAGTTGCTCATGGATTTATCGCTGAATACGAAAGCTTTCATATCACAGCGACTTATTCCTCGCGAAGGAGGGGTCGGCCGGGTCGCTGCGATGGAAATCATGCTCAACACACCCTTAATCGCGGACCTGATCTTCAAAGGTGAAGTTGGGAAAATCAAGGAGATCATGGCCAAGTCAACGCGCCTCGGCATGCAGACCTTCGACCAGGCACTGTTCTATCTATACGATGAGGGAACAGTTTCTTATGAAGAAGCGATGCGTAATGCGGACTCGAAGAACGAGTTGCGTCTGCGCATCAAACTCGAGAGCAAGCGCGAGTCTTCGGTAGCGGATCAGCAAACGGAGAATTTGAAGATCCTGGAAGAGGATTCGGCTCAGACTTTTTGAGTATCACGGATGATTGCATGAATGAACGTCAAGCCGCTGTTTAAATTGATGGTGGAGAAAAAGGCATCAGACCTTTTCTTCGCACCTTACGCACCCGTAAAAATAAAGATTGACGGCAAGATCATGCCCGTCAATAAGCTCGAGATGACGCCAAAAACGGTCAAGCAGGCGGCGATCGAACTTATGGACGACGATCAGCTTGAAACATTTTCGCGTGAACTCGAGATCGACTTCGCTATTTCGGAGCCGGGGCTCGGTCGATTTCGTGTCAATGTGTTTCATCAACGCGGCAATGTGGCGATGGTGCTGCGCTACATTACGTCGGAATTACCGACGCTCGATAGTCTTGGTATGCCAGGTCAGCTAAAAGAACTTATTATGCTTCGCCGCGGTCTGGTTCTCATGGTCGGGGCAACAGGGTGTGGCAAGTCGACGACACTTGCTGCGATGATCAATTATCGCAATGAGAAAACCTCGTCACACATCATTACGATTGAAGACCCGATTGAATTTCTACACCCGAACAAGAAGTCGATCGTCAATCAGCGAGAAGTCGGTCTCGATACCAAGTCCTATGCCCGGGCGCTCAAGGGCGCCGTGCGTGCGGCGCCGGATGTCATCCTGATTGGTGAAATCCGCGATAACGAATCGATGCAGTCGGCACTCGATATGGCGGGAACCGGCCATCTTGTCGTCGCCACATTGCATTCCAACAATGCTGCGGAAACGCTCGATCGTGTTATCAACCTGTTCCCGCAGCAGCAGCATAATCAGGTATTCATGGATCTGGGGCATTATTTGCGCGCGATCCTGTCGCAACGGCTCGTTCGTACGCGTGGCGGCAAACTCGTCGCGGCCGTTGAGCTCTTGCTCAACACACCGCACATTAAAGACCTGATTCTCAAAGGTGACATTACTGCGGTCAAGGAAGCGCACCATGACAGTGGTGAGCAGGGCATGCAGACTTTCGATGAGGCACTGCTGGGACTTTACAAGGCAGGCACAATCACGCTCGAAGAAGCAATGTCACACGCAGACTCGCGCGCCGATCTCGAAGCTAAAATCAATTTCGGCTGAATCACCAAACCACTGCAGCTGCGTCGAATACGGGCCCATCTACACAGACGCGTTTCATTGCCGGTCCTCCGGCTGTCTCAATACGCACTGCACACGCCGCGCAACCACCGACCGCGCAGGCCATGAATTCTTCGAGCGAAACCTGGCAAGGCAATCCATGACCTTGGGCAAGTTCTGCGACAGCCCGCAGCATTGGCGTCGGCCCGCATGCGAAAATCTCTGTTCTCGCAAGCTGATCGGCATCGAGACTCTGCAGCCATTGTTCCGCCAATTCCGTTGTAAGGCCACGAAAGCAGCCCTCGAAGCCTGACAGACTGGCCAATCGGCTGCGAATACCCCAGCTTTCGAGCTGCGGCATCGCACTGTCGATACTGGCATCGAGCCAAGGTGTGGGCAGAGACGACTTTGCAAGTTGGAAAGGAAAAGGAATTTCCGAGCCAAGAATTGCGAGTGGATTCCACGGTTCGTCATCGCGGCGCAGGACGTCGGCCAGAAACACAATGGGTGGAATACCGACTCCACCGCCGATCAGCAGGGGATCGGGACGCTTGGGAGACGGTCGGAACGGTTGGCCTATCGGACCGAGTACCCTGATCGTGTCGCCCGCACGTTTTTCTGCCAACAGACTTAGCCCAATTCCTGCAGTCTTGTAGAGTATTTCGATCCAATCATCGGATGCTCGCATGATTGACAAGGGACGACGCATCGGTAGCGCATCGTCACAACTGATGTGTACGAAACTTCCGGGAATTGCAGTGGCCGCGCATCTTGGAGCGCGTATGCGCATGATGTATTGCGCGCCGGGGTACTCCTCGATCTCGATCAATTCGCCTTCTTCGACGAAAATAGTACTACGATTTTGCTGCGCTATTTTCTGAACGGTTGTCGTCAATGCGTCGTCATCATCTTGCTGACGCGCTCGAGAACAGCCATGCGAACGGCCACGCCATTGGTAACCTGCTGAGTGATGACCGAGGCCGGACTATCGGCAAGGATCGATTCGATTTCGATGCCACGATTCATTGGACCCGGGTGCATTACGATCGCGTCGGGGGCCGCCTTTCGCATGCGCGCCGTGCTAATACCGTAGTTGGCGAAATACTCGTCTATACCGGGAATACCATCGAGATTTCCGATACGCTCGCGCTGGATTCTCAGCGCCATGACGACATCGGCATCTCGAAGTCCGTCGTCTAGGTTGTCGACGATTTTGGCGTAAGGCATCTCGTCTGCACTTGGCGCGAGCGGAGGCGGCGAAATCAGACGCAGCTCGCCGACGCCCATTATATGCAGGCCTTGCGCGGCAGATCGCGCGACGCGGGAGTGGCTTATGTCGCCGACGATGGCGACGATCAGGTTTTCAAAGCCGCCCTTGCGCTGGCGTATGGTCAAGAGATCCAGCAGACCCTGTGTTGGATGAGACACGTCGGCCTCGCCCGCATTGAGGATACTGACGTGATCGTTAACATGGCGCGCGATGTACGCCGGCACTCCCGGGCCCGCATCGCGCACGACCATGATATCCACTTGCATTGCCTGCAAGGTGTAAATCGTATCCAGAATGCTTTCACCTTTCTTTCGCGATGAAGTATTCACATCCAGATTCAAAACATCGGCCCCTAGTCGCTTGCCAGCAAGGTCAAATGACGCACGCGTGCGTGTGCTTGGTTCAAAAAACAGATTAGCGACCGTGTGCCCCTCCAATGTGCGACGGTGAGGAGCTGTGGCGCCGCCAGGACCGACAAAGCGCTCGGCATCATCGAGCAGATCAGTGAGAAGGGCCTTGTCGATACCCTTGAGAGTCAGGAGATGGCGCAAGCTGCCATCTTCGTTGAGCTGCAGGTCGGCCTCGTTGTCGAGGTCAGGGTAGGTTTCGGACGCTTGCATGGCGGGGCAAGTCTACTGACATAGGCAAAAAATTTCACGGCCTCCGTGAGGCGAGGTAGCGTTCCGCGATGAAGACGGCGGCAGCGCTATCGATCATCTCCCTGGAGAGTCGACCGCGCGTGCCGGCGGCGCGCGCTTTCTTGAGCACGGCCTTAGCCTCTATTGACGTGTAGCGCTCGTCAACGGCATCTATTGGCAACTCGTAGCGGGTTAGCTCTTTGATAAAGGCTTTGACCGGTACCTGCATTTCGCTGGGCGAGCCGTCGGTATGAGCGGGCATGCCGACGACGAGCCGTGCCGGCCGCCATTCCTCGAGTAGCCGGCGGATTCTCGCGTGGTCGGGCCCGGCATCGTCGTTGCCTACGATGCCGAGGGGGCTTGCCGATCCCGTAATGTTCTGTCCGACAGCGACGCCGATGCGACGCAAGCCGAAATCAAAGGCGAGAATAGTCTCGGGCCGGTCTGCGTCAGGCGTGTCCGGCATCGGGCGAGATCCGACTGATATCGATGCCGAGCGTCTGCGCCGCCGTCATCCAGCGCTGGTCAAACGGAGTGTCAAACAAAATGTCCGACGTGGCCGGCACACTAAGCCACGAATTCGTCAGCATTTCGTTTTCAAGTTGCCCGGGCTGCCAGCCCGCATATCCCAGGGCAACGAGAGACTTATCGGGGCCTTCGCCGGACGCCATTGCATGGAGAATATCGCGCGACAAAGTCAGTTGAATGTCGTCTGATACGGTGATCGAGTTTTCGAAGGTCAGCTCCGGCCCGTGCAGCACAAAGCCGTGTTCGGGTCCGACCGGGCCACCAAGCAGTACCGGGTTTTCTGCCGTCGTGGAATCAGGCTCCGGAAGGTCGAGTTGCTGAAACAATCCTCGCAGTTTGAGTTGCAATGGCCGATTGATAACGATGCCAAGCGCGCCCTCATCATTATGTTCACAGATCAGCGTTACCGTCGTACTGAAATTCGGGTCAGCCATGCCGGGCATGGCGATAAGCAATTGATTTGTTAGTGAACTGTCAGTATTCATAGGGACAGTATCGGCCCTCATGAGGTCGGGCACAACCGCAACAGCATGTGATGATCAATCCGGGCGTGTGAGGCTCGCAGTCGACGGTATGAGCTGTTCGCTAAACAACCATTTGTAAGCGAACCGCAAGCTGTCATAGTCGGCACGAATCTCGGCCGGGAACGGATCAAACGGCGATGCGCGGCGCAGGATATCCAGGGCAGCCTGATCAAGCACCTTTGAACCGCTGGACTTGCGAATAATGATTTCTCCGAGCTGACCGGAAGCCTCGATGCTGACCTCTAGAGTCGGGCTGCCCGTAAGACCTTGCAGATCGCCAAGTTCGGGAAAATATTCGTCGCCAACTCCCTCGATGCGCCGTTTCCATTTGTCGAGGTATGCCGCAATCGTCGACTCGCGTGTGTCGGCACTGATGACGAGTTGACGTGGATCGTCATCGTGGATGCGTAAAGTGGCATCTTGGTCCTGGGGCAACGGCAAGGTCTGCCTGCTGCCGGACTCGAGCGCAATTGCGGAACTGTTTTCGAGCTGCGGATCCTCGCGAGGATCTTGTGCCATCCGAAGTTCGTGTTCACGCTGCGTGAACACGAGCAGATCGGTGGACCTCTCATGCGTTGTTGATTCAACAAGACTGTCGCCGCTCTCGTCGCCGGCATTGTCGATGGGTGACAAACTCTCAAGAAGCGCGCTCGGGCGAATCTGGTCCAGGGTATTGCCGCGGCCCTGCTGTGATGCCTGCGCGAGGTATTCGGCATCATCAGGTCTATCGATCTGTTGATCAGGGTTGGCGACGATTGTGACCTCAAGCGAGATCGCATTGGCAAATTGGTCGAAGATTTCCGCGTTAAATGTGACGCCGATGATAAGAATGCCGTGCATCAGGGCAGCCAGAAACAACATCGCGGGCAGCCTGTCGGGAGCCTCAGGTGTGACAAGTTGCATGTCATCGATCGAATCTGTAGTCAGGGCGATGCTGGCCATGGTTGGGTCAACGCTATTGGACCGGTGACAGTTTACTTAATTCAGTGCGCCTTCGCTTGAAAGATCGAGATAAATCAGCTTGTTGAGGGAAATCCGTAGACGCTCCCTCACTCGATCCAGTGTAACCGCTCACGCATTGATGGAGTGAGACGCACGTCACCTGATGAGTCAATCAACAGCGCCAGGTCAAGGCCGAAAGCCTCTGTCAGGGCATCAAACTCATCAGTGCCGCCAACGATCAGAGCCGTTGCCGCCGCATCGGCAAGGACAGGATCGACATGAATTACGGTCGCCGAGACAGCGTGATCGACAGGATAACCGGTCGCCGGATCAAGAATATGCGCGTATCGGATTCCTGCGATTTCGACGAAGCGCTCATAAATTCCTGAGGTAACGACGGTCTCGCCGTCATCAACACTGAGCGATGCAATCGGGCTTCGGTTGCCCGGTGAGCGAATTCCAATACGCGCAGGCCGTCCGCGAACGTTGCCGAGGACCGTCAGGTCGCCGCCAATGTTGATGATTGCGTTGCTGATGCCCAGATCGAGCAATATTGTCACACTGTCTTCGAGAATCGCGCCTTTCGCGATGCCGCCGAGGTCGAGCATCACAAAATCCGACCGAGTCCCTGCGCGGTCCTGATCCCAATCGATACGCGCGGCGCCTGGGCTATCAGCGAGTATGGCTGTGATGTCTGCCTTCTTGGGTAAGGTCGATGGGATCGCCGATATCTCATGCAGACCCCAGAGTTCGGTCAATCGTCCAAGCCCGGCATTAAAGCGTCCGCCCGAAATAAGTTCGAATTCCGCGGCGCGGCGAATGACGCCAGCGAGACGCGGAGATACGTCGATGCGGGACCCACTGCGCATTGCGTTGTTGATGGCGTGCAGTTCACCGCGCCGCCACGGATACCAATTGTGACCGACATCAGCGTAGTGGGCCTGCAGTTGCTCAGTCGCCGACTGCGCCTGCGGTGTCGTGACCGAATACAGAGTTACGGATACTTCGGTACCGAAAGCGTAGAAATCGAGACGCTGGTCGTGTTGCTGCGGCCCGCAAGCACAGAGCGTGGCAGCAAATACAAGACTAGGCCAGTTGCCCTTCAATCGCGTCGAACAAAAGACCGGCAATATTGAGATCAAAGTGTTCATCCAGTTCGCGAATGCCTGTTGGGCTGGTGACGTTGACTTCAGTCAGGTAATCACCGATGACATCGATGCCGGCGAAGATGACACCCTGCGCCCGCATTACCGGACCAACGCGCGCACAGATCGAGCGGTCAACGTCTGAAAGCGGCTGGCCGATACCCGTTGCGCCAAGGACCAGATTACCGCGGTTATCGTCGTCCGACGGGACGCGCGCGAGCGCATAGGGAACTGCCTCCCCGTTAATCAACAGGATACGCTTGTCGCCCTGACTGATCTCGGGAATGTATTTCTGAGCCATTGCAAATTGTCGGCCGAAGTCAGTCAGTGTTTCAAAAATTACATTGGCGTTACGGTCACCTTTTTGCACGACAAATATCGATCGTCCACCCATGCCGTCCAATGGTTTTACGACGATTCGCTCATTATCGGCCAGGAACGCTTTCATTTCGTGCATTGAACGTGTGATCAGGGACAAAGGCGTGCATTCGGGAAACCAGGCCGTATACGCCTTTTCGTTCATGTCTCGCAAGGCTTGTGGCCGATTGACGACGAACGCACCGGCCTCCTGGGCGCGGTCGAGAATGTAGGTGGTGTAAATGTATTCCATGTCGAACGGAGGATCCTTGCGCATCAGAATGACGTCGAGATCACCCAGGTCGATTTCTTCGACAGAACCAAGTTCGAACCACATGTCATTGTCATCGCGCACGGTGAGTCGTCGCGACCGTCCGATAGCGACGCCGGCGAGTAATTTAAGGTCGGCTTGCTGGAAATAGTGAATTTCCGCGCCGCGACGTTGTGCCTCGAGAAGCATTGCGAAGGAGCTGTCTTTGTAGGTGGAAATGGACTCGATCGGGTCCATGACGATGCCGACGCGAAGCGGATTATTTGCCATTGTTGCCGCTTGGTCCTGAAGTTCACGGTGAGCAGCCAACTATACAGAGGATTCAACGGCTGAACGCCCATAATTCCTCGATTTTTGCGGTCTGCGGCGGGCGTCGTAGCGGGACTTATGTCAATATGGTACAAGTCGGTTTTCCTGAACAGCACATGGCCGCCCGGCGCCATGATTCAGGGACAATCAACTATAAGACCGAATCCAGGGGGATTCGCCAGAGCGTGAGGGAAACCGGTGCCCAGTAACCCATCTCGAAGTCTCAACGGCCTCAAGATTCTCGTCGTGGACGACAGCAAGACGATCCGTCGAACGGCAGAAACGCTATTGACCAAGGAAGGCTGCCAGGTGTTCACGGCCATTGACGGTTTTGATGCCCTGTCAAAAATTGCAGATCACCAGCCCGATCTGATTTTTGTAGACATCATGATGCCGCGCCTCGACGGTTACGAGACGTGTTCACTGATCAAGCACAACAAGATGTTTAAAGAAACACCGGTCATCATGCTCTCGAGCAAGGACGGCCTGTTTGATCGGGCCAGGGGCCGCATCGTCGGTTCGGAACAGTACCTGACCAAACCGTTCACCAAGGACGAGTTGCTGGGTGCGATTTCGAATCAAATTAATTAGCCAGGATCCACAGCCGCAATGATCGCGCCGCAAAGGAAACACTGATGGCAGTCATTCTTATCATCGATGATTCGCCGACCGAGCTGCATCTGTTTCAGAACATGCTTGAGAAAAACGGTTTTGGCACCTTGGTTGCCGATAATGGTGATGAAGGACTGCGCCAGGCCAGGTCATCCCTCCCAGACTGCATCCTGATGGATGTTGTCATGCCGGGCATGAACGGATTCCAGGCGACTCGAAAATTGTCGAAGGATCCTGTCACGGCGGATATACCGGTGATTATCATCACGAATAAGGACCAGGAGACAGACAAGATCTGGGGCATGCGTCAGGGTGCTGTCGATTACCTGGTCAAGCCAATCGACGCGAAGCAACTCGTGGATAAGATCAACGCGGTAATGGCTGTCTGAATGAGTGAATCTGGCGACCTCACGGCACTCGTCCAGCAACCTTTCGAGTTGCTCGTCGAGATTGAGCGACGCAGTCGTCGGGCACATTCCGGCGACGGCGGTGAAGGGATGCCTGATGAATGGGTTGGCGTCGGCTTTCGCATCGGTGAAGAACAATTCGTCGCGAGTCGGGACCAGGTACGAGAAGTATTAATGTTGCCGGATAACATGACGCGCGTTCCTGGTGCGAAGCGCTGGTTGCTGGGTATAGCGAACCTGCGCGGCCACTTACTGCCGCTTGTCGACATCAAATTGCTGCTTGGCAGCGGCCGGACGTCATTGCGTCGAACCACGCGCGTCATTTCGGTAAATCACCGCGACATTCCAGCCGGACTTGTTGTTGACGAAGTGCTTGGCTTTCGCCGTTTCATGGATCACGAATATACGGACAAATGGCCAGAAACCGTCGTTCGCGTAGACCGATTTCTAACGGGTGCGTATCAACGCAATGATGAGATATGGCCCGTTTTGAATGTGTTTGATTTTGTGGAAAGCAACCTGTTCCTGCAGGCAGCAGCATAGGCGTGATCGCTGTAATGATCGACTAAGACACAATGCCGAGTTACAACTACAAAGAGCTTTAGGGGCCCATGGCAAGAAAAAAAGACACATCATCCAGGTTCAGGTCCGTCGCCATTATTGCCGTGGTGTTGATGATTATTGCAGCGGCATTTACGTACCTGCAAAACGGTAGCGGCAACTCATCCACGGTTGAGCTTGCGGCATTGTCGCAGGCAATACCGACACATGCGGCAGGCGCACTCAAAGGCGACGTCGGTGGATTCGATCGGCTCGATGCGAGCCTCAAGCGTATTGCACAGTTACGCGGCAACTCCGGGCTGGCGGTCCCGGGTGCGTCGCGAGAATGGCAGCAACTCGAATCCCGTGCGGCCGCAGTGCTCGCAAAACGAACTGACGTTGAGGCATTGCAGGATGCGGCGTTAAATATTGATGCAAGCATTGCGTCGATCCTGGACCTGTCAAACGAGTTACTGGACCGCGCAGGTAGTACGAGCATCATTCAGGAATTTCAGCAACGCGCAGCTCGCATCGGCCGATCGGCGTCGGGACTCACGACCAACCCCGATGCTACATCCGTGGCACAAAATATTGTTGACGATGTAGCGTTTCTACGCAGGGTGACAGATGCATTGTTGGGCGAAAATACTGTGCTTGACGTCCGGCCGCTCAATGACGAGGGCCGCGAAGTGGCACTCCTGCCACTGGTCAGCCATTTGGCCGATATCGATGTACAACTCGACCGGATTAGCGCCGGCGTCAGCCAGGTCATTGATCTGATTGCCGTACACGCCGAGCTTGCCGCGAGTGCAGCGAGCCTGGAAAACGCATTTGCAGGAACGGGGGCAGGTGGCTTATTGCCCGGTTTCCTGCAGACAACGTGGATTCCAATCGGGCTGTTAGGCGCGGTAGCGTTACTGATTCTCATACTCTTGTTTCTGAATTCCAAGAGCGCCGTATTCGAAAGAAGTGCCAGGGAACATGCCGAGCAAAATGAAAGGAATCAGCAGGCGATTTTGCGCCTGCTTGATGAGATGGGCAGTCTTGCCGATGGTGACCTGACGGTCGAAGCTACCGTGACCGAGGACATAACCGGCACAATCGCCGACTCGTTCAACTATGCGATCGAGGAACTTCGAAAACTGGTCACCACTGTCAATGAAACGGCGATCATGGTCGATGGAGCGGCGAAGCAGACTAAAAGCACGGCCTCACATATGGCCAAAGCGGCCGAAAGTCAGGCGCGCGAAATCAATGCGGCTACTGAGTCGATAGTGTCGATGGCAAGATCAATCGAAGAAGTGTCGGGTAATGCCGAACGCTCATCCGATGTTGCACGGCACTCGGTTGAGGTTGCGCACAAAGGCGGCGAGGCCGTGCGGCGCACGATCGATGGCATGAACACGATTCGCGAGACGATTCAGGAAACCTCTAAACGAATCAAGCGCCTGGGCGAAAGTTCACAGGAAATCGGCAACATCGTCGAACTCATCAATGACATCGCCGAGCAGACCAACATTCTCGCACTCAACGCATCGATTCAGGCTTCAATGGCCGGAGAGGCCGGCCGAGGCTTCGCAGTTGTTGCAGACGAAGTCCAAAGGCTCGCCGAGCGTTCGACCAATGCGACGAAGCAGATCGAAGTCCTTGTGCGAACAATTCAGGCCGATACCAACGAAGCTGTCGTGTCGATGGAGCGCAGCACGACGGACGTGGTTGGCGGGGCGTTGCTCGCCGAGAACGCGGGCGCGGCTCTGGACGAAATCGAACAAGTATCAAATCAAATTGCGACTCTCGTACAGAATATCTCGGAATCTGCGCGCCACCAGGCGAAGGCTGCGGCGGATGTAACGCGCCGCACGACGCGACTGCGTGAGATCAGTGAACAGACGGGCAAAGCAACGACTGCGACGGCAGCCGCCATATCAAAACTTTCCGAACTTGCAACACAGCTCAGAAAAACAGTCGCCGGATTCACGCTGCCCAACGAGGCACTGCAGTCGAGCGCCTTGTCCTCTTCTTCTTCGAAGGATTTCGGCGATCAACAGGCAGGCGAGCAGGCACAGACGGGCTAGCAACAACACGGATCGTTGATGACAGGCGAAATCAGCATACAAGAGCAGGACCTCGATGCAGGTCGCGGCGAGATCACTGTGAACGCGTTGTCGATTGTCAGCAACGAACTCATAGAGACGATGCGCAACGCGCATCTCGCGCTCGAAGATTGCGTCGACGGTCGCGGCGGATCAGCGGCGCTTGTGCGCGCAGGTGAGCTGCTGCACCAGATTCGCGGCGCACTTCAGATCACCGAGACCTATGGTGCGGCGTTGCTGGCCGAAGAGATGGAGCTTGTTTGCAAGTATCTGGCCAAGTTAAGTGCCGGCAAGGGTCGCGAAGACGGGCTTGATGCACTAACACGAGCGATGGTTCAACTGCCGGTTTACATCGAACGGTTGCTCGGTGGCGGACGTGATATTGCGCTTGTGCTTTTGCCGATGCTCAACGACTTGCGCGCGGCGCGCGGCGAGCCCTTATTGTCTGAAGGAACGCTGCTACTGCTGAATCTGTCGCCGAGCCAGGCGAAAAAGACGAGCACTGCACGAGAGGGCAGCGGCGAAGACCCGGTAGCTGTTGCGGCCCGCCTGCGACCCAGATTTCAGCTGGCGCTACTCGGCTGGATCAAGGGCGCCGATACCCAGCGTCACCTGGATACGCTGGCAGTTGTCACGGATATGCTCGAAGAAGCGGCAACTCGCGACGACATGCATCAGTTGTGGTGGATCGTTGGCGGTGTGCTTGAATCGCTACGCGAGGGAGGGCTTGAGACATCTGTCGCGCTGAAACGACTTCTTGGGCATACCGATCGCCAGATCGGGCGCGTTATCGACGAGGGTGTCGAGGCTTTCGATACTCACCCTGTCGACAATTTATTGAACAATCTCCTCTACTATGTCGCGCGTTCGAGTACGGCTGGCAAGCGCATCAGCGAAATTCGCTCCGCGTTCAATCTTTCCGAATTATTGCCTGGTGACGAGCAGGTCGAGCAGGCACGGGAGGCCCTATCGGCACCCAGCGTCAAGCTGATGAAAACGGTTGCTGCGGCGATCAGGGAAGATCTGGGTCGGGTCAAGGACGTGCTGGATATCTTTGTTCGTACCGGCATGAACAAATCAGCCGAACTTGTGCCGCAACTCGAATTGCTCAAAAAAATCAGCGACACCCTCGGTGTTCTGGGCCTGGGCGAGCTGCGCGGCGATATCGAAGGCGAGATCGATCAACTCAAATTAGTCGTCGAACGCGGTGGCGTCGCCAACGAAGAGATCATTCTCGATGTCGCGTCGACGCTGCTGCGTGTGGAGGATCGACTCGACCAGCAGCTCTTGCGATTGATTGCCCCAAGGCAGGACGGCACCGAGCAGGCGGATTCGGACATGCCGCCTAATGAGGCTGCGGACTACCGGCAGGTCGCTGAATCCGTCATGCGTGAATGTATTATCAACCTCGCGCGAATCAAGGAAACGGTCGGGCAAAGTCTCGAGTCACGAGCACCGTCGCAGGGGCTGGACAGTGTGCCGTCGCTCATTCGCGGCATGAAAGCCGGCCTGATGATGTTGAACAAGACTCGTGCAATGGAGATCGTTGACCGCATTGGGCGGCTGATCATATTGATGTTGCAGGGCGCCGGAGCTTCGCGTCTGTCGCAGAAAGAGATCGATCGCATGGCTGACGCGATCGTCAGCATTGAGTATTACATGGAGACGGTGAAGGCTGGACGTAGCGAGCCCTGGTACATGCTCGATAATGCCGAGGCTTGTCTGGCTGTGCTGCGAGACGTCGAACACCGACTTGCACAGGAGGAAGCAGCCGAGCCACTAGCGACGAGGGGCATAGGGATCGCCCGGGACGAGAGAGACGCGGCGGCAGAGGAACGGGGTCGCGCTGAAAATGTGCGAGCGACAGAAATCATGCCACTGCCCGCCGTTGCAGCTGATGCCGAGCATCTTGACCCTGAGCTTCTTGAGTTATTTATCGAAGAGGCCAGGGAGGAAGTCGCGTTGATCAATCGCAAGCTACCGATCTGGCGAGACGCGCCCGATGACATGGAGACTCTCATCACGGTGCGGCGATCATTCCATACGCTGAAAGGCAGTGGTCGAATGGTGGGTGCTGAACGTATCGGCGAGTTTAGCTGGAGCGTTGAAAACCTGCTGAATCGTTTGATTAATCGCACGCTCGTGCGCACTCCGCCAATGGTTGACTTCATTATTGATGTAGCCGCCGCATTGCCAGGGTTGATAGAGCAACTTGAAGTTGGTACCGAACCGACGGCCGATATCAGACTGTTGATGGCGCGAGCAAATGCGTTTACTGAAGGTGACCCTAATGCGGCTGTGCTGACGATCGCAAGCTCTGAACCAGAAACTGCAGATGACGACGAAGCTGCCCTGGAAATGGATCCGGTGCTGCTGGACATTTTCTCAAAAGAGACGACGGGGCATCTCAAGGTGATCACAGATTACCTCGCTGCCTGCGAAGGACACACACCGCCATTCGACGTCACTGATAAATTGCACCGTGCCTGCCATACCCTGCACGGCAGTGCGAACATGGCCAATGTTGAACGTGGGGTAGCCGTAGCTGCTGCGCTGAATCGATTTGTGCGGCGCGTATACGACTATAAGGTCGGTTTTCAGCGATCAGGGCTGGACGCGTTGCGCGCAGCAGCCAAAGCGATTGCGACGATTGTCGGTGACATCAATCAGTCCGAACGGCGTTGGGCCGACTATACGGCGCTGATTGATCACCTGGCGATGCTGACCGATGCTGTGCAGCCCGAAGATACAATTGTGCGGGAAGCCGAAACCGACTTCATTCAAAAGCCGAAAGCCATCGTCGAGGATGTGCCGGAGGAGGCTGAATACGACGCGGAGATTGCGGCCATCTTCACGGAAGAATCGGCCGAGCTGCTTGAAATGGCCGATAAAGCGCTGATCGAGTGGAGCAAGAACAAAAGCGCTCGCCAGCCAATGGAGGAATTCAAACGCCATCTGCACACTCTCAAAGGTGGTGCGCGCATGGCCGGCATCACGGCGATGGGCGACCTGAGCCACGAACTCGAGACATTGCTTATCTCGATTGACGGAGGTCGCATCAAGCCGTCGCGCGCGGTGGATGAGCTGTTGCAACACAGCGTCGATGAGTTGCACCGCATGCGCGATACTGTAATCGCGGGTAAACCCGTGGCTGCTGCCAACGCCCTGCAAAAACGCATTCAGCAGGCAAATGCCGGGTTTGAGGTGGCGGACGAAGCCCAGGTGGAAACAGCGCCAACAGACGACGAGGTCGAAAAGGCGGTGCCGGCCGAGTTTACTATCGAGCCCGATGACACTGTCAGTATGGTCATTATTGACACACCGTTGGCCGACGAGCTGGCACAGATCGCAAAACCCAAGTTGGATCAGGACGCGGCGCCACAGATTACCGAAGCGCAACAAGCTTCTGAGACTGCGCCGGAGCCCGAGCCTGCGCCGGAGCCCGAGCTTGTGCCGGAGCCTGAACCTGCACAGGTGCCTGAACCTGCACAGGTGCCTGAACCGGCGCGGGCAGCCGCCAAGGCGGCGCAAAAGAAACGGCGTCAGGAATTTGCGCGCATCGATGCGGATTTGCTCGAAGACCTGCTAAACGCCGCCGGCGAGATCAGCATTTATCAGTCACGTTTGAGCCAGCAGGTCAGTTCATTCGAGTTTCATGTTGACGAACTCGAACAAACCATCAGTCGCCTACGGGAGCAATTACGGAAACTCGAGGTCGAGACCGAAGCGCAGATCATGCACGGCCACCAGGATACTGTTGTGGCACGGGACTTCGACCCGCTCGAACTCGATCGCTATTCGAATATCCAACAGCTCTCTCGCGCGCTTGCCGAATCGGCCAGCGACCTGGTCAGTATCAAAGACCTGTTGCAGACAGTAACGACCGATTCTGAGGGTCTCCTTATGCAGCAGTCACGCGTGACTGCTGAGTTGCAGGATGGGCTGATGCGAGCGCGCATGGTGCCGTTTGAACGCCACGTGCCGCGACTGACCCGACTCGTACGTCAGGTTGCGAAAGAGGCCGGTAAGCGCGCCGAACTGGCTGTCGAAGGCGCATCCGGCGAACTTGATCGTCAGGTACTCAACAAGATGTTGCCGCCCTTGGAGCACATGCTGCGCAACGCGGTCGTGCACGGCATCGAAGAGCCCAATGAACGTCAGAAGGCGAAAAAACCGGCGACGGGACGAATCACTATCCGGTTGCGCCGCGAGGGCTCGGAGATGATCATCGACGTCGCCGATGACGGAACAGGTCTCGATGTCGAAGCGATTCGCAGCAAAGCGTTTGAACTCGATATGCTCAAACCCGATGCGAAGGTTACCGACGACGAAATCATGAACCTGATCTTGACGCCAGGATTCTCGACGGCAGGCAAGGTTACGCAGTCCGCCGGGCGTGGTGTCGGCATGGACGTTGTGGCCAATGAGGTCAAGAAACTGGGCGGGTCACTGCACATTTCGTCTGTAACCGGGCAAGGGACGAACTTCACAGTGCGCTTGCCGTTTACACTGGCGATTACGCAGGCGCTGATTATTCGCACGGGCGAAGAGGTGTATGCATTGCCATTGCCTTCGGTTGAAGGTGTTGCACGGATTCCACGCGCTGAACTGGAAAACCTCTTGAGTCAGACCGAGCCGAGTTATGGTTACGGTGAGCAGATTTACCGGTTCCGCCACCTCGGCATGTACCTCGGTGGGCAGGCTGCGAAACTTCCCGAAGACGATGCGTTCATTGCCGTTATCCTTGTCAATGCGGGCGAGCACTCGGCTGCACTTCTTACTGATGAGATGCTCGCAAGTCGGGAAATCGTCGTTAAGTCGGTAGGCCCGCAATTGGCAAGTATTCGAGGCATATCGGGCGCCACGATCCTGGGCGATGGTAGCGTTGTACTGATTCTCGACATCGCTGCGCTAGTTCGCGGCGGGGCGCCGATTGTTGAACTGAAGACCGCTGCACCAACTCCAACCGACGAACGACCCGTCGCGCTCGTCGTCGATGATTCGATTACGGTACGACGTGTTACGGAGCGCCTCCTGCAACGCCACGGCATGCGCGTTGTTACCGCCAAGGACGGTCTTGATGCGATCGGAGTTCTACATGACAACATACCCGACATCATTTTGCTGGATATCGAAATGCCGCGTATGGATGGCTACGAGTTTGCATCGCATGTAAGAAATGACGATCGTGTTGCCGATGTGCCGATTATCATGGTGACGTCTCGTGTCGGTGACAAACACAGGGCTCGCGCGATCGAACTTGGCGTCAATGATTACCTGGGTAAACCGTACCAGGATTCGGCGTTGCTCGAGGCTATTCAACGATTGCTCGAAGAGAAGGGAATCATGCTGTCGTGACTGCAAGGCTCGATGAGTTGTATAGCCTCCTGGTGCCCTTATCCGGTGATCGCCTGATTGTCCCACGTGTCTGTGTCGTCGAGGTTGTGCGTTTTACCAAACCCGATCATGAGGCTGGCGCGCACAGCTGGATGCTGGGTACAGTTATCTGGAATGGACGTCCCTTGCCGGTCGTGTCATTTGAAGGCGCCCTGGGTAAAGAAGTGCCTGCCATAACGGGCCGCACACGAATTGTTGTCTTCTATGCAACTACCGGACAACTGAAGACCGGTTACTTTGGCATCTTGACGCAGGGATTTCCGCAACTCGTGCGGGTCAATCGCGATGTCCTCAAACTCGATTCGACCGATGATTGGCCCGAATCAGCGCCCGTGTTGTGTCGCGTCAAAATGATCAATGAATTTCCGCTGATACCCGATCTTGAGAGACTCGAGAGCATGCTCGTCGAAGAGTCAATTCAGGCCTAGCGGTACTTGAGCAGACAGACACTGTCAGACAAGATTGAGATCGAATGGCCGCTTCTCCCAATAGCGGAAGTTAGGCTGATGGGATGGTGAGGGGCAGCGAGTGACCGATACTGTTGAAAAACTCTGTTTTGATAAGAGCGGCGATTTCATTTGTGTTTTAAGCGTCTTTCCTTACTCTAGATATGAGGGGATAGTCAGAAACACATGAAAACTCGCTCGGCCGCCTCTTGGAAGCCCGGAAGATCACCTTAGATTGCGCGTTTGGCGCTCAAAAAACTCAATGGAGTTTTGTGGTTTCCGAGTATCGGAGCTTTTCAACAGTATCGACCGTTTTGGGCCCTTCGTACCGGGATTTTGGTAGTCGTTTGAACGGCTGCTTACGATGCAGATTCAACCGTTCGAATCCGATCAATTCTGACACTATCTGTACGGTCGGGTCTGCGCTATTACACCTAGTACTCCGTCAAGGTGCCAAGTCTCCCCATAAAGACTGCACGATTGCGATCGATGCGATGGCGGCCGATTCGGTCCGCAGAATCCGCGGCCCTAGGGAAACTGACACGAATCCCGCGACCGCGGCATCTTCAAGCTCTTTGTCGCTGAAGCCCCCTTCCGGGCCGATGAGAATGCAGACTTCGGTCTCGGGCTTTATTATCGATGTCAATGGTGTTGCGGCACCGGGCTGCAGGATCAAGTCGGTATCTGCATCCTTGGTTTTCGTTCCCAACCAGGACTTCAGCGGCATCGGTGTATCGATCAATGGCGGCCGGATTCGCCCAGACTGTTCGCAGGCACTCTCGGCAATTTTTTGCCAATGATCCTGACGCCGCAAAGCACGGCTCGCATCGAGTTTGACAACACCGTATTCGGTCAACACCGGAGAGATGCGCTTCACGCCGAGTTCAGTTGCCTTTTGCACGACCAAATCCATGCGATCGCCCCGTGATACGCCTTGTACGAGGTGTACCTTGAGCGGCGATTCGGTTGCAGTCTCGATTCGTACGTGAAGCTTGATGACCGCCGAAGTCTTTGCAATGCTTGCAACCGTCGCACTGAACTCGCCCTTGTCGCCATTGAATACAGCGAGTGAATCACCGGCACGTAATCTCAGCACGCGACCGATGTAGCGCGTCTGGTCCTCGTTGAGGTCCAACTGCAGATCAGGACGAAGGTCGCCGCTGACAAACAATCGCGTTAGGGACATCGTTGTTGCCTGACGAGTCAAAGGTCGTTGACAGTCAACGCCTGCAACCGTGACTATCGTCTTTCCTGACAGGTGGGGCAAGCATTGATGGATGCATCGTTCAACGTCGAGCGTAATAGCGGGCTTATTCTGCCGGCGCGACAGTGTCCGAGTCCGAATCAGGACGAGCGGCCGGACGGCGCGGTACCGGAACTGATCGTCGTGCATGGAATCAGTCTGCCGCCGGGCGAATTCGGCGGCCCTGAGATTGAGCAGTTTTTTACGAATTGCCTCGATTGGGACAGCCATGCGTACTTTAATGAGATCCGAAGCGTCAAAGTATCGGCGCACCTGCTGATTCGTCGGTGTGGCGAATTGGTCCAGTTCGTTCCGTTTACTCATAGTGCATGGCACGCCGGTGCGTCGGCGTTTCGTGACCGCACGTGCTGCAACGATTTTTCGATCGGCATCGAACTCGAGGGCAATGACGATACGCCTTACGACGATCGCCAATACGCAAGCCTTATTGCAAGCGTCGGGGCATTGTTGCAGGCATATTCCACACTCTCGACGCGCAGGATTGTGGCGCACTCGGACATTGCTCCGGGACGAAAAACCGATCCGGGTCCTGCTTTCGATTGGCTTCGATTGTATGATGGGCTAAGCCACGAACTGTCACGGGAAAATTCTGACTCGCAATGAACCTGATTGCATTGCTACTAGGCCTCGTCGTCGAGCGACTGGCGACCAGGTTATTCCACCTGCGCCGCCTGCGATGGCTCGATCGTCTGATTGACGCCGGTTTTGGACACGCGCAGCGGCTTGCGACGTGGCCGGCGCTGATCCCCGTTGTCCTGCTAGCTCTACTGCTCGTGTCGCCGGTCGCGGCGACATCATTCGCTCTCGGCGACAAGCTCTCTGGACTGCCCTACGTGGCGTTCGCGATTCTCCTTCTGTTTTTCTCACTCGGCCCGCAAGACATCGGCGAAGATGTCGACGAATATTGCAGGTCTCTGGAGGAAGGCGACGAAGAACGAATTCAGCAAACGGCAAAGTCCATTGTCGAGAGTGATGTGCCTGAAGCGGAGCTTGAACGTATTCACAAGGTTGAAGAAGCCGTTTGCATACAGGCCAATAATCGTTTGTTTGCCGTCATATTCTGGTTTGTCCTGTTTGGCCCGCTGGGTGCATGGGCTTATCGCGTCACGGACTTGATTCGTCGTCGTGCCGTGTTCAGTGCAACGCGCGATGAAGAAACAGATGGCACGGCGTCCCGTGTTCGCGATGCGGCCGTCATGATGCACGGCTGGCTTGCCTGGGTCCCGGCGCGACTTACTGCAATTGGTTACGCGGCGGCGGGAAATTTTGATGCTGCAATTGGAGCCTGGCGGGCACCGAGCGAACAACAAGATGCGACCACATCGGAGTACAACGAGAACCTGCTTGCGAGAGTCGGTGTAAGCGCACTTGCTCTCGTCGACGAGGAGGACGAGGACCTGATGAAACGGGGCGTGCGTGGCGCGACGGCCGCGAACCGAATGGTGTTTCGCCTGTTGCTGATATGGGCAGTCATTATTGCGGCGATGACCCTGTACGGCTGGACTCGGTGACACGTACGGCAGGTTGTGGCCTGACAATCGCGTTGTCAGCCTTGTTTGCATGTTCACAAGCCCCTGAGCCTGTTGCGGCGCTGTCGACGTATTCGCGTGTCGTCACTCTTGCGCCGAACCTGACGGAGCTGATATTTGCAGCCGGTGCAGGCGATACGCTGGTCGGGGTCAGTGCCTACTCGGACTATCCACCTGCTGTACGCGAGTTGCCGATTATCGGGGATGCTTTTTCGGTCGATCAGGAACAACTTGCATTGCTTGCTCCGGACGCCTTGTTCGCCTGGCAAAGCGGAACACCCGCACGTGTTGTCGACGAACTCAGGCGTAGCGGATATCACGTAGAAGTGCTCCGTACCCGAAGTCTTGATGATGTTGCCACCGCACTGATTCGTATTGGTGAATTGACCGGGCATGAGCAAGAAGCTACTCAGGCGGCGGCTGACTATGTCGAGGGACTCAAGGCGCTCGAACAGCGTTTCGCCCGGGAACCGTTGCTGCGTGTGTTCTACCAGATTTCGCGTCGCCCTTTGTACACAGTCAATGGAGAGCATTTCGTCAGCGAACTAATCGAGCTGTGTGGCGGCAGGAATATCTTCGATGATCTCAATGACCTCGCTCCCGCGATCGCGGTTGAGGCCGTGATTGAGCGTGACCCCGAGGTCATGCTGGCCAGCGACGAGGCGGGCATTGAGGCATTTTCCGAATGGGAACGATGGCCGAATATCGCGGCGAACCGCATGCGGAATCAATTTCTGATGCCTGCCGATGAAATTGGCCGTGCGACACCGCGACTGCTGATCGCCGGCGAAGCGATGTGCCGTGCCTTGCAACAAGCGCGTGTCAGTCGCGAGTTGGCGGTTGATGCACTTCAGTGAGTGTTGAGATCATCATTCGTCGCGCCACCACGTCTGATCTTGACGTAGTACGGTCATGGCTATCCGATGCGGATCTGCCGAGCGAAGATCTGACGGCCGCGCACATGCATGAATTCCTTGTCGCGCTGAGCGCAGATGTCCCTGTCGGTATGATCGGGCTCGAGAATTTCGAAAACGTCGGTTTGTTACGCTCGCTCGTCGTTGACCGCAATTATCGTGATGCGGGAGTCGGCCGACAACTCGTTAACGCACTCGAATCGAAAGCCGCTCGCTCAGGCATTGCCGAATTCTGGTTGTTGACGATCGATGCAGACCCGTTCTTTTCCGGCCTCAACTACGTAATTTGCGAACGCGACGACGCGCCGGAGGCGATTCGCAATACGGCCGAATTCTCGAAACTATGTCCGAGCGATGCCGTACTAATGCGAAAAATCCTGTAGGAGCCCTGCTGTAGGAGCCCGCCATGCGGGCGATTACCACCTGACACGAATAGCATTGCGGAACTCGCCCGCATGGCGGGCTCCAACAGCGGGCTCCAACAGCGGGCTCCTACGATCGATCCCGGTTCCAGAGCACCTCCTGACCATTCTCGGCCCTGGCGAGTACACGAGCGATCACGAACAGCAGGTCGGACAAGCGGTTGAGGTAGCGGATGACTTCGGGGCGCACGGACTCGGCAGCTGCGAGCCTCGTGACGCGTCGTTCGGCCCTGCGAACAATGGTCCTTGCCAGGTGGCATGCCGCCGCAGCCTGGCCACCGCCTGGCAAGATGAAGTCTTCGAGAGCAGGAAGATCCTTGTTTAATGCATCGAGCTCGGTCTCGAGACGTTCGACATACTGATCGGTGACTGCGCTGTGCCCGGGGATACAGAGTTCGCCGCCAAGCTCGAACATGTCGTGTTGTACCTCGGTCAAAATGTCCACGATGTTCTGCGGTACGGATGGGCAGGCAAGTACTACCCCAATGGCGCTATTGGCTTCGTCAACCGTGCCGTAGGCGTCGACACGTACGCTGTCCTTGGCGACACGAGTGCCGTCGCCAAGACCAGTCGTGCCGTCATCGCCAGTGCGCGTATAAATCTTGCTGAGTCGTTTACCCATGCATTATCGCCAACTAATTCCAGCGGTATTTTAACTCGATAAATCCGCTGCGCTTTTGCATGCGGAAGTTAGCCGCGGTTTCGTACTCGGTGTCGAGGAGGTTTTCGATACGGGCGTTCAGGCTCCAGTCGGCGTTGATACGGATCAGGCCGGTCAGGTTCGCCAGTACGTAGCCTGCGAGCGGAATGCCGCCGAAGTCCTCGCGGTCTCCACTGGCAATCACAGAGACACCGAGTCGGTGCTGACCAATGTCTTGTGTGTACGAGAGCGTCATGGTTTCCTCTGCGCGACGCAGAAGTCGCTCACCAGTCGACGCGTTGTCGGCTTTCTGTTTTAGAAGATCGGCACGCATGACAAAACCCTCACCGCGGTACTCGTAGCCCAACTGCGCGCCACGTATTTCGGCCGTGTCGATATTCTGCAATTCAAACGTCTGAAAATTGAACTCAATCAGGTCTTCGATATCGTTGCTGTACAGTTCGAACTCGAGGCTGTGCCGCGTACCTGGCGAGTAACGTAGTCCTAGCTGAGCGTTGTCAGCCAGTTCGGGTTGCAGATTCGGATTGCCGCCAAAACCAAATCGATCCGTCGCATCGGGCGCCCGAAATGCGTGCCCGACGCCCGCATTGAGAGTCCACGCATCGTTGATCTCATAGGCGTACTCGGCATTCCAGGTTGTGTGATTGCCAAAAGTCTCGTGATCCGTCAATCGCAGCGCGACGAAGGCGCGGTGGCGCTCGCCGAACCATTGGTCCTGCAGAAACACGGCGCGAACGGCGGTATCTTCTTCGAATCCTGAGCCGAATGAGAGTGTCGATGCAGTCTCATCGACGGCAAACAGACCGCCGGTCACCGTATGGTCCTTGAACGCGTGACTGTACTGCCAGTCGATGCTCAGACGTTCCGATTCGACGAAATCGTCGCCCTGATTCTGAATAATCTGGTCCTGCATGAATGACACGATGATTTTGCTGGTGCCGCGATCAGACAGTTTTGAATTCAGCTGCACAGCCGTGGTCGAGTTATCGAAATCCTGATCGACAGGCGTCAAAAAGAAGTCGAGGTACTCGATAGTACCTTCGCTCTGCCAGTGCCGAATACTGATATCGCTATTGCCAATGTGTCTGGATGCATACAGGTTGGCCGATATGTTGTCGTAGCCACGCTCGATGCTGGAATCCGTCCGTGGCGCATAACCGTCGGTTGACTGCCAACTCAGCGTAATGCCGAACTCACCGTTGTCTGTGTGATTACCGCCCGAAACGTAGCCGGACCGCGTATCGAAGCTGCCGGTGCCGAGACTTGCTTCGAGGTACGCGTCTCGGGCCCTGCGAGTGATGATATTGATTACTCCACCAATCGCGTCGGTACCAAACAATGCCGATCTTGCGCCCTTGACGATTTCTACTCGCTCGATGATTTCCGGCGCAATGTGCTGGATGGCGGCACCACCAAGTGTGCCGGGATTGATACGCACGCCGTCGATAAGAACGAGTGTGTGATTACTTTCTGTGCCACGCATGAATATCGACGTTGCCTGGCCCGGACCGCCATTGCGTCCGATATCGATGCCGGCCTCAAAGCGAAGCAATTCGGCCAGGTCGGTCGCAAGCGACAACTCAATGTCTTCGCGCGTGATTACAGTTACCGGAACGATCGCATCTGCCAGAGGAATCTCAGTGCGCGTCGCCGTGATGATGATCATGTCGCCAGGCGTAATATCAGCGCCGGTGGCAGGAGCCATGACAAGAACGATGATCGCCACTACAGCGAATCGGGAAGTTTTCATGTGCATCTCCAGTGCGTGCCGCCCGCACGCGATGTTATTCGTGAATGTCACGGAGCGAAGAGATTGGAAGGACGGCTTGAAATGGCACGCCCGAACCTGCACCCGCCGCGCCGTTCGCGTCTTCAACAAGCCGGTCTCCGGGCTGACGAGTGGATGAAATCCGCTCCGTAGCGCCTTCCCGCGAACCTTTGGTCTTGCGATTCGCAGTGGCTCCGATCCGATAGCTTCGGACCAGGGGCTACGGGTTAACTCGATCACCGTTGCGGGGGCAGCGCCGGATTCGGTGTGAAAGATCACACGCCACCGACTTCCCGTTCACCCGACTGTGCCTGGTCGGGTTCACTTGATGAGCGTCGTAAGATAAAGGCGTAACCGAGTGCTGTCAAGCAGCACTTTTGTTGCTTGTTTCTGCGCTAGTGAGCGGCCATAGTGACGCCGATTGGTACCAGTGACCTGCAGGGAAGACATTGGATACGTTTGAAAGTAGCATTGCGTCGAAGCATCTGATGACCGCATTGGATGCGGCAAGCGCTGCAGCTGAAATCAGTCGGTCCTATTACACCGGCAGCTTCACAATCACGACGAAGGCGGATCAATCGCCCGTTACACAGGTCGATATCGAATGCGAACAGGCAATTCGCAAGATCCTTCTTGAGCGATTTCCCGATCACGGCTTCTACGGGGAGGAAACCGGTCACACGGTGGGCGATTCCGATTATCTTTGGCTCGTCGATCCAATCGATGGCACTAAAGGCTTTGTTCGACAGTACCCGTTTTTCTCAACGCAGATCGCTCTCATGCATGGCGAGCAAATTATTCTCGGCGTTTCGAGTGGCACGATGATGAACGAACTCGCCTGGGCAGAGAAGGGATTCGGTGCCTGGCTCAACGGTGAACGCATTGTCGTCAGTGAGATCGATGATCCGGATCGAGCGGCAGTATCGACAGGCAATCTGGCTTCACTGGCAAAAAGCGATGGCTGGCCGAGACTCGGGGAAATTCTCGCACGCGCCGATCGTACGCGTGGTTACGGAGATTTTTACCACTACCATCTGTTAGCAGCCGGCAAGATCGAAGTCGTTATCGAGTCCGATGTGAATATTCTCGATATCGCGGCGTTATCCGTCATTGTCAACGAGGCCGGCGGCGTATTCACCGATCTCAACGGCGCCAAGCCGAACCTGGATACGCGGTCGGTACTTGCGGCAAATGTGAAACTGCATGAGCATTACCTGGAGCAACTCAGGGGGTTCGTGGATTGATGACGATCAGGCGCTGCCGGCAACAAATAACTTGTGTGAACGCCACTCGACGGTTTCCATCGGCGTCGCAAACAATTCGCTGAGATCGCGTTCGTTAAGTACGTCGTCAGTCGGCCCGAGTTCCCAGCGCCCATCGCCGAAAAGTAACAGGCAGCGGTCTGCAAAACGGACCGCAAGATTCACGTCGTGCAGACAGGCAATGACGCCGGTACCGGCGTCGGCCGCGCGTCGGAAAACACGCATGCCGTCGAGTTGATGTTGTGGGTCGAGGTGGTTGGTCGGTTCGTCAAGCAGGTAGATGTCGGGCTGCTGCGTCAGCACCTGGGCAATTGCCAGCCGTCGCCGCTCGCCACCCGAGAGTGTCAGGATGTCGCGCCTCGACAAGGAATCGAGGCTCATCTCTTGTAGTGCGTTGCGGGCAATTGCAACATCGCCCGGACTTTCCCACCGTAGTGGGCCAATGTGCGGATGTCGCCCGATCAGCGCGGTGTCAATCACCGTCGCCGGAAAGATGTCCTCGGTGTCCTGTGGCAGAAGAGCGAGGCGTCGAGCGACGTCTTGGCGCCGACACGCGAGTATATCTTCGTCGCCCAACAAAACGCTGCCAGATGCTGGATCGCGCAAGCCGGCCAGGGTCAGCAACGTGAGTGTCTTGCCGGCACCGTTTTGCCCAAGTACGGCGACGACTTCTCCGCGGTTCAGGGTTAGATCAAGCTTGTCGACGAGAAGTCGGCCCGGCACAGTAACGCGAAGCTTGCTGCAGGAAAGTAGTGGAGGACCATCGGCGAACATGGTCCGAGCGTAGCTCAGCTGTCTTGCGATAAAAAGTCGAACTTTGATTGATAGCCGACGCTACCTTATAAATGCCTACGTTCGGCCCAATGTGACCACTTGGCGGATAGCTGCTCCGCTCTCGAAAGCGGGCATTAGGCTAATATTGACCAGAAGAGCCACAATCTACTCTCGCCGGAGCATTGGCTGTGTTGAAAAGAGTCGCAGCGTATATTGGTCGCCATGACTGGTTTGCAGTTGGCATAGAAGTATTGGTCGTAATGATTGGTCTGCTGCTGGCCTTTCAGTTAGATCGCTGGAGAGGAGGGATCTCCGAGCGTCAGCAAGAACAGACCTATATTAATGGACTCATCGCCAATGTTGAAGCCGACGTCCCCAATATTGAATATGCGATTGCATTACAGTCCCTTCGCCTGGAACTGATTGATCTGCTAATGAACGTTGCTTTGGATCCGGCGGCCGTCCCCGAAGAGCCGGTCATGTTTCTGGCTGCTGTAAATCAGGCGGCATACACGTATACGCCAGTCCTTACATCTCATACATTTGAAAACCTGCGTTCTACAGGCGATCTACGCTTAATACTTGATGAGTCAGTCAAAAACGCAATGTTCGACTACTACGGTTTCGATGAATCTCAGCGCCAGTTCAGGCCAGTACAGTTAGACATTGAGTTTCGGTACTTCGAGCTCGCGGCCGGTGTGCTAAGCCACGAGCAGGAGGTGTTCATACAAGACAACTGGCGCATTTTGATTCCCGACGAAATTGAAACAGCGAAAGCCAGTCAATCCGAAATTGGGGATATATTCGCCGCAGCAAAGCGTCTGCATGAACGGCCACAGCTAGTTGCCTGGTTGCCATATGTGCGGGGCTTGCAATTGGAGCAGATCGCGGTGCATGGCATGCGATTGCAGCGTGCCCGCGAGGCTTTGGAGACGCTGAATAACTATGCTCAGGAGATTCAGGACACTAACTAGGCAGTTCATGCCTGCCAGAAAAGTTTAGCGAATGTGTTGCGTCGATCAGTTGAAATCGCAACCCAAAGTAGCCGCAAGGAACCGACTAATGAATACGCATCAATCGTGGTCAATATGTTGTCTGAGTATTTCTTTAATTGCGATCCTGAGTACGTCGGCAGAAACGAATACATCCGATTACCCATTGAAAGAAGACGTGTCATCTGTTGATGGCATTATGCACGCATATTACGGCGTCATATCCGGTCCCGCCGGTTTCACATACGATCACGAGAGAGATCGATCTTTGTACGGTCCGAACGCAATTATCACTCGATTCAGAGATGACGGGAGGTTTGAACGCAATTCTGCCGCCGAAGAAACCCAACCAATCGATCCATGGGAAGAAGGATTCTACGAAATTGAGATAAACCGAATTGTCGAGCAGTTCGGTAATCTGGCGCACGTGTGGAGTACTTTCGAAACGCGGGGCTCTCCGGATGGGGCGGCACTTAGCCGAGGTATCAGCAGTGTTTCGCTCTATTATCGAGATGGTCGATGGTGGATTGCCTCTTGGTCTACACAGAATGAAACGGATAAATTGCTGCCTTCCAAATACGCTCCTGACACCAACATCGAATGACCGCTTCTTGGACTGCCCCCGGTATCGTAGACACACTCGAGCCTCATTTTTCAGACACGTTCAAATGCCTCTGGGCTGACGCCACCGAGGTGGCTGTGTGTTCAATTTTTGGTACAAGCTATCGACTGACAGTGTATAGGGTTGAGAAAGAGATAGAATTCGCTGACGTCGAATCAGAGGCCGATCCGTGAAGTATTTCGTGCTGACCTTTTTGCTGGCACTTGCTCTGGCACTTGCTCCGGCAATTTCGACGGCGCAGACACCCGAGTATTCCATCGAGGCGATACGTTACGCGGATTCCCCCGGCGACACGGTCGCGGACATGGTGATGGGAGCGCCCAGGGACGAGAAAATCGATTCCATTTATGCGATCTGGCTGATCCGCGGGGGTGGTCGGAACATTCTCTTCGACAGCGGGTTTCACCGCGAACGCTGGTTCAAAATTTGGACTGTATTAGATTACCTACGGCCGGATGAAGCAGTGCGCCTTGCCGGAGTGAAGCCCGAAGAAGTCACCGACGTGATCATCAGCCATGCGCATTGGGACCACATGGGAGGGATCGACCTTTTTCCGAGGGCCACCGTCTGGATACAAAGGGAAGAGTTTCGCTACTACACGGGAGAAGCCTGGCAGCCCGGCGGGGATCACGGTGGCATCGATCCTGACGACGTGCAAGAACTCGTCCGGATTAACACCGAAGGTCGGCTACGATTGGTGGACGGCGATGACCAGGAAATTATTCCCGGCATCCGGGTATATACCGGCGCTCGCCACACCTACGCTTCGCAATATTTACGGGTCGACGGCGATCCTCCCTTTATTCTCGCCTCGGACAACGTGTATCTATACCGCAACCTGACGGAACACGCCGCTAGCGCAACCTTCAGCGATGCCGATCATGCCGCAAACGTGGCGGCTCAAAAGCGGATGGCCGAACTGGCAGGTTCGCTCGATCGTATCGTTCCAGGTCACGACGCCCTGCAGTTCCAACGCTTCCCCGTGGAGGGACGCATCGCGCGCATCCGTTAGCGGCCAGTGTTGCAGAAAAAGTACCTTGCCGAACACGCCTGGATCGCGAGTCGATCTAATCAGCCAGGTTGATCTCGGATGCTGTCTGTAATCCGATCAGGACGTACTTGAGACCCTGTGGGATCACGGCGTCGTCTTCGGCAAGCGCAATCCGGCCGCCCATGATTTCGGCGTACTTTTGCGGATACAGGGGACTGCGATCTGGTTCGGCCAAACCCTCCGGCACTGTCGGCTGTCCGTTGGCGGGATTGTATTTATCGGTGGCACCGAGTGTGTGCAGGAACTCGTGGGCAATGATTACGTTGTTGCTGCCTCGGTGACGACGACTGGCGATGGCGTTGACGACACCGACCATGCCTTTTTGCAGCCCAACGGAGTTTTCAAGGACAAACTGCCGGTCAGGGCGGTGGTAACGAATAAAAATTCGAACGTCTGGCTCGATAGCATCCTGGTCGCCCGCAGTACCTGACGCCCACCAACGCATCTTGAGAGACCAGAGCATGAGGCCGAGGGTGCCAGAGACCGCATCCAGCTCCGGGGGTTGTTCGTTGATTTGCCGACCGAGCTCGATGCGTACGGGGCGACTGATTTTTTTGCCGTAACGCGCAGATTCGCGCGCAATAAATGTTTCAATCGCCGTGAAATCATCTATCTTCAGGCTACTGATGTATTGTGCACTTGCATCACTGCCGTCAGCATTGATCGGATAAATCTTGACCCACAAGCTGTTGTTCCAGTCCGTGCTGCGAGCTTGTGTCAACCAGGTGTTGACGGCCACGAAGAACAGGATGAACAGCAGCACGGCTATGCGAATGGCTTTGAACATGGACCGAGGAATCCAGCAAACACGATGCACCGATTAGGCCACTGTCAAAGAGGCGCAGGCACAGACCAGGTCGCAAAAATCGCAATGCGAATATGATGTAGTGATAAATTGTGACGCTCGTCAGAGTTCGGGCGTGCGCCTGGCTGCGGTCGCTTGCTCAAACGCATACGCGATTTCGATCAGTATCTTTTCGGAATTCGGTGCGCCGATGAAGGACAGACCGATCGGCAGGCCCGAAACCATTCCGGCCGGCACCGTGACGTTCGGGTAGCCAGATACAGCGGCGTAAGATGAGCTGCCGACGTGAGAACTGTCACCATTGACGTGATCGGTTAGCCACGCGGGTCCGTTGGTTGGCGCGATCAAGGCGTCGAGATCATGCTCGCGCAACGCATTGTCTATACCCTCTGTCGCAATGCGCTTGCTTTCGGCAAGCGCCGTTAGATAGTCCTCGTCAGTTAGCGGACCTTTCTCCTGTGCAGCCAGCAGAATGTCCTGGCCGAATATTGGCATTACCGTGTCCACATTACTGTCATTGAATTCAATGATCTCGGCCAGCGAACTCATCGGCGCCTGGGATTGCTCAAGGTACAGATTCAGGTCGGCTTTGAATTCGTATAACAATACCTCGTATTCGGCGTCATTCATGCCGGTCGTATCGATCGTGATTGTATCGACGATTTCTGCACCGTGATCGCGAAGTGCCTCGATGCTGGATTCGAGAATCGCTTCAACGCCTGGGTTGGTGTCTGCGCCAAAGTAAGAGCGGATGACGCCAATACGTTTACCAGTGAGGCCATCGGCCGTCAGGTTAGCGGTGTAGCTTACAGCCTGCGCTGGGGTGCGCGCGGACGCGGGGTCGTCAGGATCGGTACCGGTCATCGCGTTGAGCAAGATTGCGGCATCGCGGACAGATCGGGCTATGGGCCCAGCCGTATCCTGACTGTGGGCAAGCGGAATAATGCCGCTGCGACTGATCAGACCAACAGTGGGCTTAATGCCGACGATGCCGTTGATGCCGGATGGACAGACCACCGAGCCGTCGGTTTCGGTGCCAACGGCAACGACGGTCAGGTTCGCGGTGACCGCGACAGCTGAGCCGCTCGACGAGCCACAGGGATTGCGTGCTGTGTCGTAGGGGTTTCGGGTCTGGCCGCCGATGCTGCTCCAGCCACTCGACGATAGTGTCGAACGAAAATTTGCCCACTCACTCAGGTTTGCCTTGCCAAGAATCACGGCCCCTGCGTCACGCAATCGACTGACAAGAAATGCGTCTTCACTGGGAATGTGGTGTTCCAGCGCCAGTGATCCGGCAGTCGTGTGCATACGATCGGCGGTGCCGATATTCGCCTTGAGTATTACGGGAATGCCATGCATTGGGCCGCGTGGTCCGGATTTCTGCCACTCTTCGTCGAGCGCACGCGCCGTTAACAACGCATCGGGATTGAGCTCGATAATCGAATTCAATGTCGGTCCGCTGCGATCGATGGCTTCGATTCTATCGAGATACCAACTGACGAGTTGCTCGGAGCTTAGCTCGCCGCGATGCATCCGATCATGCAATTCGGCGATCGTAGCTTCTTCGAAAGAGGGCTGCGGGTCGCCGCACGCAAAGAGCGCCATGCAAAGAGTAATGATGTAGGCAGGTCGCATCGCCGCTCTCCGATCCAGGTGGGGTCAGCCTAAGCCGGGTACTGCCTCGCCACAAGCGCGGTGTCGGGAATTGCTAGCCCCGCTTTCGAAAGCGCAGTGTAAACCGATCTGTCTTACCCCGAATCGTCGGGTCAAAAACACCCTTGCTATGGTCGTCGTCCATATTGCGCAGCAGATCACTCTTGGCTTCGAGTTCGAATCCAGCGGCTTCGAGTTCGGCGATCACGATACTCGGGTCGATACGATGCAAGGTACCACCGGTTTCGCGGGGCGCGCCGGTTTCGGCGTAATGGTCAATGATGCCGAGAATACCGCCGGGTTTCAGGCTGCCATGAAGCTCGGCGAGCAGCTGAGTCACGTTGATTTTCGGCCAGCCCTGCTGCGGTGCCACCCAGTAGATATCGTGGTAGCCGAGCACCAGGATGATGGCGTCGAACTGCTCTGCATCGAGTTCGAGCTCGTTATTTTCCGCCATGAGTATCTCGACAATCGGCAGCCGATCGTCGGCATAACGTGCATTGAATTCGTCACCGACGTATCCGACAGACGTTTCGTTTGTGTGCGCGACGATGAGACCCGTATTGCCAACCACGTGCGCAAGAATCTCGGCGTAATAACCGCCGCCGGAGAACATGTCGAAGACCTTCATGCCGGGTGCAATGCCGAAGAACTCCATAACCTCTGCCGGTTTGCGGCCTGCATCACGGGCACGATCGGCCTCGTTTCTGGCCGGATTTGCGATAGCGCTTGTATAGATTGCCGGGTCGATATCGTGCGATTCGGAAGCATGGACTGCATCGTCATGATTGTGCTGGCCGCAAGCGACAAGCAAGAAAGCGAGTACGGGTGTGGCGATCGTTTTATTCATCACTGCTCTAGCACTGTGTGCAGATTCATTATGGTCCGTTATGGGACCGGTGAATCGACGCAAAGTGCGCATGACAATTAAAAAGCCCCGCGGCAGAAGCTGCGGGGCCAATTTCTCTTCTTATTATTAAGAGAGGTAACTGCGAATTAGGTAACCGGATACATTCCTAATTATTATTATTGGATCCGGATCTTCTTGTTTTTATAGTTATTATTCTTCTGGCGTCTAAATCCTGTTTGTAGCCGTTGTTGCGTTACCAAGTGCAGTTACACTTCGCTTGGGCAGGAATATGAAAAGCAAGACCTGTGCCAACCTCGAATTACGCACCGCGATTTCAAGGATTTACGCTCAAGGCGCCTGTCCACTTGCACAGCTTTGGACAGGTTTTGTAAAAAATTCCGACATAATTGCTGCAAGGTACATAATGCAAACACGAAGAATTATTTTCTAAATTATTGAGATTTAAAAAATTTTTGTACGATAGCGAGATGCTGATGACAGATCTGGCTCAATCAGCGGTATCCTGAATATTCGCATTTTGCTAATTGTGAGACGCGCAGGCCGGTTTTCCGCGTGTTTTGTCAATTTATTCGACGTTTTTCGCCGCCTGCGCGCGTTCAATCAGTCCGATCGTGCTGTAAAAACGGCCATTGCGAACAATTGCGACTATTTTCTGTGCATCATTGATGTTGGCTAGCGGATCGCCATCGACGAGTACCAGGTCGGCGACGCTCCCCGGTGCGATGCGTCCGAGCTGCCGTCCAAGGCCAAGCGCATTCGCCGCATTGATGCCCGCCGCGCGGAAAACCTGTTCCTGCGTCAACCCGGCCTCGGCGAGTGCCTGAAATTCTGCGTGCAATGCAATGCCGGGTGGCAAGCCGTTTGGCTTACTACCGAGCACGATCGTGGATGAGGCGGCGGCGAGCGCGGGTCGTTCCGTAAAGCGGCGAATTGCGGTTGCTGCAGGGCCGATCAGGTTTGCCTGACGTGATTGCAATAAACCCGCGAGGCCGGGGGTCTTGGCATCAGCGAGTCCAGACACGATCGTTACGGCGTTGGCGCCGTTGGTAAGCTGGATATCGTCGTAGCGTTCACCGCGCGGCGAAGCAGGCAGCGACTCCGCGCCCAACAACATCGTAGCCCCCGATCCGAGGCCTACCTGCCAGTTCTCAGCGAGTACGGGCATGCCGACGGACAGCCAGTCGGCCACGCGCGAGCGGTACTCGACCCCGGCCGCCAGGTCACCGGCGATGGTCACCAGCCATAGTGAGGTATCGCCAGCTTGGGCCGTTGAGACATCGGCCGCGCGCAGTACTCGCGGGCCAGGCATTTCCTTGCCGGACCAGCGCTTATTAAAAGATTCGCTGTCGGCATAATCGGCGATAATCGTTGTTACACCGTAAGACAACAGGAGTGGGCCGAGTGTTTCACCGTGTTCGGCCGGCAGAGCAGCGTAGGAGTCGACAAAGCCGGGTAATGCGGTCAGATCACCCATGTCGACTACGATCGAGCCCGGTCGGTCGCGCTGCGCTTCGACAGCTTTGATGTGACCGTTTTCAATGACGATGTCGAGATTGTGCTGGTAGCCACCGCCAATGCCATCGACCAGTCGCGACGTGCGAATGACAAGTTGGCCCGATGGCGCATCGATGAGTGGAAGTTCGCGCAGTCGGCGCGCCGCCTTCTGTTGCGTACTGTCGCCGCTCACCGTCACACGAAACGGTAGTGTTGTTGATGTCCAGGAATTAAAATTTCGCTTACGAATCACTCCATTCGCCGGATACAGTAACTGCTGTCGATCGAGCCACGTGACCGGGGCGATGAAGAAGTCCTCGCCGGTGATGAACGGTCGAATTAACCACGGATCGGAGAGGATGATCATGTCGATCGACAGTCCGTCATCGGCGTGGCGCATGAACGTAATCAGGCTGCCGTCAGGACGCCATTCGGGCGATGACAATCGCGATGCTGAGGTCTCGAGGACCTGATCGGCTTGCCCGTGGCGCCGCAACATGACGGACCATCGATCGGCGCGACGATGAATATAGAGCAGGTCGCGGCCGTTTTTCGACCACGCGGGCTCCGTCTCGTCGCCTTCAATGTCAGTAATGCGCCAGCTCAGGCGTGTTTCGAGGTCGAGTTCCCACAGGTCAAAACCCGAGTTCCTGCGGTCCGACGAATACACGATTCGTTCTGCGTCCGGATGCCAGTCGGGGTGTTGGTCGAAGAACTGGCCATCGCTGATATTTTGTGCAGAGCCATCGGCAAATCGGTATAACCAGAGCTGATCCTGACGGACAGACCGAGCCTGGTACACGATCGCGTCCGCGCTCGGAGACCAGCGCGGTCGACGCGCCGGCAAGAGACCGCTCGCAATCACATCGGCGACGCCTCCGACCGGTGGCACTATCCAGATGCCACCCAGCAGGTCAATCGCAAGCCGGCCGTCACTCGCGGCGTCAACCGTGAAATTCGTGCCCTCGGTCAGTGTGATCTGGGCCGGGGCGACGCTCGCAAAAAACAACAGCGGCAATATTGCTAAAAACCTGCGCAAGGGAAGCATCTAAGGTTGCAGCCGCGTGCCTGTCCAGGCACCGACCGTAAAGGTGTGGTCATCGATTTTGCTGAGCGAGCGCTCCCAGCGGGCGCGATCGTGTATTCGATCCGTTCCTTCGAGCCACAATTCGACATAGCTTGCCCAGACTCGCACGCCGCCCCAGTGAGGCGGCCTGGGAATTGCTGGCTGGTCCGCAGCGGTGCTCAAATCCGGGTTCCGGGCGACGTCGACACCGAATTTCAGCGCTCTTTCAGCGACCTGAGCGATCAGTGCCTGCCGCGATTCGAGCGGTGCGCTCTGATCGCTTCCCCAGGCGCCGATCTGGCTGCCGCAGTCTCGGCTTGCAAAATACGCATCGCTTTCATGCGCTGGCGAACGGACAGCCTGACCTTCGATGCGAATTTGCCGGCCCAGGGCATCCCAGTGAAAGACGACCGCCACATTCGGGTTTTGCAGAAGCTCACGTACCTTGTTTGATGTGTAGTTCGTGTAGAAAACGAGATAGCCGGGGTCGGCGATGAACGACTTGCAAAGGACAATACGCGCCGACGGCAGAGCATTCTCGCCGACGGTAGCTATGGTCATCGAGTTCGGATTGCGCGACACACGCTGTTCTGCTGCTGCCTCGATCCATGCCTCTGCCCAGTGCATCGGGTCAGATGGCAGCTCGTCAGGCAGTCGCGGTGCAAGGTAAGGATTGGTCATGATTATTCCGGGCCGGGTCTCCAGCCATCAGGCCTTAGGGTATGAGGCGCAGACTATCAAAGCGACAGCGGCGGATCACCCGTCGCTAACAAAGATGCCGCCTTCGCGCCGTGGATCGACGGCGACCTCGAAACCTGACCGGCTGTCAAAACGGGCAGCGCCGACGCCACCGAAATACATGTTGAGTCTGGAGGTGACCTGTACGGGAATCCCGACATCGGGCAGGTCGAGCCCGGGCTCCGCCATAAGCCGCTCCGCTTCGCCGCTTGTGTCGACGTGCACACGTGGATGTGCGATGGCGTCTTCGAGTCGCAACTCCATCTGCAAATGATGAATGAAGAACTGATGCAGTGCCGTCGTAATGCGGTCAGCGCCGGGGGAGCCGACGGCGATGACCGTACCCTCACGGCGCGCGACACTGGGTGCCATATTCGATGGCAGGCGCGCGCCTGGCGGCCCCGCCTCGAGGCCGCGGCGATTCAATTCAATCTCGCCAAGACAATTGTTGAGCCAGAGCCCTGTTCCTGCGGGCATTTCACCCGAGCCGTAACCTGACGACGCGGTTACAGCGCAGGCCATGCCACTGTCGTCAACGGCCGAGGTATGCACCGTGGACGACGACATCCACTCAGTGAGTAACTGGCCGCTTCGCGCCGTCTCGAGCAATTGTGCCGCGCTGGCGCCAATGTCGTCGGCAAGGTCGAGCTGATGCTTGCGAAAGTCGAGTACAGCGCGCTGCACATTGATCAAACGCAACAGCGACTCACTATTCCACTCCTGTTGCGGCATGTCGGCGCAGGCCAGCAGCATTGCGGCCAGAACCGATCCGCCGATGGCGGGTGGTGGGTTACTGGCGATGCACCATGACCCTACATTCACAGTCAGTGATGGTCGCTCAATGACCTCGTACCGACTGAGGTCTGCTGCTGTCAGCACACCTCCAGATTCGCGAACATGCGTGGTCATTGCTTGCGCGAGGTGGCCCTCATAGAAGACCCGTGCGCCGTCTGCTGCGATCGCGGACAGGGACTCTGCGAGATGTGGGATCACTATCAGACTGCCCGATTCGCGCAACGATCGGTCACTCGTGTGCACGGAGAAGAAGCCGTCATCACTGCGGCCAAAGACGCTCTCGCCCGAATATCCGAGGTAGTAGTGACATGCGGAGGACAACGCGAAGCCGTCACGCGTCGCAGCGATAGCTGGAGCGAGCAACTCCGGCCAGCGGGCCTGACCATACAGCTGCCATGCTCGCTCGATGGCGGCGAGCGTGCCCGGTACGGCGACCGAGCCTGAGCCAACGAGAGTCGTGATGCCGCCGCCGTAATCCATCGTGACCCGAACTGCACCCTGACCGCTTTCGTCGTCGTGGAGCCCGAGACCGGGAATGGCCGTGTTGCCGTCGATCGTCACGGGATCCGCGCCAGGTGCCCAGATCGTCACGTAGGCGCTGCCGGCCATGGCACAGACGCCCGGCTCTGTGTTCATCGCCAGCAATGCTGCCGCAAGGGCGCAGTCCACCGCGTTACCGCCATACGAGGCGATTTCGCTCGCAGCGTCCGCTGCAAGTTGCGATGTCGTTGCGACGGCGACTTTAGTCACTGACAAGCCCCGCCGCTAAACGGTGCACAGTCAATAATGAATAACGGAGCGGATGCTTTTGCCTTCATGCATCAGGTCAAATGCCTTGTTGATGTCTTCAAGTGGCATCGTAAACGTGATGAATTCATCGATCTTGATCTCGTCGTTCATATATTGATCGACCATGCCGGGCAGCTGCGAACGACCGCGGCAGCCGCCAAATGCCGTGCCGCGCCACACACGTCCGGTCACAAGTTGGAACGGCCGGGTCGAGATTTCCTGACCTGCGCCGGCAACCCCGACGATGATCGATTCACCCCAGCCTTTGTGGCAGCACTCAAGTGCCGAGCGCATTAAATTGACATTGCCAACACACTCGAACGAGTAATCGACGCCGCCATCGGTCATGTCGACGATAACCTCCTGTATCGATGCGCTGTGGTCGTTCGGATTGACAGTGTCTGTCGCGCCAAGCTGGGTGGCGAGCTCGAATTTGTCGGAATTTATATCAATTCCAATGATGCGGCCCGCCTTCGCCATTGTCGCGCCCTGGATGGCGCTTAAACCGACACCGCCGAGACCAAATATGGCGACCGTCGCACCTGGCTCAACTTTGGCGGTGTTCAATACGGCGCCAATTCCCGTTGTGATGCCACAGCCCAGCAAACAGACTTTCTCAAGGGGTGCTTTATCGCTGATTTTCGCCACGGCAATTTCAGGCAATACCGTGTACTCGCTGAACGTCGATGTCCCCATGTAGTGATAAACGGTCTTGCCGTTCGACGAGAAGCGCGACGTGCCATCAGGCATCAGTCCCTGGCCTTGCGTACCGCGGATTGCCTGGCAGAGGTTGGTTTTTCCCGAGGTGCAGAAATCACATTCGCCGCACTCCGGCGTATACAAGGGGATCACGTGATCGCCGACCTTCAGTGATGCCACACCGGCGCCAAGCTCTTCGACAATTGCTCCGCCTTCGTGGCCAAGCACGGCCGGAAAGATACCCTCGGGATCGTCGCCTGATAAGGTGAATGCGTCGGTATGACAGACACCTGTCGCGACATTACGCAGCAATACCTCGCCTTCCTTCGGGCCGTCCAGGTCAATCGTTTCAATCTCGAGTGGTTGACCTGCTTCCCAGGCGACCGCAGCACGTGTCTTCATCGCTTATTGACTCCGTTTATTGATAACAGATGTGGGCTGCGGTCGATATTCGCACGATTGCCGAAAGAGGAACAGTCGTAACGCAGGGCTTAGACTTTGACAGTAATCGCATCGTGCCCCGAAAGCGAAAATCAGCAACTTGTGTTTAGACTTGGTTCGTGTAAAACAGATTCGATGAAGGCCTTCTGGCGCTGTAGACGAATATGATGAGCCTTGATGAACTACGAAAAGATCTTTCGGCTGTTGATCGACAGCTAATTGAACTGATTGCCGAGCGGCAACGCATTGTCGGTGTGATCGGACGCAACAAGCATTCGATGGGTACCGGGACCCGGGATTATGCGCGCGAGAAAGACGTGCTCGAAATGAGCCGTGCACAGGCCGAGGAACTGGGCATCGATCCCGACCTGGCCGAGAACGTTCTGCGGCAATTGATCCGCTCTTCGCTGGCCAGCCAGGAACGTGACCGAGTGGTCGCTGAAGGCAAGGGAGACGGCCGTAGCGTGCTCATTATCGGCGGTGCCGGCAAGATGGGTGGCTGGTTCGTTGATTTCTTCGCGTCGCAGGGATTTACAACAGTGGTCGCAGATGTGGCCGTCGACGACGGGCCGGGGCGGTTCAGGAACTGGACGGATGCGGGCGTAGACTTTGACGTCATCGTTGTTGCGGCCCCTCTGTCGATCTCGGGCAGGGTTCTCGCGCAACTGGCGGTACTAAAGCCCACCGGCCTGGTATTCGACATTGGATCTCTGAAGACGCCGCTTGTGAACGGCTTGCATGAGCTACGCAATGCGGGCTGCCAGGTTGCTTCGTTACACCCGATGTATGGTCCCGACACTCGTCTGCTGTCCGGGCACCACCTGATTTTCTGTGATGTAGGGTCACCACAGGCAACCGCAGCTGCCAAAGAGCTGTTCGCGGCCACGATGGTTGAGCAGATCGATATGGGGCTCGACGACCATGACCGCCTGATCGCCTATGTCCTGGGATTGTCTCATGCACTGAACATCGCGTTTTTCACGGCATTGGCCGAGAGCGGCGAGGCTGCTCCGAAGCTCGCACGCATGTCGTCTACGACATTTGACTCTCAATTACTCGTTTCTGAGGCCGTCGCCCAGGACAATCCCAACATGTATTTCGAGATTCAGCACCTGAACAAGTTCGGCCTCGGGCCGCTTGACGCGCTATGCGAGGCGTCGCAGCGCATACGTGATGTTGTTGCGGCCGGAGACGAAGAGGGTTTCGTTGAGCTTATGCAGAAGGGTCAGGCGTATATGGCGATGCGGAGTTGATTTGATGCAATCGGGAGACGATCTCACGGCCAGGTTCGACGAGGCGAAGCGGCAATTCGAGGAGCTCACGGCAAAGGTTTTGATCAACGACGAGAAAATGCGCGCGTCGCAGCAACGCGAGTTGCGCTTGCTGCAGGCGGAAGGCCTCGAAGCGCTGCTGTCGGAAATGATTGTCGGCTTGAAAGTAAGCTACGGTCTTCAGTACGTCAGCGTCGTGCTTTGTGACCCGGATCATGACATTCGTCACTTGTTGCAGGCTTCGGGCGCGACTGTCGAAAGTTTCGGTCATCTCATAATGGTTGAGTCGCTGACAGGCATGGCACCGCAGTATATTGCGCTGCGACAGCCTTGGCTTGGTGCTTATGCCGCGTGCGATCATCAGCTGCTGTTCCCGTCGTCGACGGGGCTCGCCAGTGTGGCGATGATCCCGCTATCACGTCGCCAGAAGCTAATTGGCAGCATCAATCTCGGCAGCGCGGATGCTGCGCGCTTCACTGGCGATTTTGCAGTCGATTTTCTCGCCCACCTGGGCGTTATTGCGTCATTTTGTGTCGAGAATGCCATTAACCGTGCGCGCCTGTTGCGCAGTGGTTTCACCGATTTTTTGACAGGATGGTACAACCGCCGTTATCTGCAGGTGCGCGTTAACGAAGAACTCGCGAGGGCGCGTCGGGACAATAGCCACCTCGTGTGCCTGATGCTCGATGTCGATCACTTCAAAAGAGTCAACGACTCATGGGGGCATGCTGCCGGCGATGCGGTCCTGCAGGAACTTGCAATCCGGATTGAATCGCAGGTGCGTGCCAGCGATGTGGCCGCTCGTTACGGGGGTGAGGAATTCGTCATATTGCTGCCCAACACAGACAACGAATCAGGCAAACGATTGGCAGAGCGTGTACGTAAAGCGATCGCCGCGTCGCCGGTCGATTTGCCCAATGGTGACACCGTATCGATGACTGCATCAATTGGTATAGCCAGCGTGCAGCCTGATCCCGAGGCTAATGACCTGAAGATACTTGGCGACTCATTGATCGCGCGTGCTGACGTCGCGCTGTATCGGGCCAAGTCGGACGGTAGAGACCAGGTTGCAATCGACGAGAGCTAAGATGCAGCGGCGGCTAACTAATGCCGGACCTCTCGATTGCGGCTCATCACGATCAGAAAAAGCGGCACGCCGATCGCGGCGGTAATTGCGCCGACGGGCAGTTGCCGGGGAGCGATAATCGTTCTGGCGAGCGTGTCGGCAATGACGAGCAGGCTGCCGCCCGCGAGTGCCGACGCGGGCAAAACGATGCGGTGATCGCTTCCCGATACAAGCCTTACGAGGTGTGGCACAACGAGGCCAACAAATCCGATAACGCCGACAGTCGTTACGGAAATCGCAGTAGCCAGTGATGCCGCCGCGAATACGCCGTAGCGAAATCCTGCGACTGGCAAACCGACGATGGCTGCCTGTAGTTCGCCACGAGCAAGCACGTTGAGATGCCGGGCGGCCAGGCACCCCGCGGTCGTGAGGGCAATAAGCAACCACAGACTACGTGCGGGCTCGAAAGCGAAACTTAAGTCGCCCATGAGCCAGAACAGCATGCCACGCAGGTTCTCCTCCGGGCTCAACGCGAGTAGCAAGGTCGTCGCAGCACTGAACCCGGCGGCTAGCACGACACCGGTCAACAGCAATCGAGCCGGTGTCCAACTGCCCGTACCGTGAGCGATTGAAAATACGAGCAGCGTCGCAGCCAGCGCACCACCGAAAGCAGCGAGATCGACGATCAGGCTGCCAAGGCCAAGCATCATCGTAAGTAATGCAGCGACTGCGGCACCGCCGGCGGTGCCCAAAATATACGGCTCGGCGAGCGGATTGCGCAGTAATACCTGCATGAGCACACCCGCGACTGCAAGTAGGCCGCCGACCGCAAATGCCGTCAGGGCACGTGGCAGCCGCAGGTCGATAACGAGAGACCGGGTCATTGGCGATGTATCGCCCAGCAATGCCGCAAGAGTGTCGGCAAAACTAATGTCCGCGCTGCCCGAGGCAAGCGCCATAATGATTGTGCCGCCCGCGATCGCGATGAGTCCGGCGAACAAGGCTGCAGGACGCCTGATGATCAATGCGATTCTCCCCTGGCGAAACTCGCGAAACCCATCAATACTACTTTGACCGAGTACTGGTCAAGAGCGGTGATTGGTGTAAAGTAAATGCAAGTTTAGAGTTTTTGTATCGGTTGCGATGGGCAACGACTGTATTGACGCAGAGGGATTCCGCGCCAACGTCGGAATCATTCTGGCGAACGGCAACGGCAAGTTGCTGCTGGGCGGTCGTGTTGGACGCAGAGGCTGGCAATTTCCGCAGGGTGGCATTCTCGTTGGAGAGGATCCTGTCGACGCCATGTACCGCGAACTTCGCGAAGAGGTTGGCCTGAATCGCGACGACGTCGAGCTTCTCGGAGTCACGCAGGAATGGATACGATACCGACTGCCCGAAAAATACGTACGGCGTAACAGTCAGCCGCTTTGCATCGGCCAGAAACAACGCTGGTTTATGCTACGTCTCGTTTGCTCAGACGAAAAGCTGCGCTTTGACCTCGGCGAAGAGCCGGAGTTCGACCGGGTGCGATGGGTGGATTATTGGCGACCCGTTAATGAAGTGATCTATTTCAAGCGGCGCGTCTATGCGCAAGCCCTGCACGAGCTAGGATCGACGGCCTATCCGCCGGGACTGCCGTCCCGACCGCGCTGGTGGCCACAGCGATGGTGCACTGGGTTCGACAAAGATATTGCCGCTATGGCATCTGCATCAGGGGAGCCAGACGAGTAGCAAAGATTTTCCATGCAGGTGTACCTTGCTGTTCAAAAGGGCTTGACAACGGCGAGCAGAATAATTCCAAGCAAAAAGATGACCGGAATCTCGTTGAACCAGCGCAACCACTTGTCGTCTTGAGCGACATTCTGCTCGCGCAGTGTGACTATCCAGCAGTAGCAACGGTAGTGATAGATTACCAATCCTGCGAGCAACAGCAATTTGAGCTGAAACCAGCGCATATCGAAGAGCGCTTGATTGACGCCGAGCATCAGAAAGCCGAAGACCGTGGTCAGAACAGCTCCAATCGTCATAATAATGAACAAACGAGTTTCCATAGTCGAAAAACGGTCCCGGCTTGAGGCATCGCCTGCCTTGGCGTGATAGATGAACAGGCGCGGCAAATAAAAAAGCCCGGCAAACCAGGTGACCATGAAGGCGACGTGCAGGCCCTTTAGCCAAATATAGTAATTGATCATGGAAATGTGAGGCCTGTTGCCGAAACGAGCACGCAGTGTGCTACAGGAAACGCCCATCGGCCATGCCGAAGGGGAAATTTAGTGCTCAAACCTGTGAAGCACGTCACGCCCTGGGGCCAAGTCTGTGACACGCCGCACTTCTGTTTGGTCGAGTCACCGCGTAACATGACGTTTTTACACTGACTGACGAATCCAGTGACGCAACGCTCCAATTTACAGCTGCACAGCCGTCGGCGCATCGTGATGATGCGCGCGGTAGTGGCGATCATGATCGCTGTGAGCGGCTATCTTGTGTTCGAGTTCGGGCGCATACAAGCGGATTTCAATATCATTGACAGGGCGCATGAGCGCCAGGCATTCGAAAATCGCATCGAGAAACTGGAAAGCGAAATCCTGTCATTGAATGAACAGGTGGCGCTCCTCGAAACGCATCGCGACATCGATCGTGGGGCGTATAAGGATGTCGAATCGAGCCTGGTGTCATTGCAGGCCAAGATTCAGGAACAGAGCGACGAGATCGCCTTTTATCGTGGCATCGTATCGCCTGAGGACGGCAACTCCGGGTTGCGCGTGCAAAAACTTCATCTGACTCGAGGTCAGGCTGAGCGGTCCTACAATGTGCGACTGGTTCTCGTGCAGTCGTTAAAGCATGACCGCAAGGTTAGCGGAAACGTAAACCTGATCATCGAGGGCGTGCAAGACGGCACGACGACAAGCTACAATTTTTCCCAGTTGCTGTCTGCAGAGAAAAATAGCAAGTGGGCGTTCTCGTTTCGCTATTTTCAGGATTTCGACCGGGAAATCGTACTTCCCGATGGATTTACGCCTGAACGCATTAAAATCGAGGTACGTTCGAGAACTCGTTCCATATCGAGTATCGAAGAGAGTTTTTCCTGGGCGACAAGTCTGGGCTGATAATAATCGATCGTCGGTATGAGGCGATCAGGAGAGGCAGATGTTTGGTCGAAAAGAACGCAGGCATACAGTCGTGGACACCCTGGTTGGATCCAACTCCAAGATCAGCGGTGACGTGCACTTCGAGGGCGGGTGTCATGTGGACGGTGCCATCAAAGGCAATGTCAGCGCAGACTCCGAGAGTAACTCGGCGCTTAGTATCAGCGAGGACGGTACCGTTGAAGGAGCGGTTACAGTGCCTTATGTCGTATTGCACGGCATCGTTCGCGGCGATGTGTTCGCGAGCCAACGTGTGGAACTTGGCCCTACGGCACGCGTCATAGGCAATGTGTACTATAATCTTATCGAAATGGCGATAGGCGCTGAAATCAATGGCAAGCTCGTTCACCAGCCTGCGGGGAAAACTCCGTTGCTGGAGCAGACAAGTCGCATCGATAAGGCGGTAGCTGTTGCCGTCGATTCGAAGTTCGCGAGCTAATTACAGGATTAAGAACATGCAGTCAGAAACACCCACCGCTGGTGATACCACCGCACCGCCACCCATCGTTTTTACGGACGCTGCGGCGAGCAAAGTCGGCGAACTGATCAAAGAAGAAAACAATCCGGAGCTGAAGCTCAGGGTTTTCATTTCGGGTGGCGGCTGCTCCGGTTTTCAGTATGGTTTCACTTTCGACGAAAACGTCGAGGAAGGTGACAGCCGGGTCACCAATCAGGGCGTCATGCTCGTGGTTGACCCGATGAGCATCCAGTATCTGATGGGTGCCGAGATAGACTACAAAGAAGACCTGCAGGGGGCGCAGTTCATCATTCGCAATCCCAACGCGAAAACCACCTGCGGTTGTGGCCAGTCGTTTACAGCCTGATTCGCCAGCTTGATCTTTAGCCAGGAGCGGCTAGCTTCTCCAGAAATGTTTCCTGTGCCGACACGCGGTCGTCGGACCCCGGCGTGATTCGCTCGTAACTCCCGTCGCCCTGCAATAGCCAGGCCTGGCAGTTATCGGCCAGAAACAACTCGAGATCACGAAGGAGTTGCACTTTGAGATGCTTCTGCCGAATTTCGAAGCAGGACTCACTGCGATGCAGAAGGTTTCGTTCCATCCAGTCTGCGCTCGAACAATAGAACTCTTCTTTGCCGCCATTGCGGAAGTAGTAAACGCGAGAGTGCTCAAGGAAGCGGCCTACTATTGATCGTACGCTTATGTTGTCCGACAGCCCGGGCACCCCGGGACGCAGCGAACAAATGCCACGTACTATCAAGTCGATCCTGACTCCAGCCTGTGAGGCTGCGTACAGAGTATCGACGAGTCCAGGTTCATCGAGTGCGTTGATCTTGGCGATAATGCGCCCATCGGCGCCTGAACGTGCTATTTCCGCTTCGCGATTGATCTTGTCGATCAGGGCATCATAAAGACTAAAAGGTGCAACCAACATGCGCGTCATGTCGCGAGCTTTGGTCAGGCTTGTGAGCTGCATGAAAACTTTATGCACATCCTCACCGAGCCGCTTGCTGCCACTCATGTAGCCGTAATCGGTGTAAACGAGTGTTGTTGCGTGATGATAGTTTCCTGTGCCCAGGTGCACATACCGCACAAGCTCATCATTTTCGCGGCGGACGACAAGCGCCATCTTGGTGTGTGTCTTGTATCCGACCAAGCCATAAACAACGTGCGCACCCGCTTCCTGCAGGCGATTGGCGAGAGAAATATTGGCTGCCTCATCGAAACGCGCCATGAGTTCGATGATGACCGTTACCTCTTTGCCTGCGCGAGCTGCGCTGACGAGATGATCGACGATCGGTGAATCCGGGCCAGTTCGATAAAGCGTAATCTTCATCGCAAGCACATCGGCGTCGGACGCCGCAGAACTGATGAAATTAATAGTGGGTGCGAATGACTGGTAGGGATGATGCAGCAGGACATTTTTCTTCGACAACAGGGAGAAAATATCCTCGTTACCGCGAAGCACATCCGGCAGACCCTGGGTGAAAGGCGGGTACTGGAGTTCTGGTCGATCCTCGATGTCGCACATCGTCGACAAGCGATTCAGGTTCACGGGCCCATCGACAAGATACATGTCGTGTTCGCGGAGCTTGAAGTGATCGAGCAGGAATTGCTGTAAGTCGACTGGGCATTGGTTGCCTACCTCAAGCCGGACTGCCGCTCCATAACGACTTGCCTCGAGCTGTCCTTCGAGCGCATGGACGAGGTCGCTGATTTCTTCTTCGTCAAGATAAAGATTGCTGTTGCGAGTTACACGGAACTGGTGACAGCCACCGACGTCCAGGCCTGGGAACAGGTCGCCCACATGCACTCGAATCATGGATGACAGAGAAACGAAGTCGTGGCAACCCGGACTACTCAAGTGTTCGGGCAGACGGATAATTCGTGGTAATGACCGCGGAGCCTGAACCATACCGCGATGGCGTCGGCGGCCGAACGCGTCCTTGCCGTGCAAGCGGACAATGAAGTTGAGGCTCTTGTTGAGGACCCGAGGGAACGGTCTGGATGGATCGAAGGTCAGCGGCGTCAGCACGGGAACGACCTGCTCGAAAAAATAGTTTCTGAGCCACTGCCGCTGATCATCGTCCCAATCGTCGCTCTGCAAAAAACGGACGCCCGCCTTTTCCAATTGCGGTAACAGCACATCGTTGAGCAATTGATACTGTTGTTGAACGAGGTTCAACATGCTATGCCGCAGGGCATCGAATACCTGCTGTGATGACAGCTTCTCGGGACCGTGTGCTGGCGCACCGATCTCGATACGTTGCTTTAGCGCGGCGACGCGGATTTCGAAGAATTCGTCGAGATTGGTGCTCGTAATGCAAAGAAAGCGCAGTCGCTCCAGGAGCGGTACGTCTTTGTCGAATGCCTGGGCCAATACGCGCTTGCTGAACTCAAACTGGCTGAGTTCGCGATTGATGTACAAGTTGGCTGGCGGCAGTGCTGGCGCGTCCACGATCATCTCGATGATATTGGGCTGATCAGTATAACAACGACGATGTTGTGTGGCCTTTACGCGCTGTGGAAATCAAGCAGCAGAATAGATCGCGCCAAGAACTGCGGCATGGCTTGCACCCGTTACACTTGGCAGATTGCCGGGCAGATCTTGCATGCGGCGCATGGCGAGCCATGCAAATGCGGCGGCCTCTACCCAGTCCGGATCGAGTCCTGCAGTGGCCGTCGATGACCATTGCGGTTCGGAGAGTTGTACGCCAAGTTGTCGCATGAGTTCAGCGTTATGGACGCCACCACCGCATACGAGCAGTTCGGCGGCTTCGTCTGCAAAAACCCGAATGGCGATTGCAATACTAGCCGCGGTCAATGCACAAAGGGTTGCCTGGACGTCGGCCGAATCTATTGCATCGAGTTCTGCAGCTTCCAGCCAATCGAGATTGAAGTATTCGAAGCCGGTGCTCTTGGGTGGCGGTGTGGAAAAATAGCTGTCGGCAAGCAGACGCGACAAAAGGTCGTCATCGACTGTTCCGCTGGCTGCCCAGCCGCCGTCATGGTCAAAAAATTCCTTACGGTGCCTGCGAATCCAGCCGTCAAGCAGCGTATTTCCCGGCCCGGTATCAAACCCTGTTACGGCGGAACCGTCGGCGGGCAAGATAGTGACGTTCGCGATGCCACCGATATTCAAGATTGTTCGGGGCGATTCAGGTTGTCGAAACAGCCATTCGTGAAAAGCCGGAGTGAGTGGAGCGCCCTGACCGCCAAGTGCCATGTCGCCACGACGAAAGTCGGCAACGGTCGTAATTCCGGTTCCCGCGGCGATGACGGATGGGTCACCGATCTGCAATGTAAACGGCGGCGATGCCGTTGGTTGATGTCGCAGGGTCTGTCCATGACTGCCGATCGCGGCAATTGTCGAAGTGTTGATACCGGCATCATCGATCAATGCGTTGGCTGCATCGCGAAAACACTCGCCCGTCCAGCGGTCGAGCGCACCGACATCATCTACCGAGCAGGCCTGCGGTTCGCGAATGGATGTACATAGTTGTTGTCGAAGTTCGGCGGGATATTCGTGCTTTCGAGTCTGCAGAATTTCGAGAGACGTTTGCCCGAATTCAACCAGCACAGCATCGATGCCATCCATGCTGGTGCCGGAAATCAAGCCGATGTAGTAGTCACCCATCGTTGTTTCGTGTACTGACTAGCGGTCGGCAAGCGCAACAGTGGCGAACTGAGTGTTCTTGAATTGCTCGAGTTCAGCGAGTATCGGCGCCGCTGTCGAAAGAAATTGTTGACGATATTTTTCGGCGATCGGATTAGCCTGCGGCAAGGCAACCGTGCGCGGATTACGATGTACGCCATTGATACGGTATTCATAATGCAAGTGGTTTGCTGTCGCGAGACCGGTCGCGCCGACATAACCGATCGTTTGCCCTTGGCGAACGCGTGAGCCGACTCGGGCTTTGGTCGCGTATTTCGACATGTGCGCATAGAGCGTCGTGATGTTGCCACCGTGTTGTAGAATCACGGCATTGCCATAGCCATTTTTGACTCCGCGAAAAATCACTTTGCCATCGCCGGAAGCCTTGATCGGTGTACCGCGCGGCGCGGCGTAGTCGACGCCGCGATGAGCACGAATCGTGTTCAGAATAGGATGGCGGCGACGCGGATTGAAATTGGAACTGATGCGTGTGAAATCGACAGGGGCCCGAATGAACGCTTTGCGTACGCTAAGGCCGTCTGGTGTGAAGTAATCCGTGTTGCCCGTATCGTAAACAAATCGAATCGCGCGGTATGTGCGACCATTGTTGTTGAATTCGGCGACGATGATTTCTCCGTCTGTCACGTATTTTCCGTCTTGCCAAATCTCTTCATATTGAACGTAGTAGCTGTCGCCGGTTCGAATGTCGAGCACGAAGTCGACGTCCCAGGCAAAAATTCCCGCGATATTCATGATCAATTTGTCGGAAAGTCCGGCGGTCGCGGCGCTCTCAAAAAGCGAAGTTTCTATGACACCATGAGCGAGTCGTTTGCGTATCTCGATCGGTCGCTCTATGACTTCCGCGCGAAAACCTGACTCTTGCCTGTCAACCTTGAGTGCACTCGTAAGGCTAAGGGCCGAATACATACTCACGAGCTTACCGTCGTCGTGCGTAATTTCGAATACATCGCCGGGCTTGATGTTGCGAAGTTGTCGACCAGCTTGGTCAAGGCGAGCGATCACTGCGAGATTTCCGATATCGAGCTTATGTTTGCGAAACAGCTGGTCCAGCGTGTCGCCTGATCGAATGGTCAGTGTCAGCGTTTCGTATTCCGGTTCGGGTGCAAGGACCAGCGGCGTCGGGCTTACAATGACCTTATCGACGAGGCCCCACGTGTTGACTTCGTCGCCGTCGATAGCCGTCATTATTGGTGTCTGTGATAGCGGCGCTGACGATTTCGCAGGTTCATTGAGCGTCGACACGAGGGCGAGGCCCAGAAGCGGGATTCCGAAGCCGACGACAAACCATTGCAATGCCTTGGTTTTTTTCGGCGATCTGATCGCCGTCGGTTTGTAGTCGTGCAGCAATGGACTGGCTGGGCGATACAAATCGGCGTCCCCCCAAATCACGAAGTTGTTACTCTACAGTGAGGCTTCGAAGACGTCAAAGAAAAGTGTTATAAGTCATGATGTTAAACGGCATTGTTTGGAATGCTTATATGTGGGCTTTCATCGAAGCCTGAGAATGCTACAGTTCTGCTGCGAATACGAGCCAAACGCGACGTCATGACCCAAACCAGTCAACAACTCTCGGAACTCATGCGCGGCACTGATGAGGTGCTGCCCGCGAACGGTCTGGAGGCAAAACTCAGGCTGAAACGGCCACTCGTGGTGAAAACGGGGTTCGATCCGACGGCTCCAGATCTTCACATCGGGCATACGGTTCTAATAAACAAGATGCGACAGTTTCAGGAGTTCGGGCACGAGGTCGTGTTCCTGATCGGCGACTTCACGGGAATGATCGGTGATCCGTCGGGTAAGAACACGACTCGACCACCGTTATCGCCCGATGAAATCAAGATCAACGCTGAAACCTATGAGTCCCAGATCTTCATGATCCTCGACAAAAAGAAGACCCGTATCGAATTTAATTCAAACTGGATGGGTGACATGGATGCTGCCGGACTTGTCAGGCTGGCGTCGCATTACACGGTTGCACGCATGCTGGAACGGGACGATTTTAACAAGCGTTACAAGGGCGGTCAGCCGATTTCAGTTCACGAATTTTTGTATCCGATCGTGCAGGGATACGACTCGGTAGCACTCAAAGCGGACGTTGAGCTCGGCGGTACCGATCAGAAATTCAATTTACTGGTTGGTCGACAGTTACAGCAGGATTACGGGCAGGAACCGCAGGTTGTTTTGACGATGCCCTTACTTGAAGGGCTGGATGGCATACAAAAAATGTCAAAGTCGATCGGCAATTATATCGGTATTACTGACGCGCCAGGCGATATGTTCGGCAAGATCATGTCAATTTCTGATGTTTTGATGTGGCGCTACTTTGAGTTATTAAGTTTCCGCCCGCTCGATGATCTTGCCGGCTTGCGGCAGCGCGTCGACGATGGCATGAATCCTCGCGACGCAAAGTTCGAGCTGGGTTCGGAGATTGTCGAACGATTTCATGGCGCTGCTGCGGCGACTGCGGCGAAAGACGAATTTGTGGCGCGATTTCAGCAGGGCGCAATGCCCGACGATATGCCCGAGCTGAGCCTGCAGAGCAAGGACGGGCAGCTCGGCATCGCGTATGTGCTTAAGGAGGCTGGGCTCGTTGCAAGTACAAGTGAGGCGCTCAGGATGATCAAGCAAGGTGCGGTGCGAATTAATGGTGTACGTGTTGAAGATCGTTCGATCTTGATCGACGCCGGCAGTACCAACGTCTATCAGGTTGGCAAACGTAAATTTTCGCGGGTCAGCCTGACGTAGCTCGGTAGTGATAAATCGAAATCTTTTTTTTCTTGTCGCCGCAATGGCGTTTTTATCACCCGTTGTTGCCGATGATGCCGAAACAGAGGAACTCGCGCGACAGCAGGCATTCCGGACCGGTTTTCAAGAGATTGTCGACGGGCTCAATGCTGGTTCACCCGACAAATTCATAGACGCGACAGACAGTCGCGACATCGTCGATCGAATCTTCGGTCTGCGCCTGATCGATCAACGTGTCAAAAAACAATTTCGCGATAGTCTCGAATACCAGTTCGACAATATCATCACATCAGCATTTTCCGAATCCAAAGATCATATGAAAGCAACATTGCTTGGCGTCGAGTCGCGCGGCGTCCGTGGTCGTGCGGTTGTGAGATTCGATCTGCCCGATCTTCAGTTCAGTTATCACGAATATGACCTGAGCCTGGACAAAAAAAACCGCGTGGTCGTGATTGACTGGATTGATTTTTTGCGCGGACAGAAATTCACAGACGAAATTGGCATTTCGTTGATCATGGCGGCACCGAGCAAGTCGGCAGTACGCAAGCTAATCGATTTTCAAAACGTCAACGAGTCCGACCTGTTTCAGTTTACGGAGTTATTGAAAGCAGCACGCGATCGTAAAGCTGATCGCTTCATCGAAATAATCAATGGTCTGGATGAAAGACTGCGACGACAAAGAATCGTTGTCTTGACCGGGGTGGAACTGACAAAGCGAATCAAAAACCGACGCATGATGCGTACGGCGCTTATCCAAATGGCTGAATATTTTCCAGAGGATCCGCTCTACTCGCTCATGTTGCTCGACTACTATTTTCCGTCGCGACAATATGACGATGCGTTTCAGGCCTTGCAACGCTTGTATGATCGGCTCGACGTCGACGACGCGGCAATGGAGGCACGACTTTCGGCCACTGCACTTGTGATGGGCAATCCACAGGACGCAATTGCTTTTGCAGATAAATCGCTACTGCTGGAGCCCGATCTTGAACTTGCCTGGTGGTCGACGTTGCGCGCTCGCGCGGCACTGTCCGATTTTGCGGGCGCCGTTGTGGCCTTACAGCGCCTTGAAGGGCAATTTGGGCACTCGCTGGGTCCCGAGGGGCTTGAGCGCGACCCAGGCTTGTCGGCGCTGCTGGCGTCAGATGAATACGACGCCTGGCTCGCGAGCCGGAAATAGGCTGCAACGTCCAGGAGTCTGCGGGATTCGTCCATGCTGAGCCAACGTCGCCATCCGAGTACGAACGGGCTAGTGTTTACAGGGTTTGTCGTCGGGGCTGAAAGTCGCTGAAAATCCTGGAAAAATGGCCTTTTCGCGGCGATTTTTATGCCGGATCGTGTAAATCCGCCGAATAGGTATTGACGGTGGTCATTTCGTCGCTATAATGCCCCGCTCGCTGAGGGTACGGTGTCCCTCGGTGGACCTCAAAATTTATGGCAACAAGCAGGCCCGGGCTGTTCAATGATCCCGTTTGGCCTGTATACTTGTGGGTCTGCCTCGCACAAGCGGGGCGTGTTCTTTAACAATTCAATCAGATAATTTGTGTGGGTGCTCGCGTTGGATTTTGCTAAGGCATATCAAACGTGAGAACCAAGTTGAATCTTTGTAATTTGGGGATCGCGTCTTTAGATAAAGCTCAAAGCTTTAAACTGAAGAGTTTGATCCTGGCTCAGATTGAACGTTGGCGGCATGCCTAACACATGCAAGTCGAACGGAAACGATGGGAGCTTGCTCCCAGGCGTCGAGTGGCGGACGGGTGAGTAATACTTAGGAATCTACCCAGTAGCGGGGGACAACTCGGGGAAACTCGAGCTAATACCGCATACGCCCTACGGGGGAAAGCAGGGGATCTTCGGACCTTGCACTATTGGATGAGCCTAAGTCGGATTAGCTTGTTGGTGAGGTAAAGGCTCACCAAGGCGACGATCCGTAGCTGGTCTGAGAGGACGATCAGCCACACTGGGACTGAGACACGGCC
>JADFNV010000070.1 GCA_022563195.1 Pseudomonadota bacterium
AATGTCGCGGAGCACAGGGATGTGCGTGAGCGACGCAGGGCGAAGAGAGAAATATGACACACAAAGAATGGCCACTGTACGAAGTTTTCATCCGCAGCAAAGCCGGGCTCAGCCACCGGCACGCGGGCAGCATTCACGCGACCGACGATCAAATGGCCCTGGATGCTGCACGGGACACCTACACGCGGCGCTGCGAAGGTGTGAGCCTATGGGTCGTGCGTTCCAGTGAGATCGTGGCATCGGACCCGGCCGATTCGGCCGCATTTTTTGAGCCGGCCGAAGACAAGATATATCGGCATCCAACGTTTTACGAAATTCCGGACGGAGTCGAGAACCTGTGACCAAAGACGAGGCATTGCTTGCCTACGTCCTGAGGCTTGGCGACAACGCGCTGATCCTCGGTCAGCGCATGATCGAGGTGGTCACTACGTATCCGGAACTCGAAGAAGAGCTGGCCAACGCCAACCTCGCGCTCGACTACATTGGCCAGGCGCGCCTGTTCTATACCTACGCGGGCAAGCTTGAGGGCAAGGACCGCGGCGAAGACGCCCTCGCATTTCTGCGCGACGGCGGCGAGTTCCGCAACCTGCTGCTGCTCGAACAACCCAACGGACATTTCGGCGACATGATGGCCCGGCAGGTGCTGTTCGAGTCGTTCTACCTGCTGCAACTCGAAGCCCTGGAGCAATGTGACGACTCCCACCTGGCCGAGATTGCCGCCAGGGCGATCAAGGAGATTCGTTATCACCTCAGGCACGGCGCGCAATGGCTAGCTCGACTTGGCGACGGCACGGACACAAGTCACGCGCGTGTTCAACAATCGATCAATGATTACTGGCAATACACGGGCGAGATGTTCATCGCCGACAACGTCGATCAGGCATTCGCCGAGTTCTTCGCTGGTCCCGATTTCGAAGCGATTCGCGAGCAGTGGCAAGTCAATGTTGCAGCGATTCTCGACGAGGCGACGCTCACGATGCCTGGTGACGAGTGGATGGCAGCGGGTGGCAAGCGGGGGCGCCACAGCGAGCACCTCGGTTATCTCATCGCTGAAATGCAATTTATGCAGCGCGCATATCCGGGTGTGAATTGGTAGCCGTGGCGGTCACTCGTGAGCAGGTACTCGACTGGCTAAGCGAAGTACCTGATCCAGAAATCCCGGTGCTGACGATCACGGATCTTGGCATTGTTCGCGATGTCACGATCGATGATCGCATCACTATTACGCTTACCCCGACCTACATCGGCTGCCCGGCCACCGAGGTGATCGAACAAAGTGTTGTCGATGCAATGCGCGATCGCGGCATCGACGATGTACAGATCAGGCGCGTGTTGTCACCGCCCTGGACGACTGACTGGATAACGGATGCAGGCCGCGACAAGTTGCGCGCCTATGGTATCGCGCCACCCCTGCACGGCGCGAGCAAGCACGCCCTGCTCGATGGCCATCGCAATGTCGCCTGCCCCCGTTGCGAGTCTACAAATACCGAACGCGTCAGCGAGTTCGGCTCAACGGCCTGCAAGGCGTCTTACCGATGTATTGACTGTCTCGAGCCGTTCGAATATTTCAAGTGCATATAGGGATGCTCTGAGGATGAAAGAATTCCACGCATTGACCGTTGCACGACTCGAACGCGAAACAAAAGATTCGGTGCGCATCGCATTGAGTGTGCCCGTCGAGCTGCACGAGCAATTCGAGTTTTTGCCTGGGCAACACCTGCCGATCCAGATCGTACGTGGCGGCAAGAAAATGCGGCGTACCTACAGCATTTGCTCAGAATCCGGAGCTTTGCCATTGGAGATCGGCGTGCGGCTGCAGCCTGACGGAAGTTTTTCTGAATATGCCGGCAAGGAACTTGCCGTCGGCGACAGGCTCGACGTCATGCCGCCATTCGGTCAGTTTCACGTCAATCTCGATGACCGCAACGTGAAGGATTACGTAGGCGTCGCGGCAGGCAGCGGCATTACACCGATACTTTCAATGATCAAATCCGTGCTAAAGCACGAAGCCGCAAGTCGGTTCGTGCTTTTTTATGGCAATCGCAAACAGTCAACGACGATGTTCATAGAGGACCTGTACGCGCTCAAGAATGTCTACCCCGAAAGGCTGCAGTTGCACTTCGTCTTTAGCCAGGAAGAACAGGAGTTTCCGATTGCGGCCGGCCGCCTCGATGCTGACAAGATACGCGAACTGTATGCGCATTTCTGCCAGGGCTTGAGCCCGGTCGAAGCGTTCGTCTGCGGCCCGGGCACGATGACCAATATTGCAATAGAGACACTTATCGAGCTGGGTATCGACGCAGATCATGTTCACGTTGAACGATTTGGCGTGCCGCGCAAGGGTGGCGGGACGAAAACGATTGCTCCGGCCAAGACAGTCGACCATGCGTTAATCACAGTCATTATGGACGGACAAAAGAAAACGTTCGAAATGCAACACGGTGATGACAACATCGTCGATGCCGCGGCGGAGCACGGCATCGAGCTTCCCTACTCGTGCAAGGGCGGCGTCTGTGCCACTTGTCGTTGCCACGTTCGCCAAGGTGAGGTTGCAATGGCGACCAACTTTGCTCTCGAGCCCTGGGAAGTGGAAAAGGGCTTCGTGCTCGCGTGCCAGTCCCGACCTGTCAGCGAATCCGTGACACTTGATTACGACAAGACCTGACCTGGGTGCGGATTGGCGCGATTTCGAAAGCGCTGGTCTTGCTCAATCGGTAAAATTGCAGATTGCGTGATGTGCGTCGGTGTCCTGTGCCCAGCGACCAGCCATTGTCACGCCGGAGGATGAATGACCAATCCAAATAATGATGCCGCCCTGGCAACGACAGGCCGGCAGTCCTCGTACAGCTACGACGAGATACTGCAGTGCGGCCATGGCGAGATCTTTGGGCCCGATGGTGCGCGCCTGCCGCTGCCCAACATGCTCATGACCGACCGGATCACTCACATTGCGACGGATGGTGGCAAGTACGGTCGAGGTCAGGTTCAGGCGGAACTCGATATTCACCCTGATTTGTGGTTTTTTGGCTGCCATTTCGAGAGCGATCCGGTGATGCCCGGCTGCCTCGGTCTCGACGCGCTTTGGCAGCTGCTTGGTTTTTATCTCGTCTGGTCCGGTTGCGACGGCAAGGGCAGGGCGCTCGGCGCTGGCAAGGTTAAGTTCAGAGGGCAGGTGTTGCCGACGGCCAAGCTCGTCACGTTTCAACTCGACATCAAGCGCGTGATTTCGCGCAAACTGGTGCTGGGGCTTGCCGATGGCACGATGTCGGTCGACGGACGCGAGATCTATCAGGCCGATGATCTGCGTGTCGGCTTGTTCGAATCCACTGATGATTTTTAGGAAGATGTGATGCGACGTGTTGTCGTTACGGGCCTGGGTGCGGTTTCGTGTATCGGAAACTCTCAGGCCGAAATTGTTGACTCGCTTAAGAATGGCCGGTCGGGCATCGTGGCCGAGGAGTCATTCGCCGAGATGGGTCTGAGGAGCCAGGTAGCCGGCGTGGTCGATATCGATCTTGCCGAGCATATCGATCGCAAGGTGCGACGCTTCATGGGCGACGCGGCCGCATACGCCTATATTTCGATGCAGCAGGCGATCGACGACGCCGGTCTCGAGGATAGCGATGTCTCCAATGTTCGTACGGGACTGATCGCATCGTCAGGTGGCGCATCGAGCCGCGAAATCGTGAGAGCGGCGGACGTGCTGCGAAATCGGGGCGTGCGTAAGATCGGCCCGTACGCGGTTACCAAGACCATGAGCAGTTCGATCTCGGCCTGCCTGGCAACGCCGTTCAGGATCAGGGGTCTGAACTACTCTTTGACATCAGCGTGCGCGACCAGTGCGCATTGCATTCAAGTCGGTGCAGATCAAATTCGCCTGGACAAGCAGGACATCGTATTTGCCGGTGGTGGCGAGGAGCTGGACTGGACTCTCGCGTGCCTGTTCGACGCCATGGGTGCGCTAACGTCAAAGTACAACGATGAACCGGCGACGGCTTCGCGTCCATACGACCTGACGCGCGACGGTTTCGTTATTTCAGGTGGTGGCGGCATGCTTGTCATCGAGGAACTCGAGCACGCGAAAGCGCGCGGTGCGAAGATCTATGCGGAACTGGTCGGATACGGTGCGACGTCGGATGGCTCTGACATGGTCGCGCCATCGGGTGAGGGCGCGATGCGTTGTATGGAAATGGCCAAGGCGAACGTCGATGGCCCCATTGACTACATCAACACGCACGGCACGAGTACTCCTGTCGGTGATGTCAAAGAACTCGAGGCCATGCGTGAAGTATTCGGAGACAAAGTGCCGAGATTCGGTTCGTCCAAGTCCCTGTGCGGCCATTCTCTCGGTGCGACGGGTGTACAGGAGGCGATCCACTGCCTGCTCATGCTCGAACACGATTTTATCGCGCCGTCGATCAATGTGAACGAGCCCGATCCCGAAGTTGAGGGCATGCCGCTGATTACCGGGTATGTCGAGAACGCCGGTATCAAAACAGCGATGTCCAACAGTTTCGGATTTGGGGGAACTAACGCGACTCTCGTATTCCAGAAATCCTGATCTGCGGGCATAATCCAGTCCCATGACCCTCGAGACACTCAGCGAGACTGCTTGCTTTGGCGGCAAGATCGGTTTCTACAAACATGCCTCCAGCGCCAACAACTGCGATATGCAGTTTTCCGTCTTTGTGCCGCCGCAGGCTGGCAGCGCAAAGGTCCCCGTCGTCACTTTCCTGTCCGGGCTGACCTGCACCGAAGAGAATTTCATGGTCAAGAGCGGCGCGCAGCGTTACGCGGCAGAACTCGGCATCATGATTGTCTCGCCGGACACGAGTCCGCGTGGTGACGATGTGCCCGACGATCCCGACGGCGATTATGATTTCGGATTGGCAGCCGGGTTCTATTTAAATGCCGTCGAAAAACCCTGGGCGCAGCACTATCACATGTATGACTATGTGACGATCGAGCTGCAATACGCCGTATTCGATAACTTCCCGGGCGATGCCAGCCGGCAGGGTCTGTGTGGGCACTCGATGGGCGGACACGGTGCGCTGACGATCGGGCTCAGAAACCCTGATATATACCGATCTCTTTCGGCATTTGCGCCGATTTGTTCGACTCTGCATAGCCCGTGGGGCCAGAAGGCGCTCGGCTACTACCTCGGCGCTGACAGGTCGACCTGGCGCGACTACGATTCCTGTGAAGTTGCGCGCAATTACTCGGATGGACCTGCGCATAGCAAAATACTCGTCGACCAGGGCCTCGCCGACGCCTTTCTCGAGGAACAGCTCAAACCGCAGCTGTTCGAGCAAGCCTGTGCCGAAAGCGGTTTGCCGCTCGAAGTTCGTCGCCACGAAGGCTATGACCACGGCTATTACTTCATTTCGTCGTTCATCGAACAACACTTGCAGCATCACGCCGAAATACTCGGCGCCTGACCCGGCACACGAATGGAAGAGTGGGTCATTCTTGCCGCCGCAATGCTCGCGGCAGGGTGTGTTGCTGGCGTACTGGCGGGACTATTTGGTATCGGTGGCGGCATCGTTATCGTTCCCGTGCTCGAAGCAGTGCTCGGATTTCTCGATGTCGACGTGGCGATACGCATGCACATCGCGGTCGCCACATCGATTGCCACGATCATCCCGACGTCAATCGCGTCAGCTCGCGCTCACCATCAACGGCAGTCCGTTGATCTGGATATCGTCAGGCGCTGGGCTATTTTTGTTCTGCTCGGTGCGCTGCTGGGTACGTGGATTGCATCGCAGTTGCACGGTCGGGTGCTGGCACTGGTCTTTGCCACCATCGCATTCCTCGTTGCGGCGAAAATGCTGCTCGCACCGGAGAGTCGTAACATCACCGACGATGTGCCGCGCAGTGCCTGGGTAATGCTAATCCCGACATTGATCGGTGGCTTATCGAGCATGATGGGTGTCGGCGGGGGAACATTTTCGGTCATGACCTTGACGCTGTTTAACCAGCCGATTCATCGCGCGGTAGGTACCGCCGCATTGTTCGGGCTCGTTATCAGCCTTCCGGCGACGATGGGTTTCATCGTCATGGGCTTCGGTGATGCGAGGCTGCCGACGGGCAGTTTCGGCTATGTCAACTTGATCGGATTTGCGCTCATCGCACCAGCGACGGTACTCACTGCACCATTCGGGGCGAAGCTGGCACATTCATTTTCAGCCCGTAAGCTCAATATGTTGTTCGGATTCTTCCTTGCCGTCGCGTCAGCACGGCTGTTTTACGGGGCGTTGGCGGCCTGATCTCGTGTCATTTACCCTGACAATTAGGACGACAACATCGCTATCTTCCACTAGGCTTATCAGTACGCGACGCTGGAAGGAGGTTTAGGTCATGCGTGATCCGGCCCTGTTACTCGCAAAATTGGCGATTCTGCTGGCGCCGGCCATAGCTTGCGGGGCGGATCTGGCAAAAGGCCTCGGTGCCTATGACGTGGGGGACTACGAGACGTCACTCGCAGAATGCCAGCCACTGGCCGAAGAGGGCAATGCGGCGGCACAGTTTTGTGTCGGCCGGCTTTATGCCAATGGCTTCGGCGTGGCAATGGACGATGATCTGGCTCTCAATTGGTATGGGCAGGCCGCCGCTCAGGGACACAGTGAGGCTCAATACAACCTCGGAATAATGCATGCGAATGGCTGGGGCGTCGACATGAATGACGTTGAAGCCGGCAAATTTTACAAACTCGCGGCCGACCAGGGCTACATTCCGGCCATCAAGAGTTACGGTAGTTTGTGCCACAGCGGCATGGGGGTCGAGCAGAACATCGTCGAGGCCTACATGTGGTTTGATATTGCAGCGCAGCTTGGTGATTTGAATTCGGAATTCAAACGCGACCAGGTCGGGGAAGAGTTATCCGCGGAAGATCTCCTGAAAGCACAACAGATGACAAAGCGCTGGCTGAACGCGCGGCGCGAGTAATAGCTGCCAATTCCCCATGTTCAGCGAGACGTGTTACCGATGTTCAAAAGCTGAGCGGAGGCGGCATGCAAGAGCTATGCGCTACCCCCTCAGTCGCAGAGAATTTTTGAAAGACACCGTCCTCACAGAAGTACGCCAGTCAGATTTCGGTTAGCAAATATTGTGGACTGACTTCCGCTTTACATCCTATAGCGGCCGTCCTGTTGAAGCTTTTCGAAGGTGGCAATTTTGGCAAGCTCATTCTCAGGAATACGGCTGCGTTCTAGGCAGCAGGCGAAATCATGGTGTTGTTTTTGCACAACAATGGGTCTATTCAGGCACCGGCCGCCGCTGCCGGCAGGTAGGATGTGCTTGATTCACTGTTGTTTTTTGACACCAGCGGCGCACGGCATTAATCTGGGTCAGATTCGCGAAGGGCCCCTGACGGCCCCATCCTGATATGTCGGAGCGACGCTTCGGCACAACACGAGGGAATACCATGAGAATTACCAGAATAACAATGTCAACACTGGCCATGGCGGCATCACTGGCAATGACCGGTCCGGCCTGGGGTCAGGAACAAGCAATATTCGAGGAAATCGTCGTTACGGCGGCGAAACGCCAGCAAACTCTGCAGGAGATTCCTATAGCCGTGACGGTTGTCACTGCGGATGTGTTGCAGAAAGCGCAGATCGTAGACATCAAGGACCTGCAATCATTCGTGCCGTCACTGCGCGTCAGCCAGTTGCAGCAGTCTGGTAACACGAGCTTTTTCATCCGTGGATTCGGTAACGGATCGAACAACATTGGGACCGAGCCGTCGGTCGGTGTATTTATCGATGGCGTGTATCGTTCGCGGACGGCCTCGGCTCTGGCCGATTATCCAAGTCTCGAACGCATCGAGGTATTGCGTGGCCCGCAGAGCACATTGTTCGGCAAAAACGCGTCTGCGGGTGTTATCAGCGTGATTACCGCGAAACCGGACCTCGACGGCTTTAGTGGATCCGCTGCTCTCACGGTTGGCGATTACAGCCAGGTGATCGTCAAGGGTGAAGTGACCGGTCCCTTGTCCGATACGGTCGCGATTACTCTGTCCGCTAACTCAAATACTCGCGATGGCTACTTCACCAACCTTGCGGATGGCTCGAAGATCAATGAGATCGATCGCTACGGAGTGCGTGGGCAACTCCTGTTCCAGCCGAACGACCACCTGGAATTTCGTTTGATCGCAGACGCGGATCGAAATGATGAATCGTGTTGCGGTACCGTCAACATTCAAGACGGACTGTCCAGCACGCTCATCGCATTGGTCGGCGGCCAGGTGTTAACGGAAGATCCGTTCCAGCGCGCGCAATATTACAACTACAACCCAAGCAACGAGATCGAGAGTGACGGCGTATCGTTGCAGATAGACTACGATTTCGACAGGGCGACACTCACATCGATTACGTCCTCAAGGAGCCTGAGTCGCGTCGAAGACGCCGACAGCGATTTCACGAGCGCCGACATGCTCGCTCAGGTCTTGTCAGATAATCAAATTGACACGTTTACGCAGGAATTGCGGCTCACGTCGTCTGGAGATGGTGCCGTCGACTGGATGATCGGTGGGTTCTATTTCGACGAGACAGTGGATATCGACAACCGCCTGACCTTCGGCACAGATTTTCGGCCCTTTTTCGATATCTTTACGGGCGGTCCACCCCTCGGTCCCGTTTCAGCGCTCGATGCTACGGAAGACTTTTTCGGCATACCGCGGGGCGCATTTCAACAGCCAGGGACGGGTTTTGTCGAAGTCATGTCCCAGGACAACACGTCTTACTCGATATTCGGCCAGATTGATCTGCACATAGGCGACCGGACGACCCTGACGCTGGGTGCCAACTACACCGACGATGAAAAGGATGTAGGCATCGATATTACGAGCACGGCACTGTTTTCGTCGCTCGATTTTGTGCAGATAGTCTATGCGCCGACATTTACGGCACTCACGGGCGGGTTGCCGCCGACGCAGGATAATATTGATGCGAACCCGGTCGCCGACCTTACGGCAATTGCAATCGCTACGACTGAATGCGATCCGGCTGTGCCACCGGCTTGCAATTCCCTGCTTCCCTTACAACCGTTACAATTTCTGCCGCCGTTTATGAGTTTCCCTAATGCCGTCGAACCCGGCCATACCAATGACAGCGACACGACCTGGACCGTGAGACTGGCATTCGATGCGACGGACAGCGTCAATATTTACATTGGTGCTGCCACCGGCTTCAAAGCGAGTTCCTGGAATCTGACGCGAGATTCGCGACCGTTCGCCGAGGATATGGCGGCACTGGGTGCAGGTGGCGGTCCGCAGGACCGCTTCGGTCCGCCCAACCTGGTTTCCGGTACGCGCTATGCAGGGCCCGAGGAAGCCATCGCCTACGAAATCGGCCTAAAGGCGCGGTTTGATCGCGGCTCGATAAACATTGCGATATTTGACCAGGAAATCGAAGGCTTCCAGAGCACCATCTTCGTTGGCACAGGATTCGTCCTCGCCAATGCCGGCAAGCAATCGACCACGGGTGTGGAACTGGAGGCGAATTTTGCGCCGAACGATTCACTGCAGTTGATGTTTTCCGGGACCTGGCTGGATCCCAAATATGATTCGTTTACTGGTGCCCAGGGACCCACCGGGCCAGTGGACCTGGACGGAGAGGACGTGGCGGGTGTGAGCGACTTCAGCATGAATTTGTCAGCTATTTACAGCTTCGATTTTGGCAGCAGCGCATCAGGCTTTGTGCGCGCCGAATATGTTCACGATAGTGAAGCACAAGTCGTGGAAAACGTCGCTAAGGACGTTCTCTCCCGTGAAGTCAGCACGGTCAATGCGAGCATCGGCCTTGCGTGGGATAACGGTTTCGAGGTTTTGTTATGGGGCCGGAATATCACCGACGACGAATACCTGACGAGCGGTTTTCCGACCACAGTCCAGACGGACAGGGTCAGCGCGTATCCGAATCAGCCGCGGACCTATGGTGTGACGTTTACCAAGCGTTTCGAATAGGCGACCGTTACTGGAATGACTCCGTCAATGTCAGGGTCTGCAGATTCGGATCCGCAAGAATCTCTTCCTCGGTGAATGGGAAAACAACCCATTGACCGCGGGAATAGATTTCAGTGAGATCGGCGTAGTGGTCGGAGTCCGGTTCCTGCGATTGTGAGTAGGTCAGCATGCCTGCTGGTTTCTGTATCATCTCTACTCCTCAGATTAGGATGAACAAAAACCCTCCTTTAAACTAGCCCTATATCTGTTCCATAGGCGCTGACGTCATACA
>JADFNV010000023.1 GCA_022563195.1 Pseudomonadota bacterium
CTGCGGTGTATTTGGGCCGATGACGACGGCACGAGAATTCACTCCAATCTTGCCTCGATTGGTGCGCCTTCGGGATGCACCGGACTATCTCGGTATGGACCGCAACCGCTTCAATCGCGAGGTCCGGCCTTATCTCACCACAATTCCTATCGGTCAACAGGGTGTCGCCTTCGACCGACTTGAACTGGATGCCTGGGTGGACGACTATGTGTCGTGCAACGGGCGTCCCGCGGCACGAAGGAGAAAGCCATGGGACGTAGAAGAACGCCGGGACTCATCAAACGCGGTGGGATCTGGCACATCGACAAGAAAATCGGAGGTCGCCGACTTTGCGAAAGCACTGGCGAAAACGGCATCCGGCAAGCGGAGGTTTACTTAGCGAAGAGAATTGAAGAGATACGAAAGGCATTGATCTACGGCGAACGTATTGCCAGAACATTCCGGTCAGCGGCCATCAAGTATCTTCGTGAGAATCAACACAAGCGAAGTATTGGAGATGATGCGCTTCACCTGAAGCAACTCGATCCGTTCATTGGGGATCTTGATATCCGGGCCGTGCACATTGGCTCGTTGAGGCGCTTCATTGAAGCTCGTCGAACAACTGGCATCAAGACGACATCGATAAATCTGGCCCTTGGCGTGGTTCGCCACATTCTGAATGTGGCCGCCTCGGAATGGATTGATGAGTCGGGTTTGACCTGGCTTGATCGTCCGCCCAAGATCAAATTACTCCCGGTCACCGATGCGCGCAAACCCTACCCGCTATCCTGGGAAGAGCAAACGCAACTTTTCAAAGAGCTGCCAGAGCATTTGGCGAGAATGGCTCTTTTCAAAGTGAACACCGGTTGCCGTGAGAAGGAAGTCTGCGAACTTCGCTGGGATTGGGAAATAGAGGTGCCCGAACTGGGTACATCGGTGTTTCTGATCCCGGAGGAGAAGGTGAAAAACGGGGACGAGCGTCTGGTTGTTCTCAACTCGGTCGCCAGATCGGTGATTGAGAGTCTGCGAGGCCAGCATCCCGAGTACGTTTTCATCTACCACGGTCGACGCCAAAAGAAGATGAACAATTCCGGTTGGCAGCACGCCAGGGCAAGAGCCGGATTGTCGCAGGTTCGTGTACATGACCTGAAACATACTTTTGGACGTCGGTTAAGGGCGGCAGGCGTGTCTTTCGAGGATCGACAAGACTTGCTTGGACACAGGTCAGGACGGATTACGAGCCACTACTCGGCAGCGGAATTGACCAGTCTTATTGAGGCTGCGAACAAAGTTGTTGGGCAGGGGTCCCGCAAAAGTCCCGCACTGGTAATGTTGAAGAAAAACGCGGTCACCGCCTAGGCGGTAACCGCTTGATCTAACTTTGGAAATTGGCGCGCCCGGAGAGATTCGAACTCCCGACCACCTGGTTCGAAGCCAGGTACTCTATCCAGCTGAGCTACGGGCGCTTCATGCGGTCTTGCATCATGTCTGTGGAATTACGGTGGCTTGCCAGGCCACGACTTCCCACACACCGTTGCGCTTCACAAAGGTACCGGTATTGAAGTAGTACTGTACTACTGTATCGCTACCGGACGCATCCATTTTATCCGCAGGAGTCGCGACCAGTCGAAACGCGACGACGGCCGTAGAGCCGTATACCTGTATCTGGATATCTTCAGCCGTATAGACGGGTCCGGCTACGTCGCTATCGCCATCTTCCGATGCCGCCAATCCTTGCATGATCTCCGCTTTGCTGGACCTCGTGCCCCGCGAAGACGTGTAAATAAGGTCCTCACCCCAGAATCGATCATGCACCGCGGCTTCGCTGACGCCGGCCAGAAACTGATGCAGCATCGCGGTTAGATCATCGGTATCAGACGCATAGCAGGCAGACGAGGCCATAAACAGCAAGGCGGCGATACTGCAGCATCGAGTCATCGGATTCATTGCTTCTCCCAGGATGGTCCTTAACCATCGAGGGTACTTATATCAAGGAATGACGGTCGGTTGCACGGGCTAAAGTGATGAACGCTTCGCCCGGCGCAAATTGAGAGATATCGGCGTTGACTTGCGCTTTGGAACTTTCACGGGGCGGCCAACGAAATAGCCTTGTGCCATATCCACGCCCAAATCACCGAGCAAGGACAACGATTCGGCATTCTGGACATATTCGGCAATCGTCTTCATGCCAGCCTCACGGCCGATCTCTGCGATCAACTTGATCATTTTTTGATCTACCGGGTTATTGAGCAGATCTTGCACGAATGCACCGTCGATCTTGATGTAGTCAAAATGTAGCTTCTGCAGATAACTGAATGAACTGTAACCGGTGCCGAAATCGTCCAGCGCGAACTGGCAACCCAATTCGCGAAGCGTGTCAATCTGCCGCTCGACATGAAGCGGTCGTCTGATTGCCAGGCTCTCTGTTATCTCGAGAATGATGTCGCTGGGTTTAACGCCGAATTCATCAAACGTCTTTTCGATATACGACGTCAAATCGTCATTCTCGAATGCGTTTGCGGATAGGTTGATCGACAGCTTGAGATGGCCATACTCACGCGAATGCTCGGCGTACGCTTTGGCTGCGTGTCGTATCATCCAGAAATCGATTTCAGACATCAGTCCGAAACGTACTGCGGACGGCAGAAACGCATCTGGAGAGACAATCGTGCCATCGTCCGTCCGCAATCGGATAAGCACTTCGTGATGGGTTGTTTCACCGGTTCCAATGAGATTGATAGGTTGAAAACGTAACTCGAACTCGTCGTTGTCCACCGCCTTGCGCAAACGGTTCATCCAGCCGACATCGGCCGCATTCCGTCGTTGTGTATCCTCCGACGGTTCGTAGAGATGCATCCGATTGCGGCCAGCAGACTTCGCCTCCCGGCACGCTATGTCCGATTGGTTAATCAACTCATCATGGTGCAGGTTATCACCATTCAACATGGTAACGCCGATGCTGCAATGGACGTGGAATACTCGCTCGTCTTCTACATGCGCCATACTTCGCATATTCCCCAGCATTGTATCCGCGGTTACTCGGGCGCCGTCCACGTTAGTGTCACGAACCAGGACCGCAAATTCGTCTCCTCCGAAGCGGGCAACGATATCGTCTCGCCTGACACTACGAGTCAACTCGTCAGCAACCTTGCAGATCAGGCGATCACCGGCCGCATGCCCACACGCGTCATTGACGTATTTGAATTGATCCAGATCGATAAAGAACAACGCGCTGCTATGCCCCTTACGCGTCACGCTTATGATTTCTTTCTTGAGCTCTTCGATGAATCGTCGCCGATTGAACAACCCGGTCAGGCTATCGTGATTGGCCAGTCGCAGCAGCTTGGCGTCACGCTCACTCAGTGCCGTAGCCGTGGTCTCGAGTGCTTCCACTATTTCTGAAATTTCGCGGTGTTCGGCTGGCGCGAATTTCACGTTTAGATCGCCTTTGGCGAGGTCCCTGATGGGCTGCTGTAGATCGGAAATTGATGACAGTGCCTTGCGCAGAGCCCGCCTGCCGTAGAGCGCGGACGCGACGAGTAAGACCAGTAATATCAATATGGCGCCTTTGATATTCGACAACAGGCGATCGTGGAACATGACGAAATCGAGGCGAATACCGACGAACCCCAGCAACTCGGTTTTCGTCGTGAGCTCCATATTGGATGGGTCGAAGACGAATAAACCGTCGTCCGAAATCGACTCCGTCCAGACGGGGGCCAGAATCTCAAACTGTTTCGGGTTTAACAAGCCGCCATGCATCAGGTACGGTTTCACATCACCGATGACGGCAATTGCCTCACGGAGTCTCGACGCCGACAGATCGGCAACAGGCTCAACATCTTCACGACTTTCGAATGAAAACATGGCGGTGCCATCTTTGGCGAAATAGGCAACTCGATCGATTTCCGGGTATCGCTCGACAAAGCTCTCCAGCCGGTACAATGCTTCACTGTCGTTGGCCAGGTACAAGGGGGAGCCAAGTTCGTTGAGTTCTTCGGTCCACTGTAAGGCCCATCGGCTGTAATTATCCTGCAGAACCCACTGGCCGCCCCAATACAGGCTCGCGATCGTGAAAGCGCCAACGATTGCGGCACTCAGAATCTGTATTGACAATATTTCGTGCACGAGCAGGCGCTTGCCCCCGCTGCCGCCATCGCGGCCGAATAGCTTCGCAATTCGATTTATCATTGGGCCACGCGCTGGCCTGGACGAGGCGTTGAGGACTGTGCAACAGCTCTACTTTTCATCATCGCATCATTGGTCTCGACACGAATTTCGGATAGCTGACTGATCGGTGGTACCCGTTCCAGGTTGCCAGCCTGAATTTCTCGAACAATATTGACGATCGTCTCTGCAATGTCGGAAGCCACGGTGGACATGCTTATTGTGGCTCCCATCTTCAGCATCGACTCGTTCGGCACTGCGACGGGAACCCGCAGTCGATTCGCTTCGTCGAGCATCTGCTGCAGCACGCGACCACTGAGAATTCGATTGTCCGGAAAAAGCCAGAACCCATCGATGTCCCGAATCATGCGCCTGAAGATGTACAGCGTCTCCTGATCCGAATGTGCAACTTGAATGTGCAACTCCATGCCATGCCGTTGCGCCGCGAGTTCAGCCTCGGCGATCAATTCGTCATGACCGTCGCCGATGATTGCGCCAACGCGCACAATCATCGGATCGGCTTGTTTCCACGCAGCCAACTGCGCTTCCAGTGGCGCAAGTGCCGCGACACCACGACTGTTGGCGGTCAAGAGATCATGGTCCTGGTGGTTGAACACCTGGCTGAACACGACCGGCATTCCGGCCATCGCGACAGACGACTGAGCTGCACGCAAACCAACCGCTACCACGGCGCTCGAGTCGGAATCGTTAATCGTTCGCAACACAGTGACCGGCGGTCGGCTCCTGTCACTCAAGTCATAGACGTCGTAATGCTCGAAGCGGTGCGTCAATTCCGTCACGACATCCTGGTAAGCTGGCTGCCGACTAGACAGTACAATAGCCACCGACGGCAGAGGGGGTGGCTTAATCAGTGGTCTGCTACCCGCTGTTGGCGCTGGCTTCACGATCACAACGTCGGGCCGATTCTTATAATCATCCGGATTGGGGAACAGCACCGAACATCCAGACAGGGCAAACGCCGCGATGACTAGCGCGTAGAGTGCCGATCTCCTGGGCATTGTGCCGATCCCTCGCATCCCGAACGTCCCTTATGTCAAATACCCAGCAATCCAGCGTCACGCCAACATCTGGAGACCTACCTTTTTATAGGATTTTGGGGGGAGATTCTGTGCCACAAGTCGTGACTATGACCAATACACTTATATAAGGAGTGATTGCATCGATGATATCCGCTGGCTGTTCAGATATGGCGGTTATGACAGCATTACCGAGGCCTCGTATAATTGCGACATGCGTGATTCGACTGACAGCCGAGTGCCAGTTCTCTTGTGGCCGATCTATGCGATCTGGCGACTTCTCACCTTCATTCTCAATATGGCCGGTCGAGCACTTTGTGTTTTATTGGGCATCGCCATGATGGCCGCCGATGTCTTCGTTCCAGAGTGAAGGATTCGCCGCAATGAAGTCGATCATCAACTGCCTGCATTCGGCGTCGTCAACGATGTCCAGCTGCACGCCCCTGGATCGCAAATAATCCTCGGGTCCTTGAAACGTTCGGTTTTCACCGGCGACAACCCTGAGAATGCCATACAGCAGGATCGCACCGCTACACATATCGCAGGGCGACAAGGTGGAATACAGCACGGCCTTGCGATAATTCGACGCCGGCAGGCGACCCGCATTCTCCAGGCAGTCCATTTCTGCATGCAGCACCGAGCTGCCTTTTTGAATTCGCTGATTATGCCCTCGCCCAACGATGCGGTCGTCGATAACGAGCACTGAACCAATAGGGATGCCACCAGCAGCCTGGCCTTTGCGGGCTTCATCGATTGCCGCTGCAAGATACTCTTCCATATCCGGTCACCTTACGACATCGGGCTCCTAAATCAATCCGTCTCAGCACTATTGTTTTTGCCGGGGCAAGGATATCCTAGCGCACGCAATCAGAATCACGTAACGGATACAAGCCATGTCCTACCGCCCTTTGCTTACAATCGTGATGCTCGTTTGCGCGTTTTTCTTCGCCGCTTCATGCTCTGAAACCGAAGAATACGCTGCGGAGCCGCAATCCGGAGTCGACTACCACTCCTTCGCCAATACCGAGGACTACCGCATAACGCACGTCGATATGGACTTGACCGTCGACTTTTCGCGCAAGGTCATCGTGGGTATTGCGACACTGCGGATCGAGCGCCTCGGCGACGGCAATAACGCACTCATTCTGGATACACGGGATCTCACGATTGAATCAGTACACGCCGGCAACCGCGATCAGGTGGAGGCAGTTTCGTTCACACTGGGCGACAGTGTCGATATCCGCGGCGCGGCGCTCGCCATCGAACTGCCTGCTGACGCGTCAACAGTTGTAATCCACTACCAGACCTCTCCGGCGGCGACGGGTCTGCAATGGCTTGAACCGCAGCAGACCGCAGGCAAGCGACACCCGTTCCTGTTTACCCAGGCCCAGGCGATTCACGCGCGCAGCTTTATTCCCCTGCAGGACACGCCGGGCATACGCATAACGTACGACGCCACGATTCGCACGCCAAGCGAGTTACGCGCAGTAATGAGTGCCAACAATGACCCTGACACCGAGAAGAATGGGGTCTACTCGTTTAGCATGCCGCAACCAATTCCTGCATACCTGATTGCATTGGCCGTCGGCGATCTCGAATTCAAGGCTATGGGCCCACGTACCGGCGTCTATGCGGAGCAAGAAGTACTGGATGCGGCAGCGGCAGAATTTGCCGACACCGAAGCAATGCTCGAAATCACTGAAGAAGTCTACGGCCCGTATCGATGGGACCGATACGATCTCTTGATATTGCCACCCAGCTTTCCGTTTGGCGGTATGGAGAATCCACGGCTGAGTTTCATTACGCCAACCGTGCTCGCGGGAGACAAAAGTCTCGTATCTCTGATCGCTCATGAACTCGCTCACTCATGGTCGGGCAATCTGGTCACTAATTCCAGTTGGCGCGATCTCTGGCTGAACGAAGGATTTACGACCTACCTGACGTATCGCATCATGCAGTTTGTCTATGGGGACGAACGATACCAAATGGAAATGGCGCTCGGTTACGCAGATCTGCAGACCGATCTCGACGATCTCGACGACCACGACGAACTCCTGGCCATCGACGTGCGCGGCCGTGATCCCAATGAGGTCTTTTCCAATATTCCCTATGAAAAAGGGGCCTTGTTGCTTTACGAGATGGAACAGAAGATCGGTCGCGAGGCATTCGATCGTTTCCTGCTCGACTACTTCAACGAATTCGCGTTTCAGAGCATTACGACTGAAGACTTCCTGGCGTATCTCGACCGAACACTGATCATGTCGCACCCGCAAGAACTCGATGCAGATCGCATTCGCGAGTGGATTTATAACCCGGGGATCCCCGAGGGCGCACCGCATCCGCAGTCCGATGCATTCACGCAAGTCGACACCATTCGGCAGGCCTGGTTGATTGGCGCGGAGGCGGCCGAGAAAATCGACACCAGTAACTGGGCGTATCACCAATGGAAGCATTTTCTGGATGGAATGCCTGATCGACTCAACCGCGATCAACTCGAAGACCTGGATCAGGCGTTTAAGCTGACTGCATCGACGAACAATGAAATTGCGTTTAGCTGGCTAAGAATCGCAATTCGTAATGATTACGAACCGGCGTATGATCGCCTGGAAGATTTCCTCGTGAGCATTGGCCGCAATAAGTTCCTGATGCCGCTATACAGGGACCTCATGGCTGCCGAAAAAGTTGCAATGGCTGATCGAATATTTCAAAAAGCGAAGCCGGGATACCACCCGCTGACCGTGAAGCGGAACAGCCAGATTGTATATCCGGAATCGGCAGAGTAGGCGCGGTAAGGTCAGCGTCAGACGAAATTTTGCTTATTCAAAGACACTAATGAAAGGCTGTATTCTACAACGATTCCTGCTGCTAGCTACCTTGGTTTGGCCGGCGGCCGGCGTCACCCAAATCGTCGACTCGCATGGCAAAGTCATTGATGTGTTCCAGGTCGATGAAGCGCCGATTATCGACGGTATCCTCGATGATGATGCCTGGGCATTCGGCACAGTTGTCGCGGATCTGCATGAGATCGAACCGAACGAGTTCGATCCACCGTCAGAGAAGTCGATCATCAGTGTTGTTTATACCAGGGACGCACTGTACCTGTCGGGCCGGTTCTTCGACCGCGAGCCGGAGAAAGTATCGGCCATGACATTGCGCCAGGGTGATTACTCGCCCGGCGACGACAGCTTCACCGTCATTATCGACCCGTTCAATAACGGTCGCAGTGGTTACGCATTCGATGTAACGCCGAACGGCGTTCGCAACCAGGCTGTATATGCCAACGTCACCAACGAAAACTGGCAATGGAGAGGAATCTGGGACGCCGCGGCGCGGCGAGACGATAAGGGTTGGACGGCCGAGGTCGAAATCCCGTTCAAGACGCTCTCATTCAATCCGAACAACCAGACCTGGGGTCTGAATGTTTCCCGCTATATAGGACGCAAGGGAGAACAGATCGGCTGGGTATCGATCAATCGAAAACAGAATCCTGCCGCATCCGGCAAGTTGACCGGGATTAAGAATATCGAGCAAGGCATGGGACTCGATGTGGTACCGGGCATACGTACAGGCCAGGCAAAAGACTATCAATTGGACGAATCGACGACATCGACCGAACCGTCGCTCGATGTGTATTACAAAATAACACCTGCCCTGACCGCCGCACTGACGATCAACACCGACTTCTCCGGAACGGGGGTCGACGCTCGGCAGGTCAATCTGACCCGATTCGGCTTGTTTTTTCCGGAGCAGCGCAGTTTTTTTCTGCAGGACACTGACATTTTTGAGTTTGGCCGTATCACAGCTGGGGACTTCAGTTCGTCGTCGACAATCTCGAAAGTGGAACTGGAAAGCGGCAGGCCGTTTTTCTCCCGGCGCATCGGTCTCGGTGCAGGCGGCGAGACCCTCGATATTAATATTGGCGGCAAATTGACCGGCAGGCCGGGACGCTGGGATGTCGGCATTCTGGCGGTACAGCAGGGCGATGCAGACCTGGACACTGCCAGCGATCTTTTCGTCGCGCGACTTGCCGCAAACGTGCTCGAGGAGTCCAGTCTCGGCATGATCCTGACGCACGGCGATCCGATTTCAAACCTGGATAACAGCCTGGCCGGCGTCGATTTTCGATACCTGAACACAAGATTGGCAAACAGCCGATCGCTCGAGGGCGCTGTCTGGTATCAGCAATCGGATACTGAGGGCGTAGACCGGGATCAGGCGGCATACGGATTTAGCCTTCGCGCTCCGAACTCCTCCGGATTTCAAGGTGCTATTGGCTTCAAGGAATTGCAGGAGAACTTCAATCCGGCGCTGGGATTTGTGAATCGGTCCGGCGTCAGGGACTTGACGCTCGAGGCCGGATACACCTTGTACACGGCGTTGCCCGCATTTCGAACGATATTTTCCGGGGTGGACTTCGAACGCATTGAGACTATTGCGGGAGAACTGCAATCACAGTATGTCACAGTACGGGCGATCGAGATCGAGCGGGATTCGGGAGACTTCGGTGGGTTTCATTATTATATGACGGAAGAGAATCTCCTTGAGCCTTTTGAAATCTCCGCAGGCGTAATTATTCCGGTGGGTGAATATTCTTTCAATAGTTTATGTGGTGGTTTCGGCACCGCGAATTATAGAAAACTCAAAATAGAAAACTTTTACTGTAAGGGTGATTTCTACGATGGTACGCAAAGAAGCGCCCATGGCGTGGTTTCGTGGCGACCGAACAAGCACTTCCAATTAACGGCGATAATCGATGTCTTTGATACCGAGCTCCCCTACGGCGCCTTTTTCACGAGACTTATGTCGCTGCGCGCGGACTTCGCTTTTACGAATGCTTTTTATTGGGAAAATTTCGTACAGTACGACAACGATTCGGATAGTTTGGGCTTTAACAGCATCCTGCGATTCCAACCCAGGGCCGGGCGAGAGGTTGTCCTCATAATCAATCATGAGTATGTCGACCTTGCACAGAATCGCAGCTTCACTAAAGTGTATGGCGACATCAACTTTAAAGTCAGCTACACGTTTCGATTTTGAGGAGGCATCACGATGCTCTTCACGAGGGACGAACTTGAGGGAGCTGCGGAGCTGGTCCACCGCTTCGTTGTGCCAACTCCACAATATGTCTGGCCGCAGATCTGCGCAAAGGCCGGAACCACGGTCTGGGTAAAACACGAAAACCATACGCCGACCGGCGCATTCAAAAGCCGTGGTGGTATCACGTTTATCGACTGGCTGCAGCGCACCGAACCCACGATACAGGGAATCATAACCGCGACCCGCGGTAACCACGGACAGAGCCAGGCACGTGCGGCTTCGGCAGCCGGCTTACAGGCGACGGTCGTGGTACCGCAGGGTAATTCCGTGGAAAAGAATGCGGCAATGCGGGCATTTGGTGCGACCGTGGTCGAATTTGGTGACGATTTCGATGCGGCCCGGGTCGAGGCGGCGCGGCTTTCTGAGGAAGAGAACCTTTTTATGGTGCCGTCGTTTCACAGTGAACTCGTGCGCGGCGTATCGACTTACGCGCTTGAGCTGTTCGGCGCTGTGCCTGACCTGGATACGGTATATGTCCCCGTTGGCTGTGGATCGGGAATTTGCGGAGTCATTTCCGTGCGCGACGCCCTGGGCCTCAAAACGAAAATTGTGGGCGTCGTATCCGAACGAGCCCAGACCGCGAAATTATCGTTCGAGTCTGGAAAATTGGTCGAGACAGAGCACGCCCGCACGTTCGCAGATGGTGTGGCCGTGCGCGTTCCCGTGCAGGAAGCTCTCGATGTATATTCCAAGGGTGCGGACAGGATCGTTGCAGTCAGCGAGGAAGAAATGGCCGAGGCCATGCGAATTTATTTCCATGACACCCACAACGTGGTCGAAGGTGCCGGCGCGGCACCCCTCGCGGCCGTCTTGCGGGAACGTGACACCGTGCGCGGCAAAGAAATTGCTGTGATCCTGAGCGGTGGGAATATCGACGCCGACCTGTTTGCAGCTGTCCTGAAGGGAGAAACACCCAAATGTCACCAACACTGACCCATCTGGCATTGCACGTTCGCGACGTCGATGCCTGTATTTCCTTTTATCAAAACTATGCCCAGATGCGCCTGACGCATGATCGAACGAATGATGGAAAACGCGTCGTCTGGCTGTCCGAGCCTGGCAAGGAAAGCGAATTCGTCATGGTGTTCATTCCCGGCGGTCCCGGCCGCAATCAGAGTTCCAGCGACTATTCGCATCTTGGATTTGCTTTGGAGAGTAAAGCAGCAGTGGATGCCATCGCGGACAAGGCTCGGGCGGAAAGTATTTTGGAGTGGGAGCCGACCCAAAACCCCTACCCTGTCGGCTACTATTGCGGCATACGCGATCCCGACGGAAATTTCGTGGAATTCAGCTTCGGCCAGCCCCTGGGTCCGGGCGCAACCGGGCCCAATTAGCCTATAGTGTGCCAATGAAGATATCGACGAAAGTTGTCATGTTGTCTGGCCTGGTATTTCCTGGTATCGGGCACTTTGTATTGAAACAGCGTTTGCGCGGTGCCGTTTTGATGGTCACCTCACTGATAGCGTTTGCAGCGATCCTCAGGATAGCGATTCAGCGAGCGATGACTATTATCGATAAGGTCAATAGTGGCGAGATCTCAATCGACACTGGAACGATCACGCAACTGGCTTCGAGTTCCATCAGCACAACGGATAATTCAACGGTGAATATTGCTGTCATTGTCCTGCTCGCGTGTTGGCTATTCGCAATCATCGATTCCTATCGACTTGGCATAATTCAAGAAAAAAAGAATCCCTGAGTCCCTGTAGCCTGATCGATTGGTTCGATCGCCACCTCGTCTCGGTCAGCGCCGAGTAGAGTCGAACGGATTACACGAATAGCGAGCAAGCTGAAGAGCGAGACACCAGGGAATTATTCGTTGCCGGATCGACGACATTCGTCCTCTCATGCCAAACTCTGGAATCAAAACTGTTAAAGTGCTTTGGCCTATTGATTCGGACCGGAGCGATCCATGCTGAATGTCAACAAGTCGCAAATCCTTAAGTTCAGCATTGGGCTGGTTGTTATTGCGGCCGTCTGGTCCGCATACACCTATGTTCGAATCTCAGGCAATCTCGATGAACGGGAAGCGGCGTGCTTTGACACACTCGCCCGCGTTCTCGACGGTGGCGCTGCGCCCGAGCTCGTTTTCCAGGAGGATTTTGAAAACCTGCTGGTGCTGGTCGAGCAGAGCCTGGTTGCCCGATCCGAGATGCTCGAAGTCGCGAATCGCCTGCGGCTGAACACGGATCTGCCACTCGCCAGCCGGGATCTCGTCACGCTCAAGAGCGGTACCGAGTTTTATCTCGGTGTGCGCGAACATTTGTATACCATAGCCAGTGCCTATGAATGCGCCGTCGATGTCCAGGATGCGACGCTCGAGAAATACAACATCGATCCCGAGCTGCGACTCAAGGGACTGATGCTCTCATTAGGCGCCGCTCTCACACTCTATGACAACTATTTGCTGGGCATTGTGCTGTTCGAGCAGGACGCACGGCTTAGAAAGATCCTCAACGACCCTGACATGGGCTTTGGGCTGATCGCCAACAAGCTCGCCGAAGCAACACTGGCGGCTAACTCCATCGAAATCCGACATCGGGCCCGACGCGCCATCGAATTCTACGAGGAGCACAAATCGTCAATCGAAAATGCCCACGAAGACTCCGAATTCGCGTACCTGATGCAGCTCATTGAGTCCAGCCCTTCTTACAACTACGTCCAGAAGATACGCCTCGGAGAAATCGCCTCGAAGAAGTTTGTCGCATTCGAACGGATCACCGCAGACGCTATATCAGAATCAGCCAAGGACGGTCTCGACCTCGTCAGCGGCTTGTTTGGCAACACGCTGGGCCTGTTTGAGTCCAGGAAGGGCAAGCTCTACGGCGATGAGGAGGCCAGGCGGAGAATTCAGTCCATACTCCAGCCGCTGGACATCATCCTGGAAAAAACCCCGTTCCGGCTGACCGATAAGCTGATTCCCGGTCATTTCGGGCACGTCGCCATCTGGACCGGAACCAAGACGGAGCTCATCGAGGCCGGCGTCTGGGACACGCTGATCGTCAACCAGTATGCGGATCAACTCAGCATTGACTCGGACCCGGACTCAAAAGACCAGCAACAGATCATCGAGGCATTGAGAAACGGCGTGCAACTGAACACGCTGGAACATTTCATGAATGTTGATGATATCGCCATCCTGCGGCCCATATTCGACGCGGACAAAAGAGATGAACTGGTTGAAGAAGCACTGCTGATGGCGTTTCGCCAGCTGGGCAAGAAATACGATTTCAATTTCGATGTGAACACGACGGACAAGATCGTCTGTTCCGAACTGGCCTACATTTCCTTTCCGTCGATGGACTGGCCAACGGCAAAGACCCTGGGCAGGCACAGTATCAGTCCGGACAATGTCGCCCAGCTGGCCTGGAATAACGTCCCTTTACAGCTCGTCATGTTCTATCACGATGGTCAGTTCGTGGATGAGGCCGTGCAAGTTGAGAAAATGCGCGAATTGATGACTGAGTAGATGCTTGTCTTCATCAGAACCGGCAAGTGGATCGCAACGGTTCTGGCCGTATTGATATTGACAATCTATTTTAGCAGCGCGTTCGATGCGAGACGCATGCCGCCGCTGGCCCCCGAGCACCGAATCGAGTTCGAGCAGGAATTCAAAGCGACACACGAAGACCAGACCGATTGGGCAGCCTACCTCGAGATCGAAAACAGGCTTGCAATCGAACTCGAGGAAAAGATCCCCAGCAACTCGCGATCGGAGAGTCTTGCGGATCGCTATTTCGCGAACAGTTGGACGTTCCCCGGCAACTACCCCAGCAACTGGAATCGCTCTTACGAAATGTCGGTGCCCTCGCCTCGCGGCGTCGCCGTCGTGCTGCACGGACTGACAGATTCGCCCTACACGATGTTGGCCACGGCGAAAACGCTTGCAGCTGCAGGCTATAACGTCGTCGCGCCACGCATGCCCGGTCATGGATTCGCCGTATCGGGGCTTGTGCAGGCGCGCTGGGAAGACTGGACCGCAGCGGTTCGAATCGCGATCCGGCGCGCGATGGAGCGACCGGCGGCCGACCAGTCCTTGCTGATCGTCGGTTATTCGAATGGCGGCCTGCTGGCGGTCGACTACGCCCTGCGATGCCGCCATTACGCCGAATTGCCCTGCCCTGATGGCCTGGTGCTAATGTCGCCCGGAATCGCGATAACGCGTACGGCCGTCGTGACGAATTTGCATGCGGCTATCTCCTGGATGCCCTACTTCGAACAATTCAAATGGTTGAACATCCTGCCGGAGATCGACCCGTTCAAATTCACGTCGTTTCCCAAGCGCGTCCCCTGGGAACTTCACAAGTTTTCAAAGAGCGTGCACGAGCAGTTGGCGAACCCGGCCAAAGCCGCCGCGATGCCGCCCGTGCTGACTTTTCAATCGCTCGTCGACAACACGGTCCGTGCGGAAGCCGTTGTGACGACGCTGTATGACAGGCTGCCGTCGAATGGCAGCGAGCTCGTGATCTACGACATCAATCGCAATAGCACGATGTTGCACCTGATGAAGAATCGGCCTTTCGATCCTGCCGGGTATTTTTCTTCGTTGGCGCCGCTGAAATTCGGGGTGACGATACTTAAGAACAGAGACCCGTCTACGAATGCGGTCGATTTATTCTCACTGGCGGCCGGTCGGACCCAGGCAGAAATCCAGACAACGACGTTCCAATGGCCGCGACAAATCTACTCCCTGTCGCATATCGCAATTCCATTTGGACCGGACGACATGCTGTATGGCGATGGCACTACGGAATCCGAGAATAATCCCGGCATGGTGTTGGGCGCGTTGGCGCCTCGCGGCGAACGCGGCGTGCTGCTGTTGACGTCGGATTACTTCCTGCGCGCGCGATACAACCCTTTCTTTGATTTCCAGTCACGCTACCTGACGGAGTGGCTAGCCGAGCTCGATAGCGGCCACGCACTTCCCCCATAACCGTTATACCCTGGCCATGATGCCTGACGAGGCATTGTAACCAGACACTCTTTTTGAGTTATCCTCCCTGTAGGCCTGCAAAGGCCGTAAAAAAAACAGACAGGGGGATAACGATGAATCGCAGACATTTTCTATATTCGGCTGTCGCAGCCGGGGTCGCCTCGGCTCTGCCCGTCCGGATAACAATGGCGCAGCTGACCGAGGTTGTGGACGAGGTTGCTGCGGTGACCGGTGCAGGCAAAGACATCGCCATTGAGAAAGCGGCTCTACAGGAGTTGTCCGACAGTCTTCTCGGCAACTTGCTGCTGCCGGAAAACGCGGGCTACGATGTCGCGCGTCGCGTGCTGAACCTCGGGATCGACCGGCATCCGGCCCTGATCGTGCAACCGTCGGGGGCCAGAGACATCCAGAATGCGATCGATTTTGCGCGCGAGCGCGAACTGCTGCTCGCCGTCAAATGCGGTGGACATAGCTTTTCAGGAAAATCGACCTGTGATGGCGGCATGCAGATCGACCTGTCGACGTATCGACACGCACGCGTCGATCCCAAATCCCGCACGGCGTATATCGCGGGCGGCAGCTTGCTCTCGGAACTCGACCGCGAAACGATGGCGCTCGGTCTCGTTACGCCGTCCGGCACCGTGTCGCACACAGGCGTCGGCGGTCTGACTCTGGGCGGTGGCTTCGGCCGGCTGGCACGACGTTTTGGCCTGGCTCTCGACAACGTTAAAGGCTTTGACGTAGTTACGCCCGACGGCGCTTTCCGGCATGCCAGCACCGACGAGAATCCCGACCTTTACTGGGCGCTTCGTGGGGGTGGCGGAAACTTCGGTGTCGTTACGTCATTCGAATTTCAGTTGCATCCGATGCAACGTCAAGTCATTGGCGGTGACATCGTATATTCGCTGGATCGGGCGCGCGAGATATTGAAATTTTACGCGGAATTTGTGGCCAGCGCGCCCGATGAGTTGTACTGCGACGCATTCATGGTCAAAACGATGACCGGCGAAGGAGATGGCGTCGGCCTGAGCGTTTGTTACTCGGGGCCAGCCGCAAAAGCCGAGCAGGTACTGGCGCCGATTCGGGCATTGGGCAAGCCGGTATTCGACGGTATTGGGCCGAAGGACTATGTCGACATTCAACGCTCCTGGGACACTACTGATCCTCGCAATGAAGGGCAATACATGAAAGGTGGCTTTATCAACGAATTTCCTGCAAAGCTTGCCGACAAGCTGGTCGATGGCTTCGAAGGCGATCCTGGACGCAACACCACACTGTACTTCCAGCACTCCGGTGGCGCGATCGGTCGCGTGCCGGCAGACGCAACAGCATTCGCGCACCGTAAGTCTCTGGCAAACGCGATGATCTTTATCGCCTGGCCGCTTGATAACGACTCGACCCCGCACATAGACTACATACGACGCTATTGGAAAAGTGTGGAGACGTACACCGACGGCTGGTATACGAATGAAGTGTCTGACGAAACGGAGCGCGTACTGAACGCGAACTACCAAGGCAACTTCGAACGTCTCCTGCGGGTCAAAAACCAGTACGACCCGGGCAACCTGTTCCGACTGAACGCCAATATCCGGCCATCAGCCTGAAACGCGGCGTTGCGGCATTCCACGGACCCATGTTCTTGAAGAAGGGAACTATTTTGTGTGCGTTTTCACTCCTCTCGCTACTTGGCCGGGCTGATGCCGAACAACGATTTGGCATAGATCAATACCTGGCGCTCGGTAGCGTTTCAGAAATCAGCGTAAGCCCTGACGGTCTGTACGTCGCGTACACGGTTACGTCGAACGATCTCAAAAAAGACGAGACCCGCGACACGGTCTGGATGCAACCGACCGGCGGTGGTGATCCGATCCAGATGACCGCGTCAGGCAGCGACTCCAGTAGTCCCCGCTGGAGCCCCGATGGCCGCTATCTCGCCGTGTTGTCGGACCGCAAAGACGAGATCAAGCAAGTCTGGCTGCTCGACCGTCGTGGCGGCGATGCGCAGCAATTGACCAGGTTCAGGCAGGACATCGATGAGTTCGACTGGGCACCGGACAGCAAGAGCTTGTTACTGGTCGCGGAGGACCCGACACCAGCAGACCTCGACGAGGAAGAAAGGCCCAACCCCCGCCCCTATGTTGTCGATCGCCTGCAGTTTAAAGAGGACTACGTGGGTTATCTCGATCGTCATCGCTCGCATATTCACATCGTCGAGGTATCGAGCGGTGCTACGCGTCAAGTCACCTCGGGCGATTACGACGATAGCGAGCCGGCCTGGTCGGCAGACAGTCAGCGTATCGTTTTTGTCAGCAATCGCACGGACAAACCCGACACGAATCGCAATACCGACCTCTGGATCGTTGATGTCACCAAAGAAGACAACGATCCCTTGCAGCTGACCTCGGCAGAGACCGCAGACGCGAGCCCGTCGTGGAGCCCTGACGGACAGTTCATCGTCTACACGTCGACCGTGCCCGGTTCATTGCCAATCTACGCAATACCGCAATTAACCGTCGTAGACATTGCAACTAAATTGTCGGTCGTTACCGCGGCGCTCGTCGAGACGCAGGTATTGTCGCCACGTTATTCGCCTGACGGCAAGACGGTCATTGCAATCACCGAATATCATGGCGAGCAAAACCTGGTCAGGATCGATCAGAAGTCCGGCGCGGTGCAATCGGTGATCGACGGCAACGACGTCGTGTCCGAATTCGATGTCACACCTGACGGAGATCTGTATGCGCTGGTATCCCGACCGCAACTGCCCGACGAGATTTTTGCTGTGCACGAAGACGGCCTTACGCAGATCAGCTTCGTGAGCCAATCGGTATTGGGTGACGTTGCATTGGCTGCAGTGGAGAAGCATACCTGCCAGAGCGGCGATGGCACGGATATCGATACTTTCATCACGTTTCCACCGGGATACAAAAAAGGCGAGGCATACCCTGGGATATTGATGATTCACGGCGGTCCAAGTTCACAATACGATTATGGATTCGACTACGAGGCGCAGCTGCTCGCAGCACAAGGCTATGTCGTCGTGATGCCTAATCCGCGCGGCTCGTTCGGTTACGGCCAGGCATTTGCCGAAGCGATAATTCAGGACTGGGGCGGTATCGACTACGAGGACGTCATGGCGGCGACGGACTTTGCGATCGCCGAAGGCTGGGTAGACGAAGATCGCATGGCCGTTTACGGTTGGTCCTATGGCGGCATGATGGTTAACCACGTCATCACGAAAACGGGTCGATTCAAGGCGGCAATTACGGTTGCCAGCGCGACGCTGTACGTAGCGAATTACGGGCACGATCAGTATCAACGCTGGTGGGAAGAGGAACTGGGCCTGCCCTGGCTAAAGGAAAACCGCGAGAAATGGGATCGCATATCGCCATTCTATAAACTCGACAAGGTGACGACACCGACATTGATAGCGGGTGGCGAGGACGACTGGAACGTTCCGATTCTGAACTCCGAGCAGCTGTACATAGCACTTAAACGACAAGGAGTGCCGACTGAGCTGATCGTTTACCCGGGCCAGGGGCATTTGCTGGATGTGCCCAGTTACGAAAAAGACCTGTACGGGCGTTATTTCGTCTGGCTGAAGCGTTACGTCAATCCTTAAGCGAAAAACCTCACGATTTCCACCATAGCTTCAGTATCAAATTTGCAGTAACGCAGTAGCTGCTCTTCGAGCTCGGCCTTGCGCTCGGGCGATGTATTAGGATCGATCGCTTCGATGAAGCCGTCTGAGGCAGCCATGCCCGCGTTGATGCCCTCGAGTTCGGCATAGTTCATGTACGGCGCGATGCACGGCAACACGGCCTTGATCGACCAGGAGCCCAGCATCTTCGGGTGGTAATAATTCTCCCTGACGACGGGGTGCAGATCGTAGAGGCGATCGATGATCTTTTGCAGTGGCTCGGCAAGGTCCGGGAGCAGCTCAATCAGGTAGCTGATCACACCTTCTTCGTAGTTCGTCCACATCAAAATCGGCCCATTATCGCCGAGACAGTCGATCATCTTTTGCGCCAGCGCCCGCATCGGTGGCTCTCCAGAGAGATCGAGGAACTCCTCATGGCACATGACATTTGCTGAGCCGTCGCCCTTGCCATCATCGATATGGCAGGACCATTGCACGGGCACCGACGCATAGGGCCGCGTACCCTTCCAGAACGGCACGGCCGGTCCGATCGTCTCGAAGTCGAGGAAGTAACGTGGGTACGGCAGGGCTGCCAGTGTCTGCCGGGCGCCGTCGAGAATCTCGGGCACTCCTGCGCAGGTCACACGATGTATGCGTTGCTGCGTTGCCGCGCTAAGGTCATCGATTTTCACATCGCGAATGTCTCTGAACCCTAGTGCAACCAGAGTACCGAGCTTCGCCTTGCCGCCGCCGAGACCGGTAATCGGGTATTCGGCGTCCGTCGGCCAGCAATGATTGATGAACTGGCATTCGTAAGGTTTGGAGCAGTGCGTGCCGACATCGATCTCGGGCATCGGCCCAGTGACTGCGTCACGCGCCCTGGTAATCAACTCAACGACGGTTGGCTCGAGTGCCAGGACCTCTTGCGTGAGATCCACCGCGACAAGCAGTCCTTCGTAGTCACCGTCGCCCCGGTACACGAACTGGTTGTTGATGTGCGCCAGCGACATGGACGTGATATTCAATCCAATGCCGCGCATGACCCAGTATTGTATCGCGCAGTCGAGCTTGTGATAGGGCTTGACCGAGGTCGAAGCCTTGACCTCGATCGCCTCCCAGCCATCGCCATTACCATCGCCATTAGGAATAAGCACATCGACACGCACGAGGATGTCGTCGTGCTGAAACGTGGCCTCGAAGATCGGGAAGTCGGCACCGCCATCGATAAGCTCTCTGGTCTGCTGCACCATCAGGCTCATCGTACGATTGAACGCAATCTCGACGGACTCGGCCGTGCCGTAGAGCTGCTGGGAGATTTCCCCTACCCGGTTGCCCACCGCAAACAGCGCCTCGGTCCTGGCCGAGACTTCGGCGTACTCGGGATGATGCACTTCAAGATGCAGGCGCTTCGGGCATTGCCAGGCAGAGATGAGTCTGGACTTGGAGAGGTAGGGTTTCGCGGATGGCATCAGTGATGGACTCGGTGTCGGTGTGCGATTCACATCAGAGTCGCCTTACGTTTGGCGATTTTACCTCTATTTGCAGGCCGCGGTCGAAAGCACGGCATATCTATCTGGAAAAGCAATTTTTACGAACTCGTCCATCGCCGCGATGGCATCTCGTGACTGCTGCATATCGCTGTCCGAGATCGTCTTGTCTACACCGACGTAGTGATAGATGTCTACGAAGGTTTTGTTGTTCTGCCAGGCCGCCTGCATGTTGATGATATTGGTTTTGCTGTCGTCGATAAAAAATATCGCGCTATAGCTTTTATTGACTTTATTGAGCAGGTCTTGCAATACCAGCCCTTTATTCAACCCTGTTGTCATTGCAATACCGTTCTCGTAGGAAACTCTCGCGGACCTGCCGCCATCATTGAAATCGTAGGCCAGGGTCTGAATCCCAGGCAGCAGATGAGATGTCGAGAAATCAATATTGGCTCTCTTGAGTTCGCGCTCGGTTCCGGATCGGTATCCCGGTGCACGAGACGTCAGCGCCATGACGGCATATTTCGATTGCAAACTCGACACGAGATTTGCCGCACCGACTTCGGTTAGCTTATGTTGGCCAAGCTCAAAAAACACGCCGAGTTTTTCGAAAATGCACTGGATCTTGTCCGTGTCCCTAATGTTATCAATGCCACCATTTTCGTGTTCTATGGGTCTGCCGCGCTGCCAGTAATACCAGGTGTCACCACCGAAAAAGCTGGACGACTGCAGCAGCGTGTCATCGATATCGAATACCACCAAAATATTGTCATCGCGTTGCTGCACATATTCATGTACAGCCGTTTCAAATTCTCCCAGGCTCTTAACAGCATTGTGAACAACCGGGTTTGTTACAGGTGCGACGGGCGCACTTGCACATGCTGTAAGCAGCAATGACATGGATACGTAAAAAAGGAAAATCAGATTTTGAATTGCGAAACGAAAGCTGTTCATTGCACACCTATGATTCACTGAGGACTGTATCGCGAATTAGCAGCCCATTAAGGCCTGTTCCACCACGAGCCGCCTTTCTCATTCGGAATATCGGTTTCATCTTCTGAGGCGATCGTGAGCGCCGACATGCCATTGCCTTGTGGCGCGGCTATCGCTTCAATCTTGTAGCCATCGATTCTACGATTGACCGTGAAACTATTGAGGACAACCGGCCTGGGATAAATTGCAGACTCGGCACACGCCCCGTTCGACAAAACCCGATCACCCTTGTATTCGCAAATTGCGCCTAATAAATAGACCACGGCATAGGGTCTGCCGTCTGCCGGCCTTGAATTATCGTTGTTGCAGGGATCTTCACCTGTTTCGTCATCTAGCGCGACATCATAGGTCGCCGTCGCCCAAATTCTTCGACTGGCGTCAATGTGAAGACCGGAGATATCTCGCCAGCAACCCCTTACTCCTTCTTTGTGCAGACCCGGTGCGACTTTGACCTCGATCGGCGCTTGCCAGACAAATTCATTTGTCGCCGGATCAAACCTGGCCCATTTCAGAGCCCCTTCTGTACGTCGAAATTCACGCTCATCATTACCCGATGGATCAGGCCCGGTTGCCCCGCGCTCTCCCAGCAAGACAAGATAATTGCCGTCAGACTGCTGCCAGCAGGCAATCCCCTCATAATTTTCATCGGATGATTCATCGGTATGACGCACTCCGTCCGGATTGATACCCGTGGCGAAAAGTCCAGGGAGAATTTCGGGGTTTAATGCCACCGTATAGGTTTTCAAGCCCGAATCGAGCGTCACACGGAAAATCCGACCACCATCATGATTCCAGGAGCCGCTTTCCGCCACCAAAAACTGATTTGCATGACCGCTCAAAGCGCAAGCGGATTCCAGATCGTTGGCCACTCCGCCAGAATCCCCTGGCGTAACTCGCGGCCAGCCTTCAATTTGACGATCATGATGTAGATTTACAATGTCCCGGTAATGGAATTTAGTGGCCAAGATATTATGGCTCACATTGACGATGCCGAGACGCCTTCCGCGTAATTCGCCTGAGAAGTTTTTGTAGTCATGCACGACCAGGAAATTATTGGCATCAATTCGCGCCATGCCGCTAAATCCATTGTCCAGGTTTTTTAACTTGTCCTCCATGGTCACACTGGGACAGGAATGCGTACCATCACACGTCAGTGCCGGCTTGCAACTTGCGACCGCAAGAGCCATCGCCACGTATAGTACATTGCATAAAATTCGCCACATTGACCCAGTATAGGGGATTAAATCAGCGTAGCTAATACCGCCGGAATTCCCTATCCTTAGCGGCTTGGGGAAACAGCACAACAAGAAACGGCGACGCAAGAATGAGCCTGTTCCATGAACTGAAACGACGCAATGTATTTCGGGTAGCGATTGCCTACCTGATCAGCGCATGGCTGCTGATCCAGCTCGCCGACATCCTGATTCCAATGCTGACTTTGCCCGAGTGGGTGTCCCGCCTGATCTTGCTGCTGTTACTCATCCTGTTCATCCCGACACTGATCCTGGCGTGGGCGTTCGAGCTGACACCCGAGGGCCTGAAGAGAGAGAAAGACGTTGACAGGTCTCAATCGATCACGCGCACGACAGGCAGGCGGCTGGATTTCATCATCATTGGCGTATTGGCAGTCGCAGTCGCATGGCTTAGCTTCGACAAAGTCGGCACTGACACGCCGCCGGTCGAGGTCGTTGAAATAGACAAATCGATCGCGGTACTTCCGTTTGCCGATCTTAGCCGGGAACAGGACCAGGAATGGTTCGCAGACGGCCTCGCTGAAGAAATTCTCAACGCCCTTTCGCGAACACCCGACCTGCTGGTCGCCTCCCGTACCTCGGCATTCGCCTACAAAGGATCGGACAAGGACCTGCGCGTTATCGCCGCCGAACTGGGTGTCGCCCACATCCTCGAGGGCTCGGTACGCCGTGCGGGCGAACGACTGCGAATCACCGCACAACTGATACGCGCATCCGATGGTTTTCATGTCTGGTCCGAAAATTACGACCGTGATGCGTCCGACGTTATCGATGTGCAGGAAGATCTTGCCGTAAAAATTGCCAGCGCCATGGAAACCACGATGGACCCCGAAGCGCTCAAGGACATGCTGCGCGTGGGCACAAGATCGGTGGATGCTTACCAGGCCTACTTACGTGGCATCACGTTATATGCACGTGGAGTGAGCTCTGGCGAACTTGCACATTTCGTGTCAGCGTATGAAATGTTTGAGCAGGCACGCCACATAGACGCGGGCTTTTCGACCGCCCACCATAACGCGGCATTGTTCTGGTCCACTCAATCGTTACCGACTTTAACGGACGCTGGCTTGACAGACGCAACGGCCGCGGAAATCAAGACGAATTATCTTGAGCGAATCCATCAAGCTATCGACACGGCTGCAAATGTGATCGACCGGCAAGGTCTCGAGGCCCAAAAAGCATTTTTCGAGTTGCGCCTGCGGCGTGCGCTAAACCTGTACAAGAGCTACCTTGAAAAGCGAGCTTACGATTTTGAAGCGTGGACTAGTTTTAAATTTGTGGCTGAGTATTTGAGCGATGATGAATCAGTCTTGACAGCCCTCGAGTACTTCAAGCTGGATGGCGAAAGACGCGCTTATGCCGCTGTATTATATTTGAGCAGCGCCTACCGCGTCATTGATGCATCGAAAGCCGCTAATTACGGACTTGAAGCGTTACAGCGCTGGCCCGACCACAATGCATTGATGTACCAGACACACCGGTCGTTGATGTGGGCCAAGCGCCCCGACGAGGCTGCCGTGCTGATCAGACAGCATGAGGAGTTGTTCGATCCCGACCCGATGATGCGGGCGCGGCAAGCCTGTATGGAGGGCCGCGTGCAGGACGTTTTGGATATCCTGGCGACCGAGCGCGCCCGCGGCGGCGATCCGGACAATACAATATGGCTGATATTACTATTGCTGGATGACCGGGAAGGCGCCGAGGCCATACCGCGTTATTACGAGTCGGATGAGACGCCGCAGGCGCTGGCAAGCTGGCTGGGTTATCACAAGTTCGACCAAAGTCCGTTCCCGGGTTTGATGGCCTTGCTCGAGCGCGAAAATGTGGAGCGCCCGCCGCCCGTGGAATTGCCGTATACCTGCCCGCCTCCGCCGCCGTAATTTTGCCCAGCTTCAGCCGTAATTACTCAGACCCGACCGCACAGCAACGATGTGACACCGAAGCCGAAAGTGGCGTAATAAATCTACCAGTCTTTCAACGGCCACTCGATTGGCCTGGGTGGCGGCCAGGGCAATTCTGCCTCTTCGATCAATCGCGCAAAATTTGGCGTAGCCTCAAGATCGAACGGCGCACCGCAGCTACAAGCGCCAGTTGTAATGAGAAGATTCAGAATGCCTAGCGGTCTGGCGTCCCAAACTGCAGCCCTCTGATTGGCCCGCTCGCGATCGCCAAGCATCGCAAAACGCATGACAGGCATTACGTCATCACCGTATTCGCCGATGATTTCGTCAAGCAGTGCTCGCGCTGCGACCTCGTCGTCGGGCGGATCCAGCGACGTTGCCACGGCCCCCCAAAATCCGACGTAAGCGCAATCGGAAGATTCGTAGACGGCGGCTAAGAGCTCCGGCAGACGCTGCCACTGCCCGGACACGAGTGCCAATTCGAGAGTTGCGCCTAGTCGATCACCCTCTCTCTTGGCCGTTCGAACCGCATTGCGGAGATCCTTCTCAGCCAGCTCAAGCGCTTCATCAATCGCGCCATCGGCAAGATCATCCTGCAAAGCTGCATGCATTACAAAGTGAAGGTAGTAATCGGCGTGATCAAAATGCGCCCACGAGAAATCCGGCTCCAATTCAATAGCGCGTTCCAGAAACTTATTGGTGACCAAAAGGCCGGCCACTAGTTCGGCACCACCAAGCTCAAGCGCCGCATTGTTAAACTCTATCGACTTTTGATAGGCGATAAACGCCTCCGGGTTACGCACACCACTAGCCCGCATGGTTGCGAGCGATCCACGTCTCTTTCTCGCTTTATGCCTTCCGGCGTCATCTCGAACGCCCAGGCGAAAAAAACCGCCAGAGGGAAACCTAACAGGAGAATAAAGAATACGGACTTGGGCACCCAGTCCGGCGCGCCGAAATTGTCGAACGCGAGGTCCGCAATCTGTGCCAGCACCCAGGCGATGACAGCGTAGGCAACCGCAACGCGAAATACGTTGCGTCGCTTTAATTCGTTTATCAGGCCCATAGTGTCCCCAGAATTCTGATCCGCAAGTATAGACAGGTGCTTGCGTCCACGCGAACGATGCCCGCTATCGGATCGCCTCCCAGCGCGTTCGCATCGCAGACGCAATGCGAGGCGGTATGGGCGCTTGTTTCAAGAGCCGCGCAAACTCACGTTCGCGAAAATTTGATTGCCTGGTATCCACCTCGGGCAATCGGGCAAAGCGCCGGTTTTTACGCGTTGAGAGATACAGGGTGTCGATCAGTGCCTTCTCGGCGCCGGCAATAAGATAGGGAAGATGCGTGTCGCTCCAATGTGTACCCTGCTGCATGAGTTCCGGTTTAATTTGAAAAAATTCGTACCTGCCAACAGCCGAGTTGAGCGTTCGTCCGCGACCCGTCGTGGCGATCTGAATGGTTTTCGGAATTTGTGAAACCAGACCGTGCACATGAAGCGCCGTCAAAAATGAGACATAGCCCTGTTCCTTGCCGAGCAGGTAAGGCACACACGCCAATGGATGAAAATAGGGGTGGCTGGTATGCGCCCAGATGCCTTTGGTAACTCGAGTCAGACTCTTTTTGGCGGCCAGTCGTACGAGCCGCTTTGAGGCTGCCGGCATGCTGATGCCGTTGTCGTTCGAGTATTCCCGTGTCGTGAAAATAACGAAGTCGGTATTGTTGGAAATATCAAGCATCGGCTTCCATCGATTCCAGCACGAACGTCTGTAACCACTCCCACGCTTTCTTGTCGCCGTATTCATCCCGGCTGTTTGCGACCAGAAACTCAAGCACTTGTCCCTGGTAGTCCGCCCACGACAGCGCCATCAAAGCGTCAATCGCTTGCGTTAATTCCTGCTCGGGCATCAGCCGTTTCAGGGGAGCCGAAGGCGCGTTTCCGCCGCGATACAGGATGGCAAGGTCAAACACGTCCCGGGCTTGTGTCACCGCGCGGCCCGCGAGTGCCTTTACCTTTTGTACAATGGCCACGTCACCACCATAGTGCTGGCAGCGAAAAGCCAGCTTGCGATACTGCAGAGCGATGTCAGGATCGATTAGCTCCATGACAGCGTCGTCGCTCGTACCCTGCGCTCTCCGGGAGAATTCAATTTTGGTGGGCAGGCGCTGGCCGGCACGTGTGATCAGCCCGAATCGAAACCGCTGTGTTGTTTTGGTCTGTTTCGCCTTGCCCGGGTCATTGATCTCGATATCATCAATATCGAACACACGCAGGCTGCGTCTGAACGCGGCATCTTTCAGTATCTTGTATCCGTTTTTCTTCAGAGTCGAGACATTGCCTGCAAGTACGTCAATATCCATGTCTTCCGAGTACCGCGGGCTATTAAAAAAGAAACGCAGGTTGATGCCACCCTTGAGTACATAAATACTCGGATCGGACATCTTGAGAAGCCTGTCGAGGAAACAGAAATGAAAGACTTCCCGGATCTGGGTATCTGAATACATGTATAATTATGCATCTATATTGCCGTATTAGTCAATATAGATGCATAATTAAATGCCTCTGCAGCCGCTCGAGTAGCTGCCAGTAACAGCCTGCAACGCCTATGATGTATAACAACTGTCTACGGTGCATGGATGTTTGCCTGAATGAAGTATCTGACACCCCTGTTGCTCTGCGTATCGATCGTCGCTGTCGCCGACGAGGCCGACTATGCGGCAGCTCGAGCTGAGCTGATCGACAACCTGCAGTTATACGCACGACTCGTTGGCGATATGGATGGTGCCGGATTCAGTGACGCCGTCATGGCATCGATGCACACGGTGAAACGACACGCGCTGGTGCCACCCGCGCAGCAGACTTTCGCGTACGAGAACCGGCCGCTGCCGATCGGCCATGGCCAGACGATCTCGCAACCCTACATCGTCGCGCTCATGACGGAACTCATAGAGCCCGACGCTGATAACGTCATTCTCGAAGTCGGCACGGGTTCAGGCTACCAGGCGGCGGTCCTCGCGGAGCTCGTCGACCACGTGTACAGCATCGAGATCATCGCCGCACTGGCCGTGCGAGCGGAGGCGAGTCTTGAGCAGCTGGGCTATACGAACATCACGACCAGGCTTGGCGATGGCTACTACGGTTGGGAAGCGCACGCGCCATTCGACGCCATTATCGTCACGGCCGCCGCCAGCCATGTGCCGCCACCGTTGATCGCACAGCTCAAACCCGGCGGTCGCATGATCATCCCGGTGGGCGGCCGTTTCATGACGCAATTACTGCTGCTGCTCGAGAAGACCGACGACGGCGAGGTCATTACGCGACAGATCGCCGCCGTGCGCTTCGTGCCGCTGACGGGCGAGCACTAGCCCGGATCATTCATGAATCGCCGCCTGTTTCCGGCAACGCTGCTCGTCTCGGCAGGCGCCATCGGCTACGAACTGCTGTTGATGCGCGTGCTGTCCATCGTGCAGTGGCATCACTTCGCCTACATGATCATCAGCCTTGCCCTGCTCGGCTACGGCGCGAGCGGCACATGCATCGCATTGTTCCAGCGTCAAATGGAGGCTCGATTCGAGGCCGCATTTGCAGTGAGCGCGCTGCTGTTCAGTATCACGATGGTCCTGTGCTTCGTGCTCGGCCAGCGTGTGCCCTTTAACGCGCTCGAAGTGGTCTGGGACTCACGCCAGTTCCTTAATCTCAGTCTCCTCTACCTGGTGTTTTTCGTACCGTTCTTTTTTGCGGCCTTGTGCATCGGCCTCGCGTTTACCTGCAGGCGTACTGCCATCAGTCGCATCTATTTCTTCGATCTGCTCGGCGCTGGCCTCGGTGCCGTGCTGATTGTCGGCGCATTGTTCGTGTTTATCCCGCAAAACGCGCTGATGGTGCTGGTGGCGTTGCCGCTCGCCGCATCCGTCATCATGGGCGTCCCGTCCACTGCGCGTAAGCCGCTGATCGCCGTGCAGCTGCTGTGGCCCGTGTTGCTATTGGTCGGCATGCCACAGGATCAACTCGAGTTGCGCGTCTCGCAGTACAAGGGCTTAAGCCAGGCATTGCAGGTCATCGACAGCCGGATACTGAACGAATCCTCCAGTCCGCTGGGGATGCTCACGGTCGTCGCGAGTCCGACGGTGCCTGTCCGTCATGCGCCGGGCTTGAGTTTCACGACTCGCCATATCCCGCCCGAGCAGCTCGCGGTGTTTACCGATGCCGACAGCATGAGCGCGATCACGCGTTTCGATGGCGATCTTGACTCGCTGGGCTACCTGGGTGATACGACGGCGGCCCTGCCCTATGCATTGCTCGATGAGCCTGATGTTCTGGTACTCGGCGCCGGCGGCGGCAGCGACGTCTTGCTGGCGCTGTATCACGGTGCGCGCAGCATCGACGCGGTGGAGCTGAATCCGCAGATGTCGGCGCTGGTCAGGGAGTCGCACGCGGAATTCGCGGGCTTTGTCTACGACGATCCACGCGTGAGCGTATACACGAAGGAGGCACGCGGATTCGTCGCACAAAGTGATGCGCAATATGACCTCATCCACATCGGGCTGCTCGATTCCTTCGGCGCGTCGGGCGCAGGCGTGCAGACCCTCAATGAAAGCTATCTGTATACGGTAGAGGCCATCGGCGACTACCTCGAGCACACGGCGCCCGGTGGCCTGCTCGCGATCACGCGCTGGCTGAAACTGCCGCCGCGCGACAGTCTGAAACTGGTCGCCACTGCTATCGATGCACTGCGGAACTCGGGTGTGAGCGAGCCCGGGACACGGCTTGTCGTGATTCGCAACTGGAACACGAGCACCTTGCTCGTCAAGAATGGCGCGTTCACGCCCGACGACATCGCCTCGATTCGGCAATTTTCGCAATCGCGTTCATTCGATACGGCCTGGTTCCCGGGAATCGAGGCGAGTGACGCGAATCGATTCAACCTGCTGGACGAAGCGTATCTTTACTCCGGCACGAGAGCACTGCTGGGCGAGCACGCTGATGATTTCATCGAGCGTTACAAGTTTGACATCAGGCCAGCCACGGACAACCAGCCGTATTTCTTTCACTTCTTCAAATGGGCCACACTTGCCGAAGTGTTTGCGTTGCGTAAGGTCGGTGGCGCGGCACTGATCGAGTGGGGCTACCTGATCCTCATCGCGACCTTGCTGCAGGCGGCGGTCGCCGGTCTCGTACTGATCCTGTTGCCGCTTGCGCTGGTTGAGCGCCGCTGGCCGGCCGGCACCGGCGCGCGCATGGGCGCTTACTTCCTGCTGCTCGGCCTCGCATTTCTGTTCATCGAAATGGCATTTATCCAGAAATTCATCCTGTTCCTGAGCCATCCGCTGTATGCGGTTGCCGTGGTGCTGAGTGGCTTCCTCGTGTTCGCCGGACTCGGCAGCGCCTTGTCGGAGCCCCTGGCACGAAAACTCGAGGCACGCGGCCGATCTGCCGTCGTCTGTGCCGCAGGCGCCATTGCGCTGCTGACACTACTATATGTGTTCGTGCTGCCGTGGGTGTTTCGGTGGGGCATCGGCTATGCCGACGGTGTCAAAATAGGGCTATCGATTGCGTTGATCGCACCGCTCGCGGTCGCTATGGGCATGCCGTTTCCGCTCGGGCTCAAGCGCGTTGCCGAAACCGCGCCGGACTTCATTCCCTGGGCCTGGGGTATTAACGGCTTTGCCTCGGTCATGAGCGCGGTCCTGGCGACCCTGCTCGCGATCGAGTTTGGTTTCACATTCGTGTTGATGCTCGCGCTGATCCTGTACGCGATCGCGGCATATTTATTGAGGAACTAACAGCCTCAGACCCTGCGGCTATTCAAATTCCGGTTCCAGCACCGGTTCAAACGTCTGTTCCGCCGTCTTTTGCCGACTTGGATCTTTTCGCCTGTTCTTTTCGATGCGAGTCAGGTCTTTTTCGTGTGTAAACAGGATTTCCAGGCTCTCTTTATACTTATTGAAGGCCTGTTGGTATCGACTCTTGTCCGGATACAAGGTGTTGATGTAATCCATCAGTAAAGAGACAGGCAGGCCGACCAGCGAACTGACGATCGCCACAGCGGCGCCGGATTTGATATCTCCGCCCTGGCCCAGTGCCAGGTAGAAGCCGGCGAACGTACCGATGATGCCAAGCAGAATGATCATGAAAGGCGCCCGGAAAAGTATGGCGAGAACATCCTCCGAATCAAAAAATCTGAAGGTCCTTGCAAAATACGGACTGTTATCAAAGGCGATGCGGGTAATGATGTCGTAGTCCGGCGTCTCTGCATAACTTTGTTCTTCAAGTTCATCAACCGTTACGTCAACCAGATGTGCCAGGCCATCTTCTATATCAAACATCTCAACCAGTGGTGAGCGATGTGGTTTTTCAGTCAGGTGTTTTTCCACCAGCAGATCTTGGGTCTTTTCCAATATCACGGTTGCCTTACCCGATAGCTGGCGTGCTTTGAGCTTGAGTTTTTCGGCTTCCTGAATCTTGGCCCGCAACGCGTCCAGGAACGGATCCTTTCCTGAATACAGTGAGGCCGGAATTTTAAGGGCCGCAGTCGACAGCGATGGATCGAAGTTGACGGCCAGGGCAATATCGCCCTGTTCCCTGACACTTTTCGCATAGCTCATGCCTGAAGGTACTTTTTGAGCTTTTTTATACTCAAATACCGAAAAATAGAATGACAGCGCAAATCTATTCAAGGCATTGATCTTGTAGTGCAGACCAAACTTGAAAAGTACAAATACAGCCAGGCAGCCCAATATTCCCGAGACAAACAGCTGTCCGATTAACTCGTTGGACAGCACAGCATCGTAATAAAATATGAAATATGAAAATGCCGCCAGAATTGTCAAAAATACATATTTAAACATTTCGATTCCTAAACCCAATAACTCGCATTAAATGATGTTTTATAAATTGCTAATCTCTTCCGTATACAATTGAAATTGCAAAATCGTCGCCTGTTCCTTCTTGCAGTTGTACTCAAGACAATCAGCGTCCTTGCCAACCAGGTCAGCTCTGACAGGTTGAGCATTCTGGTATCCCAATGCCGCAATGCCCATGTCTTTTTTCAGTTGCGTGCGATACCGGTAGTTACCCATCTCAACTTCGTCAAAGATAAAGGTGTACATCGCTACGGCACGTCGGTTGCTTAAATCCATGTTGTACTGTCGAGCTCTTTCTGATCGGGGAGATGTATCGTTGACATCGATGTATCTGCCCATGTAAACGGGTGATGTCATCCCGGAAATCTTGAGGGACTCGACCAGCTTCGCAGCGTTCTTGTTTTCGTAAATGCTTCTTGCATACTTGGGAATCATTATCCTGAGGAAATTTTTCATTTCTTCAGACAACTCATGAGACCCGCGTATGAAATAGGACTCCTGGAAATTAAGCCTTACCTTGCCTGTCTTCTCGTCTATTTCAACGGCCGAAGCATCGTAATCTTTAAAGTTCTCGTTCAGCAGATCGACAATCTGTTGCTTGGCTTCGGCGGCCGCAAGATAAGGTGAAAGCGCATTCTCTACTTTGGTCGTCAGTGCTATTTGCTGATCCAGCTCTCTGGCATGGGCGTCTTCTGACTCTGCCAGCGCTTTTTCCTTTTCGACATCAAGACTGGCTTGTAGCTGGTCTAATGCGTCTTGTTCTGCCTGCGCCGCTTCCGCTAACGCTTGAAGTCTTTCTGCCTCCGCATCGGCCAGCGCCTGCTGTCTTTCTGCCTCCGCATCAGCCTCTGCCTGTGCCAGTTCCTGGGCGTGTTCGCCTTCTGCCCGTGCTAAATCCTCGGCAGCCTGGGCCTCAACGGCCGCTTTATGCTCGGCTGCTGCGGCTGCTTGCGCCTGCGCTTCGCGTTCCAGCTGCTGGCGTTTTTGTTCGTCTAACTCGGCTTCTCTTTGCGCCAGTTGCGCAACGGCCTCTGCCTCTGCCTGTCGTAATTCCTCTGCAGCCAGGGCATCAAGAGCGGCTTTACGCTCGGCCAACTCGTCTCTTTGTGCCTGCGCCTCTCTTTCGAGCTCCGCCACTTTTTGTGCCTCCAGTTCGGCCGCTGTGTCTGCAAGCGCCTGCGCGTGCTCGGCTTCTGCTTGTCTTAATTCCTCTTCAGCCTGCGCCGCGAGCGCAGCTTCCTGCTCGGCTAAGGCGTCTCTTTCGGCCTGCGCGGCTTGCTCCAGCGCCTGGCGTTTTTCGGCTTCCGCTACAGCTTCTGCCAGTGCCAGTGCCTGGGCGGCTTCCGCTTCTGCCTGACGTAATTCCTCTGCAGCTTGTGCGGCAAGAATCGCTTCCTGCTCGGCTAATGCGTCTCTCTCCGCCTGCGCCGCTTGCTCCAGCGCTTCGCGTTTTTCAGCTTCCGCTTCGGCTTCTGCTTGCGCCAGTGCCTGGGCAGCTGCCGCTTCTGCCTGTCTTAATTCTTCTGCAGCCTGTGCCGCAAGCGTCGCTTCCTGCTCGGCTAATGCGTCTCTCTCCGCCTGCGCCGCTTTTTGCAACTCCTGACGTTTTTCTTCTTCCAGTTGCTGCTGCAGCGTCGCCTGCTGCTGGGCCAGTTCGACGGCCTTGGCCTGCGCCGCTTGTTCCAGCTCCAGACGTTTTTCTTCCTCTAAAGCGGCTTGTGTCTGTATCAGTTCCTCAACGTGCTCTGCTTTTGCCTGCGCTAATGCCGCTTCCTTTTGCGACTCGAGAGTAGATTCCTGATCGGCCAGCGCGACCATTTTTTCGACCTCGAGCTCTGATTCCTGTTGAGCCAACGCTTCCTCTTTTTCCTGCCTCACTCTTTCGATGGCTTCTTCTTGTTGTATTTGGAGCTCGGTTTTTTCAACTTCGACCTCTGCTCTGAGCTCCTGTCTTTCGCTTTCCAGTTCGGCTTGTTTCTGCTCGTTCAATTCGACCAATTCGTCCGACAGAACTTCCTCGTGCTTGCGTTCAATGCTGGTGACGAGGTTTTCGTATTCATCGGCGGCCGCACTTTGTTGCGCCTCTAACATTGCCGTAAATGCCTGTACTAACTCTTCCGCTTTTTTCCGTCGTTCTTCCTTAACTTCTTGTAGTGTTTTGTCCGCCTCCCTTGCCAGCATGATCTGTGGATCGTTTTCGTATTGATCGATGATGTCCTGTACCATTTTTTCGCTTTTTTGTTCGACCTCTGCGATTCGTTCTTTACTTTCCCTCTCGATGGTTTCCACAACCTGTTTCATCTGCTCGACGGTTTCCACAACCTCCTGCATCTTTTTTGCGGTTGTCAATTCGGTGATGTTGATTTCGTCACTTGCATAGATCATGAATACGATGGCAAGCACGGCAAACAGATCGACCATGGGAACGAGTGCTTCTATGGTCTGGGATTCTTTCTGATCTTCCTGGTCGTAAATCATTATCTAGCAACTTCCGCTGTCACTCTCCGCATCAGCGGAATATTGCACATACGTCACACTAATTAGAGGGACTGGTTCAAATTTTGGGGAATATGACCAATCGAGCGGATTAATCAGGCAAAACCGGGATTTTGGCGTTATTTCAGTGATTTAGCCCTCAGCCGGGCCGAGGCGCCTGAGCAGGCACTCACCACACTGAAAAATCCGGCTTCGAGCGTTCGGCGATGGCCGCGTTATTCGGCTGTCGGCCAGATGTGAAAGCTATCCTGACGTCGGCTGATGTCGTGACTGGATAACCTGCGCCAGTATGGCCACGGCGATCTCTGCCGGGGATCGGCCCCCAAGCGACAGACCTATCGGTCCGTGAACTCGGCTCAGCTGGGCTTTCGAATAGCCAAGTGCTGCCAGCCGCTTGAGTCTTTTTGCGTGGTTGCCTCTGCTGCCGAGGGCGCCGATGTAAAAAACGTTCGAATCCATTGCCGCCTGCAGCGCCGGTTCATCAATTTTCGGATCATGACTGAGCGCCACGATCGCCGTGCGAGCGTCCAATTCGAATTCAGACATCGCTTCGTGTGGCCAGCGGTTATCGATACGGATGTTGGGGAAGCGCTCCGGATTGGCAAATGCGGTGCGGGGATCAATGAGGATAATCTCGTAACCGGCCTGCATGGCCATCGGAATGAGCGATTGTGCGATGTGAACCGCGCCGACGATGAGCATCCTTGGCTTGCTCGCCAAGGTCTGCAGCAGGTAGCGCTCGCCATCTGCCTCGACGATGCGTGTGCCGTCGGAATCCAACGCTGCGCGCGCCACATCAACGACATCTGGATCGATGTCGTCCATGTCGCCCAGACTTTCCTCTCGGGTAAGCACACAATGCTTGCCGGTCGTCAGTCCACGAACGAGAACTGCGGGCTGTTTCCTCTGCTGGGCCGCCACCAGTGCGCCCAACAATTCGCGCTTCACTCGATGCGCTCCACAAACACCTGGATAGATCCACCGCAGGCCAGACCCACTTCCCATGCATCAGCATCGGTGTAAGCGAAGTCCATCATGATCGATTCACCGCTGGCAATCACATCCTGTGCGGCGCTGACCACGGCGCCCTCCACACAGCCACCGGACACCGATCCTTCGAACGCGCCGTCGGCCGCGATCACCAGGTTACTGCCGACGGGCCGCGGCGACGAGCCGCACGTCTCCACCACGGTAGCCAACGCAACTTTGCGGCCGGCCTCAAGCCAGGCAAGTGCCGTTGCGAGGACTTCAGTGGGTTCCTGCATGCTCGCCGGCTATGCTTTTTTCTGAATCTGCCGTCATGCGATCGTCGCTGCCCTGCCGTCGACGTTGCACCAGTTCGGCCAACACGGATACGGCGACTTCTTCTGGCGTGACGGCACCGATATCAAGTCCTGCTGGAGCATCGATGCGATCCACCGCGTTAGCGTCAAAGCCCCGTTGCTTCATTGTCTCTTTAAGACGCGCACTTTTTTTCGGGCTGGCGATAAGACCAATGTAGCCTGAACCCAGATTGAGCGCCGCATCGAGAGCGCGAGCGTCGCCGGAGCCCTGTGTGGCGACGACGATTGCCGATGGCGGCCGTTCGATTTTGGCAACATCGTCGAAATCCTCAATCCAGCCGCTCGCCGCGGTAAATCTTTCTTGTTTACCCCCCGGCGCCGCGACGATGACGTCAAATCCGGCGCCCGCAGCGAGTGCACAAAGCGCCTGCGCGATAGCGGTCTGTCCTATCACTACCAATAACGGTTTGGGCATCATGGGCTCGATGAAGATGTCCAACGTCCCGCCGCTCTGGCAGGTCATCGGGTAACCGATAATACCGCTTTCAAGGCCTTCAAGATCGCGGCTGATGCGGATCAGGCGCGTTCGTCCATCGTGAAGTGCGTCAACGGCGTTGCTGGTCACCGCTGGCTTCGCGCAACCGCCACCGACCCAACCGGCAAGAATGCCGTTCTCGTCGAGTACCGCGCGGTCGCCGGCTTTGGCCGAGCTTGGTGCCACCGTGCGAACCACGGTGGCAACAACGTAGGCTTTGCCAGCCGCAGTCAGTTGCTCGATGGTTTCTTTGATGTCTTGCACACTCATTGCAATGACTCGATCAGTTGCGGTAACACCCGCTCGATGGCCGCGAGGTCACCGCCCGGTGCCAGTAAGTCGAGATAGGGCATGGCCGTGCGCATGCCGCGAGCCACGGGCGTGAAATCCGGCTGATTCAATAATGGATTCAACCATATCATGCGCCGCGCGCGTCTCCGCAGCGTGCCGAGGGCGGCAGCCAGCAGTGCAGTGTCACCGGTGTCGTAGCCGTCGCTGACGATGATCACGCCGGTGCGCGAATGCACCAGGCGCGAACCTTGCTCACGATTGAATTCCTGCAGGCATTCACCGATGCGCGTACCGCCGCCCCACCCGACGGCAAGCACATTCAGGCGTTCTTGCGCTCGCCATGGATCCGGGTCTCGCAATGCCTCAGCGACGCTCGTGATGCGGGTATGAAATATGAAGCAATGCACATCCTTAAGTTCTTTGCACAACGCACGCGCGAGACGCAAATAGAAAAAACTGTAGGCGTTCATCGAGCGGCTCACATCCAGCAGCAACACCAGGCGTGGGCGAACGCGGCGACGTGTCTTCCATGCGAGTCGCAAGGGCGTGCCACCACTTGCGACACTTTGTCGTATCGTGCTTTGCAGATCGAGCCGCCGGCCACGCTGCGAGCGCACCTCGCGACGCAGTTTCAGGTGTTTGAGACGCCGTGCCAGGCGGCGCATCAATGCTTCGACTATGCGCGCCTGGTCCGCCTGGTTGAGTTCACTGAAATCCGTTGACGACAGATTCTCCTCGCGACTCGCGCCGTGTCCGGCGGCTTCCGTGTCGTCGACTACCGCATCTTCTACCGTGTCCGGCGATTCGTGCGCGCCGCCATCGTCACCCCCGTTAGTCACTTCCTCGGTATCGGGCGCCGCGTCGCGTTGCACGAATACGCTTTTGTTCGGCGGCAGGAAGTAAGCATCGAACAAGGCGTCGAAGCGCTGCCATTCTTCGAAACGCTTACACAGCAACGATTTCAAATTCCAGCGCAGGATCGCTTGATTGAGTATGCCCGTCTGCGCGGCAGTGTCGACAATATCCACCGTATCGGCGGCGCTTACGCCGTAGCCATTGCCGTGCAGAAATGCCGTAAAGCCCGCGAGCCGCGTCAATAAATCGGTGCCGACGTCGCCGCATTCGGCCGCCTCAATCGTCAACATGTCGCCGCGATGCGCGCCACCACATCGGGAGTAAATCCAGTGCGGTCATCGCGAGTTTTAATGAGCGCGCTCAATGTATCGATGATGCGTTCCGCGCCGTCATCGTTGATGACTGTGATGCCCATGCGCAGCAAGGCCGCCGTCCAATCCAGCGTTTCTGCAATGCCCGGCTTTTTCTGCAGCTCCATACGACGAACCTGTTGCACGAATGCCACCACCTGGCGGGCGAGCTGATCCGCTGCCTGCGGCGCCTTGATTTTGACGATGGCCAGTTCCTTCGCAAAATCAGGATACTCGATGAACTGATACAGGCACCGACGACGCAGCGCGTCAGAGAGTTCACGCGTGCCGTTTGACGTGATGATAACCAACGGTCGTGTAATCGCGTGTACCGTGCCCAGTTCCGGAATCGAAATCTGGAAGTCGGACAATAATTCGAGCAGATAGGCCTCGAACGCCTCGTCGGCGCGATCCACTTCGTCGATGAGCAACACGGGCGGTTCGTCGCAACTGATGGCCTCGAGCAGTGGCCGCTTCAGCAAGTACGTTTCGGAGAAGATGTCTTTTTCTTTGGCAGCCAGCGGACGATCGTCTTGCTCGAGCAGTTTAATCGCCAATAATTGCCGCTGGTAGTTCCACTCGTACATCGCGGCGTGCACGTCGAGCCCTTCGTAACACTGCAGACGGATGAGGCGTGCGCTGCGCACCGTCGCGAACGCTTTGGCGATTTCTGTCTTGCCGACGCCGGCGTCCCCCTCTACCAGCAACGGCCGACCGAGATCGAGCGTCAGCAGCAACGTTGCCGCGAGCGAGGCTTCGGCGACATAGCCGGCAGATTCGAGCTGACCCTGCAAGCCAGCAATATCCGCTGTTCGGTCGGTCGCGAGCGTCACGCCCTTTTCTTGGCAAAAAGACCGCGCAGCCAGTCCATGAAAACTGCCCATCCGAGCGCGAGCGCATTGAGTTCTTTGGCACGTGATGCCGGGGCCACCATGGTCGGCTCGTCGTCGCCTGCTACCGCAGACCCAGAGTGTTGCTCCTGCAGCGCCGCGACCTCTGCCGCGAAGTTGTCCGCGAACTGCAGCAATATTTTGTCGGCGACCGAGTTCATCAAGCGTCCGCCGAAGGCCGCCAACCTGCCGCTCATCGAGACTTCGCTCGAACCGACCAACTCGCACAAGCCGCCATCGACCGCGTCGATGCGCGCGAGTAGATTCATGGTCACACCGGAATTTCCGGTGCTGTCCGTACCCTTGCCGATCAGGCGCAGAGACTGCGTCGTCGGGTCGATGTCTTGCACCTCGACTTCGCCTCTGAACGACATCGTCGCCGGCCCAACTCTAACCTTCACCGTGCCCTTGTGGCGGTTCTCGTCAACGCGCTCGGTAATCTGCGCGCCGGGCATACACGCGGCAACCGCTTCGACGTCCTGCAAAAATTCCCACGCGATTGCCGGCGTGCTTGGCAGGGGAAACGTTTTGTCGAGTTGCACCTTCATGCCGGATCGCCGCTATGTGTCTGCATGCTTGTCGATTCCCAGCGCTTTACACTGCTGCCATACGCGATAAGCCGAGTGCGGCATGTCCATGTGCGTCACGCCTAAATGCGCAAACGCATCCACGACCGCGTTGGAGAAACACGGAATGCCACCGACATGGGGCGATTCCGCGACGCCCTTGGCGCCGATCGGATGGTGCGGCGAGGGTGTAACGGTCTCGTCGGTTTCCCAATGTGGCGTTTCAAACGATGTGGGAATGAAATAGTCCATCAGGCTGTTGCCGAGATGATTGCCATTTTCGTCGAACGGGATCTCCTGGCCAAACGCGACCGCAAAGGCTTCGGTCAGGCCACCGTGAATCTGGCCCTCGATGATCATCGGGTTGATGCGCGTGCCGCAATCGTCCAGCGCGTAGAAACGCCGGACCTTGGTCTCCCCGGTGAAACGGTCGATGTCGACCACGCAGACATAAGCGCCGAATGGAAATGTCAGGTTCGGTGGATCGTAGTATTCGCTCGCATCGAGGCCCTGTTGCATGCCGTCCGGCAGGTTGCCCGTGTGCGCCACCATGGCGATTTCCTTCATCGTCTTGGTCTGCTCGGGATTACCTTTAACCTTGAAGCGGTCGATCTCCCACTCCAGGTCGGCTTCGCCAACCTCCAGCAGGTGTGCGGCGATAGTCTTCGCTTTCGCCCGGATTTTGCGGGCCGCCAACGCCGCGGCGGCACCGCCTACCGGAGTCGACCGCGAGCCCCAGGTGCCCGCGCCGTATGGCGCCGTGTCGGTATCGCCTTCCTCGATCTGGATTTCATCCGACGGCAGGCCGAGTTCCGTGGCTATGATCTGCGCATACGTGGTCGCGTGCCCCTGTCCCTGGCTCATCGTGCCGAATCGCGCAATGGCACTGCCCGTCGGGTTGACGCGGATTTCGCAGCTGTCGAACAGGCCGATGCCGAGAATGTCGCAGATCTTGGTCGGTCCGGCGCCCACGATTTCAGTAAAGGTGCTGATGCCGATGCCCATCAATTCGCCGTTGGCGCGCTTTTCGGCCTGTTCCTTCAAGAGTCCCTCGTAGTCGACGGCCTTCAATACCTTGTCGAGCGCATTGTGATAACTACCACTGTCGACGGTCCATCCCAACGACGTGGTGTAAGGGAACATGTCCTCTTTGATGAAGTTGCGCCGGCGTATCTCCGCTTTATCAACGCCCACCTTAAGCGCCAGAATGTCGATCATGCGCTCGATCAGGTAGACCGCTTCGGTGACCCGCAACGAGCAGCGATAGGCCACCCCGCCCGGCGCCTTGTTCGTATAGACGGCATCGACGCGACAATACGCCGCGGGTATGTCGTAAGAACCCGTGCAGATGCTGAACAATCCGGCCGGCAACACGGTTGCCGACACGTGTGAATTGAACGCCCCATGGTCGGCGAGGGCGAAAAATCGCAACGCCTTGATACGGCCATCCTTGTCGGCGGCGAGTTCGCCGATGCCGTGATAGTCGCGGGCAAATCCAGTCGTCGAAATATTCTCGATGCGAGATTCAATCCACTTGATCGGCAGTCCCGTGACGATCGACGCGACGACGGCGATCACGTAGCCCGGATAGATCGGCACCTTGTTGCCGAAGCCACCGCCAATATCGCCACTGATAACACGAATCTTGCTTTCCGGGATTCCGGACAGCATGGCAAGCACGGTACGAAACAGATGCGGCACCTGCGACGTCACGTTGACCGTCAGCTGACCCATGACCTTGTCGAACGATGCCACGCAACCGCAGGTCTCGATGGGACACGGATGCACGCGCGGATTGAGGATTTCTTCCTTGACAGTCACC
>JADFNV010000024.1 GCA_022563195.1 Pseudomonadota bacterium
TTCGCGGTCGCGCCTCTGGCCCCAAACGATGTGCAAGAATTTTGGATCTCAATTCGACAATGCCATGTAATGCGTTTCACACAAAGTGTTGCATCGACCGGTTGAAATCGCAATCCTATAGCTGCCGTTCGCATGGTAGGCTTTCGACAGGCGGCTTGTGAAGCGGTCATTCGCCCCAGATGATCGACAGAGTACAATGAAGATAACTACTCAACGTTAACTCGAACAGGCTGCCCCATTTCGTGAACTCGAAAAACCAACACTGTTACCCCTTCTTCGCCGGTCGTGGCGGTGTGTATCTGTCTTAAGGGCACCTTAAAAACATCACCCTTTTTCAGATGCACATCAGGTTTATCCTTTTGCCACAGGACCTCCGAGCCTTCCAAGACATATACAAACTCTTCCCCCGGATGCCAGTGTTTTGGAAGTGTAGTGTTTGCGGGAATTTCAACGTGACTAATAATGATCTCCGTACCTTCGACTAATTCAAGTTGACTTGTCATGATATTGTCAATTCTTAGGCCTTGAATTGTTCCAGCTAATATGTCCTTCTTTTTTCCGGATTCAGCTTGTTCAACTGTTTCAGCACACGCGAGTCCTGTTGATGCAACAGCGGTCGCAATCAGAAATAAGAAAATACGCATTCTCATTTATACCTCCATCTAGTGATAACTGACCTTCGACGTTTCCACGGACTACGTGCCCTTGGGGTAAACATCCTCGAAATCACATGAAAAAAGTCTCGTAAGTTGGATATCGGTTTTTACAGGGCGAGACCGACTTCAGGGCTTCCGAAACAATAGCGTAAATCGATCCGTATTCCCGGTAACTGATCGTCGCCCTACCTCGTAAACGAGTTCGTCATCGGCACGGTAATGCAGAGCGGAATAATCAACGAACTCGAAGCCCTGCTCCAACATCTCCTTAATGATGATCACGGGATCGATGCGGCGACGATTCTCATGGTTGGCCGGCTCCATGTGTCGAGCCGTGTGATCGACAACACCGTAGAGTCCACTGGATTTCAGCGCTTTGAAGGCCTGGCTGTTTATCCTGGCTCGGGAGTCCACATCGAAGTTGTGCAGGTTACGAAACGTCACCACCATATCCAGGTTGGAAACGTCAAAGTCGAAGTCCTCGAGAACGTAGAACCGACTTCCATCCGGGCGGTGCAGATTATCCGAGGTATCCAGCAGTTCTACCTGCTCGAATCCCGGCTGGTCCAATACATTTCTGCTGACTCTGCCAGCGCCGATTGCCACATAAAGTTTGCCGTTTTCGGAAAGCACGGGCGCCAGCACTCGCGTGTACCAACCCCCGCCGGGAATCAGCTCCAGCACGCGCATGTCGTCCTTCAGGCCGAAGAAATTCAGCGTCTCGAGCGGGCGACGATTCCGGTCTCGCTCGCGATCTGCTTCCGGACGTGATTCGGCGGCCAGTGCGGTCTCGACCTTTGAGTCAATCTCGTTAGCTGCCTGCGCAACGCCAACCAGGGCCAATAAAACAAATACCAATAGTATTTTCACGAACAAGCTCCTTCGCACCCGGGAGAGTGCTAATTATTTACCACCATGTGATGTACAAGCCGGTCAGCATGAGCACAATAACCAGCGTCGCCCAGTTGAATCCTGTGCTCGTCGATGTGTCGACAGAACCGTAGTCGATGGCCTTCGGGTTTTCTCCTTTTGCTTCCAGTTTCGATACGACGATGCCAACCAAAATGCAAAGTATAAACGCCAATCCGACGCGGTCAATAAACGGCAGCGATGGCCAATACAGTTTACAGGTAATTGAAAATACCGCCGACCCAATTGCCGCCGACAGCGCGCCATTGGCTGTCGTCTGCTTCCAGAATATTGCCAGCAGAAATATCGCTACGATGCCCGGTGTGAACAGGCCCGTGAATTCCTGGATGTACTGGAACGCCTGGTCGAAATTCCCGAGCAATGGCTGCGCAACGATGGTCGCTATGCCTAAGGCAGACAGGCTGGTTACGCGGCCGATGGTAACCAGTTGTTGCTCCGAGCGGCCGCCGCTGTGCGCAATGAGATCCATCGTGAAAATCGTGGAGATGCTGTTAGTCATAGAAGCGAGCGATGACACGATTGCGGCAATAAGCGCGGCGAACACGAGACCCTTGATGCCGACTGGCAATAGCTTCATGACTTCCGGGTATGCCTGGTCCGGTGCCGACAGGTCGGGCGCGAGCATGACTGCCGCAATACCCGGCAACACGACGAGCACCGGCATCAGCATTTTGAGGAACGCAGCGAATACGATGCCCTTTTGTGCCTCGCGACTGTTCTTCGCCGCCAACGCCCGCTGAATGATGTACTGGTTGAAGCCCCAGTACGACAGATTCATGACCCACATGCCACCGACGAGAACCGAGATTCCCGGCAGACTCATGTAGTGGGGATTGTCTTTGGACAGGATCATGTCGAACTTTTCGGGCATCTGCTCAAGCATCATGCCGAAGCCGGCGAATACGCCAGCTCCGCCGGAGATCTCGTTCATCGAGATATAGGCAATCATCAATCCACCAAACACGAGCAGCACAACCTGAATGATGTCGGTCAGCGCTACCGCTTTCAGGCCACCATAGAGCGAGTATGCCGCCGCGAATGCAGCGAGCAGGAGCATCGCGTAAGTAATGTCCAGGCCTGTGATCGTGTTGATCGCGAGAGCGCCGAGCCAGAGTATCGACGTGAGGTTGACGAAGACGTAAACGCCCAGCCAGAACGTCGCGAGCACCGTGCGCACGCGATGGTCATAGCGCTGCTCGAGAAATTGCGGCATCGTATAAATCTGGTGCTTCAGGAATACCGGCAATAAATACTTGCCGACGATGATGAGCGTGATTGCCGACATCCACTCATAGGACGCGATCGCGATCCCCATGACGAATGCGGAACCCGACATGCCGATGATTTGCTCTGCCGATATGTTGGCGGCGATCAGCGACGCACCGATTGCCCACCACGGCAGGGCCTTGCCCGCCAGAAAATAATCCTTCGTGTCCTTCTTGTGGCCGTGTTTCTCCCGGGAAACCCATTGCGCAATCAGCAGCAGCGAGATCGCGTAAATGGCAACGACAGTAAGGTCCAAGGTCTCAAGGTACAAAGCGGTTCTCTATTATTATTGTCTAGCGACTGACGAGTTCGTCCAGGCGACCGTTGCCCGGAGAATACATTAACAAGGTGAATCCGTAATTATAATTCGTATCCGTTAACGAATACTTCGACAAGGTGCGCTTGCCCCACGAGTCATCGCCGCCGACGCCCATTTGGCCATAGTCGATATTCAGCGCAACGATGTTGCGCGGGATGATATCGCTGACATGAATATTGACGCGCTTCTTATTGTCCCGCGCACCCGGCCCATCCTCGCTGGTGATCGCAATCTTCACAGGTGGCACGAAATCTGACATGCGATTGTGATGTACGCTGAAACTGATGGGCTCGTCGCCGATCACCAGCAAACCAGCGCCTGACGTGTCGTCGAGAGACAACCAGCGAGTGTCCGTTTTGTAACCGTTTTCCTGCGGTCGCATGTAGGGTACGTAGTGATCAGCAACCTTGCTCGCATGACGTCCAACATCAGCTGCCAGCTTGCGGTCCACGTAATTTTCGAAAGGTCCACGGCCGAACCACTCGACGTTTTCGAGGCCACGCACGAGTTCGACGTTCATGCCGAGCCGGGGAATGACCGGTAGCCCATCATTGCGCTCAAATGCATTGGCGATGTGAATGCGACCATCAATAGCGAACGTGAATACAGTCTTCCATCGCGCTATCTCCAGGCCGTCTTTATCGCTAAATCCGTACTCTGCCGTCACAACGGCCGATGCCTTCGACTTCTGCGATACCGTCAACGACAAAAGCGATCTATTCCGGCCGGCCTGCTCCCAGACTGCGGCCCAGTCCTGCATGTAATTGCCAAAGTCATTATCGGTTGGCGCGCGCCAGAAATTGGGCACCAGCGGCGTCAACATCAGCTCCTCGCCAGCCCAGCTGAGCGATGACAGCAAACCGGACTCCTTGCTGACGGCGGCGGCCCAGTTAACACCACTGACCCGAATCGCATCTTCTGTGTCGGCGACGGAGAAAGCGCCCAGGAACCGTTCATCTGACGCATAGTGGCCAACGTAACTGGGCAGTTCAAACTGCATTGCTGCATAAACGTGAGAGGCCGGTAGCAGGCCACGTTTTTCGGGAGCATAGAGTCGCAAGTTCAGGTGATACTCGGGTCCGCTGCGCAGGGCCCGCGAATTGTACGGCAGCAAGACGACACCCTCACTTTCCGGTCCTATCGCCAGTTCTCTGACCACACCATCCTGTACTACCTTCCCGTCCGCCAGCACTTCCCAAACCAACTCGAATTCGGACAGGTTGATAAAGTCGTAGTTGTTCCTGACAGTTATCCCGCCGCTCCCGAAGTCCGTCAGTTCGAAGTCCACATATTGATAGACGCGCTTGACTTCCCAATAGGCCGGCTGAATCCGACGGTCTGGAAAAACGATGCCATTGAAATTGAAGTTGCCACTCGAAGGGACGCCAACAGGTCCATAGTCACCTCCATAGGTCCAGTACGGCACACCATCTGCATTGTGTTCGAGCAATCCTTGATCGACCCAATCCCAGATAAAACCACCGGCCAGCACATCGTAGCGATTGATCACGTCCCAGTAATCGATCAGGTTACCCGTGCTATTGCCCATCGAGTGCGAGTATTCGATCAGGACGAACGGCCGGTCATTGTGTATCTGCGCGTACTCCTCCATATGCCAATAGCGCCAGTACATGCTCGAATGAAAATCCGAGTGCCGCTCGCCAACCTCATCGATATTGCCTTCGGTTTCGTATTGCACGGGGCGTGACAGATCGCGCGACTTGATCCAGTTATAAGTCGCACCGAGATTGACGCCATCACCGGCTTCGTTACCCAGCGACCAGATAATCACTGAAGGATAATTTTTTGCGCGCTCAAGCATGCGTTGAGTGCGGTCGAGATGGTGCGCCATCCAGTGCGGCTTGTTGCCAAGTGTCTTGTCGTGATCGTAGCCATAGCCGTGGCTTTCGATGTTGGCCTCGTCGATCACGTACAGCCCGTATTCGCTCGTCAATTCATACCAGCGCTCCGGCTGCGGATAATGTGAATTGCGAACAGAATTGAGATTAGCGCCCTGCATCAGGCGGATATCGGTCAGCATCGTTGCTTCGTCAACGACATGCCCATTGTCGTCGTGATGCTCGTGCAGGTTGACGCCCTTGAGCTTGACGAGTTTGCCGTTGATCAAATACCGGCCGTTGATGATTTCGGACGTGCGAAATCCAATATCCTGCACGATCGTTTCTCCACCATCGATCGTTATCAGCAGCGTGTACAGCTTCGGCGTTTCCGCCGACCAGGTTCGTATGTTCTCGAGTACGGCGGAGAACTCGTGCATTACTTCGCCCGGCTGCAATCGCAGCGTCGCCACCGCAGCATTTATGACATCGTCGCCATCTCGAATTTCGTAGGCGATTGTTCGCTCGACGGACTCCCCGGTATCGTTAACGAGCGCCAGCTCGAGCCGAAACGCGCCGTCGCGATAGTCGTTTTGCAGACCCGCATGCACGAAGAAGTCGCGCACGCGCACGGACGGCCGGGCGTAAATTCTGACGTCTCGCTGGATGCCGCTTAGGGACCAGAAGTCCTGGTCCTCAAGATAACTTCCTGTACTCCAGCGATACACCTCGACCGCTATCGTGTTGTCGCCGCTGTGCACAAAGTCGGTGACATTGAACTCCGACGGCGTCTTGCTGCCTTCGCTGTAACCCACGTATTCGCCATTGATCCAGACGTAGAACGCCGAACTGATGGCGCCAAACTCGACGAAAATTTCGTCACCAGTCCATGACGCAGGCAGGTCGAAGCTACGGCGATAGGACCCCACCGGATTTTCTTCGGTCGGGACATTGGGTTCGTCGATCTCGAACGGGTACGGCACATTCACGTAAATCGCGTAGCCATAACCCTCGCGCTCCCAGTTCGAGGGCACAGGAATGTCATTCCACCCCGACACGTCGAAATCCATTCGGTAGAAATCGGCGGGACGATCGGCCGGCGCATCTGAATAGTTGAATTTCCAGTCGCCGTTTAAAGACCGATAGCGCAAATTGGCGCTTAGGTCACCGTTCAGCGCGTTTGCAGCACTTCGATAGGCCACGAAATGCGCGCGCGGTGGCTCAACGTTGTCCCGGATGACATCGATATTGTTCCAGTGTGGTCGCGAACCCGCGTCCAATCCTCCCCCGGAACAGGCAACAACTCCTATCATTATTGCCACCATGAATGAAAATCTGTGTACGTTTTTCACTAAATCAATCATCCTTTGAGTGTCTTTTGTTTTGGTGTGCTTCTCTGAGCTTTTCTGCGGCCACTTCGGGGGTGAGATCTCGCTGCGGCATGCCGAACATCTCGAAGCCTACGAGATATTTGCGAATCGTCGCAGAACGCAATAAGGGAGGATAAACATGGATATGAAACTGCCACTCCGGATGTGCTTGTCCATCCGAGGGTCTTGGATGCAAGCCGAGCGAGTACGGCACGGCAGCATCAAATAATGTCTCGTAACCGGCCAGCACCTGGCGCAGGACCTCGGCAAGGCTCGCCACCTCCTCGGCGCCCAGTTCATCCGGCCCTGCAACCACCCGCCGCGGCACTATCAGCGTCTCGAATGGCCACACAGCCCAGTAAGGCACTACAGCCACGAAATGCCCGCCCGCAACGACAACGCGTGATCCGTCTTTCAGTTCCGCCTGCAAGTAGTCGTCGAGCAACACATTGCCATTTTTCTGCCAGTAGGCCAGCTGAGCTTGGTGCTCCTTATTCGGCTCGTTCGGCAGGTTCGATGTTGCCCAGATCTGCGCATGCGGATGCGGATTACTGCAGCCCATCATGCTGCCGCGATTCTCGAAGACCTGCACATACGCAATATCATCACGCGAATCCAGTTCGCTGAATTCAGCGATCATTGCGCTCAGTGCCATACATACCTGGTCGTTATCCATCGTCGCCAAACGCAGGTCATGCCGCTCTGTGTAACAGAGCACGCGACAACACCCTGTCTCCGGTCGGGCCTCGAACAGCGGATGGTTCTGCGGGTCGATATCGCTGACATCAGTTACCGCTGCATAGTCATTATCGAACGCAAACGCTCCCTGGTATTCGGGATTCCTGTTGCCATTGGCACGCTCATTCCCCGGGCAAAGGTAGCAACCGGCATCGTATGCGGGCAATTTCTTTGTCTCGACGTCGTCCACCTGGCCCTGCCAGGGCCGCAACAAGCGCTGTGGCGATACCAACACCCATTCACCCGTCAGCAGGTTGCGGCGAGCGTGTGATTGATCTGCAAACCTCATGACTGGGTGATCACACGGGCCGGTTTTGCAGGCTCGACGATATGTTGCCAGGGTTCCTGACCTGTCACCGTTGCATAGTTCGCACGTATTTCCGTCGCCACCTCCGAGACTCTGTCGGACCTGCATACCGACAACACGCAACCACCAAAACCCGCACCTACCATGCGCGCCCCAAACACACCATTACTGGCATTCGCCGCTTTTACGAGCGCTTCAAGCTCATCGCAGCTGACTTCGTAGTCGTCGCGCAAGCTCGTGTGACAGGCGTCGAACAATGCACCTAATTTTTGCAGTTCGCCATCCTCGATCGCCTGGACTGCACTCTTCACACGCTCGTTCTCGCTAACAACGTGACGACAGCGTCGATACAACACGTCACCGAGCGCCGTCCTGTTTACCTCCAGAACGTCGGTTCGCAAATCGCGCAGCGATTCTATGTCTGGCGCATTACGTGCAAGTATCTCCACCGCTGCCTCGCATTCGTCGGCACGGCTGTTGAACCGGCCGTCAGGCAGCCGGTGTTTTACACCGCAATCGGTCAAGATGAATCCAAACTCGGGTGGCATCGGGATCTGGAACACTTCCAGTGAGCGGCAGTCCAGAAGGATCGCGTGTCCTTCCTCGGCGCAATTCAATGTGTATTGATCCATGATGCCGCAACGAACACCTGCATAGTTTTGCTCGGCTTTCTGGCAAAGCTTCGCCAGCTCGGGCCCCGCAACACTTTCCCCGACGACCGCAAGCAAGGTTTTCGCGACAGCGAGTTCCAGCGATGCTGACGAGCTCAGGCCTGCACCCAGTGGAATGTCACTCTCGATGAGAATGTCCGCACCGCGCAGTACGATACCGAAGCCTTCGAGTTCCGCTGCAACGCCCTTGACGTATTCGACCCAACTGAACGGCTGGCCGGGTTGAATGCCGTCAAGCTCGAACAGACATGTTTCGCCAATGTTGTGCGACGTAACTTCGATTTTTCGATCGTCGCGCGGACTTGCTGTCGCCCAGGTGAAGATTGCTGTACTCATCGGCAAGACAAAACCATTGTTATAGTCGGAATGCTCACCGATGATGTTGACTCGCGCCGGCACCTTTACCAGAACAGCGCCGCCGGCGGTCCCGGCACTGAAGTCATTCAAGGCCTCGCTAAATCGGGCCGGCATATTCACGCCCGTAACTCCACGCTCAGGGACCATCGGCGTTCAGCGCCAGCCTCAAGCCAGGGCACAGCACCGTTTTCGATGGCCTGGTTGACGCAGTCATAAGGGCTCGTAGCAGGCTCGAAGCCAAGATTCATATACGGATCCGAGCCACAGCCGGACCAAGCCTGATTGTTGATCCATAAACCAATCCAGGGCAATTCGACCGGATCAAACCTGAATGTCAGCTGTGCGCCTTTTTTGCCCAGTAACACGCTCGCAACTCCCGATGCCGGTGAGCGAACAAAAATTTTGCTCGCGAAAGAGCGTCGCGCATCGTTAATCGGGAAGCTACGTGACAGATCGAGCGACTTGCCGTCCCGTAACAGGAGATTTGGCCAATATTGTTCGCTATTTGCATCGGTGTATTCCTGGGTTGTTGTATCGTCCACGCGTAACGGTGGGCTGCCGTCAATTTCGATGCTTGCATCGGGCTCGACGGCCAGTAAGGCATGCGCACACCAATAACATGGCAGCGGATCATCGCCGTCATTGCTTAGTGAATAATGAAATTCGACAATCGGTTCGCCGTTCGGCAAGCGTATACGGCGTCTAAATCGATACGGAGCTGAGGTGCCGAGCGCGGTCATTTCACAAACGACGTCTCCGGCTGGCGTTACTCGAAGTTTTTCAACGGACCATTCGCAACCGACCAGGTCGCCGTGATCCGGGATCGCAGCAAACTGATCGCTCGCAGAACGAATCTTGCCGGGCCTGATCGATAGCAGCACCTCGTCCCAGCCGCCCGAGTCCTGGTCACAATTAAAATCGGCGTTGCGACTCGCCCTGGCAAGCGGAATATGCTGATTTCGCCACAGCCAGTTGCGGCCACTGCGCCGATCGATCAGTTCGAGAATCTTGCCACCGACAGCCGGCACAATCGCAAGATCCACGCAGTCGTTTTGCAAGCGAATGATATCCAGCCCGTTGTCTGACAGACCCTGAGAAAAGCTGCTCACCGATGATCTTCCAGGACGATTTCCGACATTCTTCCCAGCATAGGCAACAAGCGGGGCCTTTGAAAATGGACATTTGATACGAAGTGATGGATATTCTTACGAAGACCTGAGAAAGGACAGAGAGTCATGGCGGTGAGCAATCTGAAGCTCCGTGAAGGCTTCGCAGGCCAGGAAATGTTCGTCATCCCGCGCCCCGTGCTGGTCCGAGCGCGGCAACATCCGCTGGTTCGTTCAGTGTATCCAACCGATATCGGCTGGTTTCCGACAGCGGCCCACCATTACCGTGACCGGCCGAATGGGGCCAGACAGGATCACCTGATGATGTGCGTTGGCGGCCACGGTCATGTCGTCGTCAACGGCCAGAAGGCACACCTGCGAGCCGGCGAATTATTGATTGTCCCAAGACACACACAGCACACTTACTGGGCGGCGGACGATGATCCCTGGTCCATTTACTGGGTGCATTTTTTAGGGGAAGACACCGACTACTATGTCAAACGCATCCCTCGATCGGGCCAGCCTGTGCCAATCGAGGCCTCCGCGCAGAACGAAGCCGCGCGGCTGTTTCGCTACTGTCTGGATGCCCTGCACGACGGCTATGGCCTGCCTTCCCTGATTTATGCCGCTCAATCCACGCAGCACATACTCTCGCTGCTCCTGTATCGCAATCAATTGCTGCCAATGGAGCCGCGCTCCGGCAGACGACGCTCGAGCCTAGAGTCGGTTGTTGAGTATATGCAGATCAACCTGGATTCGCCGTTGCGCCTTGAGGATTTCGCTCGCGAGGCCGGCATGTCAGTCAGTCATTTCTCGGAAATATTCCGTGCTCAGACCGGACAGTCACCCATGGCATATTTCATTCATCTGCGGATGCGTCTGGCTTGCCGCCTGCTGGATCTGAGTGGCAAACCTATTAAGACGATTGCGCTGGAAACCGGTTATCGCGACCCCTACTATTTTTCGAGGGTTTTCAAGAATTCCATGGGAATTGCGCCCGGCAAGTACCGCAATATCAAGAAGGGCTGAACCGGTGAATATTCCATTTTTACGATATGAAATACGAGGATGAATCCTACTGGCCTATAGGCAAAGCAAATAAGTGCACGCCGTAGGTCACCGATTCCCGTAAGATAGTCCATCATTCAGTAGCAACATCCATTGAGAGGCCTATGTTCACATGCCACTATCTGGCATGATGTAATGGTTGTCCGCGTGTGCGCGATCCAGACGTCATCTTGATCGGGGGAACTTGAAATGACCGACGTAATAATTCGCAATACCAGCCCTGGCAGAGCCCAAAAACAATTTTCCAAAAAAACCTTTGTCTTGACACCACTAGCGGCCGCAATGGTGGTTGCGATGAGTCCGGGTGCGCCGGCACTTGCACAGGATAATGAGGCCGGCGGTCTCGAAGAAATCATTGTTACCGCGACCAAGCGTGAGCTTAATTTGCAGGATGTGGGCCAGGCCATCATTGCCTTCTCGACCGCCGATATCGAGAAAATGGGCATTAAGAGCATGGAGGACTACATCGCGGCCCTGCCCAGTGTGGTATTAAAATCCGAGAGACCAGGGCGCAATGATCTCGTCATGCGCGGTGTGTCGGAGGATGCCAACACTTGGTATGTCGACAGCCAGGTATCCCTCTACCTCGACGAAGTGCCGATGACCACGAGCTCGCAACAGGTGAGTGTGCGGGCCATCGATATGCAGCGGATTGAAGCGCTACCGGGGCCCCAAGGCACCTTGTTCGGCGCCAGCTCGCAAACCGGCACCATTCGCATGATCACCAACAAACCCAACCATAACGGTTTTTCCGGGGGCGTTGAGGCCAGTTTTGGTTCTACGACCGGTGGCGCGGGCAGCTACGACATCAATGGACACCTCAATATCCCCTTGATTGATGACGTCTTGAGCGTGCGGATCGTTGGTTACAGCTCCCACGACGGCGGCTACGTCGACAACGTTCTTGGCAGGAACCTTGCGGATACGTACGACAATGCCGACGTAGTAGAAAAGGATTTCAATGAATACGACGTGGATGGCGCCCGCATCGCCTTGTTGTGGGACATCAGTGACGATTGGTCACTTTTGGCCAGCTACATCGCCGAAAATTCGGATCTCTCGGGCAGTTGGGAAACCGACCCCTCCCTGGGGCGGGACAATACAATCGTTCGCTTTATCGACGAATATCGCACCGACGAATGGTGGACTGTCGGCGCCACCTTAAGCGGTGACCTGGGATTCGCCACGATGACGGCCACGGCCACCCATTTCGAGCGCGATATCACCTACGGCTGGGACAACACGGCGTACGCCGACTGGCGTATGTCTTACTACGGTTATGGTAATTACGAAACAGAGTACAACAAATCGATTGAATTCAACGAGCAGCCGCAGGAACGCGAGACGTTTGAGCTTCGCCTGACGTCCCAGGGCGACGGCAAATTACAATGGATGGCTGGCGTTTACTGGGAGGACGTCTGGGACTATTGGTATTACGGCTCAACGACAGAGAATTTTGTCGATACCCCTGCGTTTGCATACGCTCAGTACTGGGCTTGTTACTACAATTACTACTACGACGTCATCCCATGCCCATTAGCGGAGACAGACGTCAATTACGTCAACATTCTTGATCGTACCGTCGAACAATACTCGGCGTTTGGTGAGCTCAGCTATGACCTGAGCGACGATTTGACGATGATTGTCGGCGCGCGCGTAGCCAAAATTGAGCGCGACGTCTATAACCAGACCCACTTACCAGAAGGCCTGCCTCCCTTTGCATTTATGGATAATAATGGCGTGGATGAAGTGAAGGGAGACGATCAGGAGACCCTGTACAAGCTCAGCTTCAATTACAATATCGATGATGATCGCATGGTGTATGCCTTGTTCAGTCAGGGCTTCAGGGTGGGTGGAGTCAATTCCCAACGAGCGGTCGCTTATGCGCCTGACATTCTCCTGCCCGAATATGACGCAGATTACATGGACAACTATGAGCTCGGCATCAAGAGCACGTGGCTGGACAATCGACTGATGATCAACGCCCAGTTTTTCTTGATGAAGTGGAAAGATTACCAGGTCACTAATTATGGCGACGGTGACCTGCCGTGGTGGGTATACGGCAACGTCAATGCCGGCACTGCAGAGAGCAAGGGCATTGAGTTCAATATCAACTGGCAAATCACGGATAATCTGCAGATAAAAAGCTCGTTTTTTGCCGGTCATGCGCAATTCACCGAGACCGTCTTTGCCGGCACTGATGAGTATCGCGATGGCATGGACATGCCCAACTCGCCGGACAGAAAGGCCTACATCAGCTTCAACTACGATATACCCAATGTCCTCGGAGGCGACCTGTGGCTCTGGTATGCCACGGATTACACGTCAGAGACCTGGAACAGGGTTAATAGTATTGAACAGAGAAACGAAGCTGGAATTTCGCCATCACGCACTATGAGCAATTTCCAGATGGGTCTCGATCTGCCCAACAACTTGAGTCTGACTCTGCAGGTAGACAATGTGTGGGACAAGTCGAACTATAGCTGGTTAACTACCAGTACCTATAAACAGGAATGGTTCGGCACTCAGCAGGGCGTAGGTGAAAGAAGCCTGACACGTCCTAGAACGGTGTGGTTCGTCGCGCGCAAGCATTTCTAAAGGGTAATCCCCCGGCGAGCTTAGCTGCTTAATTTATTTACTGTGGTTAAGCTCGTCACCAGTTCTGTTGTGCGCAGTACGCAGCAGGACGAAATTCAAGGTGGTGTCTACCTGGTTGACCTCGAATCTCAGTCCGTGGAGCAAACCATTGACTGGAATACGGAAGGTATTGACAGGCAGGGCCGTGACTGGGACCGGGGACTGCGTGGCATTGCCTTCGATGGCGAGCGCGTATATATCGCTGCCAGTGACGAATTGTTCGCCTACACGCCTGACTTTAAGCGCATCGATTCCTGGCGCAATCCCTACCTCAAACACTGCCACGAAATAGCGGTGTGGCAACGCAGCCTGTTTCTCACCTCCGCCGGCTTTGACACTATCCTGGGCTTTGATCTCGACACGCAGTGTTTCAACTGGGCCATGAATATTCAAACCCAGGGTGTGAAGTTCAAGGCAGTGGGATTTGACCCGCTAGCCGATGAAGGCCCGATGATGCTGAACAAAATGCACCTTAACAGCGTGTTTTGTAACGAGCATGGTATGTACATCTGCGGTCTGGAATGCAGGGGCATGCTGCACTTCAATGGAACCACGATTACCATGTCAGCCGAGATGCCCGCGGGCACGCACAACGCCCGGCCGTTTCGTGACGGTGTGTTGTTTAACGACTCGGCCGGCGATTTGTTGCGCTATAGCGGCCGTGGCGAAGGCGAGGAGGATCGCGCGTTTGCCGTGCCAAAATACGACCCGGAAAAATTGCTGCATGCCGATGCAGAGGATGAAAAAATAGCGCGGCCTGGGTTCGCCCGCGGCCTGTGTGTCCTGTCCGACCGGCTGGTCGCCGGGGGTTCCTCTCCCTCGACGGTGACCCTGTACGACCTGGCGAGCAACAAGACCCTTGGGTCGGTTCAACTGAGCGCGGATGTGCGCACTGCCATCCATGGCCTCGAGGTGTGGCCCTTTTAAGCTTCGAGCGACAGCTCTCCCTACAACCCGGCGTTGCGCGTTGCCTTGGGCAACTCGTCAATAATATAGCCCAGTTGTTCCTGCCATAAACTCAAGTGTTGTTCATAGCGCCGCCAGGTACCCATGGCCCCGGTGTAAATCGGTTGTCGCACTTGTTCCGAACTGGCCGTTTTCACGGCCCGATCCGTTTTGTGAAAGTCCACGCAACTCTGTTCAAAAGATAAACCGCAATGCTCCAGGATGCGCCGCACCTGGCTTTCCAGGTCGGTCACGACTTCCTCGTAGTGCACGTCCAGGACCTTGCCCGGCAGCACTTCATGCCAGTGTTTCATCATGGCGTCGTATTGCTGGTAGTAATGGGCCAGGTCCAGCATGTCGTAAGTGAAATTTTGACCAAAGCCGAACAGTTGTTTGTAACCGCCCAGGCAGCTGTCGAACGGATGCCGGCGGGCATTGATGACTTTAGCGTTCGGCAGAATCAGGTGCAACAAGCCCAAATGGACAAAATTGTTGGGCAATTTATCGGTGAAGAAAGGTTTGTCCGTCAGCCGGTGGCGCTGGCACTCTTCAATGTATTGCCGACCGTAAGCGTACCAGTCCTTATTATGCAGGTCTCGGACCGCCTCGGGGTATCGAATGGTATCGGTGCGATACTGTCCTATCGACTCACTGAGCTTACCCAGGATCGGCAGTTCCGAGGTTCCCTCAACCTGGCTGTGGCTGGCCAGAATTTGCTCCACCAGGGTGGAACCGGAACGCGGCAACCCTACGATTAAGATCGGGTCGGGCGCCTCGTAACCGTGACCGCTACGTTCTTGTATAAACGCCCGGTCGTACACGGTTTTGAGCGCGGTATGGCGGAGTTCCATTTCCATCGCTTCGTGTTTCAAGGTCATCCGTTTACGTTGATTACCGCTATGGTAATAGTTCCAGGCCTGGTCGTAATCCTTCTTGTCCTCAAAGGCTTTTCCCAGGGCGAAGCGAAAATGAATATCGGCACTTTCATCCAGCTCATCACGCCCAACCTGCTCTAACATGGCGCTGACTTCTTCGTCTTCAAACTTGAAGACCTTGAGGTTGGCCATACTCCAATACACTTCACCCAACTCGGGCTTGAGCTTGATTGCCGCGCGGTAGGACTCAAGTGCGCCGGCCTGGTCCCCAAGGGTTTTCAGCGCATGGCCCTGCATGCTAAGTACATTGGGCATATTGGGTTCGAGTGCGACAGCCCTGGCGAGAGCTTCGGCACTCTTCTCGGGATACATGGCCGCAGCATAGGCGCTGCCGAGACCACCCCAGGCTTCCGCATTATCCGGTGCCAGTTTGACCGCCTGCTGATACGCCTCGATCGTATCCATGTTTTTGCGACGTTCCCGCAGCACGGATCCCAGCGTAAGCCAGGCGTCGATGAAACCCGGTGACAACCGGGTGGCCTGACGCAACAGTGCCTCGGCGTCGCCCAGTTTCTCATTGCCCTGCAAATAGGCAGCGGCCAGAAAGCGCATGGCATTGACATTGTCGGGGCTCCTCTTTAATACGACGCTGAACGCCTCGATGGCTTCCTCGCGACGCCGCGCATTCAAGTGCTCAACACCCTCGGCAATTGCGCCGCGGTCGGGGTCGCTGTCGAGGTATGCCTGGAAGGACTCGCCAGCTTCTTGGCCACGCCCAACTTTCATCAGCACCTGGCCGAGCTTCTTCCGCGCCAGCGGTAATGCCGGTTGTAATTGAATGGCCCGCTCCAGCTCGGGAATAGCCTCCTCATATCGCTCCTGCATGGCCAAGACACTGCCAAGGTCTTCATGCAACTGCGGGAAATCCGGTTCCAGGGACAGGGCGAAACGCAAGCGTTCCTCCGCCTCCGCCAGGCGATCTTGCGTCATCAAGGCGTGGCCCAATAAGCGCAGATGGTCGACGCAGCCCGGGTTCTGGTTCAGGTAATCCCGGCACAACTCTTCCGCGCGCAGCGGGCGGTTGGCGCGCATAAAATCGATCGCCTTGGTAATACTGGTTTCCTTGGAGTTGGCTGCCTTGTTCATTGTGTTCACGTCAGGGTTGTCAGACTCAGCTGGCATTGCCTGCGTCGGGCGGCACATAGTCAAATATGAAGGAAATACGATCTTCTTTGCTCATGTTCATGACACTGTGATTCTTCTGGTTATTGAGTTCATAGGCCTTGCCCACCTCAAACTGGTAGGGCCTGCCCTCAATCATGAAGCGCACGGCAGCGCTGGTCGTGATGGGTACGTGGATACGGTGGCCCATGTGGAAGGATTTTAGTCTATCGACATGGGGTCTGATACGCCCCCCGGCCTTCAGTTTCGCCGCCATCGCCCGCAACAGCGTACCCCCCGGGGTGTACCAGGTGTCGATAATATGATCGATTAACGGCATGGCCGCATCGGACAAGCGATCCCAACCTGAATCCCGGTAGATTTCTCCCTCTTCGGGCCAGCCTTCATCGCAAAAAAGCATCACGATCGACTCCGTATCTTTATGCACTTCGTAGGTCTGCTGCCTTACTGCCTGTTCGGTCCAGGCCCCCGCATCCTGGGCCAGGATGCAGTCACTCAAGGCCTGCACGTCGATTTCTCCGAGAAGGCGCTGCTCAACGTCGATATCCATCTAATCTCCTTGTGCCTGGCGGAACCGCCTATTTTACAGAACCGTTACTACCGTGTATTGGTCAATTCACGCCAATACCTCGCCGCCACATAGTGTCCAATACACGAAACAGCTGTGATATTTTTGTGAGGTTTCCGGTCTATTGTCCGTATAAGGAAGAAAAAGCGGGGGTAGGATGGTGCACACTAATCGGTGTTCAACATAATGAAGCGCCGCATTTTGCTCGTCGAAGACGAGCAGGACATAGCGGAACTCGTCGCATTGCATTTGGACGACCTCTGCGATGAGGTCGTCATAGCGAGCGACGGCTACGAGGGGATGCGCCTGGCGAAATTTCAGGACTGGTCTCTGATCATCCTCGACCTGCGGCTACCGGGGCCCGATGGCCTTGAAATCTGTCGCTCTGTACGCAGGGAGCGCGCTTACCAGCCGATACTCATGCTTACGTCGAAATCGGCAGAGCTTGATCGAGTACTTGGGCTTGAAACCGGTGCCGATGATTACCTGACCAAGCCGTTTAGCGTGCTCGAACTGGTCGCGCGAGTGCGAGCGATCTTCAGGCGAGTTGAAAACATGCAGCGCGCGCCCAAGGCAGAGCAACAAGCTCCAACTACGATTGACACTGGCAGCATGACGATCGATCCAGCGCGACGGGAAGTAAAACTCAACGGTCAATTTGTCGAGCTAACGGCACGAGAATTCGATTTGCTCGAACACTTCGCCCGTCACCCGGGCCACGTCTTTCGCAGAGCTGATCTGCTCGACAAAGTGTGGGGCTACGGCCATGAAGGCTATGAGCATACTGTCAACTCTCACATCAACCGTTTGCGCGCTAAGATCGAGCGAAACCCGTCGAAGCCCGAAATGATCGTTACGGTCTGGGGTGTCGGCTACAAATTTTCTGGCAGCCACGTAAGCAATTCACGACCGCATTCGTTATGAATACCTTGTTTGCCAGACTTTCGCTGACACTGCTGATCATTGTCGGTCTGATGGGAGCGGCACTGTTCGTCGTCGATCGATTCAACACGCGTGTTTATTACGAGGAACTTTCGCAGACCCTGAACGCTCCCATCGCAATGTATGTGACCGGCCAACGTCAACTTATCAGTGGCGGCGTTCCCGACCTCGATAGCCTTCGCGATCTCGCCAACCACGCCATGATCATCAACCCAACCGCAGAAATTTACCTTCTGGACACACAAGGGAAGATTCTCGGACACGGCCTGCCAGCCGAAACCGTACTTCGAAATTCGGTTGATCTCGCACCGATCCGAGCGTTGATAGAGAGCTCCGCTCACATGCCCATTCGTGGCGATGATCCTCGCAGCACTTCCAGCCGCAAGATTTTTTCGGCCTCGGAGGTGATCTCTGCTGACGGCGTCGAAGGATATCTGTACGTCATCCTGGGTGGCCAGGCATACGAAGCGCTCGCAGACGATATTGGTGACTCTTACACCGGCAGGGCGAGTGCCGCGATGATCCTCGCCATCATCGTTTTAACAGCGATCATTGGTCTATTGGTATTCGGTTTGCTCACGCGGCGGCTGAAGCGACTGAGTCATGCCGTGCGCCAGGCCAGCGAATCAGGTTTTGAACTCGACCCGGCATTTGAGCGCAGGAATTCCGGTGGTGATGAGATCGACGCACTGACCGACGCATTCGTTGATATGTCCGCCCGTATCCGAGAACAAATTGAGCAGCTGCAGGAGAACGATCAACTGCGACGTGAGCTGGTATCGAATATTTCGCATGACCTACGGACACCGCTGTCAGCAATGCAGGGATACCTTGAGACCTTGCTTATAAAGGGTGACTCGATGACGAGTGAAGAGCGTGATCGGTTTCTGCGCATTGCGCGCCGCCACACTTTGCGTTTAGGGACCCTGATCGGTGATCTGTTCGAGTTGTCCAAGCTCGACTCAGCCAGCGTTACTCTCAATTTGGAGGAGTTTTCATTGCCCGAGCTGGTACAGGACATCGCGCAGGAATTTGAGCTCGAGATGGAAAAGAAAAACATCGATTTCGCCATCGACATGAAAACGGAAACCGCGTTTACAATCGGGGATATCGGTTTGATTCAGCGCGTCCTGGAAAATCTCGTGCGCAATGCCGTGCGCTTCACGCCAGCCGGCGGTGAAGTCACTATCTCAGTCGCCGAGCGTCCGAATACGATTGCCGTCGCAGTATCGGACAATGGGCCCGGCATTCCAGACAAAGATATTCCGCGTATATTCGATCGTTTCTATCGCGCACTTGATGGGGAAGAGGCACGTTCCGATTCGTCGGGCCTTGGTCTCGCAATCGTCAAGCGAATACTCGATCTGCACGACAGTCGCATCACTGTGATCAGTAAGGTCGATGCCGGCACTCGATTCGAATTTGAACTGCCCTTGTGTGAGCGCGCCGCCTGATGTCTCTGTTCTAGCTCCTTTCCTGGCAATTACCGGCGCGTAGCGGTCGGTGTAATGCCAAATGATTCTTATTTCTATGTATTATGTTGCCATGTCAACCCAACCCTCAGTGCCGCGTTAAGCTAGCAGAACAGAGCCACGAGGACGAATCATGCATATCAAGAAAACTCCGATGTTGCTAATTATGGCGTCAGTGCTGACGCTGGCAACTGCTGTCGCCTACAGCGACGACGAGACGACTCATACTCAGGGACACGCAGCCGGTGAGCACAGGGATGCCCGGGACGGCGCCCAACGTCATCAACCACGCATGACCGAAGAAGAGCGTCAGGCCAGGCGGGATCGTCGTGAGAGCATGACGGATGAAGAGCGCGAGGCCGCACGCAAACGGTTTGAGAACATGTCCGATGAAGATCGACGGGCGATGCGCCGGCGCCATTCGAACATGTCTGATGAGGACCGCCAGGCAGCTCGCGAACGATACAAGAACATGTCCGACGAGGAACGACGGGCAATGCGCAAACAGATGCGAGATCGCCGTGGTAGCCACGGTCGCAACGGCGGGCGTCATCCTGACGGCGCGAGGCCCAGCAACACAGAGAGTTAAGCATGCTCCTGAAGGCGTAGCTGCCTGCTTTGCTTATACGGAGAGACTCCTGTCCTGCAGGAGTCTCTCTTCTCGTTTCTGAGCGAGAGTTTCGATGTCCAGCACACTATAATGGCGCCCCCGCCGATTATCCGGAAATCACTAGTACTCCGTCAAGGTGATATTGATATAAGCATGAGCACCGCGAAAATAATCTATACGCAGACGGACGAAGCCCCGGCTTTGGCGACGCATTCCTTATTCCCGATCATAAAGGCATTTACGGATGCCGCCGACATCGTTATCGAGACTCGGGATATCTCCCTGGCAGCGCGAATCCTGACGCTCTTTCCGGAGAATCTAACAACCAGCCAGCGGCGCAGTGATGCTCTTGCAGAGCTCGGTGAGCTCGTGAAAACACCTGATGCAAATATCGTCAAACTACCGAACATAAGCGCATCCATCCCTCAGTTACGTGCGGCAGTCCAGGAACTTCAGTCGCACGGCTTCGACATTCCCGACTATCCTGAGGAACCGCAAAACGATGCGGAGCAGCAGACGCACGAGCGCTTCGCAGCGGTGCTGGGCAGCGCAGTCAACCCGGTACTGCGAGAAGGCAACTCCGATCGGCGTGTTGCCCTGGCGGTAAAAAATCATGCGAAGTTATATCCGCACTCGATGGGCGCGTGGAGTTCCGATTCGAAAACCCACGTCGCCAACATGGATAAAGGTGATTTCTACGCCAGCGAAAGATCTATGGTCATCGGCCAGGCCGGCAATCTGCGCATAGAATTCGAAGATAATAACGGCGAAATCACGATTTTGCGCGAACAGGTACCAGTGTTGGTGGAAGAAGTCATCGATGCGGCAGTTATGAGCTGTCAGTTCTTACGCGAATTCTATGCCAGGCAAATTGATGACATGGGTAGCGACGATACGCTGTTGTCCCTGCATCTCAAGGCAACCATGATGAAGGTCTCCGATCCAATCATGTTCGGCCATGCCGTGACTGTTTATTTCAGCGATGTGTTCGAAAAGCACGCCGCTTTGTTCGAGAAACTGGGTGTAGAACCCAATAACGGAATCGGCGACGTTTACGCGAAAATCGCAGAACTGCCAGACGACGAACGAAACGCGATCGAGGCAGAAATTGAAGCGGTCTATGACAAACGCCCGCCCCTTGCAATGGTCGATTCAGACAAGGGTATTACCAATCTGCATGTGCCGAGCAATGTGATTATCGATGCGTCAATTCCTGCCGCCATTCGTTCGTCCGGAAAAATGTGGGGCCCCGATGGCGAGCTTCATGACACCAAGGCGATGATTCCAGATCGTTGCTACGCAGGTATCTATCAGGAGGCTATCAGCTTCTGCAAGGAATTTGGCGCGTTCGATGTAACGACGATGGGTAACGTCTCCAACATCGGCCTGATGGCGCAGAAAGCCGAGGAATATGGCTCGCACGACAAGACTTTCGAGATTCCGGCGGCTGGTCGAGTGCGAGTCATAGACGAAGACGGCAGGGAGTTGCTGGTGCACGCCGTTGCGCAGGGAGATATCTGGCGTATGTGCCAAACCAAGGACCTGCCGATTCAAGATTGGGTCAAACTTGCGGTCACTCGAACGCGGCAGGCTGGCATTCCGGCCATTTTCTGGCTTGACGAAAACCGCGCACACGACTGCAATTTGATTGAAAAAACCAATCGCTATCTCAAAGACCACGACTTGAGCGATCTGGACATACGTATCTTGTCACCAGTCGATGCCATGCGCATAACACTCGCTCGAGTCAGAGATGGCCAGGACACTATCTCTGTAACCGGCAATGTACTGCGCGACTATCTCACGGACCTGTTCCCAATTCTCGAGCTTGGCACCAGCGCAAAGATGTTGTCGATCGTGCCTTTACTCGCGGGCGGCGGACTGTACGAAACTGGTGCCGGCGGGTCCGCGCCGAAACACGTGCAGCAATTCTTGCGTGAAGGCCACTTGCGATGGGATTCGCTAGGTGAATTCCTCGCACTCGCGATTTCGATCGAGGACCTGGCTGAGAAAACCGATAACCCGAGAGCCCGGATAATCGCCGACGCGTTGAATTACGCGAATGGCCGATACCTTGAAAACCATAAATCGCCATCGCGCATAGTGGGTGAAATCGACAATCGTGGCAGTCACTTTTACCTGGCCTTGTATTGGGCGGAAGCAATTGCAGAGAAGACTGGCGACCTCGAATTCGCGGAGCGATTCTCGGCCATTGCCAGGGCTTTGTCTGAGAATGAAACCAAGATCATCGAGGAGTTGGCTGCCGCGCAGGGTAAGGCCGTGGATATCGGCGGCTACTACGATCCCGACAAGAAACTTGCGAGCAATGCGATGCGCCCGAGTACGACTCTAAATAAAATCATCGACTCCATCTAGCAACCGTATAAAGTTTATTGCACACCTCCGGGCCAAAGCCAGCGCACAGGTCACATTGTTCGAGAAATCCGCGCCCGCCTCGATGGCCGCATCCTTGGAACAGACGGCTACTGCGCTCCCGAAATTCCGGCGCATCAAGGCATTCTTCAGGGACCGCAGGAGATGGCGCACGAATTACGTCAGATGCATGGCGAGAGAATTCTCGACAAGATTAAAAGCAATCTACACGGCGCCGAAGACGCTACCTATGATCATTTGACTATCGGCTACCGACCCATGCCGCAAGATCGGCTTCCGATCGTCGGCTTCTCTCCAGGTAATTCGGACGTCTATATTGCCGTTATGCACAGCGGTGTGACGCTTGCGGCAATTATGGGCCGCTATATTTCGCACGAAATTATGAGTAACGACCTGATCGACGAATTAGCGCCGTATCGCCCCAGTCGTTTTTAGCGTTTGTTATTGCGTTTTAAATCCGATTTTGGCGTGTGTACCGTCACAATAGGGCTTCTTGCTCGACCCGCCGCAGCGACACAGGACTGTTTTTTGTGTCCTCGCGATCGTGCGGCCAGTGCCACAGCAGATCTCGAGATTGCCCTCTAACTGTATCGGTCCATCCGGAAAAGCCGTGACCGTGACCGTGCCGTTTTGACGTTCCAATGGTTCGACCGATTTTGCTGCTAATTCACCTGTGGCCTCGAATTTGGAAGCGACGTGGGATCCGTCGCAATACGGCTTATTTTTCGAGGCGCCACATCGACACAAAGTTGCCCTAAAACTGGCCTCTTCCCCTTCGATAAGCAATTCTGCATGAATCGCCAAAGGGCCATTCTCGCGGACAAAGAGTGTATTGACCAATGGTGCAGTCTCATCCATGCCGCCATCATGACGTTCGAATGTGATCGCACCGGATGGGCACTCTCTCGCAAGAGCCGCAATATCCTCTACCGAAGCGTTGTCCGGATTGATCCACGGTCCTTCGACGTTCGCCTGAAACACGTTTGGCAATGCCAACACACAACGTCGAGAGTGAATACATTTGGCGCCGTCGAAACTGATGGCAACGTCCTTGCCATCGTAAGTCGTCTTATTTCCCATCAGCTCTCTCTGCAAGACTTGGCCATTACACGAAATCATACGATAAACTGGCACAATGGTCAGGTCTCTATACATAAAGGGACGGTCATGGATCAGGATTTTCTCATTCTCAATATCGCGGTTTTCGGCGCATCTGCGCTGCAAGCGGCTACGGGCATAGGTTTTGGCATCATCGCCGGACCCGTGCTCCTGATCGCGTTGAATGACGGCTCAGCTATACAGATCAGCATCCTGCTCAACCTGCTGATTGCCGTCATTCTGACGCCATCGCTTTGGCGAGAAGCGGATCGACGCCTGCTATCGAAACTCTTGATTGGACTCAGCATTGGATCTCCGCTAGGTCTACTGATTTTTCTCAGTATGGATATTATTTTTCTCAAGGCGTTCGCCGGCCTTGCCGTCGTGTTTACCTTGATCCTCATACTGCGCGGTACTCGTGCCCTATCTCCCGCGCAACAATCGGACACAGGCAAATTCGAGCAAATATCAGTCGGTATCATGTCGGGAATAATGGGTGCGAGCCTCGCCATGCCCGGGCCCATACCAGCTGCCTGGATGTCGCCCAGGGGGTTTAGCAAGGAAACGATTCGAGCCACTATTTTGCTCATGTTCGTGTTTGCGTATTTAGTTGCGCTGGCACTTCAGTATGGTATGGCCGGGATAAGTGCAGAAAGCTTCAGGCTCTGCGCCGTGCTCGCACCGTCAACCATTGTCGGAATACTGCTAGGCCAGTCGCTCAGCAGTCGTCTTACCGAGCAGACATCCCGATGGTTATTGGTGATCATTCTTGCCGCCACCGCAATTATTCTTTTTGCCACCCTAATTTAGCCATAAACCCGCTATGAAAACGACGATGGACTTTCCTCCTGAGCTCGGTCGCATTGACTCGGTGCCCCGAAGTATCCTTACGACGGGCCAAACACCACTTGAGCCGATGCCGAACCTCACGAAGCATTGCGGCGGCGCGCAATTGTTCGTAAAAAGAGATGACTGTACAGGTCTTGCCTTCGGTGGCAACAAAGTCCGCCAACTGGAATTCTACTTCGGCGCCGCGAGCGCCGAAAACGCCGATACAATTTTGATAACCGGCGCAGTGCAGTCAAATTTCGTACGAATGGCTGCCGCAGCTGCGCGAAAACTTGGCATGACCTGTCATATCCAGCTAGAGGAACGTGTGGTGACGGAGGATCCTCGTTATCACGTGTCCGGGAACGTATTTGTTGACAAGCTTCTTGGCGCCACCTTGCACTCATACCCGCATGGCGAAGACGAATCTGGCGCCGATCGCCAACTCGGGAAGCTCGCGGCTGGTCTTCGAGACGCCGGACACAGACCCTACATTATTCACCTTGCTCCAGGACACCCTCCATTGGGTTCGCTTGGCTATGTTGTGGCGGCACATGAGTTGTTGCAACAAATCCTGGAGATCGACCTCCCTGTGGACGAGATCTTCGTGGGATCGGGATCGGGCGCTACCCATGCAGGACTGTTATTCGGGCTCCGCGCCCTCGGCTCAAGCATCCAGGTAACGGGCGTGTGCGTACGCCGCGATGCAATCAGCCAGGAAGTTCGCGTACGTAATACCTGTCACGAAATTGCTACGTTACTGGATATTGAATCGAAAGTGACTGATGACGATATAAAGCTTATTGATTCCTTCCTGGCTCCAGGATATGGCGTGACGAACGCGGCAACGTCAAATGCCATCGTAATAGGCGCACAGACAGAGGCGTTAATACTGGATCCGGTTTATAGCGGCAAAGCCATAGCCGGACTGATTCACCAGGCGAAGTTGGCGAGTGATAGCTCCACTTTCGTATTCGTGCATACGGGCGGGACCCCGGCTATCTTCGCTTATCAAAAGGACATTGAAGAAGCTCTGGCTATCTCCGATGGCTCGAGCGATTAGAACGTCGGCGTCGCCGACCATTTCTACAGGAGACCGGCGTGACGCAGCAATTGCTGGCTGCACATATAACCGGGAGTGCCCGCAACGGATCCGCAGGGATAGGTGCCGGACCCGCACAGATAAACGTTTTCCAGGTCCCCGAAGCGATAAAAGTTCGTCGCGGGATCGTCGGCATAGGTTCGGTCAAAGAATGTCTGGCCACCGGTCAGCATCGTGTGATCAAGATTGCCACCTGGAAAATGAAACAGTTGCTGCAAGTCTCTGGGCGTCAACAGACGTGTCCACACACAGTCTCCGGGATTTTCGATGTATCCCATTAGTTGTTCCTTAAGCTGGGATTCCACGTCGGCTAAATCTGCGCCACTTTGGCTTAGCGATAGATTTTTGAAAAATACCGACAGACGGTCAAACGGTTCACTGTGATTGAGTTGGCGCATTGCTGCCCCCTCACAGTAAATCTGCAAGTACCCGGGCACGTAGTCGATACTCGTATCCAGAACCTTGAGCGTCGCTGCTTCATACTCGTCAATATTGGATACTGAAAACATGAATCGAAATGCGGCGTCAGAGACGCTGGCGTCCGATCCATGTTTCCAGCGCACCGGTCGCCTGAACATCAAATTCAACTTGCCGCTGCTGCCGAGAAAACGCTGTCCTTCTGTCTTGCTGATCTGCTCAGTGTCGCCGACCAATCGAGTTGCGGTCAACGGATCGGTAGCCATTATCAGATAATCATAGTCAAGTTTTCGTTCGCTCCCGGCCTTCTCGTACAGCGCGCTTCCGTTGGCAGTATTGACGCTTACGAGCTTGCTGGACAGATGTGTTTTGACACCGAGTTCAGCGTTTATCTTGCCGAGTTCCTCGGTGATCTGCCAGATGCCGCCTTTGACAAAGCCATAGTAGCCCCCAAAAATGGAGCCTGAATCCATTAGGGGCAGGGTGAATGCAGAGTACGGGTCGCTCAACGAGACCGGACCGCTTTCGGTCACGGTCATCGCCATATAAATCTTGCTGCGCTGGCTCGTGAAATAGTGATCCATCAGTGCCTTCGCCGTGCCTGAAATCCACAGTTCCGTCAGTGTGTCGCCGAGCAGCCTTTTTGCTTCATCAATTGACGGTGGCGTCGCGTTGATATAGCCATCCTGTAAGAAGCTGACAACTCTTGCTTCGTCGGTGCGAAAAGCCTCAACAGCGCCCTTCTCGCCCCATTTATTTGCCAGTTCGCGATCGAGTTCTACAGGGTTACGGTAAATCCAGGCCGGTTCATCATCACCGGGGAAATGCACAAACTTCGGGTGTTGCGGAACGAAGGTTTGCAAACGACTCGACAGTCCGGTCTCCTCGAATACGAAGTCCTGCATAAGGCCGAGAACTGTAGCGCCCAGTGCATAATGCTGAGTTTGGCCATTAACGATCGCGACAGCAGAGACACAAGCGCCGCCGACCCGCTCCGCACGTTCAACCATCGTTACACTACATCCGGACCGTTGCAGGTAATTAGCAGCAACCAGCCCATTGATGCCGGCGCCGACGATCAGGATGTCAGGTTTATTCATGGTTCGGGGAACTTCCCGGCCACCCGCACTGGCGAGATGCTTTCAGGCCTGATCGCTTATCACTCGTCTGGCCAGGCATCGTGCTGAGGCAGATCGTCAGTGATCTCGAACCAAGGCGCTTTTGATCCGACGAACTGATGGAAGCCTGGTGGACAGGCGAAGTTTCCATCGACACCACCCAATGTGATGTAAAGCATGTCGGCTTCGGGCTTGAAGTCGACCAGGATTCTCGAACCGCAGGTATCACAGAAAATACTGTCAGCTTTCTCCGAGAAAGAATAACTCTTCAGGTTCGCCTCTCCCGATGTGTAGGACAAATCGGCGCGAGAAACACCGCCCCAGGTCACGAATGCAGCGCCGTGAAGCCGCCTGCAAATCGAACAGTGACAATGGCAGAACTCTGTAAGGTCGCCAGTCACTTCGTACTTCACCAATCCGCACTCGCATCCTCCTGTAATCATGTCGCTCTCCCTCCAATCAGCTGTTGCCCAGAATCTCTGGCATTATGAACACGATTGGACCCGGATTGGTATCGCATGTTGAAAAAAAGCATATTCTTCGACTTCCTGAATCGTCGCGATGGAATAGATTTCGCGAGCTTCATCGCCGATTCGATTGAGGATCAGCACTACATCAACTGGAACGAATTTTTATTACCACACGACTATGGCGATGCAGAAACCGAATACCTTGCGATTCGCAACAGTTGCGCGATATTCGATGTCTCACCCATTCGCAAAATTCACGTTGGTGGTGTCGGCGCCGGGAAGTTTTTTGACCGATTGATGACGCGACCAGTAAGCAGCTTACCCACAATGCGGGCGACGTACACCGTATTCTGCGATGCGGATGGCAATCTCAAAGATGATGCCATCCTCTACAAGTATGCCGAAGATGACTATCTGTTGATGCCGTCTGACGTCGATCACTCACCATATTTTGAATCTCTGTGTCATCAGTTTGATCTTCACCATGTGACATTTACCGAATGCACCGATTCCTGGGCGGGGTTGGCGATACAAGGTCCGCGATCTGCGTCGGTGTTACGCAGCATGGGTTTCGATGACATCGAAAAAATTGTGCCGTTCGCGGTGCGTGACTACGAACTCGCTGGCCACACGTTACGAATTTCCCGCATGGGCTTTACTGCCGACCTCGGTTACGAGTGCTGGATGAAACCCGAACTGGCTGACGCGTTTATGCAGAGCATCGAGTCTGTGAGGCTGTTAATGGATCTTGCACTACTGGGCTACGGCCTGAGTGCTTTGCAAGTGTGCCGGCTCGAGGGTGGCTTCATTGTTGCCGGTTGGGACTGTGCCACGGAACTGGAACCGCAACCCGGGTTTGAACGATCGCCTTACGAACTCGGTCTGGGTTGGCTCGTAAATCTGGACGCGGCGGATTTCGTCGGTCGGGACGCTCTGTTGGAACAACAGAAGAACGGCCATCGATATACACTTCGAAGTTTTAAAATAGACGAAAACAGTCAACCAGATGATGGCGCCGAACTTTACTCTAACGTGGATGATCAAAACGAATCCGTCGGTATTGTTAACTGTTCGAGTTGGTCGTGGGGACTGAACAAGATGATCGGCAACGCATCAATCGAGTCAGCGTACGCTGAACTCGAGGATGCGTGGATATTGTTAGACGGGAAACATCACAAACTGAAACTCAGCCAGGGACCGTTGGTCGTCCTGGATCGTCGTATCCAGGTACCAGCCCCAATCGATACCTGAGTAGGCGAGCCGGGACTAGCTACACTGGCGCATGGTTGGTCGGCTTCGCGCAAGTAAGGCAATCATCAAGAGCAAGTAAAGGAACAGTGGCCCTGTGACTCCGCCCCCTTCATCTTTTGGCGAAGTGATCTTCACGGTGCTGTTTACGCTGTTATTAGCCGGATCGGCGTCGGCCTCGTCGGAGGACAGAGCCACAGTGTAGTTCTTCGACCCGGTAGAGGTGCCTGTTACACCAACGTTGAGCATTGAGGTCGACTGAGCGGCAAAGCTTGTTGCCTGACAATCGATCTGCTGAGCCGTAACCGTGCATGATCCTATCGACCAAGTCGCACTATCGGCCCGCAGGCCTCCGCTGAGTGAAACAGTCAATGTAACGCCCGTTGCTTCCAATATCGACCCGTTTTCCAGCACTGCGCTGATTGAAGTGGTTTCGCCCAACAGGGTCGATGCCGCAACGGGAGTATTGACGATCAAATCCACCGCTGGATCGACAGTTATTTGCAGGGCTTCCAGATTGTTGCTAGATCTTTCGTCAACATCAGAAGTAACCACCGCCGTCAATGTACCAACGCCGACAGAAACGGGCGTAACCGCGATGTCTATCGTGCGGCTACTGATACCTGGAACGCTCTCCAGTGAACAGTTAGCCGTTCCCGCGCCGCTAAAACAGGTTCCCGAAGATACCGCTACGGATTGCAGAGACAAATTGCTTGGCAGCGTGATATCCACAACGACATTTGTCGCGTCCAAAGTCCCATTGTTGACTACGTCATACGTGAGTACCGTGCTCGCACCGAGCAATACCGTTGTTGACTGCGCATCCAATGCAATGGCCATGTCCACGGTCGGAAGCCGCGTGATACATGCAGCCGCGGCTGCTTCGGCTTCCATTACCGCAATACTGCAGGCGGAAAACTGCTCAATCATATTGATCGACGGCGCCATAATAAAAGTCTCCGGCTCGGATTCACACGAAGAACCAGCCTGACCATCATGCTCTGCGTTGAAGTTGTGCCCAATCTCATGTGCAGCGACCAGACTGTCAAACGTCGGGCCAACCCTGCCTTCGCTGAGTCCCGCGCCGTAGTAGTTTCTGCACAATGCGCCTCTCCAGGCGACCCCGACAGTGGTTGTGTCCAGAATCCTGCCGGTGTACAAGTGTGTCAGGCCCTGATTATTCTGCGCCGGTGTAATCGAACGGTATGTCGACAATTCATCGAGCAGCGCACTGGAATCGCCGGTATTAGTGAACGGATCGGCGGCCGGATCGCTAAACGTTTCAATCGTTTGAACATTTATCTGTATGCCAACCTGTTGGCTGAAAATTCCGTCGACATTGTTGAGCCTGGTTGTGATTGCTGCAACGGCGTCCGCATCGCCACCCATAGCGCTCGTAAATTCGAAATCGCCGATGGCACCCATGGTGATTTCAGACACGGCGCCAGGACCTTGTGCCCTGACCTCGGACAGCTCACCGGCCAGCTTGTTGTAAGCACCCGACCCACTGGCGAACATCGGCGCACCGCCACAACTCATGGTGCCAGGCACGATCAATGCATCAGCAAGGCGATAAATCACCGGCACGGTTGTTTGCAGCAGGCTATCGCCCGGGGCTTCTATCGCGAACATCTCCTCGCCGTCCCAAATAAGTCCACGCGGCACTCCTTCGAATACAACGATACGCGCCCAGGACCCGGGCCGATTAGCCAGTTGACCACGATAGATATCGATGCCGTCGGTCAACGCGTTGCGAGTCATACCTGACAGTAAACGATCATTCGATTCGAGCTGCAGATCGAAAACTCTGCCCAGTGCATCGAAGCTAAGGGCGACCGGCGCCGCTCGCTGACTTTTTTGAATGGAGTAATTACCGTCAATGTCTGCCAGTCGAATGCTCAGCCGTTGCAACGGCTCGTAATGCGATACGATGATGTCATTCGAGTGGGCAGCAAATACCGCCGAAGAAACGACTAGAATCGCGACCGCTGCCAGCCATTTGAAAGCATTCATCGGAGCCCCTCCTTGCGCATCCGCAGAGGCTTCTAGCTAATCAAACGGGGCAGATTACAACAAGGAAGTGTTCGGCCCTTATTAGCAACCGCACACATGAAAGTGTGCGTTAGCTCTCAGTTTCGGGAACGAGTTGCAGCGTGCAATCGGCAATGTTGCCAGTCTTCTCCCAAAGCTCAAATTCATCTGCAGTTAACAAGTAGTAACTATTGCGGTGCCGATGGAGATACATGCGTTGCACTGGGCCACCCGTGTCAGGCTCCAGGTAAGCCGTCTGCCCATCGATGCGATAGCTGCCACGCATCGGATAGCCAGGGAACTGATTAACGACGTTGCCATCGTCATCCACGACGAGCGCATCTGTGAACTTTTCCCAGACAAACTGACCGTCACTGAGAGTGATATTGCTGCCTGCGTAAGCGATGCAACCGGGGGAGTAGGTTCCTTCATGCGACGGGCAGGCGGACAGCAGTGCCGTAAGTAAAGTAATTGTGACAAGGCGCAGAATCATCGGCACAGCGTACCAGACTAGTGAAAATCCGGACGAAACATTATCCTGAACTCCGCTCCCGGCTCGACGTTGATCAAATCGACACTACCATTCATCGCTAAAGTAAGCTGGTGCACAATAGCCAGGCCGATGCCGGTGCCGACAGTTTCCCGCGTGAGTTCGGATTCCGAACGATAGAAAAGTTGAAAGATTTTCTTCATCTGGTCCTTGGGAATTCCGGGTCCAAAGTCGCGGACTGAAAACAAAATGCGGTTGCCAGCGCCGCGTTTGCTGCTGACCTCGATGACTTTTTCTTCCGCGTTTTTCGAGAACTTAATTGCGTTATCCACCAGATTGATGATGATCTGGGTGAAATGATCCTCGTCAACCATGATTGAGGCGTCGTCGACATCATCGGACCTTTTGAACCGCAGCTCGAACCCTGCAGATTTGATCTGGCTTGAGATCCTGGATTCGGTATTGCTCATCAGCTCGCCGACCTTTATCGACTTCAAGTCAAACTGCGGATCGTTTCTCGTTATCCGGGCCAGCTGCAGAACGTTGGATATAAGTCTCGACAATCGCTCTGACTCGTCGTGTATGAAATTGTAGTAGCTCTGTCGTTTGTCTTCGTCAGCCCATCCTTCTTTGAGCATTTCGCCGTACATGCGGATGGATGTGAGTGGCGTCTTTAGTTCGTGGCTTACGGCAGAGACGAAATCCTGCTGTTGCCGGGCAAGGTTTATCTGGCTCAGGCCCAGCCGGTACAAAACAACAAAGCCGCCAACAAATACAATTGCCAGCACTAATGTGACCCAACCGAGAACGCTGGCCCCAGCGCCTGGAGGCAATCGTTTGATACTGAAGATGAGCTCCAGGCTGTTCAATGGAGCGGTCAGGCGACTGCGATAAAGTAACGCACCATCGAGACCCCTGGCGATATCGGTATAGCTGGAAACATCGTGCCCACCGAATGTATCTATCACATCATCCTGGTAGGCGACGATTAAGGTCGACATGCCAGCGAGCACCGTATCCACGAAACGCGCCCCAATGATGTTCTGGATGAAAGCATCCTGATCTACAAGCAGACCCTGGATGTAGCGCTCGCCATCGCGCCACACGTTGCGAAACAGAACAAAATGACCACTGTCGAGAAGACTGAACTCGAAAGGATCGATTTCGCTTTCGAACGTGCTGATGCGAAGGTCGGTCGACCCCGCTATGTTCCTCATTAGCTCACGATCCGCCGATCGTACCGATTCCGGCAGAGCAATCTGCTCTCGGCGCTTGGCTCGACCCGGGGAGAAGGCGAAGGCCACATCGCCGGATTGCGCTATGGCATCTGCACGCTCTGCGTCCTCGCTTTTCTTTTGCAGAGTCGCATCGAGTTTCAGCTCGCTCACTTTGCCGATGATGTTGGGGCGCTGTTCTGTCAGGACGACGTCGGCCGCCATATCATCGGACTCCATTGCCCCGGCGAGGCTGGAATAAAACCCCCTGTCAGGCCTGGACTGAATGAGTTGATCGAAAACTTGCTGACTGTAGTCCTCATTCCTGGCCGCGATCGGTTCCGATGGCTTGACGGCGAACTCATCGACGGCGTCTTTGTCCGCGACGACGGACCTGGCATCGGCACTTTTGAAGCCGGCCACGGCCTTGCTGGCGGGCGGTTCAGGTTCTAAAGCCGCTTGCCTCTCACGAGACGCACCGATTTCTTTCTCATCCGGCTTCGCTTCTTGTTCGAGAACAATTTCGGAAACTGCAAGGGATGCGACGATTGCACGCCGTGTACCTATGTCTGGTCGCGACTGCACCAGCCGGTTATCGGTGAGGACCGCCAGAATTTCCTGTGCGAGCTGTTGCCGATCGACATTCTCGTTCTCGCTGATACCGAAACTAAGCGCTGCCGTGCCTTCCGGCGGCAACAGCGGCGTGCTGAACATGCCGTCGGTATCCACCTGAAAGTAACCCAACGCGCCAGGCAAGTCTTCTGTCACAGGAAATGCAGAAAGTGGTGAGCGCTGCACGAAATTTGCGCTCGGATCACCGGAAATGATCAGGAAAGTGTAATCGGCGAACGAGCGAGCATCCGCAGTCCTGATCATGACGTTGAGCCGCTTATCGATGCGCCGGGTCAGTTCTTCGGCGACGCCGCGATACTGATGAAAGGCTTCCCATTTGAGCTGGCCATAGGCCTGCCAGATGAGGACGGCCATTGGCACGGCCAGCGCCATAATAAAGAGTGCCAGGAGGTTTCGCAGCCGGCGTTTGTCGAAGCTTTTGATCAGATTGTTCGGCAGCATCAATATCACCTTGGCGAGGTACCGGCCTCCATGACGAGGCGGTAGCCGGCACCGCGGACAGTGATGAGCATAGAAGGCTCTTTGGGGTCGGTCTCGATCTTGCGCCGCAGTTTCGCGATATGGATATCAACCGTTCTCGTCTCGATGTCCAGACCTCTCGCGTATCCCCATACTTTTGACAGCAACTCCTCTCTCGATACGGGCCGGTCGGTATTTTGGGCAAGATAGCTCAGGACGTCGATCTCGCGCCTTGTGAAGGCGATTTCGTTTTTGCCATTCATGCCGGAGAGATTCTCGGTGTCGATCTCGATGTCGCCTATATGCAATGTTCTCGCCTGATCCTTGCCAACCTGGGAGCGCCGCAAGACTGCCTCGATTCGCAAAACCAACTGCTGCACGGAAAACGGCTTCGGCACATAGTCGTCGGCACCGAGTTTCAACCCATGAATAATCTCCTCATCCGAGGTCTTGGCTGTCAGCATGATGATGGGCTGGTTGCGGTCTATCGCTCGTATCCGATCGCAGATCTCATAACCGTCCATGCCTGGCAACATGATGTCGAGCAAGATCAGGTCGAACGTACCGGTCAGCGCCTTCTCGAGTCCCTCCGGCCCCGCCGCAGCACTATCGACTTCGTAACCGTGGAACACGAGCACGTCGATGAGACCCGTGCGGATAGCCTCCTCGTCTTCCACCACCAATATGCGCATCTGCCTGTTCATCAGATACTCAGGCTAGCACTCCGACGTGGTTCGAGCAGTGATTCTATGTAACGTTTTTGTAAATTCTGGGCATGAGATTTTACCAATTCATGTCTTATTAATCGTGCCGCTACTTCCTAAGATGCCTGCAACAGATGATTCGACCCATACCCAGGAGGCAACACATGGCACTTATTAATCGCATCTCGCGGCTCTTCAAGGCGGACTTTCACGCCGTTTTGGATCAGATCGAGGAGCCCGAAGTTTTATTGAAGCAGGCCATTCGCGACATGGAGGACGACCTGGCTAACACCGAGCAGCGCGTCAACCTGTGTGCGCATGATCAGGACGCATTATCCGGACGCAAGTGCGAACTTGAAAGCGCGATTGCCGAGATCGTCACACAGCTCGATCTCTGTTTTGAATCGGAGAAGGATGACCTCGCCAAGAGTCTTATCAGGAAAAAGCTCGAGGCAGAGCGTCTGGTGAAGCGTCTCAACACCAAGCACCTGGCGAACGACAAGTATCTCGATGAGCAGCGAAAAATGCTCGACGAGAACCATGCAACGCTCGAAAGCCTGCGTCAAAAGGCCGAACTCTTTGCACAGCGCACACCCGTACATATTAACGGTGGCTCGGAGTTTGACGACATCGCCTGGATGGCAAGGGAAATGACCGTGGGCGATGACGAAGTCGAAATCGCCTATCTGCGCGAGAAAAGCATAAGGAGCGCGTCATGAAGCGGCCATCCTTTGTCCACGGTGTCATCGTCGCCGGAGTTCTCGGTTTCTTTGCCAGCGCGATAGTTGCGACGCTCACACCCTTCATCGGTCTTGGCACCGTGATTCGCCTGGTGATTCCCGCGTTGGGGCTCGCCTATTTGCTGTTTCTCCTCAGTCGCAGCACGGAACGCATCGGTCGAGTAACCACGCTTACCTTATGGAGTGTGCTGGCCGCAGTCACCTGGTGGGTGGCGCCACCGTTGCCACTGTACCTGTTGATACACGTTGGTGCTGTCTGGCTGGTGCGCTCTCTGTATTTTTACTCGGGCGTGTTCCCGGCACTGATGGACCTGGGACTTAGCACTCTGAGTATCTCCGCCACTGTCTGGGCGATCACGCGTTCGGGCAGCGTGTTTCTTGCCACCTGGTGTTTTTTCCTCGTGCAGGCCCTGTTCGTAGCGATTCCACCAGCGGTAAAGAGTAAATCGAAGAAACAACGAAACACGGCGCTCGAGAGCGAGACCTTCGAGAACGCAAGGCGCCAGGCCGACCAGGCTCTGCGTCAGTTATTCACACAGTAACAATCTTTTACCCTTACCTATAGAAAGAGGAATTAAGTCATGAAAACCAAACTACTGGGCATAGCCCTTTTCACACTCACGCTGGCTGCGGTCGTGTATTACCCACAACTGATGGCCAATAACATCAAGGTCGATCCGCCCATCAACAATCACATTACGGTCGAAGGCAATCCCAAGATCGATGTCGTATTTGTACTGGATACTACGGGCAGCATGGGTGGCTTGATCCAGACGGCTAAAGAAAAGATCTGGTCGATCGCTACAACCATGGCATCGGCCCACCAGATACCTGAGATTCGTATTGGACTGGTCGCGTATCGTGACCGCGGCGATGCCTACGTGACCAAGATCGTCGATCTGTCTTCTGATCTCGATTCCGTCTACGCGGCATTGATGGATTTCGAAGCAAACGGCGGCGGTGACACTCCTGAGAGCGTCAACAAGGCACTCTATGACGCCGTACACAACATGTCCTGGAGCCAGGAAGACCAGACTTACCAGGTAATTTTTCTGGTCGGCGATGCACCACCGCACATGGATTATAACGAAGTGCGTTTTCCGGAGATCGTGGCATCAGCAATAGAGAAAGGCATTGTCATCAATACGATCCAGTGCGGCGAGATTCCGATGACTGTCGGGCCATGGACACAAATTGCTAGTCTTAGTCACGGCAAATTCTTCCAGGTTGAGCAGGCTGGCGGCGCGGTTGCATTCACTACGCCTTATGACGAAGAGATCGCCACGTTGTCGGCAAAACTTGATGACACGCGGCTCTATTACGGCACCGCCGAAGAAAAGGAAGCGATGCGCGGAAAAGTAGCCGCGACCGATAAGCTGCACGAAGGTGCGTCATTCGCCTCACGCGCCCGGCGTGGCGTATTCAATGCCTCGGCCAGCGGTAGAGAAAACCTCCTGGGTCACAATGAACTGGTCGCCGCGGTCGCCAGCGGTACCGTCGATCTCAATGAACTCGACGAGGACGTATTACCCGCAGCCCTGAAACCGATGGCTCCTGCCGAGCAAGAGGCTTTTGTTGCCGAGCTCGCCGATAAGCGGGCAGACCTGCAACGCCAGATACAGGTGCTGGCAGATGACCGTAGCAGTTACCTCAAGAAGAAGGTCGAGAAGGCAGGCGGACTGAAGGATTCATTGGATCAAAAGATATACGACGCCGTCAAGGAACAGGCAGTCGCAGCCGGGCTCGAGTATGAGGACGGCCCAACCTACTAATGAAGGTGTTGAGCAAGTATGGATACGGGCGCCGATTTCACAGAGATCGCCGCCCGTTTCTCATTGTATGGCGTCACAGAGAATATTCGCCAATCACACAAAATCTGAAAGATGCTGCATAATCTCCACTGCTGCTTTATTTATAGCGCACGGTGGACGACAAGATGACTGCAAGAGCGACGATCCTGAACCATATAGGCAACACTCCTTTACTCAAACTGAATCATGTTACGGATTCGCTGGGAGTGAATATCTACGTCAAATGTGAATTCACAAATCCTGGTGGCAGCATCAAGGATCGCATGGCACTTTGCATGATTGAAGAAGCTGAGAAAAGAGGCGAACTGAAACCAGGTGGAACGATCGTTGATCAGTCGACCGGGAATACCGGGCCCGCCCTGTCTTTTGTGGGAGCCGTGAAGGGTTACAAGGTGCAAATTTTTTTGCCTGCACAGCTTTCCAGCGCTTACGACTCGGCAGATCGGATCCGAATTGCCCGACTCTATGGTGCCAATGTGACTCCGATCGATTTGAACGAACACATGGAAAATGCCGATCAGTTGCAAGGCGTAGAAAGGGCCGCCACATTTGTAGCGATCCGCATGAAACAGTGCTACGAACTGCAACAAAGTGACTCATCCAATTGGTGGGCTAACCAACTGTGCAATGTTGATAACACCAGGGCTCACCGGGAATTTACGGGTAGAGAGATATTGCAGCAGATGGACGGACAAATTGATGGCTGGGTGGCCTCCGTAGGAACGGGAGGCACGCTTCTCGGTGTGGCCCAGGCCCTCAAGGAAAAACATCCCGAATTAAAAGTTGCCGGAGTGGTGCCAAGTGATGATCCCCGCATTGAATGGGTAAGGTCCCGGGCTGTACACAATGCCCTGGAAAACTTTGGTGGCCCCAAATTAAGGTTTCTGATTGAAGATCTTCTCGAAGGCAACATCATGGACGAAGAAGTTACTATCGAAAATGCTGATGCCAAGCAAATGGCCGACAGACTGTGTCAGGAAGAAGGCCTGTACTGTGGCATGTCATCAGGAGCCAACGTATGTGCGGCTATCGAAATGGCCAAGACGATGAAAAAGGGTGCAAAGATCGTGACCGTAGTCGTCGACAGAAGAGACCGGTACTTCGCCGAGTATCCCAACGAACATTACGTCGTCTAGGTGTGCTCAGTTCTTGTTTTGCCTGGCTTCGTAAAACGACGTGGTTTTGAGGCCCGTACCTGTCAGGACAATGACAGTATCGTCTGATTCACTGATGGTTCCACTTTGTATCAAACTGGACAAAGCCGCTGCTGCGTGGGCGGACGTCGGTTCGACGTACAGCCCTTGTCGCGCCAACATCAAACTGGCATCGACGATTTGCTGCTCGCTGATTGCAACGGTGCAACCGTTACTTTCGCGCAGGCAATACAGCATCTCCAGCAGACGAATTGGTCGCTTGATCGCCGTGCCTTCTGCGATAGTAGTGCGAATATCACAGTCAACGTAGTCTTCCGCGTTGGCCTGAAAACTCGCGTGCAGGGGCGCGCAATTTGCCGGTTGGGAGGCGAATAGCCTTGGCAGACGTTTAATCTCTCCGGATGCAATCAGCTCCTGAAACGCGATATAGCAGCCAAGTAAATTACTTCCCGCACCTGTCGGGATGATAATGTTATCCGGCACTTTGAAACCAAGATCCTCCCAGAGTTCATAGCCGAGCGTTTTCGTGCCTTGCAGAAAAAACGGCTGCCAATTATGGCTCGCATAAAAAACCTCCGCAGACGCCGCTATTGCAGCCGCCTCAGTCGCCTCGCGCGGGCCGGGAATCAGCTCCACGTCCGCGCCATAGGCCCTGACTTGAGCAATCTTCGCCGCTGATGTCGATTCCGGGACGAAGACTTTTACCTGCATGCCACCGGCGGCTCCATATCCCGCAACTGACGATCCGCCATTGCCCGAGCTGTCCTCCAATACGGACGAAACACCTTGTTGCCGTAGTATTGACAACATCACGGACGTACCTCGATCTTTGAACGACCCGGTAGGCGCAAACCATTCAAGTTTGAAAAAACACTTGGTCCCCGCGAATGTCGAGGCGATTAGCGGCGTACATCCCTCGCCCAAAGAAATCGGTGTTTTAACATCCAGCGGGAATGACGCGCGGTATCTCCATATTGATCGTGTGGCCAAATCAACCTGCTCACGGTTGATGCCGTGAAGGGGCGTGAGCATTAGCGGATTTCCCGATGGGGCCCGCCAGATCGGCGTGTCCAATGGAAACGTCTCCTTGCTACGTGCATCAACGTATCGCGTTTTTTCTTCGTCAAGATTCATCTTCATCGGTTACTGAGCACCAGTTCCGCCTGTCGCACACATGACGCAGAATAAGACAACGATCAACCAATTGTCATGAATTCTCCTGACATCAGGTGCAATTGGCAGGATAATCGATGCCGTTGCAACGTCTGACAGATCACTGCGTGGGGCCACGAGCATGCAAACGGATATTCCATCACGTCAGGAAAGCCCGCTGGCCTGGTACGGGCCTGATCTGCATGCCGATGCTGATAAATGGGTAATTCAATTAAGTGCTGCCGAGATCGTAGAAATAGAAGTTGCCGCGAATAATGTCGCTGCACATGACAGGCCCATCGTTGCCATCAATAAAGACAATTTCCCGTTGCCGCTGCTCGGCCCAAGACTAAAGAAATTGAGCACACAGCTGATTGACGGCATTGGCTTTGCATTGCTGCGCCGGATTCCGGTAGAGCGCTATTCAGTGCAGCAAGCAGCAGCAATGTTTTATGGCATAGGTGCGCACTTAGGATACGCGCGCATGCAAAATGCCAGCGGTCATGTACTGGGGCATGTTTGCGACCTGAATAAGCACAGCGATGAGCCGAGTGTAAGAATTTATCAAACCCACGAACGGCAGACTTTCCACACCGATTCCAGCGACATTGTGGGCCTGCTATGCCTCAAGAAGGCGAAAAAAGGCGGCGAATCTCTGTTGGTCAGTGCGGTAACAATCTACAACGAAATGCTCGAAGCCCGACCGGACCTGGTTCGGCTATTGTTCGATCCGATTGCGACGGACAGGCGTGGCGAAATTCCTCAAGGCATGCAGCCATATTTCTCGATTCCCGTGTATTCCTGGGACCGGGATAATTTAACCGTGATGTATCAGCGCCAGTATATTGACTCGGCGCAGCGATTTGACGATGCGATGCGACTGACTTCGGCACACATTCAGGCATTGGACATGTTTGACGAGTTTGCCAATGACCCCAACCTTAATTTATCCATGCAACTAGAACCCGGTGACATGCAGTTCGTTTACAACCACGGGCTACTGCATGATCGAACCGGCTTTGAAGACTGGCCGGACCTCGAAGAACGTCGCCACTTGTTGCGTCTGTGGCTGTCGGCGCCGAATGACAGACCATTGCCCGCAGTATTCGAAGAACGGTTTGGCAGCGTTGAAATTGGTAACCGCGGCGGTATCACTGTGCCGGGCGCTGAGCCCTGCGCACCACTGGAACCCCATTAGAGTCCGATTACGGAAAAATTAAAGGCCGGTTGCAACATCATCGCAACCGGCCTCCAGGATCTAACAAGGCTAGGTTATTTGCCTTTTATTCGAAGGCGTAAGTCCCCCGCAGATACCACTGACCACCCTCGTAGTTGGCGGCACTTCGCCGTGGATACGGTAGTCCAACGCCAATTCGATTTGCGTGAATGCCATC
>JADFNV010000025.1 GCA_022563195.1 Pseudomonadota bacterium
ATTGCTCTGTCCTGGGCATCAAAGAGGCCGAAAACGGCGAACCGCTCTCCATTGGACGCAAAACACGCTCCATTCCACCGGCATTGCACCGTGCATTACGTTTTCGCGACAAGGGATGCCGTTTTCCGGGCTGCACGAACGACAGATTCGTCGATGGACATCACATCCGGCACTGGGCCGATGGCGGTGAGACGAGTCTCGACAATCTCGTGTTGCTGTGTCGACACCATCATCATCTGGTGCACGAGGGTGGCTTCGTCTGCGAAAATAACCACGATAGCCAGGTTATTTTCAAAGATCAGCGGCAGGAGCCGCTGCCAAGCTGGTCCGCACTACCCACGATCGACGATGTCGACCTCAAGGCATGGATGGATCGCGAGTTCTTCGAACAGAACATCGACTCTGATACCCCTGCGGCGCAGTGGTATGCGGGCGATCGCATGGATTGGGATCTCGCGGTCGCTAGTCTTTTTAATTAACAGCGGAAAAGCAGGGGGTCTGGTGGTAATCGCCCGCATGTCTCGATCCCGCTTGACGGGAGCGGGCTCCAACAGGCCGGCTCGGTCCCGGCAGTTCTGGTATCTTGATTGGCGGAATAAATCTACATTGCTTGAGGCAGCCATGAAAAACACGCTGATCGCCGTGCTCGTCTTCCTGTCCGGAGCGGTCACGCTGGCCGCCGACGGTGTCCCGGCACATCCGTATATCAAGATAGATACGACCGAGGGCAGCATCGTTCTCGAGCTCGATGGCAAGCAAGCACCACTCACGGTCGCGCACGTTCTCGGGCTCGTGGACAGTGGCTATTACGACGGCACTATCTTTCATCGCGTTATTCCCGGCTTCATGGCCCAGGCAGGCGCGCATACACCAGACCTGAAGCACAAGGAAACGGACGCCATGATTCCCAACGAGTCCGGCAACGGCCTGAGCAATGCCCGTGGCACCATCGCGATGGCCCGCACCAGCGATCCGCATTCGGCGAATTCCCAGTTCTTCATCAACGTCGCTGATAACGACCGCCTCGATCCACAGAAATCTTCCTCGGCCGGAAGATGGGGCTACACCGTATTCGGTCAGGTAATTGAAGGCATGGATGTCGTTGACAGGATTGCTGCCGTCAAGACCGGGGCACAGGGGCCGTTCCAGTCGGACGTGCCCGTCGTGCCGATCGTGATCAAGAAAATTTCCCGTTACACATTCGAATAGCGTTGATGACGACGTTATTCATCTCTGATCTGCACCTCGAGGCCGAACGTCCGGACATCGGCGATCAATTCATAAAATTTCTCGAAGACGATGCCAGTAACGCAGAAGCGCTGTACATTCTCGGCGACCTGTTTGAAGCCTGGGTTGGCGACGATGATCAGAACAATTATTACTTCGTGATCAAGAGGGCGTTGCGCCAACTTTTTGATAGCGGTGTCCCCGTCTATTTCATGCACGGCAACCGCGATTTCATGGTCGGCCAACAATTCGCCAATGAGACGGGCGTGATCATTCTTGCCGAACCCTATGAAGTCAACATGTACGGCGAGAAGGCCTTGTTATGCCATGGCGACGCGATGTGCACGGACGATGTGCAGTACCAAAAGATCCGCACGATGACCCGCGATCCCGACTGGCAGGCGTCGATGCGCGCCAAACCGCTTAAAGAGCGACTACGCATGGCCGAAGAAGCCCGGCGGCAGAGTCTCGAGCGCACGATCAACCTCGACATGAACATCATGGACGTCAACGAGGACGAGGTGAAAAAGATCATTTTGAAATACGGCGTCGATGTGCTTTTGCACGGTCATACCCATCGACCTGCCGTGCACGATGTCGACCTGGGCAATCGCAAGGCGCGGCGCGTCGTTCTCGGCGACTGGCATCAGCAAGGCAGTGTTGTCAGGTGGGACCTTCGCGGACCGAAATTGGAGGTTTTACCGAGGTAGGTTTTCCAGAGTGAAAACCGAATTGCGAGTCGGGGCCTGCGATGAGTTCGGCCTCGATCACTTTGAGTTCAGCGAGACGTGCCTCGATCTCGGCTTCATCAATGCCGGTCTCCGATTTTGCGAGTGCCAGGTAATGTTCGAAGTGGCGAGCTTCTGAGGTCAGCAATCCGCTGTAAAACCGGCCGAGTTTTTCTGGCAGGCGCGGGGCGAGGACGGCGAAGCGCTCACACGAGCGCGCCTCGATCAAGGCACCGATCAGGAGCATGTCCAGAAGTTTCTGCGGCTCATCGTGTCGCACTGCGGCGCGTAAACTGCCCGCGTAGCGCGATGCCGTATGACGTTCGAAGGGCACGCCCATATCCTCCATGATTGCCCGCACCTGCTCGAAATGCCGTAATTCCTCGCGCGCGAGCCGTGACATACGCTGCGCCAACCCGACCCGATCCGGATAACGGTACAGGAAACCCATCGCCGTGGAGGCGGCCTTGAGCTCACAATTCGCGTGATCCAGCAGCAGCTCCGGCAGCCGTGTGCAGGCTTCCTCAAGCCACTGCACCGGGGTCGCTACATCGAAAAAATTCGAAATCGCCGCAGGCACTACAACCATTCTTCAACCTCCGCCGCCGATCGCAGCCGATCGCCGGGCTGCTTTGCCAGCATCATATTCAACAGCGCCTGGTAGCTTGCCACTCGTGTCGGCAGCAGCGGCACGGGAGCTTGTGCGTGCAGGTAAATTATTTCCATGGCCGTGTCTGCTCGATACGGTTTCTTGCCAGTCAGCATTTCGTAAAAAATCACACCAAGACTGTAAATATCGCTGCGGTGATCTATGCCTTCCGCATGCCCCTGCTCCGGGCTCATGTAATACGGCGTGCCAAAAATCTCACCACTGTCGGTAATCTCCATTTTTAACCGCATGCGTTTTGCCAGGCCAAAATCAATCAATGCAATAGTATCGTCATTGCGCAACATGATATTGCCCGGCTTCAGATCACGATGCAGGACGCCAACGTCGTGAATTTTCGCGAGCGCGCTTGCGATCTGCCGCAGGTAACTGACAGCGTCCGCTTCTTTGATGCCGCCACTGATTCTTCGTTTGAGATCGCCGCCATCAATGTATTCCATCGCAATGTGAGCGTGCTGATCGCCGACACCGAGATCGAAAATCCTGACGATATTTGGGTGCTCGATCTCGGCGATGAGTTCGTACTCTTGCAAGAACCGGTCAAATGCTCCGACGCTGTCTTGTGCATCGGGTACCTGTTGCAACACTTTGAGTACAACCAATTGGCCGGAAGACTTTTTTTCGCCAAGATAAACGGCTGAATGCGACGTGACGCCAAGTTTCTTGACGAAGCGGTAGCCGCGAATCAACGGATGAATGCCGGCTTTCAAATCACCAACGAACAACGAAGCTGTCGACGCCAAACTCCCTTGTGACGACAGGATATTGCTCAACCGTACCGTCAACGCATCATGGCTGATGTCATCGCGAACAAAGAATCCGTCAGCCCCGGCTTCGTCAACTTTTTGCTCGTCATCTTGTGTGCCGAAATAAACGATCGCCGGGAAACCGGGAACCTTGACGAATTGATTAAGCACGTCGATTCCATTGCGGTCGCCAAGCTCGTTGCCCAACAGGATGATGTCATTACCAGCGCCCGAGAACTCAACCGGCAGATGCCCGGCTGCCGTCGGATCGTAAGCCGACAGGACGGCATTGGGCCAATGCGTGGTGACATGGTGCATCAACAGACTGCGAAAATCGGCCTGACCGTCGATGATCATGATCTTGATGTTCATGGTACTGCGCCCCGTCCGGGCGACGAACTACATGCCGATGGCGGCGTCTTGGTATTCTGCCTCGACCGCATCGCCCACGACAAAATCACCGCGCTGGTTTTTCTGCTGTTTTTTCGCAGCGTCGTTTCTTCGCTCTTCGAGCTCACGCAAGTATTCATCCGTGACATCGCCCGTGACATATTCGCCGGAGAAGCACGAAGTATCAAATTCCGAAATCGATGAATTATCGTGGCGCACCGACCGAATCAGACCGGGCAGGTCCTGGTAGATCAACCGATCGGCACCAATCAGTTTTTCGATTTCCTCAACCGTGCGGCCATTGGCGATGAGCTCCGAGGCCGCCGGCATATCAATGCCGTAAACATTTGGATAGCGCACGGGCGGTGCGGCGGATGCGAAATACACTTTGCGTGCGCCGGCATCACGCGCAAGCTTGATGATCTGGCGTGACGTCGTCCCTCGTACGATCGAATCGTCGACGAGTAATACGTTCTTGCCACGAAATTCAAGATCGATCGTATTGAGTTTGCGCCGCACGGACTGTGTGCGTTCAGCCTGATCGGGCATGATAAATGTCCGGCCGATGTAACGATTCTTGATGAAACCCTCGCGATATTTTATGCCGAGATGGTGGGCGACTTGAACAGCTGAGGTGCGACTCGTGTCCGGAATCGGGATGACCACTTCAATATCATGGTCGGAGAATTCGCGAAGGATCTTGCCCGCGAGTTGCTCACCCATGCGCAGTCGTGCTTTGTACACGGAAAGGTCGTCGAGAATTGAATCAGGCCGAGCGAAGTAGACGAATTCAAATATACACGGTGTATGGCGCGCCGTGTTTTGCTGCTCGCGGCTATGCAGGACACCGTCAATCTCGATGAAAACCGTCTCACCCGGCCGGACATCGCGAAGTCTCTCAAACCGCAGGATATCCAAAGCCACACTCTCTGACGCAACCATGTATTCGGACCCGCCCTCACATTGCCGTTGCCCAAGCACGAGCGGCCGAATGCCATTGGGGTCCCTGAATGCGACGATGCCGATGCCGACTATCATTGCAACGACGGCATAACCACCTTTGCATCGGCGGTGTACGGCGTCGACTGTGTCAAAAATTTGTTCGGGTGTCGGTTTGCCGTTCGTACGAATCTGCAATTCGTGCGCGAAAACATTCAGCAACACTTCCGAATCGGATCCTGTATTGAGATGGCGGCGGTCTTCCTTGGTCAGGAGCTGGGTCAGCTCATCGGAGTTGGTCAAATTACCGTTATGACCAAGACAAATACCATACGGTGAGTTTACGTAAAATGGCTGTGCCTCATCGACTCGAGCGCCGCCAGCGGTTGGATAGCGAATGTGGCCGATTCCAATATTGCCGGTCAGCCAATCCATATGACGCTGACGAAACACATCACGCACAAGCCCGTTACTCTTGCGGTCCCGCAGTCCATCTGCACCCCAGGTAACGACACCGGCGGCATCCTGACCGCGATGCTGCATGATGGTCAGAGCATCATACAAGGCATGGTTGACCGCTTGATGGCTAACAATTCCGACAACGCCGCACATAGATTTCCCCGCGATTCTTAGTTTTTCGTGTTGTTAGTTAGGTCAGACGTCAGATCGATCTTAAAAGTCTTCGCCGCCTCATCAGGCTTCAATAGCTCATAGCCTTGCGGCGCCATAACCTCGATCCAGTGAGCGACGGTCTCCAGGTACGGAATCGTATTCGATTTGCGCCACCATTTATTTTTGTCCATATCCGAAAACTGACCCACAAGGATCAGGACTGCGATAAGCACAATGCCTCGAACTACACCGAACAATGCCCCGAGCAGGCGATCTATGCCGCCCAGCAGAGACAATCGCACAATCTTGGAAATGCCCCAGCTCACCACGCCGCCGATCGTCAGGATAACGATGAAAACAATAACGCGACCAAACCATTTCTGCGCTTCTTTTGAGTCGATCCAGCTCTCGGAGATATCACCGATAGCCGGGCCAAAATAGAGCGCGGCCCAGATCGCGACGAGCAAGGCCACGACGGAAATTGCTTCTTTTATCAGTCCGCGGTACGCGCCGACAATCACGGAAATCAAGATGGCGACGGCGATGAATATGTCGATGATCGGCATCAGAGATGTCGGTGCGGCTCAGGGGTAATCGGTTGATTGGAGGGGAGTCTAACAGAGATTTCGAATGACCTCGCAAACGGAGCTGGCCTCAGGGATGCGGCAGAACCTGGCCTTTGTGACCTGCCTTTTGCAAACGCTCGGCCATCGCTTCGGCACTTTGACGATCCTTTTGTGGTCCGATTCGCACTCGATGCAACGGTCCCGAAGTCGTCGACAACTGACTTAGAAACGCGGCGAAACCCTGTTTGCGCAGGTCGGCCGCCAATCGTTCTGCGTTTTTTTGATTACTGAAGCTACCGAGCTGCACCGCCCACATGCCTGTCGAAGAGCCACTTGCGGGTGCCGCACTCGCAACAGCCTCAACCGGTGCCGGTGTCTGGTCGTCACGCTCGACACTATTTTGTTTTTCCGGCGGTGGCGTACGCTGCGGTTCCCGGCTGCTGGCGGTCTGATCCGTTTGCACCGATTCGGTGGGGCCGCTGCTGGCGACCGGTACGGGATTGCGGCGGTCGCGATCAAGCACTACGGTCTGATTGGCTTGCTCGGACTGTCCGGGCAATAGTACGCGCTCACTGACAATTTCGTTGCCGCCTGGCGAGCCGTCGAGAAATACGGGCACGACGAGCACCACAAACAGGACGAGAACACCTGCTCCAATAATGCGTTCTTTTAAAGCTCGATCCATCATGATTTGGCCAAGCAGGCTATTTAAAAATTCTCAGGTGAGTGCGAGTTAGCGCGGCGAGTATATATCAACTGGAAGCAAGAGCTCGAGCAGCGGACCAACAAGATAAAATGACCCCGTTACCAGGACGCGATCGTCCGATCCGGCCAATGCGCGAGCATGATCTCGCGCCTGCCGTATCGATGTGGCGATCAGACAACCCTGGTTCGTTACATTTGCGATCCGCCGCGCTAAATCGGCCGCCGGGATCGCTCGCGGATTGTCGGCCGTCACCGCGACCCAGTTTGCCACCGCATCGACCAGCGGTGAGACCACGCCCTCGACATCCTTGTCATCGAGTATGCCGATGATAGCGATGGTACGGCCCGCGATCGGTAGCGTGCGCAGCGTGTCGGCCAAAACTCCGGCCGCAGCGGGATTATGCGCTACATCCAGCAGCCAGCTGCCATCCGCATCGAGCAATTGCATTCGGCCGCGCAGGTGCAGGTCGCTGAACGCTGCGTTGATGAGGTCTGTGCGCAGCAAATTACTATGGCCCACCGCCTCGACAAGCGCCAATACGCCCGCCGCATTCTCGACTTGAATATCACCTGGCAGGGATGGCCGCCGCAGGCTCTTGAGATGAGTCTGCGCACCCTGCCATGACCAGACATCATCGTGCAACGCCCAGTGGTAGTCGCGCCCCGCTACAATCAGATTTGAACCGATCGCCTCAGCTCGCGCAACGATCGCGCGTGGCAGATCACTCGATGCGAAGACCAGCGGTTTACCTGGTCGCATGATGCCGGCTTTTTCCAGCGCGATTGTCTCGACATCGTCGCCTAGCCATTCACAATGATCCAGCGAGACGTTGGTTATGAGGCCGGCATCAGGCTCAACAGCGTTAACGGCATCGAGTCGCCCGCCCATGCCGATCTCGAGTATGACGGTGTGGACACCGGCGTCCGCGAACACCGCTAGCGCCGCCAGCGTACCAAATTCGAAATAGGTGAGCGGCACGTCGTCGCGCACCGCTTCAATGCGTTCGAAGGCCGCGACGATTGCCGCGTCCGTTGCCTCAACACCGTCGATGCGTATGCGCTCGTTATAACGAATGATGTGCGGCGACGTGTAACTGCCGACACGTACTCCGGTAGTTCGCAGCAACGACTCAAGCATCACGACGCTCGAGCCCTTGCCATTGGTGCCTGCAACGTGAAAAACAGTTTCAGCTTGCTCGAGGTTCAGGCGCTCCAACACGCACTGCACGCGCTCAAGCCCGAGATCAATCTCCCAGGGGGACAGGGTCTCGAGCCGGACCAGCCAGTCATTCAGAGGCAAACCAGGCGACGGCATTGCGCTAACCCGGACTATTCATGATCCGGGCTGGGACGGTGTTCGAATTTAGCCAGTAAGTCGGCGATCTGCTTTTGCATCTCGCGGCGGTCCACAATCATGTCGATCGCTCCGTGATCGAGCAGGAACTCACTGCGCTGGAATCCTTCCGGAAGCTTCTGACCTACGGTCTGCTCTATGACGCGCGGCCCGGCGAAACCGATCAGCGCATTCGGTTCGGCAATATTGACATCGCCAAGCATCGCCAGGCTTGCCGAAACACCACCCGTCGTTGGATCCGTCAATACCGATATGTAGGGAACGCCCTCGCTGCCAAGTCTTGCCAATGCCGCAGAAGTTTTTGCCATTTGCATCAAGGAAAACAGTGCCTCTTGCATGCGGGCGCCGCCACTGGCTGAAAATGCAATCAGTGGCATCCTGTTTTCGGTCGCATGGTCCACGGCGCGCGCGAAACGTTCGCCGACAACTGAGCCCATGGACCCACCCATGAACGAAAACTCGAATGCGCAGACAACGACAGGTCGGCCGATCAGCGTTCCCGTTACAGAGACAAGCGCATCTTTTTCGCCCGTCTTCTTCTGCGCCTGTGACAATCGGTCACGATAACGCTTGCTGTCGCGAAATTTGAGCGGATCCAGCGACTCGAGCCCCGCCGACAGCTCTTGCTGCGAATCAGGGTCAAGGAAAATTTCAAGGCGTCGGCGCGCACCAATGCGCATGTGATACTCGCACTTGGGGCAAACCTGCAGGTTGCGCTCAAGTTCATTGCGATACAGCTGAGCATCGCATTGAGGGCACTTGATCCAAACACCTTCAGGCACCGAGCGCGTACGCTTTTCGGTACTGATCCTGGACGGTAAAAGTTTATCGAACCAGCTCATGGTCGCATCTTATCGAATATCTGCAGGCTGCGCTTTCGTGGTAAATCAAATTCCTCCGGGTAGTCGACCTTGATCAAGGTCAGCCCGTGCGGTGGCGCCGCCACACCACTTTGCGAACGATCGCGACTTTTTAATATCGTCAATACCCAGTCCAGCGACTGCTCACCACGGCCGATCGCGACGAGTACGCCGGTAATATTGCGCACCATGCGTCGCAGAAATGCATTTGCAGTAAGTTCAAACTCGATCCAGTCGTCGCACCTGTTTACTTCGATCGAATGGATCTCACGGACCGGCGTTGAGGCTCGGCAAGATGCGGCGCGAAAAGCGGAAAAGTCGTGTTTTCCGATCAACACCTGGGCCGCTTCGTGCATGCGCGACGCATCGAGCGGCTCATGTACCCACCAGGCACGGTGGCGGAACAGTGAGGATCGGACAACGCAATTGAGCAACAGGTATCGATAGGTCCGCGCTATTGCGGAGAAGCGTGCATGAAATCCATCGTCTACGGGTCTGGCCCAGGTCACATTGATGTCGTCGGGAAGATTACTATTCGCGCCAAGCAACCAGCCTCTCGGTGTCCGTTCGCTCGTCGTATCAAAATGGATGACCTGCCCCGATGCATGCACACCCGTGTCCGTGCGACCAGCACAGATCACGTCGATGGAGTGGTCGGCGACTCGCTCCAGTGCATCTTCAACACGCGCTTGTACGCCATCACCCGTGCGTTGTCGCTGCCAGCCGTTGTACGCCGTGCCGTCGTACTCGATGCCCAAAGCAATTCGCATATGCAGGATTCATGATCGGTCGCTCAGGACGAGCGGCCGACATTATTAAGACGGTAGAGAATCTAGCAGCTGTTGAGCTTGTTGCCGCTGGCCTTCGTCTCCTTCGTCGAGGACTTCCTCGAGGATGGAGCGAGCGCCTGCGGGATCGCCCATATCGACATAGGCGCGTGCAAGATCGAGCTTGGTGCCAACCTCGGTCATCGTCCGCGCGTCTTGAAGATCTTCACTCATATCGTCCGGCGCGAGCGCCATCGTCGCAATGTCGTCGTCGTCCGTGGGCAGATCGGGGCGCGGCTGCTCCACGGTTGCATCGTCCCGGCGCTGTTGGATCGTATCGCCCATTTCGCTCACTTGCAGCGCAGCGGTCAGATCGTCGAGATCGAGATCAACATCGGTACTGGCAACCGCAGGCAGTTCTCCCGTTTCGTCAAGACCCGCAGCGCCTGAAAATGCGTCCGGGGGCAGCGCCTCCGTCTTGGCAAAGTCATAGTCGCCCTCAGGCTCGTCATCCAGTCCCGCGAGCAATGTTTCATCCTGGTCCGCCGGGGTATCGACCGCGCCAAGTCCTGGCGCAAGCTTGGTCGCCTCATCGTCCGACAGCGCTGCGCCGACGTCGGTGGCCGTTTCGACGACCAAGTCGGGGCTCAATACCTGGGTGACACCGGTCGCATCGAGCAAGCTTTGATCGAAACCTATATCTGTCGCGAGTTCCGTGGGCTCCGGATCTACATTCAACGTAGCCTGCATGCCTGTCGCATCCGGGTCGACTTCCGGATTTTTCCCGGTTACCTCGGCCAGGTCATCGAGCTCCTCGTTAACGCCGGTTTCTGACAAGGTCTCGGACTCGCCCGTCGCATCAAGATCATCCAGGTCGTCGAGCGCCGCTATTTCAGTCTCCTTGAGTCCATCGAGATCGAGGTCAAGATCATCCAGGTCTATTTCGGCCGTCTCGTCACCTGCCTGACCCATGGTCTCGATCGCATCACCAACCGCTTCATCAATCGCGGGCAGCTCTGCTGAGCTGCTCAGCTCGTCGAACTGTTGTTCGATGGTCGGGGACTCGCCGGTCGCATCCATTGCCGGCATCTCGGCCGTGCCTTCTTCGACGACGGGCATCTCAGCCGTCAGATCGAAATCGGGAGCTGCATCCGCGGGCATTACCTGCGTCGCACCCGATGCGGCGCCGAGATCGACAATTTCGTTCTGCACGTCAGATTCGGCAACTAACTCCATGTCGAGAACGCCGGCCTCGTCCATGCCTACTTCAAACGACAGGTCGACCGCTGGCGAGGCCGCAGCTGTAGCACCTGCAAACAATTTGTCGTCTGCAGCGATTTGCTGGCCCATGATGACAATCTTGTCCCACTCTGCGATTTCGGCACCGCCGGCCGAGGCCTTGAGGCGTCCGGCCGCATCAACAAAAGCGTCGCGATTGCCCCAAACGAAATAAATTTCGCAGAGTTTCGTCAGCAGGTCACGACGTTCAGGCTCGACTCCCAATGCACCGTTGATCAGATCTGCCGCCTGATCATAAAGACCGTAAGCCATATGGAAATCGGCTTCCGCTACCGGATCGGCCTGGTCAAGGTTCATCGCCGTTTCGCTGCTGAACGTGTCTTCAAGAGAATCGAATTCGCTCGTGGGATCCTCGTTGTCCTCCCCGGCTTCGGTCTCGGTCTCGGCCTTGAACTCGAGCGGGGCATCCACCTCGAAATCTGGTGCAGGCGCATCGACTGTTGCGTCGACGTCCGGCTTAAAACCGGATTCCTGTTCGACAACCATAATGGAATCGTCTGCCAGCACAGGGGCCCGCAAGCTTGCGGTTGCCGCCAGTGGATCATCATCCACCTCGTCAGCATCCAGCTCGCGCAAGGAGCTGGACAGATCCTCGACTTCATCGGCGTCGTCGTCGCGCCGCATGAACCAGAAAAGCACACCGCCCGCGACAAGCACCGCCGCGATAATGATGATTGCCCACAAGCTTGTCAGAGCATCGATCGCTCGATCTACGAAACCGGGTTCAGACCGTGTCGCCGTTGCGATCGTGTCCGGGACTGGTTCCGGCGTTACATCCGCAACAGGCTCGTCGTCGACGCCGATTGCATCGGCATCATCGTCGGCGATGATTTCCCTGTCGTCCAGTAACGCGTCATCTGCAAGACCATCATCGACCAGATCTTCATCGATGTCGTCGGCGATCGGATCGTCGCCAGGCAGTTCATAGACTTCGCCGCGAATTCGTGAGAGTTCCTGACGCAGCGTGGCCAGTTCGTTGTTACGGATCTCGATCAGCGATTGTTGCTGCGGTATGTCGGCTGCCTCGAGGTCCGCGATGCGCTGCTCGATTTCCTGCTCGCGTGTCTGCGGCTCGAGACCGTACCGACTGTCTGCACCGACATCATCATCGAGGTAATCGTCATCAGGTGGTACGAGGGTCAGGTTACGTGACGACGTATCATCCGGCGGCGCACCGGAGCCGCTCTGCCAGGCCGCGTGATGGCGTTGCGCCTGGTCCAATGCGTCACCGCGACTGATCCGGAAAACCTCGTCCGCACTCGGAATACGTAATGTAGCGCCCGCCCGGAGAATGTTGATATTGCCGCCGAACGCTTCGGGGTTCGCGGCAAAGATCGCCATCATTGTCTGGTTGATCGTCAGTCGGCTATCGGGCCGAACACGGATCGTGATGCTCCACAATGTTTCACGGCTCTGCACGTAATAGTCGCCACTGTCCGACATGCCGTATGGCGAATCGTCTACAACCGGCTGCTGTCTCGGCGCAGGCTGCGTATCACTGCGCGCCGGTTCAGGATCACTGATTCTCGGAGCGGGTGCGACACGCTCAATGCGTGCGCTGTCCCTGGGCGTGCTGAGCGTCGGCGCAGTCACCACGGGTGCCGCGTCCGTTGCCGCCGGCGGCGCGTATGTGGGTGGATCCAGTAGCACAGTGTATTCACGCAACAATCGGCCGCGTGACCAGCTTGCTTCAACAAGGAATGTCAGAAACGGCTCGGTTATCGGTGCCGGCGAACGTATTTCAATCACGTTACCGTCCGTGCTGTTGCTGCGAATGACAAGGAACTGAATGTTCTGCAAGTAAGCCGGACGATCCAGGCCGTAACGTATAAACGTTTCGGCCGAGGCCATAGCAATCTGCAAATTAGCAAGCTCTTCCGGAGCTGCAGAAAGCAACTCGATTTCCGCACGCAACGGCTCGTTGAGCGCAGAGTTCAGTCGAATTTCTCCCAGGCCCAACGCCCAGACCTCACTTGCCAGCAAAAGGACAAGCGCAAGCGAGATACGAGAAAGTCGTCGCGACATAGTTTTTATCTCCAGCTCCCCAATTACCCCGTTTTGACGTAGGCTCGGGGCCAAATCACGGCAGACACACGGGTTTAACATATGCCACCGAACTATAGCTTATAAATGGTTTTTCGCCAATATTTCAGCAATTTGGACGCTATTTAGAGCCGCGCCCTTACGTATGTTATCGGCGACCACCCACAGGTTGATCCCACGCGGATGTGAAATGTCCTCACGGACGCGACCGACATAAACCGGGTCGGTACCCGAACTATCAGTAACCGCTGTCGGATAGGCCCCCGTCACAACGCCATCAAGCAAGCATACGCCCGGTGCGTTGCGCAGCAAATCACAGACTTTTTCAGCCGAAATCTTGTCGCTGGTCTCAATGCTTACGGCTTCGGAGTGTCCGTAGAACGCAGGAATACGGACGGCCGTAGGGTTGATCAGTATCTTGTCGTCGTCAAATATCTTACGCGTCTCCCAGACGATTTTCATTTCTTCCCGGGTGTAACGATTGTCCTCAAAGACATCGATATGCGGTACCGCATTGAACGCGATCTGTTTGGCATCGCCCTCAATATCCAGTGGCTGTCCACTCAGCATCATCGACGTCTGTCGCACGAGCTCCTCGACGGCAACGCGTCCAGCACCCGATACGGCCTGGTAGGTCGATACATTGATGCGTTTAATACCAACCGCGTCATAAATCGGTTTGAGCGCCACGACCATCTGAATCGTTGAACAATTTGGATTCGCGACAATGCCGCGTTTCTTATATTCGCTAATCTTGTCGGCATTCACCTCAGGCACGACAAGTGGAATATCATCGTCGTAGCGAAAATTTGATGTGTTGTCGATTACGGTACAGCCTGCCGCTACAGCCTTCGGCGCATATTCGGCCGAAACCGAAGCGCCGGCTGAGAACAAGCCGATCTCCACTGCCGAGAAATCAAATTCGGCGAGATCGTCAACCGGCAACTCGCGCCTGCCAAAATCAACGCTCTTGCCAATCGATTTTTCACTGGCCAGTGCATACACGGTGCCAACGGGAAATTTTCTCTCCGCGAGCATTGCGAGCATCGCTTCACCAACGACACCCGTAGCGCCGACGACTGCTATATCGAATTCGCGTGTCATTTACGTGCCTTGGGCTGGGACGATCGGTGTAGCCGATTGGACGTCCGCATTCTGCGCACGATTGCGCAGGTAGTGATCCATCAGCACGAGCGCAACCATCGCCTCGGCGATAGGCGTTGCGCGCAGTCCTACGCAAGGATCGTGGCGACCCTTGGTGACAATTTCAGTTTGCTTGCCCGTCTTGTCGATCGTTTTACCGGGTATCGCGATACTCGATGTCGGTTTCAACGCGATGCTCGCCAGGATGTCCTGTCCCGACGAAATACCGCCCAGCGTGCCACCTGCATCATTTTTGCTAAAACCATCGGGACCGATCTCGTCGCGATGCTCGCTGCCACGCTGCGTCACGGCCCTGAAACCGGCACCGAGTTCGACACCCTTGACCGCATTGATACTCATCAGCCCATGCGCTAACGCTGCCTCAAGCTTGTCGAAGACGGGCTCACCGAGTCCTGGTGGGACATTGGTCGCGAGGACACTGATTTTCGCCCCGATCGAATCTCCCTGTTCGCGCAAATCATCCATAAAAGACTCAAGTTCGTCGATGCGATCAGGGTCTGCACAGAAAAATGGATTCTGATCGACGAAGGACAAATCGGTAGCACCGAGTTCGATCGGACCCAATTGCGACAGGTAACCGCGAATTTCAATACCGAGATGTTGCAGCAAGTACTTGCGCGCGATGGCTCCGGCGGCCACACGCATCGTCGTTTCACGCGCCGACGAACGACCGCCGCCGCGGTAGTCGCGAATGCCGTATTTTTGTTGATACGTGTAGTCCGCATGGCCGGGACGAAACTTGTCCTTGATGTCGCCATAGTCCTTCGATCGCTGGTCCTTGTTTTCGATGACCAGGCCGATCGGAGTGCCTGTCGTCACGCCTTCGAATACGCCCGAGAGAATTTGCACCTTGTCGGGCTCCTTGCGTTGCGTTGTATGCCGGGATCGACCCGGTCGACGGCGTTCGAGATCCTTTTGGATATCGTCCTCGGTGAGCGCCATGCCGGGCGGGCAGCCATCGACGATGCAACCCAATGCCCGCCCGTGGCTTTCGCCGAATGTCGTAACCACAAACAAGGAACCAATGCTGTTGCCGGACACTTTTATATTCCTTTGAGATCGTCTCTTGTCAGCAAGAATACACCTGACCCGCCATGCTCGAACTCCAGCCACATAAATGCAACACCCGGATACTGTTTTTCCAGTGCCGCCTGGCTGTTTCCCAGCTCGCAGACGAGGATTCCATCGTCATGCAGAAATCGTGAGGCATGTTGCAGGATCACGCTGACGGATTCCAGACCCTTTTCGCCGGCCGCGAAACCCTGCAACGGTTCGTGGCGAAACTCGGCTGGCAAATCCTGCATGTCTTGTCGGTCAACATAGGGCGGATTGCTGACGATGAGATCGTAGCGTTGCTCCTCAAGATTGTCGAAGAAATCCGATTGCACCAGCCGTATCCGCTCCGTGAGTCCATGTCGCTCGATATTGATCGCCGCCACGGCCAGTGCATCTGCAGAAATATCGACGGCATCGACGATTGCGTCCGGGAATGTTGTCGCGATCGCGATCGCGATGCAGCCACACCCAGTGCCAAGATCGACAACCGTCCTGACCGAGTCCGGCGCTACCCACGGCTTGAATCGCTGTTCAATCAGCTCAGCGATCGGCGAGCGCGGTACCAGAACGCGCTCATCAACATAGAACTCAAGCCCGGCGAACCAGGCCTGATTGACAAGGTAGGCGACGGGCACGCGTTCCACAATACGTCGCTCGACGAGTGCTTCGAGCGCTGCCAACTCCTGCGGTGTCACGAGCTGCTGATAAACACCGGGCGCAGCCTCATGCGACAGACCGAGGCACGCTAAGACGAGCCAGGCCGCCTCGTCGAGCGCATTATCGGTGCCGTGACCATAGCTGAGCTCCGCCGCCGCGAAACGATCCGCAAGCTGCTGAATCAGTTGTTCGACGCTGCTTGCCTGATGTGATGACTCTGACATAGTTAAGGTGTGGTGTTTTCGCGTGCGGCAATCTATCACTATCGTCGGTGCTGTGCCTGTAGAATGGCCGGCTCGCAAGTAACCTGGTCCGAGCTAGCAGCATCGACATGCGTTCAAGAAAACTCTTTATAGCGAGTGTGGCGATAATTGCCATGTTGACGGGTGCGTGGCTGTCCTACCGCTTGCTCGTGCCCCCACCCATGCCACGCACAGCGACTGTGTTCCCTGCGCCTGCCGAGTTGCCCGAGTTCTCCTTGCTTGACCAATACGGCAAACCATTCGACCGGCAGGCGTTTGCCGGGGAGTGGAGCCTGGTATTTTTCGGTTTCACACATTGTCCCGATATCTGCCCCCTGACCTTGCAGGTGCTTGCGAGCGCAAGAAAAGAGCTAAGCGATGCAGGACATGAACCGCTGCCACGCATCATCTTCATCAGCGTCGACCCCGAACGCGACACGGCCGATGTCATCGGCCAATACGTCGCCCACTTCAGCGACGACATCGTTGCCATAAGGGGTGAGCTCGACGAACTCCGCAAGCTGACCAGCGGCCTGGGTATTTTCTTCGAGAAGTCACCGGTCGATAGCGACGACTACTCGGTTGATCATTCGTCAGCCGTGCTCGTGATCAACCCGCAAGGCCAGTTCCATGCGCTCTTTAGTGCGCCTCACAAAGCCGGGAATTTTTCGCATGACCTGCCAATTATCATGTCAAGCCGATGACGCATACGCCAGCCATTACTGTGCTTGCCTGTTTGCTGGCATCGTGCTCGGCCAGTCATGCACCCCTTGTCGCAAGCGATGTGCTTGTAAGCAGACCCGTGCCGGGAACGCAGATTAGTGCCGCCTATCTTTCATTGACGAACACATCGCGTCAGAAGATTACGATCACAAAGATTACAAGCCCGAACTTCGAGTCGGCCGAATTACATGAATCCGTCCTTGATGACGGTATTGCACGAATGGTCGCACTTGGAGAGCTGACGATTATGCCGCAACAGACTGTGCTACTGGAACCGGGCGGCTTGCACCTGATGCTGATGCGGCCTGTGGGTGCAATCGAAACCGTCACCTTAAATTTTTATGCCGGCGAGGCACTCTTGCTGTCTGTCGACACTGTAGTCAAAGGATTACGCTGAAATGATGGCCCGCCTCTACGTTTTCTTGCAGTTCATCCTGCCCCGCTATTGGCTGACGTCGATCATCTATCACCTTGCTCGGATAAGACAAACCACGGTAAAAGATTTCCTGATCTCGCGATTTGTTCGCCTCTACGACGTGGATATCACGGAAATTGCCCTCGATGTACCTCGTGACTTTGCGACATTCAACGATTTCTTTATTCGCGAGCTCAAGGCGAGTGCACGACCGATCGACTCGACGATCAATGCGCTCGTCTCGCCCGTCGATGGCACCGTGAGCCTGGCAGGGCAATTGCACAGCGACACGATTATGCAAGCCAAGGGACGCGACTACACCCTGAACGATCTGCTCGCAACCGACCTCGACGACGCCCAGGCCTATACCGACGGTTCATTCGCAACGTTTTACCTGGCGCCGCACAACTACCACCGAGTTCATGCGCCGTTCGCCGGCGAACTGGTCGCGGCGCGTTACGTGCCGGGCGACCTGTTCAGCGTGAACACAGCGACGGCGGCCATGGTGCGCGGATTGTTCCGCCGTAACGAACGGCTGATCCTTCACTTCGCAACCTCACATGGCCCGGCGGTGCTGATATTCGTTGGCGCATTGAACGTTGGCAGCATCGCTACGCCCTGGAGTGGCGAAATTCGGCCACGCAAATCGGGCACCGTCGAGGTCATCGACCTCAGTCATTTCCAGACGGCAGTCGACAGGGGTGATCTGCTCGGGTGGTTCAATATGGGCTCGACGGTCATCGTGTTATTGCCCGCCGATACCTGCGCGTGGCGAAATGACCTCGTACACGGCGCGACTGTGAGAATGGGCGAAGCAATTGCCGAGCTGTCGTCCCGGACGACATGACCGCCTGGCGTCCGTCGTCGCAACCGGACGCTGCACGTCGCCGTGCGGAATTGCTCGAGCGCGCGCGCACCTATTTCGCAGGACAAGACGTGCTGGCGGTCGACACACCTGCTCTGGGTCGATTCGCCGGCAGTGATCCGAACATCGAAAGCCTGCCCGTGCATTCTGTATCGGGTGCCGGTTTTTTTCTGCACACGTCACCCGAATCCTGCATGAAGCGATTACTCGCGGCAGGCTACCCTGATATTTATTCGATCTGCCATGTCTATCGTGATGGAGAGACCGGCATCCGACACCTGCCCGAATTCACGATGATCGAGTGGTATCGGCTTGGTTTTGATCTGGCGGCGATTATCTCTGATGCGACGACTTGTATCGCGAAGTGCCTGGAGATGCCCGCACTCCTGGACCAGGTTGTAACGATGGAGTACAGCGACGCTTTCCTGACCTATGCCAGCGTCGACGTTGCTGGCGCGCGCAGCGAGGAGTTGGCCGAATGCGTCGAGGCAGATGATGAATTGAGAGAGCGAATCGGCGACGATCGCGATACCTGGCTCGACCTGATATTGGCCACCATCGTGGCACCCCGGTTTGCGCCATCGTGCCTGACCGTATTGCAGCATTATCCTGCAAGTAAAGCCGCCCTCGCCCGCCTTTGCCCGGACGATAACGGCGTGGCTGATCGATTCGAAATATTTTTCGGCGCGATGGAACTCGCCAACGGTTATGTCGAGCTCAGAGACGCCGAGGAACAGCGACACAGATTTGAGCAGGACCAGGAAATCAGGCGCGCCGCTGGTCAATCCGTGCACGCACTGGATCTTCTCCTGCTGCAGGCACTCGAATCCGGTCTCCCGGACTGTGCCGGCGTCGCAATGGGCGTCGAACGATTGCAGATGCTTCACGATCGAACGGACGACATCAAAGATGTCGTGACGTTTCCGCCGGAGTAGATGGTCCTATGTCCGACAGGCGCCTGCCAGGGGAAAATTTATCTGACTCGAGACACGTATTCGTGTGAACGCGTATCAATCTTGATGACCTCACCCTGATCAACGAATAGCGGCACACGCACGACCGCGCCGGTCGACAGTTTTGCAGGCTTCACGCCACCGCTCGCTGTGTCACCTTTGACGCCGGGATCCGTCTCCACGATTTCAAGCTCAACAAAGTTCGGCGCATCGACGAGCAACGGTGAATTATTCCATAGCGTAATCTGGCAATTATCACCATCGCTGATCCAGTTTTTTGTGTCACCGACGGCCTTCGCGTCAGCCGCATATTGTTCGAATGTGTCGGGCACCATGAAATGCCAGAATTCACCATCGCAGTAGAGGTACTGCATCTCGGTTTCCATTACGTCCGCCGCTTCAACGCTTTCGCCAGACTTGAATGTCTTGTCTACGGTCTTGCCGGTCTTCAAATTGCGAATGCGGACACGATTGAATGCCTGGCCTTTGCCGGGCTTGACGAATTCGTTCGCAACGATGACGCATGGATCATTGTCGATGATAATTTTGAGCCCGGAGCGAAACTCATTGGTACCGTAACTGGCCATAATTGCTGTCCGTCTGCTATTTGCGGCGGCCGCTATCATACCGGAGTAGCAAAATCGTACCAAACGTGCCGAATCCGGCCTGAAATATGAATCCCGTCACGGTTTTGGCATGTCGTAGGGCGGCTACGCCAGGCACGGTGCTAGACTCGACGCTGGTTTTACAGAATCTGGGCATAACGGATATGCCCGGGACCGCTGCAAGGACTGCGTATTGAACGGTCGCCATTGTATTTCGATTGCCGTTCTGACTGAAAATCAGGACGATGTTGCGCTGATCAACAGCTCACTTCGAGATGCTGGTCATGCTGCGCATTGCCATTGGGTTAGCGAGCCGGACAAGCTCGGTGAGACTCTTGACACCGAGAATGTGGAGTTGCTGATTCTCAACTGCGACCACTACCCGGATTCAATCCGCCAGGTCATCAAGCATAAAGACCGCTATAACCCGGAGATACCGGTTATTGCCGTCAGGGAAAAGGCCGACGAATCGAGCATCCAGGAGGCGATGAAGCACGGCGCCTGCGACCTCGTATCAATGGGTCTGAAGGAAAGACTTCACTCGGTCGTTACACGAGAGCTGCGCGCACTGCGAGTTGAACGCGCGCTCAATTCGACGATTTATTCTGCGACTGAATACAAACGCCAGCTCAAAGATTACATGCAATCATCGGCAAGCGCGATCGCGCTTGTGCAAGAAGGCATTATTACCGACGTTAATGATGCCTGGCTGAAGCTATTCCGATCGGCCAGCAATGACGAAGTGATTGGCCTGCCGCTAATGGACAATTTTATTGCGGAAAGCCAGGCAGCGATCAAGGGTGCACTGATTGCAGCCGTACAAGGAAAATGGCAGCTCGACGAAATCCTCATCGCCAGGTCGCGTGTAACGGGTGACGATACCGACGAGGTCCACCTCGAATTTCGCAAGTTCGTGTTCGACGACGGACCCTGTGTGCAAGTCCGAATTTACCCGCCCGAAAAACAGGTCGAAGAGCCGACCAAACTCGTTCACGATGCCCTGAAGCGTGATCCGACGACCTTGTTCTATCACCGCTTGCAGTTTCTTGATCGCATCAAGAAACGCCTGCGCAAGAAGCCACCGTCAGGATTGCATGCTCTCGCCTACATTCGACTCGATAAATTTGAAACCGTCTGCAACAACGTCGGCATCCTGAATTCCGAAGAAATTCTTGCGCAATTCGCAGAGGCAACTCGCAAGCGTATGCACCCGCGGGATGTTGCTGGCCGCTTTGAAGGCACATCGATCATGGTATTGCTCGAGCGCGGCAGCGCACGCGATGCCCAGGTCTGGGGCATGCAGCTTTGCGAGCACATCGGGAAGCTGACGTTCGAGATAGATAATCGGTCCACTCAATTGACCTGCACCGTCGGTATCTGTGCCGCAAACGACATATACAGCACACTTGAAGACTTTGTCGCAGCCACGGTCGACGCCTACAAATTGGGCAAAGAGGCCGGCGGTAATACCTCGTTTCTCAGCGAATCGGCTGAGGAGGACACGAAACAGAAAGAGTTTGATGCCATCTGGGTCCGGCATCTCAAGTCCGCCCTTATGGATAATCGATTCCGTCTCGCGCAGCTACCCATCGCCGGATTGCGTAGCGACAGCGTCGAGATGTACGACCTGCTTGTGCGTATGCTCGATGAGCAGGGTAACTCGGTATTACCCTCGGAGTTTTTGCCCGCAGCGCAACGCAACAACATGATGAAGAACATCGATCGCTGGATGATCAAGGCTGCTATTAAATTTTGCCACAACTCTGAAGCAGATCGTGTATTCGTGCGCTTGTCCAGGCAGTCGATTCTAGACTCGTCGACAATTGCCTGGATGGACCATGAATTCGAAAATCACAGCTTTGACTGCTCGAGATTAGTCATGCAGGTGCCGGAACGCGATGCCGCGAAACACATCAAGCAAACCCGCGTGGTCGTCAAACAATTGCGCAAGATGGGCGTCGGTTTTGCACTGGAACATTATGGCATCGACCAGGAGCGCGTGCAGATACTCGACATCCTGAAACCGGACTACATCAAGGTGGACGGTGAACTCATGCATACGCTCATGAGTGACACGAGTATGCAGCGCAATGTCGAGAAAATCGTGCGTGCAGCGAACCAGCGCAAGATCAAGACAATTGCCGAGCGTGTAGAGAACGCCAACGCCATGGCGGTGCTGTTTCAACTCGGTCTCGATTACATGCAGGGACATTATGTTCAGGAGCCAGAGGTCGTACTGCAAGATACTGACAGCAGCAAACACACGTCGTTAGACGAACTGACTGCAGCGAACTCTAATTGATTGATTTTATTGAAATATTAAGTGTGACGCGCATCACACCCCAGAATCGGAACCATGCGCTATCCGCCGGGCGGCGACTGAACATAGAATAGCTCGGTGATCGGAACAACAGGCGGCCTGCTGGCCGTCAGATGAGGTAGTAGTCGCGGAGTGACAACAGTGAAAAAATCGTCAACACATAGAACAAATTCGGCGACACGTATAGATGTCGGATCAAAATCCCTGCTTCCCGCGCTCGTGGCAGTCGGCGGCGGCCTCGTCGCACTACCCGCAGTCGCACTCGAACTTGGCGACGCAAGGGTCAACTCGTCGCTCGGCCAGCCATTGCGCGCCAGCATCGCGTACGCATTGGGCCCAAATGAGGCACTGTTCAGTTCTTGCGTAAGCTTGCTCGGCGGCAAGTCTGTCAGCGGCTTGCCGAACATAGGCGACGCATCAATCAGGGTCGCTGACGGCATCATCTCGGTGACGGGTAAGACCGCGATTCGCGAACCTCTGGTATCCATGCACATCAATATCCGATGTCCGTACACGCCGCGTCTGCGCCGTGAGTACATGCTGTTCGTGGATCCGGCGCAACCCACAATCAAACCGCTTATCGCTTCTGCCAACACTGTGGCCGTCGTGGGAACGGTTACAACGCCGGCTCCGGTCGTGGCCCGTCGCCGTGCGCTTAGTCAGGCACCGATTCGCAACACCACTCGCTACCTGGTTCAGCCCGGTGAATCGCTTTCCGAAATCGCACAGCGTATTGAAATTCGCCCGGTCGGGATCGGCCTGTGGGACGTTGTAGCAATGATTTTTGACTCCAGTCCCAGTGCGTTTATCGATAACAACCCGAATTTGCTCAAAGCCGGAAGCTGGCTGAATATTCCGGACTTCGATATCGCAGATCCTGTGACCCTTGCCGGTCAGGACGCGATTTCCAACGAGTCCCGTGCAGCATCGATCGACCTCAATATCACAGACGCCTCTGCGGCGGTTGCAAGTACGGCTTATGCCGGCGTAACGGTCAACGAACAAGTGACAGACACGATGGTTGCGAGACCAACTCGAAACACATTCATCGCAGAATCGGCGGGCGACACGTTCGTCGCAGAGCCGATGAGTGAATCGGATGCGACTGCGGCAAGCACAGCGCCTGCCGACCTGAAGCCCGGCGACATCATCGCCAACATTGATAATCCGTTTATGGTGACTGGCGACACAAGCGTAATAATTCCGGACACAACTCTCGATGGTCCAGTGACTCTGTCATCGTCCCCCAACGTTCCAACGGCAGTAATCCAGCCGCGTGCGCCTGAATCGTCATCGACAAACTGGTTATTGTGGCTGACTGGCGGCAGTGTAATGCTTATCGCCGGGCTGGTTCTTTTTGGCCGCCGGTTGCGCAGCCGATTCGGATCCACACCGATCGGAACTGCTGCGCCGCCGCAGACGCGCCAGGCGGATCTGGTGACTCAAAATATCGAGGTGCTTGGCGATTTCGATATGGATTTAGTCGACGAATCTCTAAGCGCAGAAAATCTCACACTTGACGCCGACCTCATCGTCGGCACTGGCTTGCAGCAAGGTACCGATGTCGATGTGGTGCAAGATTTCGGCTTTGCGGCATCCACTGCGCTCGACCTCGAACTGCCCGAAGAGATATCCGACGTCCCCAATGATCTGAAAACCGATATCATCCCACCGATGTTGTCCGAAACGGGCTCGATTCTCGAAAGCGAGATCCTGGCCACTGATGAGGATGATGCAGACGAATACGACATGTCTGTCATCGTTGACGTAACGAAGATGCCGCGTCTGGACGACGTTACCGAACGCGACCTTGAAGCGATCGCCGTCGATATCGTCGACGAGACTCAAGTCTCGAGCAACTACACGCTCAGCGAGGAAGTTGATATTGAGGCCCTCGAGAAAGATTACGAGGACGAGTTGACTGTCACCCAGGCGCTCAATATGGAAGTCGAGAAGGCCGCCGCTGCCCTGAGCAAAAACATGTACGAGGACGACGCTGGCGACAAGTCTGATATGTCGCTCGCGTCGGTTACGGCCCTCGATGTACCCTCCAGCTTGCCTGCCAAGAACGACGATATCAGCGATCTGGACGATACGGGCATTAACGAAGCTGTCACGGTTAACATGACGCCAGACGATCAGACCGCCGAAATGCCTGCTCACGATGTCGACGCCACAGCAGATTTGGAAATCCAGACGGGCAAGTCCGGCTCCAAAAGCGGCTAGCCCTCTACGCCAACCAGCCGATTGACCCTGCGCCAGCCTTTCGGCAGCAGGCTGCCACGCAAGGCGCGTTCTCCGTAGTAGGGGTCGCCGTCATCCCACTTGATCGTCATCATGCGCGTACCGCAATAGACTTGCAGGTTGCCGTCCTCGGCAACGACCGCGGCGGCGACGAGTTTCTCCTCGCCGCTTTGATATTTTTTGCCGGGTATGTTGATCAGCTTGTTGCCCTTGCCTTTGGCAAGTTCGGGCAATTCATCCATCTCGAACAACAACAGCCTGCCGATAGAACTCACCGCAGCGATCAGGCATTCAGATTCGGACGGCACCCGTGATGGCACGACAGCACGACCGCCGCTCGGTACACGCAGTATCGCTTTGCCCGCTTTGTTGCGTGTAACCAGGTCTCCGAGCGTGGCGACAAAACCGTAGCCTGCATCGCTCGCGAGCAAGTATTTATCCTCGCTGTCGCCGATCATGGTGCCGCAGAACTCGGCACCATCGGGTGGCTTGAAGTGACTCGACAGCGGTTCTCCCTGTCCACGCGCGGACGGCAGCGTGTGCGCCATAACGCTGTAGACGCGCCCCGTGCTGTCGATAAACATCGCAAGCTGGTTACTTCGCCCTTGCGCTGCTGCCAGAAAGTCGTCTCCCGACTTGTAACTGAGCGCGAGCACATCCACCTCGTGACCCTTGGCGGCACGCGCGAATCCGCGTTGCGACAGGATCACCGTGACAGGTTCATTTGAGACGAGCTGGGTTTCGTCAAGTGCCTGGGATGCCTCGCGCTCGACGATGATCGTGCGGCGATCATCGCCGTAGGCCTCGGCGTCCTCAAGAATTTCGTTCTTGATCAGCGTTTTCAGCCGGGCGGCGCTCTTGAGCATACTCTCGAGTGTCGCGCGCTCTTCGTTGAGCTCATCCTGCTCACTTCTAATTTTCATTTCCTCAAGCTTGGCGAGATTTCGGAGCCGCAGATTGAGAATCGCTTCCGATTGAACGTCACTTAGCTTGAACCGCTTCATTAAGACAGGTTTCGGTTCGTCTTCTTTACGGATGATCGCGATTACTTCGTCGATATTGAGGTAGGCGACAAGCAAACCATCGAGGATTTGCAAGCGATCAATAACGATTTGGAGTCGATGCGCCAGGCGTCGCTTGACGGTGTCTTTGCGAAACTTTAGCCATTCGCTGAGCAACCCAACGAGACCAAACGCCTGCGGTCGCCCATCGAGTCCGATGATGTTCATGTTGACGCGACAGGTTCGCTCCAATGATGTTGTCGAGAACAGATGCGACATCAACTCATCCTTGTCGACGCGACTGGATCGAGGGGATATAACGAGTCGTGTTGGGTCTTCGTGATCGGATTCATCGCGCAAGTCCTCGACCTGCGGTAACTTCCTGTTGCGCATCTGCGCAGCAATTTGCTCGAGCACTTTACTGCCCGATACCTGGTGCGGCAGTGACGTAATAATAATGTCACCGTTTTCAACTTTGTAGGAGGCGCGCAAGCGCAGCGTGCCACTACCCGTTTTATAAATTTCCTTGATGTCGTCGCGCACCGTAACAAGTTCACCACCGGTCGGATAATCCGGGCCCTTGATGTGCTTCATCAAGGCCGCCACCGTCGCCTTGGGGTCGTCAATCAAGTGGATCAGTGCGCTCGCAACTTCTCTGAGGTTGTGTGGCGGCACATCGGTTGACAAGCCAACCGCGATGCCCGTCGTACCATTGAGGATCAGGTTGGGCAGGCGTGCCGGCAACACAACGGGCTCGTTCAGAGTTCCGTCGAAATTCGGCAACCAGTCGACTGTGCCATGACCCAGTTCAACGAGCATGCTCTTCGCGTACAGCGTCAACCGGGATTCGGTGTAACGCATTGCGGCGAAGGACTTCGGGTCGTCCGTCGAGCCCCAATTTCCCTGCCCGTCAACTATTGGATAACGAAACGAAAAATCCTGCGCCATCAACACCATCGCCTCGTAACAAGCCGAGTCGCCATGCGGATGGTACTTGCCGATAACATCGCCGACGGTGCGCGCCGATTTTTTCGGTTTTTGGCCCGCGGACAGGCCGAGTTCGCTCATCGCGTAAATGATGCGTCGCTGCACGGGCTTCAGGCCGTCGCCGATCTGTGGCAAAGCGCGATCCAAAATGACGTACATCGAGTAATCGAGATACGCCTTCTCGGTGTACTCCTTGAGCGGCATCTGCTCCACGCCCTCGAGATTCAAACTGTTCTGCATTGCTTACACCTCGGCAAGATTGCCCTTGGTTTCGAGCCACTTGCGGCGATCCTTGGCTCGTTTTTTGGCCAGCAGCATATCCATCAGCTGATCGGTTTGATCCTTGTCACTGACCGTGAGTTGCACGAGTCGTCGCGTGTCACGATTCATCGTTGACTCACGTAGTTGTGACGGATTCATTTCTCCCAGGCCTTTGAAGCGCGTGATCATTACTTTGCCACGCATTTTTTCGGCTTCGATGCGATCGAGAATGCCTGTCCGTTCGCTGTCGTCCAGCGCGTAAAAGACTTCCTTGCCAACGTCGATGCGAAACAACGGCGGCATCGCGACATATACATGCCCGGCCAACACGAGCTCTCGAAAATGACGCAGAAATAATGCACAGAGCAGCGTCGCAATATGCAGGCCATCCGAGTCGGCATCGGCGAGTATGCAAACCTTGTGATAGCGAAGTTTATCGAGGTCGGTGCTGCCCGGATCAATGCCCAACGCGATGCTGATGTCGTGCACTTCCTGCGATGCGAGAATTTCTGCCGAATCGACTTCCCAGGTGTTCAGTATCTTGCCTCGCAACGGCATGATCGCCTGTGTGTTGCGGTCGCGTGCCTGTTTGGCCGAACCGCCGGCTGAATCGCCCTCGACAAGAAAAATTTCGCACAACTCGGGCTCTTGCGACGTGCAATCGGCGAGTTTGCCCGGCAATGCAGGCCCAGATACAATTCTTTTACGCACCACTGTTTTGGCGGCTTTGAGCCGCCTCTGTGCCTTAGTGATCGCCAGTTGCGCAATCAGGTCGCCGGTCTCGGGATGCTGATTCAACCACAGCGAAAAGCTGTCCTTGATAACACCGGATACAAAAGCGGCCGACTCGCGCGATGACAATCGCTCTTTAGTCTGGCCGGAGAAAGCCGGGTTCTCCAGTTTCGCGCTCAGAACAAAGCTCAGGGAATCCCAGACATCTTCCGGCGTCAGTGACACGCCGCGCGGCAGCAGGCTTCGGAAGTCGCTGAACTCTCGCAGCGCATTGGTAAGCCCGGTACGCAGACCATTCACATGCGTACCGCCCTGGGAAGTAGGAATCAGGTTGACGTAACTTTCCGTAACGGTCTGTCCAGAGTCAAGCTGCCAGGTAAGCGCCCAATCGACGGCCTCATTGTTGCCCGCGAGGCTGCCCGCAAATGGCTCGGCAGGCAGCAATTCGCCACCGCCGATAGCCTCGAGCAGGTATTCCTCCAGCCCGCCCGTATAGCACCACTCGATTTTTTCCGTGGGTTTTTCAACCTTGAGACGAACGGTCAGCCCCGGACAGAGCACGGCTTTGGCACGCAGCGCATGCTTGAGGCGGGATACTGAAATCTTAGACGAATCAAAATACTGTGGGTCGGGCCAGAAGCGAATCGTTGTGCCCGTATTGGCCTTGCCGACTGTGCCGACTTCCTCAAGGCTGCCGCGTTTCTTGCCGCCGGCAAAGCTCATGTTGTATTCCTTGCCGCCGCGTCGAATCCAGATTTCCAGGTTTTTCGACAGCGCGTTGACAACGGATACGCCCACACCGTGCAAGCCGCCGGCAAACCGGTAGTTCTTGTGCGTAAACTTGGCTCCGGCATGCAGCCGCGTGAGAATCAGCTCGACGCCCGGTATTTTTTCCCCGGGGTGCATATCGACAGGCATACCACGACCATCGTCGACGACCTCAACCGAGCCGTCCTTGTACAGCGTGACGTCAATTCTTTTGCAGTGGCCTTCGACTGCTTCGTCGACGCTATTGTCGACGACTTCGTGAGCGAGGTGATTAGGCCGCGTCGTGTCGGTATACATGCCGGGCCGGCGCCGTACAGGCTCCAGCCCGCTCAGGACCTCAATGTCCGCAGCGTCGTAGCGTTTAGCCATTTTTCAGTTTGTCACAGGTTGCCAGCGAAGCACGGGCGGATTCTAGCTCGATTGACTCGAGCGTGCACCCGTAGACTAATTTCGGGACAGTCAGAGCATCATCAGGTCGACGCTTTTCTTAAAAACGGTAATCCAAGCTGATATAAGCGCCGAATGGCGACTGTGAATTTAAGGTGCTTGTCACGCCGCTGACCGCATCCGTCGATGTGACATCCATGAAGTGGTGCTCAAGCCGGGCGGCGAAAGTAGCTGCCCATGTCGGCGTGAAGTGATACGTCGTTCCGAAGGACCCCATCACGTGAATTTCTGTTTGTGCATCGAAAGCGAGGGCAAATTCTTCCCCAGCCAGGGTTAGCCCACTGAAATTATCAATATCAGGAAAGCCGATACCCAGCCCCGCCGACCAGAACCAGTCAAAGCCCCTATCTGTCTTGCCGTATAGTCGGCCGATGAACCCGCTCACCACTGTGTTGCTGGCGAGAGCGTCAAGCTCGGATTCATTCGGATCCTGGACAATGCCGGCGAACAGCGCCGCATTCTCATAGTCGTATTTGTAGGCGTCGATAGCGGCCCCGGCAAACCATCCGTTAGTCAGGTGATAACGACCGATTACGCCGATGCCCAGAATATCGCTTGCCGGCACGCTATCTCCCAACAAAACGTTGGTCCTCAAGCTGAGCTCCAAGTCGTTTTCGCGGGAATCATATTCATCGGAATACGCCGCGCTTACAAACGAAATCGAGAAAACGAAAACGGCAGCCCTGTAAATTAGCTTGTGCAAGAACATGAGAGCATCTCCAGGTTCGACTAATTATACGGCATTTGCTCCATTGAAAAACATCGCACGAAAAATATAATATGTGCTGTCGCAAGAAGCCGACAGCGTACGACGAATTACTGATTTCAATCGATTACATCATGAGCTGTGTGCGAGGGCATTGACGCTCAATGGTCGGACCTGTAGCGTAGCGCCGCTGCCAGAGACGGAAATTCGAAATGAGCTCGAAAAAATCGATTAAGCTCGAACAGTCCCTCACGGATCTCGAACAACTCGTAGAAGAGCTCGAGTCAGGCGACCTACCGCTCGAGAAAGCGATGCAGAAATTCGAAGAAGGCATCAAGCTCACACGAAACTGCCAGGCGGCACTCAAGGATGCCGAACAAAAGGTCGAGATCCTCTTGAAAAGCGCAGGCGGAGACGAGCAACTCAAAGAGTTCGAGGTAGAGGACGAGTAAGGACTCGCCCGCATGCCGATCATCGTGAGGCCGGCGGGAACGCGTTGCCTAGTCACCCATTAGCTCGAGAAGAGCGACGACTGTCGACTCCACACCAGCTCGCACTGATGGCTCAGGCGCAATCTTGAATAACGGCGAATGAAGACCAGCTACGGGTGGCCCACCGCCGGCCGCACGCTCGAAATCTTCGGCAGGAGTACCGCCGATTGCCCAATAGACGCTTGAGATCGTCGGATTAACCATGAAGAAGGGAAAATCTTCGCCGCCCATGCCCGTTTCCTGTTCCGAGATAACCGCGTCTTTTCCCATGGCGTCGGTCCAGGCAGCACTCAGGCGTGCGATGAGTCGTAAATCATTGAGCAACGGCGGCACGAATTCGTTGCCAACCGTGACCTCCGGCAACTTTTCCTCTGGCATGCCGGCGGCACGAGCTATGTTCTCCGCAATCCGCTTGATACCGCTCAACAGTAACTCCCGAGTCTCAGGGCTCGTATTGCGGACAGTCAGTTTGAGATGTGCCTGGTCGGGAATAATGTTGTGTTTGGCGCCGGCGTGAAACGCTCCGACCGTTACGACGCCTGGAACACGTGGTGCCAGTTCGCGAGATACCAGAGTCTGCAGTGCGATGACGATCTGGCTGGCAATAACGATAGGATCCTTTGTCTGGTGTGGATAAGCACCGTGTCCGCCGACCCCGTGAACGATGATGTCGACTGAATCAACGCCCGCGTAGGGAGCTGGGTTGACATTGATAATGCCCGCAACGTTTGTTGAATGGACATGAAATGCAAGCGCATAATCTGGTTGCCCGAATCGCTCCCAGATTCCGTCTGCGCGCATGGCCTTCGCGCCCAGACCACGCTCTTCGGCCGGTTGCAGAACGAACATCAGCGTACCGCTCCACTCGTCTTTTCGCGCAGCCATGTGTCGCGCCGATCCGATAAGGCTTGTCATGTGCACATCATGACCGCAGGCATGCATGACCGGTCCCATCACTCCGGATACCGGATCTCTCTGCTGAACCGTTGATGCATTCGGCAACCCCGACTTTTCTTCGATCGGTAAGCCGTCCATGTCCGCGCGCATCATGACAAGCGGACCGCTGCCATTCTCCATCATGGCAACGAGACCCGTGCCTCCGACCTGCTCGGTGACGTCGTAGCCCGCATCGCGCAGTTCTTTCGCCATGCGCTCCGCGGTCCGAAATTCCGCAAGTGATAACTCAGGATTGCGATGCAGGTGATCGAAGAGATCGGCGAGGTAGGCGTCGTAGTCTTGCTTGATATTGTCAGCGAGTTCGCTGGCAAGCAAGGATGAAGATAAACACAGTGTAGCGCTAACGAGCGCCGCGAAGAGTAAACGCATTGGATTCCCCAGCTGCTGGTATCTAGTCCGGAGTTTAGCGGAAATCGCCCGGACTGCCGGCCGTGCGCTAACCGTAGCAGGCTTTAGGTATTGGGGCCGCCGGCGCCTTGCAGTCGCGTAATCAGTGCGCGCAGGAATACTTTGTTGAACCGCAACTGGCAGGCAGATGACACCTGCTCCATTAGCGACGAACTGACACGCAGGATCGTCACCGCGCCTTTCGCCCTGATCGATGCCTGGCGCTTGGCGCCACGAACATAGCTGGTTTCGCCGAAACAATCGCCACTCGACAGCGAGCCGATGTTGCGGCCAGTGGTCTGAACGGTGACTCCGCCCGTAACAATAATGTAGAAACGATCGTCGATTTCACCTTCGCGAACGATGTCCTCGCCGTCTTTGTACTCGTGCCAGACCGATGCCCGAAGCACCTCCCAGATTTCCGCATGTGAAAAATCGTGGAAGAAGGTCAGTGACCGCAAGACATCGAAATGCTCCTGATTGTCGAGGCTGTTGTATTTTTGTCGCAGATCTTTGTAGACACGCGTCAATTCCGCGGCCATGGCCGCTCCGCTCTGCAATCGCTTTGTCGGTTCCTTCACCATTGCTTGCGTAACGACATGCTCGAGTTCCTCGGGGAGATCGGTGCGATACGTATGTATTGGCGGTGGCGTCGCGTAAACAATCTGGTGCAGTAACTTCGACAGGTTGTCAGCCCGGAACGGACGAAAGCCGGTCAGCAGCTCGTACATGACCGCACCGAGCGAATAAAGATCCGATCTCGGTGTCAGCTCTTCGGACTGAACCTGTTCCGGTGACATGTAACTCGGCGACCCGGCAATACCCTCAATGCGCGATACGTCCGAGTCGTTGACGATCGCAATGCCGAAGTCGATGATGCGGACATCGTTGTCAATGGTGAGCATGAGATTGCTCGGCTTGATGTCACGGTGAATCACGCCGCGGCCATGCGCGTAATGCAATGCCTTGGCACATTTGTAGATGATTTCGACGACATCATCGACGCGCAACAGATTATCAGGCCGACAATACGCAGCGAGCGTGCGCGCGCCCTGAATATGTTCGGTTACGACGTAGTACTTGCCGTCCTCTTCACCCGCATCATAAATCGGCATGATATTCGGATGCTGCAACATGCCGACCATGTGTGCTTCGTTGAAGAACATCTTGCGCGAGACGTTCGCGCGATCGGCATCGGCGTCTTCCTCGATGTTGTAGACCTTGATCGCGACGTCGCGGCGATAATAGGGGTCGTGGGACAGGTAGACCATGCCCGTGCTGCCCTTGCCGATTCTGTTAACAATGACGTACTTGCCGATTTTCTGCAGTACGTCGGTCTGCTGTTCGAATTCACTAACTGGACTGGCCATGTTGTCTCGCGCGTCAGGTCATGAGCCACCCGTATAAAGCCAGTAAAATAGCGGCATACAGGGCGGCCACAAGGTCATCCAGCATAATTCCGAGACCTCCACCCAGTCTGTGATCCAGGTCGCGAATCGGCCACGGTTTGACAATATCAAAGGCCCGAAACAGCAAAAAACCCAGTATCCATGCGGCTACCGTGGGCGGGGCGACCATAAGCGCGACGTACATGCCGCAGATCTCATCCCAGACAATGCCGCCATGATCGTGAACGCCCAGCCGGCGCGAACTTTCCCCGCAAATCCAGATGCCCGACACGAACAGTGCGACCGCGATCCCTGTCTGCACTATCAGTCCCAGATCCAGTGTCAGCCACATCAGCAGGACACCCAGCAGCGAACCCACCGTTCCGGGCGCCACGGGCGCGAGGCCCGCACCGAAGCCGAATGCAAGCACGTGCACCGGGTCGCTTAGAATGCGTCGCGGCAGATTGTTGCTGGATTCACTCACTGGAAATGACGGTAACCGCTGTCATCGAAATCCACAACATTGCCTTTGACGTGGCAGACAAGCTGTTCGCCGCTCGTAACCGTGCCGATTGCCGTGACTTGCAGGTCGCTCGCGTCGGGCACGTCACCGGCATGCGCCGTGAAACACAACTCGTAATCATCGCCGCCCGACAGCGCAAAACGACGCTGTGCTGCAACATCAAATGTCGAGCGCAGGTCTGCCGACAGCGGCAGAAGTTCGAGTTCGATTACTCCGCCAACACCGCTTGCAATCAGCATTTTTTGCAGGTCAGCAAACAGACCATCCGATACATCGATTGCTGCGCTTGCGAAGGTCGCGAGAGACTGACCGAAATCGACTCGCACCGTTGGCCTGAGAAACCGGGCCGATAATCGATCGTTGGGAGTTCCGGACAATATCAGGTCGAGTCCTGCCGCCGCATCACCCATGGTTCCGGTCACGAATATCGTGTCTCCGATCCTGGCGCCCGACCGCCGTAACGCGCAGCCCGCTGCGACATCTCCCGTAATTTGAACGCTCACGATAATGCACGGGCCACGTGTCATATCACCACCGACGAGCGCAACGTTGTGCTCAGCCGCAGCGGCATGCAAGCCCGCGGCAAAACGATCGATCCAGCTCTCGTCTGCATCGGACAGCGTGAGCGCGAGTGTCATCCAGCGTGGCCGTGCACCCATTGCCGCGATATCGGACAAGTTGACCGCCACGGACCTGAACCCCACATCGAACGCATCGGTATCGTCGGGAAAATGAACGCCTGCGACCAGTGTGTCGATCACCGTGACGAGATCACGATCCGGGTCGGTTTGCAGTATTGCACCATCATCACCGATACCCGTGATGACACCAGGAGCTTCGTCCGGGCGGACGAAATATTTCCGAATCAGTTCAAACTCATCCACTGCCCTGTGCTTGAATTTCCGCGCTGCGCATAGACTGAGCTGCGACATCAAGACAGGCGTTGATGTACTTGTACCCATCGGTCGCGCCGAAACGTTTGGCGAGATTCACGGCCTCGTTGATGACGACACGAAAAGGCACATCGGCGCGGTTTTCGAGCTCATACACACCGATGAGCAAGATACCGTGCTCGACCGGGTCGAGTTGTACCAGCGGTCGGTCGATGAACGCATCGATTTTTTTCTCGAGCGCCTCCTGATTCTTACAAATCGCGGGCAAGGCCTCATCAAAGAATTCCTGATCGACGCGTTCATAGGCCACCTGTTCATGAAACTGCTTGACCAGTTCGGCGCTGTCATGACCCGCCAATTGTTTTTGGTACAACGCTTGCAGCAGGAGTTCTCTGGCGCGCGTACGTGCGCCTGTCGAAGCGGCTTTACTCATGATTTTTCCGGGCGGCGCCGCTAGTCGATGCGGCGCAGCAGGTTAACCATCTCGATGACAGCGAGCGCTGCATCCTCGCCCTTGTTACCGGCTTTCGTTCCGGCACGCTCGATGGCCTGTTCGATCGTGTCGACGGTCAGCACACCGAAACCAACGGCTACGCCGTGCTTTTGACCGGCTGCAGAGATGCCTCGAATACACTCGCCCGCAACATAGTCAAAATGAGGCGTGGCGCCACGAATGACCACTCCCAGCGCGATGATGCCGTCGCAACGTCGCGTTGCCGCCAGCTTGTCGACCGCGATGGGCATTTCGAACGCGCCCGGCACGCGGATGATTTCGATGTCCGCATCGGCGGCGCCGTGCTGTCCCAGGCAGCGCACCGCTGCCTTTAGCAATGACTCGACAATAAAATCATTGAATCGCGCCGCAACGATGCCAAAGTGTGCATCGCGAATGATGAGGTCACCTTCCGTTATTTTTATTTTTTCGATCAATGCCACCCTGATGAAGGACTAGTGTTCGACGTATTCGGTAATTTCAAGATCAAATCCCGAGATCGCGTGCATTTGCTTGGGTGCCGATAATACACGGATTCTCGAGAGCCCGAGATCCCGCAGAATCTGCGCGCCAACGCCATAAGTGCGAAAAACTGCCTCACCACTGCGTCGCTCAGTCAGATCGTCGCGCGTCTGATCGAGTGCTTCGACAGCATCCATGAAGTCACGCGATGATTCACGCTGCCGCAACAGCACGATTACTCCGACATCCTCTTTTGCAATGCGCTCAATCGCATCGTCGAGCCGCCAACCAAGCGAGTCACTGCTGATGCCGATAACATCGCCCAATGTGTCCTGCAAGTGCACGCGCACAAGCGGGCTGTCTGTCTTGCTCAAATCGCCTTTGACGAGCGCGAGATGCACGACTCGATTAACGCGATCGTCATAGCAAATCATCCGGAACTCACCGTGTGCGGTACTTACAGTTTGCTCGGCAATCCGTTCGACGTTGCGCTCCTTGTCGAGACGGTAGCGAATAAGGTCAGCGATCGTACCGATGCGGACGCCGTGCTCCCGCGAAAACTTCTCGAGTTCGGGACGCCTGGCCATGCTGCCATCCTCGTTCAGAATCTCAACGATCACGGCCGCCGATTCAAGACCTGCAAGTCGTGCCAGATCGCAGCCCGCCTCGGTATGCCCGGCCCGTGTGAGTACGCCGCCGGGTTGTGCCATGACCGGAAAGATATGTCCGGGCTGACTCAGGTCTTCGGGTTTGGCCGACGCTGCGACCGCAGCCTGAATGGTCCTGGCCCGGTCATGCGCCGATATGCCGGTCGTGATGCCATCAGCCGCTTCGATCGAGATCGTAAAGTTCGTGGCATGGCGCTGGTCGGTTTCGTTCACCATGAGCGGCAGACGCAATTGCGCGCACCGTTCCCGCGACAGCGTCAGGCAAATCAACCCACGGCCGTGGGTCGCCATGTAGTTGATGTTCTCGGGGCGCACTTTCTCGGCTGCCATCAGCAGGTCACCCTCGTTCTCACGATTCTCGTCGTCGACCATGATGACCATTTTGCCGGCCCGGATATCAGCGATGATGTCCTCGATGTCGCCGAATGGTGTACCGATTGTGCTCGGGTGCGTTGTTGTTTTGTCAGACATAACCCTGTGCTCTCAAAAATTCCATGGACAACCCGCTCTCCTCCCTGGACAGCAGGCGCTCAATGTAACGTGCCAGCATATCTACCTCGATGTTCACCGCCGTGCCGGTTACGTAGTCGCCGATAATTGTACTCTCCGCTGTATGCGGGATGATATTCAAGTCGATGACATTGTCCGATACCTCATTAATGGTAAGGCTGACGCCATCGACGCAGACCGCGCCCTTTTTCGCAACATATCGCAGGTACGGTGCCGGTATTTCGATGGCCAGTCGAATCGACCGCGCATCGGTCGCGCGCTTGGTCACAGACCCAATGCAATCGACATGGCCGCTGACAAAATGCCCGCCCAGCCGCGCGCCGACACTAAGCGAGGGTTCGAGATTGACCGTAGCGCCAACCGCCAGGTCGGCCAGCGCCGTAACGTTCAAGCTCTCTATGGATACATCGGCATCGAACCCATCTTTGCGAAGACGGACCGCCGTGAGACAGACACCGTTGACTGCGATGCTTTCGCCAACTTCGTAGGTCGAGAACGGCAATTGATCTGAACACACCGATAACGTCACGTCGCCGCCAGCCCTGTCGATCGCCGTTATCGTACCCTTTGCCTTGATGATTCCCGTAAACACGCGTTCTAGTCCGCGAATCGCGCCGTAATACGCGTGTCGCCGCCTATTTTGCGCATGTCAGTAATGTGCAATGCTCGCCGGTCAGTCAGGTCCTGCCACGTTGGCGTATGAAACATCCCCATCGTCTGACTGCCCATGATATGCGGAGCCTGGTAGATCACGAGTTCGTCCACGAGATCTTCTTCGATCAGTTTGCCCGCGAGTTTCGGCCCGGCCTCGACCAGAACGTCATTGACACCACGCGCGGCGAGATCCTCAAGCACTTGCGGCAAGTCGACCACACCATCGTCACTGTCGACCACAATGATTTCAGCACCAGCATCGCCAAGCGCCTGCCGTTTTTCATCGTTGCAGCAATACACCAGTGTGTTGCCTGGCAGCGCGAGCATTTCGGCGGACAATGGCATACGCAGTCCACTGTCGAGTACGACACGCAAAGGTTGTTTACCGCGCGTGTCAATAGAGGCTTCGCGCACGGTAAACGCCGGGTCATCGGCGAGCACAGTACCAATGCCCGTGATAATTGCGCCTGAGCGTGCACGCAGACGCTGCGCGTCGGCACGCGCCTCCGGGCCCGTGATCCACTGGCTTTGACCGTTGGCCATGGCAATGCAACCGTCGATGCTCGACGCCATTTTGAGACGCACATAGGGCCGGCCGCGAGTTACGCGACTGATAAATCCAGTCAATAGCGACTGCACCGATTCCTGCATCAGGCCCTTGCGAACGGATATGTCGGCCGCCACGAGCGCATCGAAGCCTTTGCCGCTCACTGCCGGGTTCGGATCCTCGAGGCCGGCTATGACAACTGCAATACCGGCCTCGATCAAGGCATCAGTACAAGGCGGAGTCTTGCCATGATGTACGCACGGCTCAAGTGTCACGTACGCCGTCGCTCCGCGCGCATCGTTTCCCGCCGCCCGCAAGGCATTGACTTCGGCGTGAGGCTCGCCCGCCAATTCGTGCCAACCCTCACCGACCACCGCGCCATCATTCACGAGCACACAGCCAACCATTGGATTGGGATGTGCCGTGTACAGACCTTGCTTCGCGATTTGCAGCGCACGCGCCATGAATGCGCATTCAGTTGCTGAAAACTCGGCCATTCTCTGCTACTTTTTCTTGCCGAAGAACTCGGGCAGCAAGGACATTTGCTCGCGACTCGCAGCCGAGCCGGAGATGCTTTGCAGTCGCTTGATCTCCTCCTCGAATTCGGTGACATCCTGGAAACGGCGATACACTGACGCGAAGCGTACATAGGCAACCTCGTCGAGCGCACGCAATTCCTCCATAACGAGATCGCCGACGAGGCGCGACGGCACTTCGCGCTCGCCCATCGTCCGCAGCCGGTGAATCAGGCGACCGATTGCCTGCTCGAGTTCGTTGCTCGACACGGGGCGTTTTTCGAGAGCACGTACCATGCTGCTGCGAATCTTGGATTCGTCAAATGGCTGGCGACTGTTGTCGTTCTTGACGAGTCGTGGCATGACGAGTTCCGCCGACTCAAAGGTTGTAAATCGCTCGTTGCAGTCGAGGCACTGTCGTCGCCTGCGGATCTGCCTGCCCTCACCGGCCAGGCGCGAGTCGATGACCTTGGTCTCCTCGTGGCTACAAAACGGGCAGTGCATTATTTAGAACCCATCTCATCCTGGGTTAGACGTACACAGGAAAGCGCTGGCAAAGCAGAAGAACCTGGCCGCGCACGCGCTCGATCGTCTCGTCGTTATTGATGTCGTCGAGTATATCCGCTATCCAGTTCGTTAGCTCCCGCGTCTCCGCCTCGCCAAAGCCGCGCGTTGTGATCGCCGGCGTGCCAAGGCGCAGGCCGCTGGTGACAAAGGGCGACTGTGGATCATTGGGCACCGCGTTCTTGTTCACCGTGATGTTCGCCCGTCCCAACGCCGCATCGGCGTCTTTGCCCGTGATGCCCTTGTCGATCAGGCTGACCAGCATCAGGTGATTTTCGGTGCCGCCCGACACGATTGCGTAGCCCCGGTCGATGAGCGTGCCCGCCATGACCTTGGCGTTTTTGCAGACCTGGGCCTGGTAGTCCTTGAATGACGGCTCCATCGCTTCCTTGAGAGCGACCGCTTTGGCGGCGATAACGTGCATGAGCGGGCCGCCCTGCGTACCCGGGAAAACCAGCGAACTGAATTTCCGGGTCAATTCATCGTTTTGCCGTGCGAGGATCAGCCCGCCACGAGGTCCGCGCAATGTCTTGTGCGTCGTCGTCGTGACGACATCGGCGATCGGCACCGGGTTCGGGTAGTGCCCCGTCGCAACGAGGCCGGCAACGTGGGCCATGTCGACCATGAGATAGGCTCCAACCTTGTCGGCGATATCACGGAAAGCCTGCCAATCGACGACTTGCGAGTAAGCAGAAAAACCGGCAACGATCAGGCGCGGCCTGTGTTCATCGGCGAGCGCGCCCACAGCGTCGTAATTGATGAGTCCGGTGTCGTGGTCGATGCCGTACTGTTCCGCATGATAGAGCTTGCCCGAGAAACTCACCTTGCTGCCATGCGTCAGGTGGCCACCCTCTGCCAGGCTCATTCCCAGAATCGTGTCACCCGGATCGCAGAGCGCCATGTACACAGCCGCATTGGCCTGTGACCCGGAATGTGGCTGCACATTGGCGTAGTCGGCGCCAAACAGCGCCTTGGCGCGTTCGATCGCCAGCGTCTCGGCGTTATCGACGAACTCACAACCACCGTAGTAACGCTTGCCCGGGTAACCCTCGGCATATTTATTCGTCAGTACCGAACCTTGCGCCGCCATAACCCGCGGGCTCGTGTAATTCTCCGATGCGATCAGCTCGATGTGTTCTTCCTGACGGCGGTTCTCACCCTCGATGGCCTGTGCGATTTCGGGATCAAATGACTCAATCGTCGTCGAGGTGTCGAACATCGGGGGCGTGCTCCGGGCGGTAGGGTAGTACTCCATCAAGGTGATATTGATGGAGTATTGACAAAAGAAAGCGATGTTACCTGTTTAACCAGCCTCGACAAAGGACTGCACAACGCGAGTCCAGGCGCGCGCCAGGTTGCGGCGATTGTAGCCACCGCCGCCGGTACCAACGAGCCTGCCCTGGCAGTGTTTGTCAGCGATCCGGCACAGGGCGGTCGCGGCCTGTGCATGTGCCTCTTCGGTGTAGCACAGGTGCGTAATCGGGTCGCCCTCGAGACTGTCAGCACCGCACTGGAACAGGATGAACTCGGGTGCTGCGGCATCGAGAAACACCTCGACTCTGGCCCATGCCTTGCGAAACTCCGCATCGCCCGCGCCGGGCGCCATCGGTATGTTGAGTTTGGTGCCTTTGGCCTTGCCGGTGCCGGTTTCCTCGGCCGCGCCGGTACCGGGGTAAAGGTATCGACCGTCCTCGTGCAGATCGGCGATGATCAGGTCGGGGTCGTCTTCGAAGCTATAGAACATGCCGTCGCCATGATGCGCGTCGATATCGACGTAGGCGATGCGCTGCACGCCGTAGCGGCTGCGCAAATATTCCACCGCGACGCCGCAGTCGTTGAACACGCAGAATCCCGCGGCATGATCGCGACCCGCATGGTGCAGCCCGGCGATCGGCACGAAAGCGCGACAGGCAGAGCTGCTCATCACGGCATCGACAGACGCCAGCGTCGTGCCGACGACATGGGAGGCCGCCTCGAAAATTCCCGGGACGGCCGGTGTGTCACCTTCGTCAAGATAACCGCGTCCCTCAGCAGACTTCCTGGACACCATGTCAATGTAGTCTGCCGTGTGAAATAACAGCAGATCATCGACGCTGGCACAACGCGGGGCCGCGTACTCCACACCGCCGTCGAGGCCTGCGTTTTC
>JADFNV010000071.1 GCA_022563195.1 Pseudomonadota bacterium
ATGGGCTGGGACTGGGACGCGCAGGTGCGCCAGGAAGGCGCATCGCTCAACCGCTTCCTTGCGAACCACGTGGGTCGTTCGGCACCCTGGTCGTTACTGGATTGCTCCTGCGGCATCGGCACACAGGCAATCGGCCTGGCGCTGCTGGGCCATAGGGTCCATGCCACGGACCTGAGCCCGGTGTCGATCGAGACTGCCCGACGGGCGTCCACCGACTTCGGCGTAGACATGACCTTCGGTGTCGCCAACTTTTGCGATCTGGGCGCGGCCGTCTCCGATACCTTCGACATCGTTATTAGCTGCGACAACTCGATCGCCCACTGTCTCCGTGACGAAGACCTCGCAGCTGCCATGACCAGTATGAAAACGCGGCTCGAACCCGACGGCCTGTTGCTGTTGAGCCTCAGGGACTATGACGCACTGATGGCGGACAAGCTCTGCTTCAACAACGAGCACATCCATGACAGGCCGGACGGTCGAAGGATCGTCTTTCAGGTGTGGGACTGGGCCGACGACGGCCGCACCTATCGTGTCCATCAGTTCCTGATCAAAGAGACTGACGGCCAGTACGACGTCAAACATTTCGAGACGCAACTCCGGGTGTTGCTACGCGACGATGTGATGACCGCCGTGCGCGATGCGGGGTTCGACGACGTTTGCTGGCACGATCCCGATGCGAGCGGCTACTACCAGCCGATCGTGACGGCCCGCAGCTGATAAGTAGCGGCATCCGGTTAAATAACATCAACACGGAAGACATCTTTATGAAAGACACTGAAATGGAAGCGGCGATCATCTTCGAATCGCACCTTCCTGACGCGTTGCGGCGGGCCCTGGAGTATGCCGGAGACGACGGCTATGTGGCATCGATGCCGCAATTATTGCACGCACGAGTGAACGCCGACTTCGACAATGAAATCTGGGACACTTGGTTCTTCACCTCGACGTCCGAAGAAAGTGCAGTCACAACCCCACAGGGAAATCACGCCGTCGTGGTGGTTCATGGCGGCGGAATCTTCGCCGCGCCGGAGCGGTTCAGGAAGCTCTACCTTGCAAGCGTCGATCGCGCAAGCGTGGATGGCTTCACCGGATTATTTGGCGCCAAGATCCTCGAAACCGAAGCCCGCGACGTGCAGGAAGGCAAATTGCCCGACGGCACCCAAATTCCGATTTTCCCTTTCGACGAATTCAAGCGCGGCATCGCAGACTTGCCGCGGCACTACGCCGTCATCATGGACTTGGAGACGGCAAGGACCTCCAAATGCGGGTATGCGTCCTTCGATGAACTAAAGGATGACCCGTTGATGATCGTTCGCGCTGGCGGAGTTGAAGCTGGAGCCAGGTATCTCGACAAGGCGAAAGCCTATTACGGCACGACCACGATGGGGAGCTGGCACCGGTTTGACGACCTGAACCCGGATCAGCCCCAGACCTGGGTGCAGTTCCTGTTCGACTGCCTGGCGGGCGCCAGCGACAAGGAAAGCCTTGACCCGGCAAGCCGGCAGCAGGGAGACTCCGATGCCTGGTTTACACACTACCGGGTCTCCAGAGATTCGGGATTCGGTCTGCGCGGAGACATGGCCTTGGTGAATATGGCCCGTTACGTCGCGGTCGCGCCGCGAAATGTCGCGACCAGCGTGCGGCATCTATCCTTCAATCGTTGACCGGCATCATCCAGGACCAGACGGTATGAAAATGGAAGCGGCGATCTTCTACGACTCTTACCTCCCAGAGGCATTGCGGCGGGCCCTGGACTACGCGGGCGACGATGGATTTGTGGCGTCACTGCCAGCTTTGCTGCGTGCCAGGGCCGTTGCTCCTTTCGACAATATTATCTGGAACACCTGGTTCAGCCCGAATTCCGAGGAAAGCCTGATCACGACGCCACAGGGCAATCGTGTCGTGGTAACGGTGCATGGTGGCGGCATATTCGGATCGCCAGAAAGATTCGAGAAACTTTTCCGCGCAGACACCAGTCGATTCAGCGAGGTGAGCTTTACCGGACTGTTTGCCGCCAAGATCACCGAACGGGAAGCACACGATGTGCTGCGAGGACATTTGCCCGACGGCAGCGATATTCCGGTGTTCTCGTTCAATGAGTTCAATCGTGGCATCGCGGACTTGCCGCGCCACTACGCCGTCGTCATGGACTTCGAGATAGCGAAGAATTGCAGAAGCGGGTACGAGAAGTTCGATGACTTGAAGGACGACCCGTTGATGATCGTCCGCGCTGGTGGGGTCGAAATGGCAGCAGCGTACCTCGACAAAGCAAGAAGTCGTCACAACACGCAGAGAATGGGGAGTTGGCACCCGTTCAACAGTATCCTCGATCTGGAACAGCCCCAGACTCGCGTACCGACCCTGGCCGGGAACCCCGGTGGTACGGGTACCGAGGAGGACGATGGGGGCATCCACGGCTATGACGCAGAGTTCGGTATGGGTGGCGACTCCAGTATCCACAACACCAGTATGATCAACGTTGCCCGCTACATCGCGGTGGCGCCACGCGATGTGGCGACGAGTGTGCGACACCTGTCCTTCAATGCATGAAAGAAATTCGGGTCAATCTGCACGCAGAAATTCGACGGGAAACGATATCCGGGGATCAGTATTGTGTGATCGTCGACGATTTCCTGCGAGATCCACATGAGCTTGTCGAGACCGCCGCCCACCACGCCGACGAATTCGAAATGCCGGAACGACCCAGCTATCCCGGCAGGCTGATCCGCGTCGATTGCGACCCAATGAAAGATATCTACCGCTTCATTCGTTTCAAAATGACAAAGCATTTTCCGTTTCTCAAGGGCGATATGAAATTGTCGACGTTTTTGTCGATGGTTACGTTTAGACCGGATGAATTGTCGACTCTGCAACGTCTTTGCCACACAGATCCGACTCCAAGCCCCGATCGCACGCCTTATGCGGCGCTCGTATACCTGTTCGAGAATGAAGACCTCGGCGGCACCGGCTTTTATCGCTGGAAAGCGCTTGAGCTCATGAAGCAGGCGCAAGTTATCGAAAACGAAGATCCAGACAAGGGCAGAGCATTCCTGCAGGAAAATCTCCCGACTTATCGTCAGCCCGCCCGTTACATGACCGGATCCAACGAGATCGCCGAGCTCCTTTGCACGATTCCGGCGCGATTCAATCGCATGATTTTCTATTCGGGTAAGGTGCCACACAGTGGTGACATTACAGCACCCGAGCTGCTATCCATTGACCCGCGAAAAGGGCGGTTGACGCTCAACGTTTTTATCGACGCAGTGCCGAAGTAAGCGGCACGTTCGTCTGACGACAGGAGAGAGACAGACGATGGAAACTGTTTCATTTGGGCGGACCGGCCTGAAGGTCAGCCGGCTGTGTTTCGGCACGATGACCCTTGGCGCAAGCAGCTGGAAACCCTGGGCGCTGGATGAGGCGGAATCGCGGCCGATTCTCAAACGAGCCCTCGATCTCGGTATCACTTTCTTCGACATGGCGGATTGGTATTCAGCCGGCATCGGCGAAAGCGTCGTGGCCCCGGCGCTGACCTCCATGGTTCCCCGTGATCGCCTGGTGCTGACCACCAAGGCTTATTACGCGATGAGCGACGACCCAAACGATCAGGGCCTGTCCCGAAAGCACTTGCTGGCCTCGATCGACGCGAGTCTCCGTCGCATGGGCACCGACTATGTCGACATTTTCATGGTGCATGCTTTTGACCCGGATACGCCGATCGAAGAAACGATGGAGGCGCTCCACGACATCGTAATATCCGGCAAGGCTCGCTACCTGGGTGCCTCGACGATGTTCGCGTGGCAGTTCGCGCAGATGAACCATGTGGCCAGAGAAAACGGCTGGACATCCTTCGTGAATATGCAATGCCAATACAGCCTTCTCTACCGCGAACATGAGCGGGAAATGCTGCCCTATTGTGATAACCAGGGGATTGCCGTGACCTGTTTCAGCCCGTTAGCCAGGGGCTGGCTGGCCGGTAGCGTAGATACGCGTTCGCAAACCGATTGGATGTTCGCGAACAATTACGGCGACGCACTGGACCGTGAAATTTGCACCAAGGTCGAGGCCATCGCGGCAGAACGTGGCACCGCAATGGCTGAGGTTGGCTTAGCCTGGGTACTCTCTAAAGAGGCCATTTGCTGTCCCATTATCGGTGCTGGTTCGGCGAGTCAGGTGGAAATCAATGTAAAGGCGCTTGATCTTGAACTCACCCCGGATGAGATAGAGACGCTCGATCAGCTATACCGGCCGCGAGATGTCATCAACGATCATGTTCGCAACCCGATGCCGCGCCATTTGGGCGGTGTTCAGCCCGACTAAAAGTAAGGAATAGATCATGGAAACTGTTTCATTCGGGCGGACTGGCCTGAAGGTCAGTCGTTTGTGTTTCGGCACGATGACAATCGGCTCCAGCAAATGGAAACCCTGGGTGCTGGACGAGGCGGATGCGCAGCCACTACTCAAACGATGCCTCGATCTCGGCATCACTTTCTTCGACACAGCAAATTGGTACTCAACGGGCGAAAGCGAACGTGTCGTCGCATCAACTTTGATGTCGATGTTGCCCCGCGATCAACTCGTACTGGCCACCAAGGCCTATTACCCCATGAGTGACGATCCCAATGATCGAGGACTGTCCCGAAAGCACCTGTTGTCTTCGGTGGATGCGAGTCTGCACCGCATGGACACCGACTATATCGACCTTTTCGTGATCCATGCGTATGACCCTGGTACGCCGATCGAAGAGACGATGGCGGCTCTACACGACATCGTCAGATCCGGCAAGGTTCGCTATTTGGGCGCCTCGACGATGTTTGCGTGGCAGCTCGAGCAGATGAATCACGTCGCTCGAAAAAACGGCTGGACGTCTTTCGTCAACATGCAATGCCAGTACAACCTGCTGTACCGGGAAGAGGAACGGGAAATGATCCCCTACTGCCGTGATCAGGGGATAGCCGTTACGGCTTTCAGTCCGCTGGCCCGGGGCTGGCTTTCAGGGAGCAAGAAGGTCCGTTCGCAGACCGACGCCTCCTTCACCCTGTTCCACGGCGATGCACTGGACCTCGAAATCATCGCCCAGGTCGAGGCCATCGCGAAAGAACACGACGCGACGATGGCCGAAGTGGCTTTGGCCTGGCTGTATTCCAAAGAAGCCATCTGCTGCCCGATTATCGGCGCCAGTTCGGTGAGTCAGCTGGAAAATAATGTCGGTGCGATGAATCTTGAACTCACGCTGGATGAGGTCGAAATGCTCGACCAGCTCTACAAGCCGCGCGATGTCATCAACGATCATGTCCCCGAACCGATGCCGCGCTATTTGCAAGGAAAATTGAATGGATAGGAACGAAGCCAACAGTTCGACGAACGATCTATTGAACGCCGTTCGGGTGATCTTTGACGCTGAATTAGCCAAAGACACGTCAGCCGTGTCGCAACTGCAACGCGTACTCGATGTTTTGCCAGAGCTAAAGCTGGATTCCGAGCGACCCGAGGCCAGGCAGCTGCCCGTGTGCCGTCACTTGTCCCGCACCCTCGATCTTGGGGAAGCTGGGCCAGCCGCATCGGTGGCGGCCGCAATTCGGCACCTCGAATCCACACTCGAGTGGCAACAAAATACGCGTCACACTGTAGAATTGCGGGGCGCCGAATTCATGGACAATTACGCGTATTCCAACTTCGGTCTAAGCGGTAGCACAACTCTGTACGTCGGCGTGATGTTGCTCGGTCCCGGAATAACGTATCCCGTAACCAGCTATCCGTCGGAGGGAGTCTTTCTTTTGATCGGTGGATCACCGCAGTGGAAGAGTGGCAATGAGGCTTGGCGTCAAGTCGAAGCTGGCGACATCATTTGCCGTCCATTTGACGGTGCTGAGGGCAAGCGTCCTGGAGATGAACCCATGCTGGCCCTTTACGCCTGGATGTATCGATAACACAAGGTAGCCTGGACGATGGTTTCCAACGATCCATTGTTGCAGCCGTTTCAATTGCGGCATTTGACGCTCAAAAACAGGATCATGAGCACCAGTCACACGATGTTGTATTCGGTCGACGGTGCTCCCCAGCAGCGCTACCAGCTTTACCACGAAGAAAAAGCCAAGGGTGGCATCGCACTAACCATGTTCGGTGGCTCGTCCAGCGTGACCCAGGACTCGGCCACGGCTTCGGGCGTCGTCAATCTCACGCAAGATGCCGTTATTCCTCACTTTCAGAAATTTGCCATGCGCATTCATCAATACGATTGCGCGCTCATGTGTCAGATCACTCACCTGGGGCGCCGCGCCAACACAAGGGCCTGGGACTGGCTGCCAACGGTTGCGCCCTCTCGCAGCCGCGAGGTGGACGGTAGCTTTCCCAAGGTGATGGACCATGACGATATCGACCGTATCGTCAAGTCTTACGGCGACGCCGCGCTGCGCTGCAAGGAAGGCGGTCTTGATGGCATTGAAGTCGTCGGCCACGCACACCTGCTCGAACAATTCTGGTCGCCGGCATCGAATTGGCGCAGCGATGACTATGGCGGGTCGCTCAAGAATCGCCTGCGGTTCGGATTCAGGGTGTTCGAAGAAATACGCCGCAAGGTGGGTGCTGATTTCATTGTCGGCTTGCGGGTCGCTATGGATCAGGGTTTCGCCGGTGGCCTGACAAAAGAGGATTGTCTCGAGATCGCCCAGATACACGAAAAATCAGGCTTGATCGACTTTCTGAACCTCAACTACGGGCGCGTGGACACGTCCATAGGCTACGTCAACCTGATGCCCGGAATGTCCGCACCGAAAGCGACGTATCTTGACCGGGTTCAGGAATTTGGCCGTGAGCTCACGTTGCCCGTATTTCACGCCTGCCGCATTGTCGACGCGGCGACGGCACGTCATGCGATACGCGAGGGAATTGTCGATATGGTCGGCATGACACGGGCGCACATTTCCGATCCGCATATTGTCGAGAAAATCGAGAGCGGACAGGAGTCCCGCATTCGTCCCTGCGTGGGTGCAACTTTTTGCATGGATCACCGAACCTGTGTACACAACCCGTCGACGGGGCGTGAGGCGACACTGCCACACCGGGTGCCGGGTGCTAGCGCTCACAAAAAGGTAGTCGTTGTTGGCGGTGGCCCGGCCGGCCTCGAGGCCGCCCGGGTCTGTGCGTTGCGCGGTCACGAGGTCATCCTTCTCGAGGCACTGGATCGTCTCGGTGGACAAGTTGCCCTGGCAGCAACGGCCGCCTGGCGCGGCGAAATTGGCGGTATTACAGACTGGCTTAGCGAAGAGGTCCGTCTCCACGGTGTCGATGTCCGCTGCTCGATCACTGCCGATCATGACACCGTCACGAGTTTGAACCCGGATGTCGTCGTGATCGCAACGGGCGGCGTTCCCGATCTCGAATGGCTAGCCGGCCATGAGCATTGCGACAGTGTCTGGGATATCTTGAATGGCAGTAAGAAAGTCATGGCGACAGTGATTCTCTATGACGAACTCGGCGATCATGCAGGGGCTTCCTGTGCCGAAGTGTTAGCTGACAACGGCGCTGATGTCGAACTCGTTTTTCGCGGCCACCAGGCTGCTCAAAGATCGGGCTATGTAAACTACGCCGTCTATCTCCAACATTTCTATGAGAAAGATATTGCGTTGATACCCGACCGTCGCCTGGAAAAGGTCGAGAAAATTGGCCGGCAACTGCGCTCAACATTTCACAATGAACTGACAGGACTTGTAGAAGAACGACTAAGCGATCAGGTCGTCGTCGAGCACGGCACTGTTCCGCTGGACGATCTTTATAAAGCGCTAAAAGCAGAGTCCTGCAATAATGGAATTATCGATATGGACAGACTGTTGGCAGGACAGCCGCAAAACCCGGCAAAGAAACAAGGCGAGGGTTTTGAACTCTTCCACGTGGGTGATGCGGTGTCCAGCAGAGATATTCACTGCGCTATTCTTGATTCACGACGACTGTGTAAAGACTTATGAACCGATTGATCGATGCCTTTGAAGGTTTTTTTTCTGCGGCCGCACAATCCGGTGCGGATGTGGCAAAAGCAGCAAAATTCACGCTGGACAATGTGAACTGGCAAGCAACGCTGAACCTACCAGCATCGTCTTGCGACCCCGTTGTTGATGCGCACCTGGAATCAGCTTGCGCCAATTCAGGACCGCAAGGATCGAACTCTCATGCGATCGCCCAGACCCTGTTGACCGTTTCAGATCAACTTAGGTGGCGTAAATCTTCCAAAAGCCATGACGATGGACCCGATATCGCGGTCCTGTCCCGCAATTTCGCCGTAGTCTCACTCATCGGCCCAGGTGAGCCACTGCAGTCGGACAAAGTGTATGCCGGATTTAGCCTGCAAGCGCCCGACATCTATTATCCGCCGCATGCCCATTTCGCCGAGGAAAGTTACTGGATCATCGGCGGCAACGCCGACTGGAGGGTCGGTACAAAACCCTGGTTCGCTGTAGATCCAGGTGATTCCATCTATCACGAATCAGAAGCACGTCATGTCATGCAGACCAACGAGCAGCCCTTATTAACGATCTGGCTGTGGACCAGCCATTTGGATTCCGAGGTGATGATCATTAGGGGCTAGCAGCTAGTTGAAAACCCCTCAGGCGGCACGATTCGGCGTTAAGAATCGGGTGCCAGCAACACAACGGACTCGCCCGAAAAACTCAGCCAGACCACTTGGTCGGACTTTGCCATCCCCGCCGCCGGACGCTCCATGTTCTGCACGGCCACGGCCACCGCCTCCTCGCGGCCGGGAATCAAGACATGGAAGTAGCTGCGGTCGCCAAGATAGGCCGCCGGGCCCATGCGACCCTCGACGATATTGGCGCCTTCACCGGGTGATTCGAAATGGAGTTTTATTTTCTCGGGGCGAATTGCCACCAGGACATCGGCACCAACGTCGGGACCCTCAGCATCAGTCGGAGTTTCGATCTCACCCAGGGGACCTGCGTCGACGATGGCGGCACCGTTAGCCACTTTCCGCACCTGGCCATCGAAGAAATTCATATTGCCGATAAAATTCGCGACGAAACGAGACCTGGGCTGCTCGTAAAGGCCGGTCGGCGAAGACACCTGCAGTACCTTGCCCTCCGACATGACCGCGATGCGGTCCGACATCGTGAGCGCCTCCTCCTGGTCGTGGGTGACGAAAACGAAGGTGATGCCGACCGATTTCTGCAGGTCCCTTAACTCCAGTTGCATCTGCTCGCGTAGTTTTTTGTCGAGTGCGCCCAGCGGCTCGTCGAGTAAGAGCACCTTCGGCCGCTTTACCAGTGCCCGGGCCAGCGCGATACGCTGACGCTCGCCGCCGGAGAGCTGCATGGCGCTCCGCTCTTCATAGCCTGGCAACTTGATCAGGTCCAGCATCTCCGCAACCTTGGCGTTGATCTCCGTCTTCGAGAGACCGGATTTACGCAGGCCGAAGGCGATGTTCCCGCGTACGTCCAGGTGCGGGAAGATCGCGTAGTTCTGGAACACCATGTTGACGGGCCTGCGGTACGCGGGAATCGCCGACATGGGCTGGCCGTCAATGAATATCTCGCCTTCACTGGGCGTCTCGAGACCTGCCAATATGCGCAGCAGCGTGGTCTTGCCGCAGCCCGAAGGTCCGAGTAATGAGAAAAACTCGCCGCGCTCGATTTCCAGGTCGACGTTGTCGACGGCATGCACCTCGCCGAAAAATTTCGACACACCACGGACTGAGATGATGTTCGACTCGTTCATGCTTTCAGGGCCTTCAGACTAGCCTCCGCCGTCACTTATCTTATACAATATACACCGACACCTCAATTACAACTGCAAGAAGGCGTGCGTGCATTCTGAATATTTTACATAGAAGCCAAACCCTTATTCATTGTGTTGCACTTTGTCGATCACTGTGGCACCGTTCACAGGGCATTATGATGTTATACATTATGGAACATAGGCACGAAAACGGCGGAAGCAAACCATGACCGTGTTGCAACTGGGTGATA
>JADFNV010000072.1 GCA_022563195.1 Pseudomonadota bacterium
GGTGATCTCAAGAGCCGTCCACATCCATCCGACAGTGGCGGAGCTAATTCCTACCGTGCTGCAGGAAATGGTGCCCCTGGAGTAAGCATGTTACCTGTGCGTCTGTTGAATCGTTGGAGTCAGATTTCAGGCGACAACAAAAATATTTACCAACAGTGGAGAAAGAAGATGGAAACGCCGATTTGTCCAACTTGTAACTGTTCACTGGTAAGGCTGAAGATCAGCAGGGATAAGGCGGCATCCTCTCACTATGACGGCGAGGAATATTACTTCTGTTGCCAGGGTTGCGTTGATATCTTCGTCGATGATCCGCAGAAATACCTCCAGGAGATCAGCGATTTTATTGTGTGCCCTACCTGCTTAGCGGAGAAACCGCGACATTTGGCAGTCAAGGAAGAGATTGTCGGGCAAGAAGTCTACTTCTGCCGTTGTCCTCACTGCCTCGATGCGTTTAGAGAAAAGCCCGACCATTACATCAATCGCCTTGCGTGGTCATAGATGCCGGCGGATCTTCACGCATCTTGAGCAGCTCGGCAATCTCCTTGAGACTGAATTGCATTTTCTGCGCCCGCCGGATAAATTGCAGACGCGAGATGTCACGCTCAAGGTAAACACGGATCCCGGAACCCGTAATGATGATTGATCACGTAATCGCTGACCAGGTACAGGCCGGTGAGGATCAGCGTGACTTCGGCTACTAGTCCGAACCGCACGCCTGCGATAGCTGGCTTACCAGGTACCTGGAGACCTCATGTAATGCCCTTTCATGAGCAGCAACGATCAGACTTAGTCGCTCGCCGTCGAGATCAACATTCGCCAGCAGTGATATCACATGGTCGGTATCATGACAGTTAACATAGCCACTTAGCGCCACCCGCACTTTGCTGGTACCGGCAGAAGACGCCGCTACCGTATAGAATTCGCGCACTTCCAATTCCAATTGCCAGTCCGCCGAACGCGTGCCCATACTGCCTGAGACGCGCGCGTAATCGCCAGTCGACTCGACGGTCCTGCGCAACAGCGACTCCAGCACTTCGGGCACGTTATCGGGCCAGCGGGCGGCCTCATAGTGATTGAGACGAGCCCCTGATTGTAGAATCAGCATTCGATCGGTGTCCAAACCAGGCGCTGCTCTAACCGTCACGACAAGACTCGGCATCGAGTCACCGGCCGTATCGGCACCCTGCACAATCATCGGTTTCAACCAGTAGGTTCGTTCAGCGGGCTGATCGGTCTTCAAGATGCCGGCACAAGCGGCGATGCCGAAAAATGACATAAGAATTATCGATAACTGCTTTGAGCCTAACATCATGAATCCTGTCAGTGCTCAACCGGGACTGCTTCACTTTTGGGCTCGTAGACGAGCTGCGACGCATTCTCGCGCAGTTCATTCAGCAGCTTTTCGAATTCGCGCATTGTGTTTCGCGTGTCGGCAATGAGTGCCGGCGCCTTGGCGAGACCACCATCCATAAACTGTCGCATGTCCCTATCATGGTCGGTCAGCCATTCGTCCATGCGCGTGCTGATATTGGCCAGGTTTTCACCAGTCTGGTTGAGCGACCGCATCGTCGCTAGAATATCGGGCTTCACCTGGTCGAGCGTCGCCTGTAGCTCGCTGACCGTCGTGCCGATTTTTTCGAGAACGGATTGCAATCGCTGTGGCAGAGCACTGATAGTTTCTTCTTGGGCAGCCAGCGACTGGGTCAGCTTGTCGATACTGGCCAGGGACCGGCCGAAACTGTCCCGATTTTCCTGATCGAGCAGCTGGTTTGCCCTGTCGAGCAGCCCACTGATTTTATGAGCAATGTCCGGCGCGTCAGACAGCAATGCCGCCAGTCCGACATCGCGTGCCGGAATAAGCGGATACTCGGAATCGCCGGCGACGAGTGGCATCGCGCGAATATTCTGGTCCGACGCAAGACTGATGAACGCAACACCGGTAACACCCTGGAACGCCAGGCTTGCGTAAGACGCCGTTGTTACTGGTGTTGACTGCAAAACCTCGAGGTCAACCCGAACCCTGGTACCGTTCTGAGTCACCAGGCTCATCGCAATCACCTGGCCTACCTCAACCCCCAAATAGCGAGCCGGCGCACCTAAGGTCAGACCGCTGATATCGCGTTCGAATAATACGGTATATCGAACGGTCTGTTCGGTGGCTCGACCGCCTGCAAAAAACAAGATCATTGCGACCAAGGCGATAATGCCAACACTGACAAATGCGCCGACGATCAGATAGCTATTGCGGCCGTTCATATTATTCTCCCGCCTGACGCGCCCTTTGCGCTCGTGGATCGCCGAAATAGCGGCGAATCCATGGGTGATCCGATTGCGTAATCTCCTCCGCCGATCCGACCACAACCTTACCGTCGACCAGCACTGCGATCCGATCACACAGACCAAACAAAGAGTCGACGTCGTGGGTGACCATAAAGATGGTCAGGTCGAGACTCGATTGCAGGTATCTGATCAGATTATCAAATTCCGTCGCTGCGATGGGATCGAGACCCGACGTCGGCTCGTCGAGAAACAGTATTTTCGGCTCAATTGCGAGTGCGCGCGCCAGCGCCGCCCGTTTTATCATCCCGCCCGAAAGCTCCGCCGGAAATTTCAAAGCCGCCGAGTCCGGTAGACCCGTCATGCGAATCTTCAACAGTGCCAACTCGCTTCGCGTCTCCGGCGGCATGTCCGAATGAATGGCAATCGGCAATTCGACGTTTTCGCTGACAGTGAGGCCGGACAGCAGGGCGCCTGTTTGAAACAGTACGCCCCAGTGTTTTTCGGGACCGGGTCGTTGGTAGTGAATGGTTTGCCCGAGCACCTCGATCGAGCCACTGGTAATTCTGTGTAGCCCGAGAATGCTCCGCAGCAGCACCGATTTTCCCGTTCCTGATCCACCGACAACGCCCAATACTTCGCCGCGAATCACGTCCATCGACAAGCCATCATGCACACGATTCGTGCCAAATTGATTGACCAAATCGCGAATCGTGATTATGGTCTCCATCAGATACCGTACCTTGCAAAGATCACGGTGAACACGACATCGGCAAGGATGACAAGAAAAATCGACTGCACGACTGCAACTGTCGTCAGTCGGCCCAACTCCTCAGCCGATGACTTAACTTGCATTCCACGGAGAGTCGCGACGCCACCAATGAGCAACGCAAACACCGGCGCTTTGCTAAACCCAACCATGAATGTCTGCAGATTGGCGCCGCTGGTTACGCGCTCAAGATACTGGGTAGCGCCGATGTCGAGAACGACTGTGGACAGTAGCATGCCACCCAGCAGCCCCGCCAGATCGGCCACCACTGTCAATAATGGCAACGCGACCAGTAACGCAAGAATTCGAGGCAATACCAGAACCTGATTGGGATTTAGTCCCATCACCCGCAATGCATCTGTTTCCTCGTTGATATTCATGATGCCGAGCGACGCCGCAAAAGCGCTGCCAGAGCGGGCTGCCACCATGATTGCAGCCAGCAAAACGCCCATCTCTCTCAAAACGGAAATAGTGACCAAATCGACGACGAAAATTGTCGCACCAAACTTCTCGAGCTGTAACGCGCCCTGGTAGGCCATGACGAAGCCCATAAGAAACGAAATAAGAAAAACGATCGGCATTGCGCGCACACCTGCCTGGTCGATCTGCCGGATTATTTCCTTGAGCATCAATATCGAAGGCCTTTTCGCGCCCTCGAAGATAGCGTGCGCAATGAATCCAATATCTTCAAACCCCCGGGTAGCCGCGTAGCCAAGAGACTCCAGGACCTTGCGCGATCGGCCTGCGTCAACGTCGTCGGCAATTGCATCATTGGTCGCCGCGGTATCCGTTACACGGGTGATGTTTTCGAGAAACTTGAAATGCGCCGCCTTGAATCCTTTGAAGTCCGTGATACGTCCTGCGGCCTTAAGATCCTCGGACTTGCGAAACAAGACCCATGCGCCTGCAATGTCGATCGTTTGGAGCCCACCGCACTGAAACGTGACGTGACTGGCATCGCCGGCGTCAAACTCGTCGAGCGCACTTCGCAGGGCACTTACATTGTCGAATACCCAATCTTTCTTCAGGCTGATCGCCATTTCACCGGCGCTTGATTCAGATTCGAGATACGCGTTTTGCATTGTTAATCCTGAGTCCGTGGGTGGCGCACCTGTTATAGGCAATCGAATTCTTGCGGGGTTGCTCTAGACTGGGCCGCGGACAAACCGGCGTCAACCTCAACCGGAAGCAAAGCAACTCAACAGACGAATTGACTCGTAACTAACTCGCCTTCTCTATGCCAAATGTCTTCATTTGGTATGTCAGGGTTGAAGGTTTCATACCCAACATCTCTGCCGCGCCATCCGGGCCCCAAATTATCCAGTTCGCATGCTGCAGCGCCGCAATCAAATTTGCTTTCTCGAGCTCCCTGAATTCTGCGACGGTAACGAAATCGGACGGTTCTTTTGCCGATGGCGCACTTGTCAGCCGTATTTCAGTGGGCGAATCTGACAAGGCTAGATCCAGCCTGAAGCGGCTGCCGGTGGACAAAATTACCGCGCGTTCCATGACGTTCTTAAGTTCGCGGATATTTCCAGGCCAACCTTGTCGTTTAAGGATAGACACCTGGCTTTGTGTCATCCGTAGCGGTTCGCGCCCCATCTCTCGACAAATGGTTTCCAGAAAATGTGCTGCAAGAGGTACCACGTCATCCAGACGATCGCGAAGCGGCGGTACTTCCAATGGAAAAACGCTAAGCCGATAAAAAAGATCTTCCCGAAATCGTCCGGCCTTGATCTCATCCATTAAGTTCCGATTGGTAGCGGCGACGACACGCACATCCACTTTCATTGTTTTATCATCACCAACGCGCTCGAATTCGCCTTCTTGAAGCGCACGCAGTAGTTTTCCCTGTTGCGACAATGGAATCTCACCGACCTCGTCGAGAAACAACGTGCCACCGTGCGCAAGCTGAAGGCGACCTACCCGGTCTTGGTGCGCGCCAGTAAACGCGCCTCGAATATGGCCAAAGAATTCGCTCTCAAATAAATCTCTTGGAATTGATGCGCAGTTGACCTTCACCAGTGGCTTTTCGGCTCTGTCACTTTGGGTGTGAATCGCGCGGGCAATCATTTCCTTGCCAACACCCGATTCGCCAAGTATCAGTACGCTGGCTTGCGTCTGTGCAACCGCTTCGATTTGAGCGAGCGCACGCTTCAATGCATCGCTCTCGCCGATGATTTCACCATAATTAACGGTAATATTAATTTCATCGCGCAGATAGTCACGTTCCTGCGCGAGCTGCTCTGTCAGAGCCTTGACCTCTGCGTAAGCCGCTTCGCGCTGCTGCTCGATCTTTTTGCGCGTTGCTATGTTCCGAAAGACGACCACCGCACCATTGGGTTTGCCGTCCTGCATTATTGGTGTGCTCGTATATTCGACAGGAATCGCTGATCCGTCGGTATGCCAGAATACCTCGTTATCGACCCGGTGAACCTTGCCGTCTGTGATTGCCGCGTAAATAGGACATTCTTCACGAGGGTAGGACGAACCGTCAGCGTGCGAATGGTGGTGTATCTCATGCGCAAGTCGACCGCGTACATCTCCGACGTGCCAGCCAAGAATTTCGGTTGAGGCAGAATTGCCGAAAGTTATTTTGCCCTCACTGTCCAGGCCGTATATGCCTTCGCCCGCAGCATCAAGAATGAGTTGATGCGCGATCTGCAACTTAGACAGTTCGTCGTGAGCTTCCTGGCGTTGCCGCTCGATTTCAATACGCTGCGATATGTCGCGAAATATGACAACCGCTCCGTTGGGCTTACCGTCCTGCATGATCGGCGTACTAACGTATTCAACCGGAATACAAGAGCCGTCGACGTGCCAAAACACTTCATTATCGACACGGTGAATCTCGCCGTCATAGAGCGCCGCATAGATCAGGCATTCATCCTCCGGATATGGTGAGCCATCGGCATGCGAGTGGTGATGCACATCGTGGGCGCGTTGCCCGCGTACATCTTCGATTCTCCAGCCAAGAATTTCCGTCGCAGCTGCATTGCTGAAAGTAAATCTGCCTTCGCTATCCAATCCGTAGATGCCCTCGCCTGCAGCATCGAGGATTAGCTGGTGCTCTGTCTGGAGTTGCTCCAGCTCCTTATTGGTTGTCATGGTCTTCCCCACCTCAAGATGTTGAGGATTAGGCCACAATATCTTGATGACCACAACTTTCTGTGGTTAACGAAAAATCGTAAGTATCTGTTTTTATTAACTTTTACAAGTTGGCACGGTTGATGCAGTAAAACTACTGAATCAAGTCGAAAACGACAATGGAAAAAGACGATGAAGCGTTCGAGCGCACAGATGCAGACAACCGGCTATGGCAAGGCATTGCACACAGTCGTATTCGTGATCGCGATGATCTCGTTCTCCTTGAACAGTTCTAATGCGTGGGCAGCGACTGTGGCACCAACCGATTACCGCGTCGTTGCTGCCAGTGGCAAGTACGAGGACACCACGCAATTTGCCGTGGCCTTCAGGATGCGGCCGCCCCGTCGCCTTCGCGCAAGACACCTCGAATTGGCCATTGGCGCGATCTCAACATCGCAAGAGACCAGGCCTTTTGTGTCGCTCGGGCCCGTATGGCGTCTGCCCATCGACAGCCGTTCCCTATTCGTTGAACTAGGGTTCAGCCCCACCCTGATTGCCGGCTCTTCATTCAACGGCCGCGATCTGGGCGGCAATTTTCATTTCACATCTTCGGCTTCGGTCGGTGCGACTTTTGGCGTGCGCGAAAACATATCCATTGCATTGCGTGTTCAGCACACGTCGAACGGTGGCCTCAACAGAACCAATCCCGGCCTGGACACGATCGGGCTCAATTTCGTCTTCAACTTATCCAACTGACGAATACGTCATACAGGAGAAACATCATGGCAGACCATTTTGACGCAAACGACTTTAATGCAAACGACATGAGGATCGCTCTCAATGAAATCTATCCGGAATCAACTTATGGCGCGATACCCGTCATCAATCAATACGACGCACTGGATGCCTATCTTGCATTCGACGACGGCACGCTGGCGGAAGCACCTCATGCACTCGCAGCGTACGTTAGCCATCAGCAACGCTTCGCGGTGTGAGGATACAGAAAATGCAAAGACCACCCCTACCTCCATTCACACGCGAATCCGCCCTGGTGAAAGTGCAGGCCGCTGAAGATGCTTGGAACTCGCGCGATCCGCAGCGGGTGTCCCAGGCCTATTCGCCCGATTCCGAATGGCGGAACCGCGATCAGTTCTTCACGGGGCGCGACGCAATCGAGAGTTTCCTGGCAGACAAGTGGGCAACCGAACTGCACTACCGCTTGGTGAAAGAACTCTGGGCGTACACGGACAACCACATCTCGGTGCGCTTTGAGTACGAGTGGCAACACGCACGCACCGGACAGTGGTATCGCACACACGGCAACGAACACTGGGCGTTCGACGATGACGGCTACATGCAACGTCGCGACATGAGCGCCAACGATATCCCGATCAGTGCCTCTGAGAGGCGCATCGGATGCAGCAATACCCAATCCAACCAGAGGAAAACATCATGAAAGCAAGATTCACAATAACGGCTGTCATCCTGGCGGCCATCGTATTCGCAAACAGTGCAAACGCAGCATTGCCAGATCCCGGCGTCACCATTGTACCGGGCCGCACGGCACTGCTAATCACCGACCCACAGAATGACTTCCTCAGCCCCGACGGCGTCGCCTGGGGTGTCGTCGGCAAGAGCGTCACCGAAAACAATACCGTCGAGAATATCGACGCGCTGTTTAAAGCGGCCAAAGCCAACGACATACCGGTGTTTGTCTCGCCGCACTACTACTATCCGACCGATCACGGTTGGCATTTCGAAGGTGCGCTTGAGGCGCTCATGCATGCGATCCACATGTTCGATCGCGAAGGCGCGCTGACCACTGAAGGCTTCGACGGCTCCGGTGCCGATTTCCTCGAGCAGTACAAGAAGTACATCAATGACGGTGAGACTATCGTTGCGAGCCCACACAAGATCTATGGCCCGGAAACAAATGACCTCGTCTTGCAACTGCGCAAGCGCGGCATCGACAAGGTCATCCTTGGCGGCATGTCGGCCAACCTCTGCACCGAGTCGCACATGCGCGAACTCCTGGAGCAAGGCTTCGAGGTCGCCGTCGTTTCAGATGCGACCGCTGCTGCAATCGTCGAGGAAGGCAATGGTTACGAAGCTGCACTCGTCAACTTCCGTTTTATCGCCAATGCCGTTTGGACCACCGAAGAAGCGGTCCAAAAAATCAATGACTCCAAGTAGTCACCCAGACCATTCAAAGGAATAGTGACATGAAATTTATCAACTCAAACGCACATTGGTTGCTGCGCATCGCGCTCGCCAGCGTGTTTCTTTACCACGGCGTGCTCAAGCTCATGAACCTGGAAGGGTTCGCACAGATGCTGCCGATTTCCTACACCGAGGTCGTACTCGTGGCACTCGCCGAAACTGTCGGTGGGCTGCTCGTGCTTCTCGGCGGACTTAACAGCGGAAGGCTTTTCGATCTCGCGACACGCATCGGTGCGGCGCTGAACATCCCAGTCATCATCGGTGCTATTTCAATCGTGCACTGGGGCCGCTGGAACTTCGTACCCAGCGAGACGCATCCAATGGGCGGCTTTGAGTTCCAGGCCGTTTTACTCCTGGTCCTGCTGTTTCTCGTGATCACAGGCAACCGCGGATTCGCCAGCACTCAGCCTGCTGTCGCGGTTTGAGGAGACATCAATGAAAAGCAGAATCATTCAGCAGACAATATCGCTCGTGATCGTCGTTGCACTAAGCATCGCTTTCGGTGGCTCACGCGCAATAGCGGAAAATGCACCCGGCGTTGCTTATCGAACGGTAGTAATCGAAGACGTCAACATTTTCTACCGCGAGGCCGGTGATCCGAACCGTCCCACCATATTGTTACTGCACGGTTTTCCGACGTCATCACATATGTTCCGCAATCTGATTACGGAACTGGCGGACGAGTATCATCTGGTGGCACCGGATTATCCTGGTTACGGCTTCAGTGCAATGCCGGTCGTAGACGATTTCGACTATTCGTTCGACCATATGGCGAGACTCATTGAGCAGTTCGTCGACGCAATCGGGCTCAACCGCTACAGCCTGTACTTGATGGACTATGGCGCGCCAATCGGATTCCGTATTGCGGTAAACCAACCGGAACGTATCGACGCGTTGATCGTGCAAAATGGCAACGCTTACATCGAGGGCATTGATAACGACTTCTGGGAGCCGATTCGCGAGTACTGGAAAGATCGCGATGCGATCAACAAGGGTCTGGACAATTCCTGGTGGATCAATGTCAAGACGGCGTACCAGCAGCCGGAGATGAGCAACGAAGATGCCCTGCGATTCCTGCTGACACTTGACGCCACGAAGTGGCAATACACCAATGGTGTACCGAACGTCGAGGCAGTCAGTCCCGATACCTGGGCGCACGTGCAACCGCTGCTCGATCGAGACGGTAACCAGGAAATCCAGCTACAGATGTTTTTCAGCTACGGCAGCAATCCGCCGCTGTATCCCGTTTGGCAAGAATATCTGCGGAAGTACCAGCCACCCACGTTGATCGTTTGGGGTGAGCACGACGAGATTTTTCCAGCGGCCGGTGCGGAACCGTATAAGCGCGACTTGAAAAACCTCGAGTACCACCTGCTGGACACAGGGCACTTCGCTTTGGAGACGCACGGCCAGGAAATAGCTGACCTGATGCGTGACTTCCTGAATCGCAAGATTCAATCCCCCGTCGCAGCCAACTAAGGCTGCCATTGCGCGGCCGCAGCAATGCGGCCGCTTTTTTTATGACTAGACGATGTGGCCACAGT
>JADFNV010000073.1 GCA_022563195.1 Pseudomonadota bacterium
CCTATCAGGAGTATGGGGCTGCAGGCGATGGTGAGCGAACCGATCAAACCCTGTCTCGACACGATGTTGACGTCGCCGGTGATACACATGTACGTGAGTCAGTCGGACCGTGGCGAGATCGTCCTGGGCGGCGGGGCTGATGTCTATACGAGTTATGCACAACGTGGCGGCATTCCACTGCTCGAAGAAAATGTTGCCGCCTTGCTCGAACTCATTCCCGCCTTCAGCCGATTGCGGCTTATGCGCCAGTGGTCGGGCATCGTCGATATCACGCCTGACACGACACCGATCATGGGCATGACACCAGTGCAGAATCTGTACATCAGTGGCGGATGGGGAACGGGCGGTTACAAAGCGATTCCGGCTGGCGGTGACACCATGGCGTATACGATTGCCAACGATGAACCGCACTCGTTGATTGCCGATTTTGGGCTGGATCGCTTCGAGCGCGGAGTGCTGATCGATGAGGGTGCTGCCTCGGGGGTCTCGCACTGATGCTGAGAATTCCCTGTCCTCATTGCGGCATACGCGACGAAGTCGAGTTTCACTGGCATGGTGACGCACACGTCGTCCGGCCCGGCCCCGAAGTCAGCGATGCCGAATGGTCGGACTATCTGTTCAACGAAAATAATGCCAAGGGTCTGCATTACGAACGCTGGTGCCACACTTTCGGTTGCGGTCAGTGGTTCAATGTCGCACGCGATACCGTCACGCACGAAATACATGCCGTGTACGGCATGGGCGAGTCCCCACCGGATCTCGATCAATGAATCAGCCTTATCGAATTGCCGGGGGAGGGCGCATCGATCGCTCGACGCCACTGAATTTCGTCTTCAACGGCAAAACCTATCAGGGCTACAGTGGTGACACGCTTGCGTCTGCATTACTTGCGAACGGTGTACGTGTTGTCAATCGTAGCTTCAAGTTTCACCGGCCGCGCGGCATTCTCTCGGCCGGCGTAGAAGAACCCAATGCGCTCCTTGGCGTCGACTACGGTCGCGGCATGCTGCCGATCGTTCGTGCGACGCTGATGCCATTGATCGATGGGCTGCGCGCGGAAACCCAGGGCTGCTTTCCATCCGTCAATTTCGATTTTATGCGCGTGCTGGATTACACGAGGCCGCTGTGGCCAGCCGGCTTTTACAACAAGGTCTTCAAATGGCCAAGCTGGCACGTATACGAATGGGCTATACGACAGGCTGCAGGGCTGGGCCAGCTGCCAGAGGGTACGGACAATGCCCGCTATCGTCACATGAACGCGCATTGCGATGTGCTGGTCGTCGGTACGGGACCGGCAGGGCTGGCAGCGGCACTAAAAGCGGCGCGCAAAGGTGACGATGTGCTTGTCGTCGAGCAGGATGTGGAGCAGGGCGGTTCTCTCTTATACGACCCTGTGGAAATCGACGGGCAAGCGCCGGAAAACTGGCGTGCGGAGGCTATCGCTGAACTGCAGGCTTGCGACAACGTACGCATGATGCTGTCAGCGACAGTTGTCGGCTACTACGACCATAACGTGCTGACGATTCACGATCGCTCGGTGGCGTATCGACAAGAAAACGCCGTCGAGACATTCTGGAGAGTCCGGGCGGATCGCGTGGTGCTGGCGACGGGGGCCATCGAGCAGCCGCTCATGTTCGGCAACAATGACCTGCCCGGCATCATGCTTGCCGGCGCGATGCACCAGTACGCCAGCCGTTATGGTGTGCATTGCGGCAGGCGCATTGTCGGTGTGGTGAACAACGATCTTGGCTGGCATTCGATCGTCGCACTGCACGATGCCGGGGTCGAGATTGCGGCGATCATCGATATGCGTGATGCGGTCAACGAACAACTAATCGACCGAGCACGACAACTGGACATCGATGTTCATACTGGCGCGATACCAATCTGCGCGCGCGGATCGGGCGCCGTCAAAAAACTTGAATATCGCGATAGCAGCGGGCGCGATAAGGTCGTCGATTGTGATGCCATCGCCGTGTCCGGTGGCCTGAATCCGACCGTGCACCTGTACTCGCAGGCAGGCGGCAAACTTCGCTATGACGAGGAGCTGGCGTGTTTCAGGCCGCACGAGTGCCGGCAACAGGTTGCGATAGTCGGTGCCGCAAACGGCGAGTTCGCGACGGCTGATACTTATAATATAGCGGCACGCAAGCGGTCCCCGGCAAAGACCAACGCGCAATGGATCGACTTCCTGCACGATGTAACCGCATCTGACATCGAGCTCGCGGTGCGCGAGAATTTTCTCTCGGTCGAGCATCTGAAACGTTACACGACCGTGGGCATGGGCGTCGATCAGGGCAAGACGAGCAATTTGAATGCGCTGACCTTGTTCGGCGACCTGACGGGCAGGCGTCCCGGCGAGGTTGGGACGACGACCTTTCGGCCCATGTTCATGCCCGTGACCATGGGCGCGATCGCCGGAAACCAACTCGGGGATTTCTATTCGCCAGCAAAACTTCTACCGGCTCACGACTGGCATGCGGCCAGGGGCGCGGTATTCGATGACTACGGTGGCTGGAAGCGTCCGGCCTATTACGGCGATGATCGCGAGGAGTGCATCATTCGTGAGACTTTATTGGTTCGCGAATCGGTGGGCCTCCTCGACGCCTCGCCGCTCGGAAAAATCGAGGTCAAAGGCCCGGACGCAGCCGAATTCTTAAATCGCATCTACGTTAAAACCGTGTCGACTTTAAAGCCCGGCAAAGTTCGTTACGGGCTGATGCTCGACGAAAACGGGGTCATCATCGATGACGGCGTATTTGTTCGGCTTGCGGATGAGCATTTCCTCGTCAACACGACATCGGGCCATGCTGACCGAATCGGCGCCTGGCTCGAGGAATGGCATCAATGTGAATGGCCGGACCTGGACCTCGTGCTTAGCCCGGTCACTGCACAGTGGGCCGTGTTGACCGTCGCCGGACCGAAGGCACGCGCTGTATTACAATCGCTGCCCGGCATAATCGACCTGTCTACCGAGAACCTTCCGCACATGAGTTTTGCGAGCGGCAAGTTCGACGATGGGTCGGTCTATCGAATCCAGCGCGTGAGTTTTACGGGCGAGCAGAGCTACGAGCTCAGTGTGCCGGCAAATCGCGCCACGGAATTCTTCGATCGCGTCTGGCAGGCGGGTGAACCGCACGGCATGGATTTGTTCGGTGCTGAGAGTCAGATGATCCTGCGACTGGAAAAAGGATTTCTGCATGTCGGCGCCGATACCGACGGTTCGACCAATCCGCTCGATATCGGTTTTGGGCGCATTGTCGCGAACAAGAAAGGCGACTTCATCGGCGCACGGTCGCTTAAACGGGCGGAAGATCAGCGCACGGATCGCCGACAGTTGATCGGTTTTGAAATCACGGGTGGCGATGACACCGTTCTTGCCGGGGCGCACATCGTGACGGGAAGTGGGGCAGGACGCAGAAGTGAGGGTTTCGTTACCTCGGCCTGCATAAGTCCGACCCTTGGCAAGACAATCGGGCTTGGACTTCTCGAGGGCGGCCAGGGGCGTAAAGGCGAGACAATACAACTATTCGACGATGGCAAGGTCGTAGCCGCGCAAATTGTCGACGCATGCTTCTATGATCCGGATGGGGAGCGCATGCGTGGCTGAGCAACACGACAATGTGGTAACCATCGAGCCCATCGATAATCTGTCGATTGTGACTTTGAAGATTGCCGGCAATTCGATCGAGAGTGCTAGTGACAAGTTACAACTCGCGCCGCCAGTGACTGCGAGTGGTAGTGATCCGCGCAGCCTGTGGTTCGGTCCCGATCGATGGTTGTTGATAAGCAGTTCACTGTCGGCTGATTCGATGGTCAAGACGTGTGAGGAAGCGCTCGCCGATGTCTTGCACAACGCGGGCGATTATTCGGCCGGATTGGCCGTTTTTCGAGTAGCAGGCCCAGGTGCACGCGATCTGCTGGCATCAGGCTGTGGTATTGACTTCAGAGCTAAAAAATTCCCGGTGGATAGCTGCTGCAGAACACGATTTTCTCAAATCGCGGCAATTATTGTGGCGCAGGGTCCTGAGGAATTCGATATTTACGTCGATCGCAGTTACGGAGTTTATTTAAACGACTGGCTCAGAGAGTCACTGAGTATTGCTGCCAGTGCCAATTTGCTTGGCACCGGCTAAGCGCCAGGCGCAGAATACGTGAGCAAGAAACGCAAGCTTAACGTCGACGACGCCTACGCCCTCGAGACACCAGCCGACAATATTCGCCTTTATGCGGACTGGGCCGAAACCTACGACAGGGACTTCGTCGCAGGCGAAGGTTTCGAATATCACCTGCGCGTTGCAGAGATTATGCTCCGACACGCATCCCAGATTAACGGTGCTGTTCTGGATGTTGGCTGTGGTACTGGCAACGTTGGCGTCGTCTTGCGAAACGGTGGTGTTGAATTTGTTGACGGCATCGACATTTCGCCAGAAATGCTGGCCGAGTGCGGCAATAAGAAAGCGAAAGATGAAAGTCCGGTCTATCGCAACTTGATTAAAGCGGATCTTACGCGAACCTTGGATATTGAAGATAAGCAGTATGCGGGGCTGGTCAGCGCGGGCACGTTCACGCACGGACACCTCGGACCCGACACACTGGACGAGTTGTGGCGAATCGCAGCACCCGGCGCTCTCTGCGTACTGGGCATCAACTCAAAGTATTATGCATCAATGGGTTTCGGCGAAAAACTATCAGCCGCTGTTGATAACGGCACGATAACGAAACCGGAACTAACTGAAATAAACATGTACGCGGCGCAAGCGGACGATCCAGAACATGCCGAAGACAAAGCGCTGGTTGTTATTTGTCAGATTATTTAAGGGCAAACGGTTCCTGCGCCTGACTGTTTGGAATGACTGTTCTCGAAAATCAGGTAATTCATGCAGATTTCCGGAAAAATGCCCGCAGGCTCCGAAAAATAGCCGCGAAATTAACTATTTACCGAAGAATGAGCGCTTTCGCGGTGATATTTCGGAAGAAAACAGTGTTTGCGCGTGATATTCTCATTCTGCTGCCAAATATCGGCGAATAACAGGAATCGTGCCATGGCTCCTAAACCGTTGGGCTACAGCTATCTGATCGATCATTACGACCTGGCGGCGCGGCCACTGCCAGTAGTGGCCCGATTGGACAACCGCGTCAAAGGTCGCAAAACCCGGCGTCAGGGTAACCAGGATGTCCAACTATTCGAAACCAAGTACCAGCCCGAAGACAATCTAGTCGGTCATATTCAGTTTGCCCTACGATACGAAGGAATCAACCTGGAGGTACTGGAACTTCTATTCGAAAAGGCAGGGGAAGAAGAAATCGGTGCATGGATCAATGCATCGCCACAGTCTGCCTACGCACGTCGCATTGGCTTTATGTTTGAGTGGCTGACAGGTCGCCAACTTGAACCGTCCGTAGCATCCAAGGCAGGCTTCGTTCCAGTGCTCGATATTACTCTGCAGTTCGGCCCGAACGATGGCGAACGCGATTCACGATTCCGAGTGATTAATAACCTGCCTGGCACTAATGAGTTTTGCCCGTTGGTGCGTCGCACGCCGTATCTTGAACAAATGGTTAGCAAAAATCTGCGTGAACGAACGCGTGAGGTTCTGGCTCAGTACGACCAGGATCTGCTCAGGCGAGCCGCAGCTTATTTGTACCTTAAGGAGACTCAATCATCGTTTGAAGTCGAACGGGAAAAGCCGTCTGCGAGCCGAGCGCAACGATTCGCCTACCTGTTGCGCCAGGCAGATACCCAGGCGCCGCTGACTGATGAACGACTCTATGAATTGCAGCATGCAGTAGTTGATCCTCGTTTTCACGAGTTCACGTGGCGCCAGGCTCAGAACTGGGTTGGTAGAGACCGCGGTTACCACAAGCAAATCGATTTCGTGCCCCCACGTCCGGGAGACCTGCCAGCCCTGATGCGTGGCCTTTTGGAGACGGCCGGCAAACAGCTGGATATGGATGCGGTTATCCTGGCAACTGCGATAGCGTTCGGCTTCGTTTTCGTCCACCCGTTCATGGATGGCAACGGGCGTATCCACCGGTACCTGATCCATGAGGTGCTTGCAAAAGCGGGCTTTACGCCACGTGGCATTATCTTGCCTGTGTCGGCGGTAATTCTTGCTAATCTCGATGAGTATGTAGAAATACTGGAGAACTTTTCTCGGCCATTATTGGATCGGACCGAGTGGAATCCTGACACTCCTGATGTGCCAGCTATTGGGAACGATGCAATCTACTATCGGTTTTTTGATGCGACGCCGCAGGCTGAATTCATGTACCGGGCGCTGTGTCGTACAGTTGAGGAAGATCTGCAAAAAGAAGTCAAATTCCTGCTTGGATTTGATCGAGCTCGAACCAGACTGAATGATATGTATGACTGGCCGGGGCAATCACTTGACCTTTTTATCCGCATTGTTCATCAAAATGACAGCAAGTTATCGAAATCCAAACGTGGCAGCCATTTCGAATGGATGACAGATGAGGAAGTTAAAACATCGGAGGCCGTTGTTGCAGCCGAGTTTGAGCAAAATCAGAAATGATCAGCACCGTGTGAATCTCCGGTCCCTGCCTCTCGAGGCAGGGCCGTCAATACTCTATTAATTCCCGGTGTCTACGCCTTCGGCATTATCAATAAGCTTGGTCGTTTCGCCATTGCGTATATCCGTTCGGAAAATACTTGGTACGTTATAGTTCTTCCCATTCTGTTTATTCCGAGCTTGGTACAATACGAAATTCGGTGATTGCCACGAGCCAAATGCAGCATTGCCTGTATCGAATTCATCGAGCAACAGGCAGTCGACCCAGAGATCGGTGGCTGGGGCCGAAGTCGCATTGAAAAGCGAAACGCACCTCTCGACGTCGAGCATACCTCGATAACTGTCGACGCCATGAACCAGGATTAAATCGCCGGATGATCCCGCGGGTCTCGGCCGCGCAATTGATCCCGCGGGCTCGGCTACCGTCTCGGTCCCAGACCCTGTGTAAACGATCTCGGGCAGCGATACGGTCCAATCCTTGAGTAATTCACTGTGTATTAGCTGCAGTCTTAGGGCGCTATTCCAGCGTACCGAGGTGCTGGTGGGCATTAGATCCGGGCTGTGAAGAGTGTCTTGCAGATACAGTACAGTGCCGGTGGGATCCCACGTGGCCGTTTCGGGCCGATGGCAACCCGCGATGGCTTCAGGGTTCGTTGAGCCGGCTGGGCAGTTCCACAGACTGGCGGCCTGGGCGGACAGATACAGTTCCCGTTTGTCCTTAAGGTCAGGGTCATTGAGGTTGTAAATCCACAGACTGTGCACATTCCCGCTACCATCGCCCTGGCCCCGATTAAAAACGAGATACAGTTTGGTATGGTCGTTGTTTCCCCACACATCGGGGAATAAGTAAGAAAGATAATCCCCGTCTGGTATGGGGCCGTCCTCTAGTGATAGCGGTTGCGGATCAATTGTCAGTTCGGTCAACTCACCAGCGGAATCCACCGTGAAGTCGGCTCTGTGCATCTGGTATATTTTCACGTTGCCTGAATTCTCAGACCAGATGAATACACCGCTGACCGATCCGTCGGTCTGTACATCCGTCATGTGTACGGTGCTGCCGACGACGCCCGGAAGCGGTGTGTGGATACACCCATCTCCGCTTGAAAGGTAGGTCATGTCGGGTGACTTTCTCCCTCCCTCCCTGACATAGGCGAAGCTCGGAGATGGATCGTCACATTCGGGCGGTAGAGGCGGTGGAGGCGGAGGAGGGGGTTCACCTGCGCAATGCGGATGATCGCCGGTGTGCTTACTACCCTTGCAATGCGCAGTTGCACTATCGGGTAGCAAGACCATCGAGATCAGGAATATGGCTGATAGACGTAAAATATTCATGGTCGCTCCTGTGGCCGATGCAGGGTCGGTGGGTTGGTGCGGCTGCATCTATCCAGGTGCTTAGTTTCTATTCAATCGGCGTATGACAGGTATCAGAAACCCGCCATGTTTGCGCTCTGATGCGACCAAATCACTCCTGCTCAGTACACGTAAACCGCACCTGCGCCAGAAACGAATCCGTTCGCCGAGTTATCGCTCTGATTACCACCAATGCCAGGATCCAAACCTTGTTCGAAAGGGCTCCCCACGGCTAGCGTGGTGCCGTCCGCGTTCAATGCGATAGCGCCGCCATATTGGTCCTGACCGTCGGGATTGGACGCCTTCACATAGGCTGTCTGAGCCCAGTTCGTGCCGTCGAATCGAAAAACGTACGCAGCCCCGGCGAGAGAGCAGCACAAGTCATTTTGATCGCCACCTACACCGGCGGCGCCGCTGCCTTCATTCCTGGCCCCAACCGCCAGCGTGGTACCGTCGGTACTCAGTGCCATAGATGAGCCAAATTCGTCTGCAAATCCGATTTTAATGTTCGAGGCTTTTATATAGACTTCCTGAAACCAATCGGCGCCATCGAAACGAAACACATACACCGCACCGGCCCCTTGAAGCGAATTGTCAGCCTGATTACCATTGATTCCGGTGGCATTGCTTGCTTCCCGTCGGGTGGCGACAGCCAAAGTATTACCGTCCGAGTTTACCGCCACACGCTCACCGAATTCATCTCCTGGTTCGGCGTTTGAGGCCTTGATATAGGCTTGCTGAAACCAGTCGGTACCGTTAAATCGATATACATACACCGCACCGGCATTTTCGGCCGAATTATCGTTCTGATTACCACCAATGCCTGTCGCGCTGCTATCCTCACCCATGGCCCCTATCGCCAGCATGTTTCCGTCCGCGCTCAACGCGATTAAGTCACCACCAGTCACACCACTAAAGTCTGACGATTCGGTGTTAGAGGCCTTGACATAGGCTTGCTGCGACCAATTCGTGCCATCGAATCGAAACACATATACTGCCCCTGCTTTTTCGGCCGTGTTATTCGCTTGATCTCCATTAATGCCGGTAGCGTTGCTGTCCTCTTTTCTAGCCCCGACTGCCAATGTGTCGCCGACTGCGCTAAGGACGACCGAACCACCGAACTGGTCATCTTGCTCGGCGTTCGAGGCCTTAATGTAGGCTTGCTGGGACCAGTCCGCGCCATCGAATCGAAACACGTACACCGCTCCGGCGCCTTCAGCCGAGTTGTCGTCCTGGGCACCATTGATACCGGTAGCATTGCTGGCCTCACTGGCGGCTCCAACTGCCAACGTGTTGCCGTCAGCACTCAACGAGATATTGTTACCGAATCCGTCGCCAAAAGCGCTGTTCGAGGCCTTTAGATAGGCTTGCTGGGACCAGTTCGTGCCGTTGTGGCGAAATACGTAAACCGCTCCGGACCCGCCAGCCGAATTGTCACCTTGATCCCCATTGATGCCGGCGGCAATACTGCTTTCACCGCCTGCCCCAACTGCCAATGTTTTACCGTCCGAGCTCAGCGCTATTGCAGCGCCAAAAGCGTCGCCCTCATCGATGTTGGAGGATTTGAAATAACCAATCGTGGAAAGCATGTCGTTCGTCACTGTGACTTCGGTCGAGCTGGTGCAACTATTCGCGTCGCATCCTTCGATGATGAACAAGGCGCCGACAAAGTCGAACATGTGTACGGATATCTCGACAGTCACCGATAAGGTTCCGGCCGGAATATCGGCACCGACCTGCGTAAATCCAGAATGTCCGTCAGGATTTTCGAGCAGCCTGTAATGCGTTGCACCCGGCAGCTCAATCCAACTGAAGTTGAGTTGCTTTATGCCGGCATCAACGGTGACGGTCAGTGGAGCCGCGGGCGGTGGTGGTGGCGGTGGCGGAGCGGGCGGTGGTGCTGCGGATACCGGCGCTGCGCCACTACCACCACCTCCGCAGGCCACACAAAACATGGTCAAACTCAAAACGAATAGAATTCTTATAGTTGCTC
>JADFNV010000074.1 GCA_022563195.1 Pseudomonadota bacterium
ATGCCGGCGAGTTCGTCCATGAACGATTCCACACCCCAGCCGATCCAACCCGGACCGACCGCGCGCAGCCAGCCCGGCAGGAATGTGCGTTGGGCAAGATCGTTATTGATCGCTCGCACGCGATGATTCTGCAGCGTGTACCAGTGATCGGCGCCGCTGATAGAGAAGCTGTCGAACTTGCCATTGCCGTCGACCGCGTCGCCCATGAAGAACGCCGCCATCGACAGCGTCGGCCAACCCGCCGCGGCCGCGTGCTCGATGCCGGTCAGGCCACCGTCTTTATCGAAAGACGCATCAAACTGCTGCACCGATGGCGAGCGGACACAGTCGAAACGGCTGTCGTCGTCCCGCTGAAATACGATCTTGACCGGCTTGCCCAGTTCCTGTGCCGCTAGCGCCGCCGGGATCATTGTATCGCCCCAGAGACGCCGGCCAAAGCCGCCGCCAAGATAGTACTGGTGAATGACGATATCGGCCTCTTCCAACCCCAATGACTTTGCGAGTGTCGGCAGGATCAGGGATTGCCATTGATTGCCTGAGTGGATGTGGCACTTGCCATCGACGAATTCCACGACAGCGTTGCCTGGCTCAAGCGTAAAGTGCAGCACCGTGCCCGTTCTGTACGTTGCGCTGTGCGTGGTTGCGGCTTCGGCATGCGCTGCCGCGACATCGCCTTCGTCAACAAACAGCACACCACTACTCTTGTCTGCCGCGAGCTTGGCCCCCTCAGCAAGAATGTGCGCTTCGCTTACACTGGCAGTAGGACCCGGCGCCCAATCCACAGCGACAGCTTTGGCCGCTTTCATTGCGCTCGGATAATTTTCGGCGATGACGACGGCCCAGCCCTGTAACACCTCGCTCGGATCCGTCAGGGTCAGCGTCTGCAGGTAACCGGGAATGTCCCTGGCAGCAGCATCGTCGATGTTTTTGATCGTACTGCCGTATCGTGTCGGCGGCATCAACGGATGGGCAAAGACCATGCCCGGCAACTCAACGTCGAGTCCATAGACCGCCTCACCTGTGGCTTTCGCCGGTATATCGAGCGCCTGCGCGGCTTGCCCGATATAACGCCGTTCCGACGCGGGTTTGAGCGGTAACGCGCCCAGCTCTTCTTCGCTGAACGTGCGACTGATATCGCCGTTTTGCACGATCTCGGCAAACGATACCTGCTTGCCGTTCGCGGCAACTTTACTGCCTTCGACCGTGCATTCGGCAGGATCGACCCCGAGCAGCGCGGCGCCGGCATCGCAAAGAATCGCGCGCCCGGCAGCACCGGCCTGAGACAGCATTGCAAATGTTGTCGTGACCGACCATGAGCCGCCCGTAACCATGTAGCCCCACTTCGGATCGGTGTCGACATGTTTAATCTTGATATCGTCCCAGGCGGCACCCAGTTCATCGGCAATGACTCGCGCCAGCGCCGTGCCAACGTGCTGGCCCATCTCGGCTTTGGCCACGTTGACCAGGATGCCACCATCGCTACCGATCTCGAACCAGACCGTGGGTGCAAAGCTACGGCTCGCCGCCTCGATCGCTAAGTCGCTGGCGACATCTTCGCGACTGCATCCTGGTAATACGACACCGAGACCCATGACGAGAGTCGCGCCCGCGCTGCCTGCCAGGAATGTCCGCCGGCTGACGGCGCCCGGAATCTGATCTGCTCGCATCGCCATGACTATGCCCCCTCGCCGCTGGCGGCGGCCCTGATTGCTTTGTGGATACGCGTGTACGCCATGCAACGGCAGAGGTTACCGTTCATCGCAGCGGTAATCTGCGCGTCGGTCGGACTCGGGTTGTTGTCGAGAAAGCCCGCCGCCTGCATGATCTGGCCTGACTGGCAGTAACCACACTGCGGCACCTGCGCGTCGACCCAGGCCTGCTGCAACGCCTTGCCGGCGTCGGTTGCGAGACCCTCGATCGTCGTCACCGCGCGCCCGGCCACGGTACTGACCGGTGTTATGCACGAGCGCGTGGCGACACCATCGATGTGCACCGTACACGCACCGCACATGGCGATCCCACAGCCGAATTTCGTGCCTTTGAGTTTCAGCTCGTCGCGAATCACCCACAGCAAGGGCGTATCGACCTCGCTCGCGGATGCTACGGATTCCCCATTGAGTTCGAATTCGATCACGGCTACTCCCCTCATGGTTTTCGGTCTTATGACATTAGTTTAGTACATCCCGCGTGCGGAATGAACAAAGCAGGCGATTACTGGTATCCTCATGGCGTCCGGTATGCGGCTGCCCAGGCTTGGAAAATCCGCGGTCGGATTGAGCTGCCAACGACCCCGGAGCCTCATGATGTCTACGTCGAAGCCTAACTCTTTTCCGCTCGTCTACCTGTTGCCCCTTCGATTGTACGTCGGTCTGTCGTTCATGATTGCCGGACAAGACAAGATCTCCATGGGCGGTTGGGGCGCGGCGTATGCGACGAAGCTATACGATTTCGCGCTGGCCAACCTTGATAATGCGTTCAGCATTTATCGGCCATTTCTCGAATCGGTTGTCATGCCGAACGCCGCCGCGTTTTCGATATTCGTTGCCTGGGCCGAGCTCTTGATGGGTCTGTCAATATTTCTCGGCTTGTTTACACGCCTTGGCGCGGCATTCGGAATTTTCCTGGTCCTGAACTACACGTTTGCAACCGGCCACCCGATCTGGCTTCCAGGTGTGGACGCCGCTTACATATGGGCGCTGTTTACGCTGATGATCTGTTCGGCTGGCCGGGGATTGGGTGCCGATCAGATTCTTCGCAGCCGCAAAAGAATCAGGCTCTTCACCTAGAATTCGTCTCATCAATAATTAGAAGAGAGTATTCGCAGGCTACGATAAATCTCCTCGCGCAGATCTCAACGGCCGTGCTGGTCGACCGCTGGACTCGGGGTGGGCAAGGTCAGGAGAGTCCCGAGTAGCTGGCCGCGATTACTTCAGCGCTTCGGCGATGACGGTGCCCGACGCCGTGAACACGGCGAATATGAACTGATCGTCCGTGCCACCACTGTCTCCTGTCTGACCCAGACCATTGTACGAGCCATTGAGCGCGCCACAACTTGTAAGATCCAACGCTACATCATAGGCATTGCCCGTGGCGTCGATAATTGTCACCTGACCGTTCAACACACAGCCGGCATTGGACTGGCCGAATATGACGCCACTGCCGTCAACCTCAAACGATGAAGCATCGCCGTAGATGTCAAAAGTCATGTAAACATCCGCAACCGTCGCGAGATCGCTGCCGCGGTCATAATCAGTGTCGTACGCCATCGTGAGAGTCAACGTTGTGCCAGCCGCGGCCAAAGTGAGATTGAGCGTAGCGCCTTCGCTGACCGTGCCGGCCGTGATCGTCAACGCAGATACAGCTGTGCCATCAGCGAGCATGGCTCCGGGCACGGCATGCAGACTGCCACTGCCCGACACCTGGTTGCCGTTCGCAATCTGAATTGTACCTTCTGCACCCGCAATAGGATTGCTGATAGTGCCATCGTTGACGATGCAGACAAATTCCATGGTCTCGGCAACAAGACAGCCAATATCATCGCTCGAGCTCGCAAAGCCGTAAGTCCAGTCGTCGATGATAACGTCACCGGCGACACCGCCAGCAAAATTTTCTACCTCGATAGAGCCTATTAATGTTTGAGTCGCATTTCGGGTTTCCGTTATCAGTACCCAATCGAAGGTAGGCGTGATGGGCCGTATCAGCATTCCATTCTCGTCATATATCCGAATCTCCGAACTGACTCCAGCATCGGTCAAACGTACATAGAAATTCACTGAGCTTGGATTCGTCTCGAAGGTCACCGTTGCCGTGGGGCCGGCGAGCACATGCCACGAGAAGTCACCGCTTCGATAGAACGCCCGTACTCCTCGTGATTCTGCGACGCCGTCGGAAAACGTCGCTCTATAAGGCGTGGTTCCGACTGAGAATGGTCCCGTGCGGTCAAATTCAAAACTCGTGAATACGTCGGGCGCGGACGCTGTAACCATCTGTCCAAACCATTCACCGGCGGGATTCTGGTCCACTGGTGGCGGTGGTGGCGGTGGTGGCGGTGGCGGTGAGTAGCCGCCATTGCCGCCGCCACCGCAGGCACTGATAAGGGCTGACAATGTCAGCAAGGCAACTGTCGAGCAGAAAATTTTCTTCATGATGATCCCCACGCCCTGATCGCGTCCACGATGCAAGCTATGTCGATATTGATTGTTGCTTTTGCAGTGAGTCGCCCCTAATGGCGAAATGGTTCAACCCTTTCCTTATTAAAACGGACTGTGCAGCTCCGCGAAGAGCTGTTCCCGGTTCTGGGCGGGATTTTGCGGAATGCCGCCGTACCGCCGATAGCCCAGGCGAATCTGAAAAAACTGCAACGGGAAGTATTCCCAAATAACACTAAACCGGTTTCGCTCATTTTCAGATACATTTGAATCCGGGTCAAAAAATTCGAAGCTCACTTTCAGATTGTAGCCCTTTTTGAAGCCGTAATTGGCCTCGAGCAGACTCGCCCATAGCTTGCGACGGCCTGTGGGCGTTCCATCGTCAATAATGTAATCGAGCTCGGCGAGCCAGGCGACCGGTCCCGTTCGCAATCCGGCAAACACGCCCTGTATTTTCCGGTCGCCGACTTTGGCATCGTTGAAATTGTAGCTGCCGCCAACACGCCATTTCGACGTGACATGGCTGACGCGCAAGCTGTATTGCTTGCCCGAATCGACTTCAGGGCCGCCCGCCGTACCGCGAGTCACCGCCAGTTGCGCTGACCAGGCCCCGCCCTCGTAGGCAACTTCCCAGCCGCTATCAGGCGTGTTGAAATTAATCCCCGGGACCTGTCGAATGAACGCGCTATCGTCTTGCAGGCGCAAGCCGAAGGGCAGGAAAAATTCTCCCGCTTTGATCGTCCAGCGGCCTTCGTCCAATGACAGGCGCGCATAGGCTTCGCGCACTATCGGATCGTCGGGCCGCAGCTTTGCGTCCACATGCAGCGTCAGGTATTGCGGCAATGGGCGCAGCTCCACGTAGGCCAGGAATTCGTCCAGTTCCGTGGCCGATGCAGACTCCTGCCCTGGCACATCCAGCTGCTTCCAGCCGCCACGAATGTCGCCACCGACGGCAAGATAGCGACTGATGTCCCCGGTCCAGGATTTACCAAAGTCCAGTGTGCGCTCGGGCAATTCCAGAATTGCATAGGCATTACCGTAGGCAGTACGTTTGCCACCACCCGAACTGGACGTATGGCAGACCGTGCATTTCAGGCCCTTTTCCACGGCAATATAGGGTTCTGCCATGACGTTCTGGCCCAGCAGCACATAGGCGAGCATCAGCAAGGTCACCGACCGCAGCGTAAATCCGATAAGGGCGTTCATTGCCTCCGGCCCGCAACGTCGAACTCGGCCACGTAGTTGCCACCTTCGAGCCCATCTCCGGACGAACGATTGCCCGCATATTCGCCATCGAGTGCCATGCCGTTGACACCCAGGATCATACTGGCACCAGAACCACGCAGCGTGACCTGGTAGCGGTCGGCAATGACCGCCACGCCGGCCAGATCCATGATGGCCAGCCTGGCGTTGATGTTCGACAACGACACCGATGCCGGAGCTATCACTTGCTCGTTGCCATCGTCAAACCGGCCGTCGCCACCGGATCGAAGCAGCACAAATGTCATCGTATGAATGCTTGACGCATCCATATCCTGGTCGAATGCGGCGACGATCTGCGCGAGCGACTCGCCGCTCGCGGTGCCCGGCACGAACGACAGTGAGACAACCACGGGTGGCGAGCCGGATGGTCCTGCTGCAATGGGCATTGCGCCGTCGGTGATCCACTGGCGAACGAAATCGATCGTGGCCTGTGGTATCGGAGGCCCGCCGAAGGGCATTTGCGCGCCGACCGATGCAGTGCCCTCGAGTTTATGTATCAGGTAGCTGTTGTCAGGATCACCCGGCGCAACCCGAAACAAGGATCCGACCTCAGTGCTGCGCATGCCGACCAGGTTCGTAAAGCTATTGGCGCTATCGAGCCGTAATCCTTGTGGCGCGTTCGCACCCGAGTGACACACGATGCAAGCAGGGTTGAATACGTTTGCCTGGATGGATGCCAGGGTTGGAGCCAGCGGCAAATCGCCGCCTTCGCTCAGGGGCCGACCACTGATATCCAGACCGTCGCCGTTGCCGGCCGAGCAACCGGCGACGATGCTGGCAAGCAGGGAAGAGAGCAGCAAACCATGACGGTGCCCGTTCCTTGAGCGATGGCTTCCCGGACTACTCATTCTGGCAACCGATGCCCCTGAATCTGAGCTGATTGTTGTGTAAGTCGTCGCAATGACGGCAATGGTTCAATGGCCACGCCCAAGTTTGAGCGACGCCGACATCGGCGATTTCGCCAAAATGAACCTTTGCGCCATCTGCGGAGACCTATAATAGAAGAGTTCAATCCACGGTCATCAATTTTATGTCAAATTCGCCAAACGCTAATGATCTCGCATTGCTTTTTCGCGTTGGCCGCGGCGATCGTGGTGCTTTTTCCGAACTATATCGGCTCTATCAACCACGCCTCTACGGATATCTTCGCCGTCTGCTGCCAGATCCAACAACAGTAGAGGAAGTCCTGGACGACGTGATGCTTGTCGTCTGGAAGGATGCTCGAAAATTTCGTGGCCGATCGGCGATGTCGACCTGGATATTCGGCATCGCTTATCGAAAAGCGATGACGGCTATCAGGTCGGACTTGCGATACCAGGCGCCATTGGATCGCAGCACCGATGCCAATGCCATCGCGGACAGAACATCGCCGGATATCGACTGGATCCATGCGGCACTGGTGCACCTGAGCCCCGATCACCGGCAGGTCGTTGAGCTTACTTATTTCAGCGGCTTTTCCTATGCCGAGATCGCAGAAATTGCGAGTTGCCCGGTTAATACCGTAAAGACCCGCATGTTTCATGCGCGGCGCCGGCTTAAAGTTCTGCTGCCGGCACTCGCGGGGCAGGCCAGGGAGCATGATCGTGAACGCGCGTAATCCCATGCCACACGAGGTAGCCATCGAGTTGCTGCCGTGGCTTATCAATGATGCCCTGAGTAGCGATGAACGCGACAAAGTGCTTGACCATGCACAATCTTGCGTCATATGCCGACGTGAAACCACGGAACTGGAGCATCTTCGCGAGTCCGTCAAGCGCGTGTTCAGCCCCGTACCAATTCCGGCACCCGACATGCGTAACATCAATGCACGCATCGATGCATTGATACGCAGGCAGAATTTGGGTCGACGATGGCTATCGTGGATCGCCGAGTTCTTCGTCAGTCCGTGGCGGATCGCATTCGTCACGCAAACCGTGCTGCTGGTCGTTTTGGGTATAGCAATGCTGTGGCCGACAACCCGTCACGCGGAATTCATCACGCTTACACAATCACAGGACCTCGCCGATGGCCATTATCTTCGCGTCGTGTTTGGCCCGGACCTGACTCACGCCAGGCTCGGAGCGCTGTTGGATGATCTGGGGCTGTCGATCGTGGACGGCCCATCGGAACGCGGCGTCTATACACTCGCTACCGAAAACCCGATGACTGTCGCCGAACGCGATGCTGCGCTGACGAACTTGTCGAATCATCCAAGCGTACTTTTCGCGCAACCCGTGGTTTTTGGAGCAGCACGATGAAGATGGGATCTGTCATCCTGATGCTCTTCATATTGGCATTCCCGACCGCATCGAATGCCGATACCGATGCCACCGACCAGGCAACCGTGACCAGGATACTGGTCACATTTGCAGATCCCGGAATGTCCAGCGCCAACCGGGCCGGGCCGTCACGGCCAGGATATCGGCGTCGGTCATCGTCTTATCTCGCATCGGTGGGTGTGAAACGTGCGGCGCGGCGAGTTGCGAGGGATTTTGACCTTGTCACTCTCGATGACTGGCCGATCATCCCACTCAAAGTCTATTGCCTGGTATTTGGCGTAAACGATGATGTGGACGTGACACAGCTGCTCGCACAATTGAGCGCGCGGCCAGAGGTCGATTCGGCTCAACTGATGAACGAATTTGAAGTATCCGAGACTGTTGCCCGGAACGATGCCGATCCGTATCTGAATCTGCAGCATAATCTCGACACGCTCGAATTACGGCAGGCGCACATCTGGTCGCTCGGCGACGGCACCAACGTAACGATTATCGACACAGGGGCTGACATCGATCATCCCGAGCTAAGGACACAGATCTCCAGTTATCACAATTTCGTCGATGATGTGCTGGGTGAATTTTCCGCCGACGCGCACGGCACTGCGGTGGCAGGTGTCATCGGTGCTGCCGCCAATAACGGTATCGGCATGATCGGCGTTGCACCCTCGACACGATTATCGGTGTTAAAGGCATGCTGGTATGCGACAGCAGGATCGCGCGCGTCGTGCGACAGCTTTACGCTGGCCAAGGCCTTGAGTCACGCCATCGAGTCCGATACCGACATCATCAACCTGAGCCTGGGCGGACCGTCGGACGCGTTGCTCTCTCGACTGCTCGTAGAGGCGATGAAGCGTGGCATCGTTGTCGTGGTGGCGGCGCCAAACAAAATGCATGCGGGATTTCCGGCCGAAGTCCCGGGCGTCATCGTCGTAGGCTCCGATGCGCGTCCCGGTGATCTGGTGCAAATTCTTATTAGCGCGCCGGGCGACGACATTCTCGTGCCGGTGCCGCGCGGTGGTTACGACTACGCATCGGGCAGTTCACTCTCAGCGGCGCAGGTGTCCGGTATCGTTGCCTTGCTGGTTGCGAGCCGACCCGGGTTGACCAGTGACGAAGTGAGCACCTTGCTGGTCGACAGCCGCCCGACCATCGGCGCATCGGTCAATGCCTGCCGTGCCCTGGCGCAGCTGCTGCAACGATCCGGTTGCCGTGCCAGCGGAGCTGTGTCGTTGTAGCGGTATTCAAAATGCTGTGGAAATGCTGACCACGAGTTGGGGGCCGGCAGCAAGCGAAGCCGCGTAGCCACCCAGCGGTTCATTGTCATACCAGCGCAGGTCCAGGACCACACGGGAAAATCTCGCCGATGCGCCGACATCCCAATGCAGGTACCTCGATACGCCAATGGACGAGAGATCGTTGCGGCCGAGAGCGGCGCTGATCACCCAGACATTGGCGACAGGCCAGTCGGACCGCAGTTCCCAATGACGGGCGATGCTGTCCAGCCCGTAATAATTATTCGTGTAACCGAATTCGATCGAGTAACGCTCGCGCCAGGTCGCCATGAGCAGCACTTCGTGATAATCGTAGCTGTGTGAGCCGATCTGGCCCGGATACGTGTAGCGCAATACCGTCAGTGTCGCCGCCAGCTGCGTCCTGGATTCGTAGTGATAACCGAGATAGTAGTCCAGCTCGATATCACGTTCGCTAGTCGCACCGCGCATATCGATCGTACTTGTCCATGCGCCGACGAATAGTCCTGAATCGAATTCATAATCCAGTCCGAACTGAAATGCCGGATTGCCGTCGGATTGCACCAGACCTCGATAGATGTATTCGCTGGTGAGCGACACAACGCCGCTCAGTTCCGACGCGAGCGATGCTTGCGGACAGAAAAGACCGCCAAGAAAAACTATCGCACACAGAGCGATCCGGTGGCGAGTACAATTTTTATGGGGCACTCGCATGGTACAAGCTCTATCGGTGAGTATAACTTTCAGAAGTCATTGAATATAAAAGATAAAAAGACATATCAATAAATATTGTCCGCTGTGGGTAGCGGTATGGGTAGCAAATGCTCTCAAAGGGGCTAATTCGGACCCGATTTAGCCGTTAGAGTTTTTGAAATC
>JADFNV010000026.1 GCA_022563195.1 Pseudomonadota bacterium
ACGACGGTCACAAGCACTGCTGCACCCAGCACGATAATCGTGATGCTGTCCGGCCAATCGTAGCCGGCGCGAGAGAGCACAAATACGAGAAAAACAAATTCCAGCCCCGTGTTGAGCTTGCTAATCTGGGTTGGCTCACCTTCAAGACGCCTGACCAGGTAATGGTAGATAAATGAACCCGCGACAATGATAACGTCACGTGCGATCACGATAACGGCGAGCCATACCGGGATGTAGTGCAGATACGCAAGCGTTCCAAACGTCCAGGCGACGAGCAGTTTGTCGCCGGCCGGGTCGAGGAAGGCACCGAGGCGCGAATGCCAGTTGAAACGCTTCGCAAGATAACCGTCGACGCCATCGGACAGGCCGGCGATCAGGAACAACCCCAGCGCCCAGCCGAATTCGTCATTTACGAATAACACCAGAATCGGGAAGATCAGTGCGATGCGCAGTAGCGAAACGGCGTTGGGTAACCAGCGTAAGGACATCAATCGGTGACTACTTTTATTAGTTATTAGGATTGTAGAAAAAATTCAGCGATGCATTCATCCTGTCGAATGAAAATCGGTCGTCATCAAGTCTATCTTGCTCGATCAGACCGTTAAACTGCAATGCTCTGCGCAATCTCTCGGCACCGCCGTGCGTTTCGACACGATAGCGAATCTCGTCGCCGTGAACCTCGGTGATAGCAAAACTCTCGATAACACTCATGCCCGAGAGCAGATTCTGCACGGCTCCATAGGCCGCTACCGAATCTATGCCACCAACACTGAGCTCAATCGATTCGAGCAGCGTATTGCCGCTGATCGCGAATTCTGCCGCCAGCATATCCGCGACCAGTCTGACAACCAGTTCGGGTTCACCGATCCAGCTGCGTTTTGCGCCACTCAAGTAGTAACTCCAGCGACTACCCTGACCTGACGCCGCTCGAACTCGTCCAATAAGGATCGAACTCACGTTGTAACGCTTCGATGCCGCGAGCACCTGCGCATCGAAACCACCCCAGATATCACTGAAGCTGATGTTTTGCAGGTCATCCGTATCGAGTAACGGAAACATGACGGGCAGGCCGCGGCGCTCAGCGACATCGAGAACGCGCTGGCGCAGCAAACGATTGCGGTCGATGGAGCGTGCCGCATCACGACTGCGGTGCGGATCATTGGCAGCAATGATTTCACGCTCACCCTGCCCCCAGTCTACGGCAATCCAGATCAGGGTCAGCGGCCGATCACTATCCCACACTGTCTGGCCGGCCTGTCGCAAAGTTTTCTCGATTGCGCGGCCGTCAAATGACACCCATAAAGTATCGTCAACGCCTGACCGAAATTGCACAACATAGGCAGCCGGATCCGGAAACAGCAACTCGATCATCTCGGGATCCGCGCTGAGTTCAGACCCCGATACACGCAGCAGCACATCGGCGAGCGCGGTGTCGTATGCGGATGCACGCGGATCATCCTCTTTCTGGTCAAGCGCGACTTGCGCCGTGTACAATAAAGGTACCTCTACTCCATACGCCGGGCTTGCCGATACAATCAGGCATGCCGGAACCAGGATCGCCAGAATCCACGCGGCCCGATGAGTTGCAACACCGGACGATGCAGTAAATCGAGTTTTTAGCAAGGATACTTTCCCCGTCTGTGTCCAGGCACTATTATATCGCCGATTTCGAGCGCAGCCGATAGCACTTTTTCTTGCGAGGCCCGATGCCCACGAAACCCATGACCTATAGAGACGCCGGAGTCAACATCGATGCCGGCAATACCTTTGTCGAGCGAATCAAGCCATTGGTGCAGCGCACGATGCGACCTGAGGTGCTCGCGGGCCTGGGAGGATTCGGCGGTCTTTTTGCTTTGTCCCCGGAACGTTATCGCGAACCCGTTCTGGTGTCCGGTACTGACGGCGTCGGTACCAAACTGATGCTTGCACAGCATCTGCATCGACACGACACCATCGGCATCGATCTGGTTGCGATGTGCGTCAATGACGTGATCGTCCAAGGTGCTGAGCCCTTGTTTTTCCTCGATTATTTCGCCTGCGGGAAGCTCGATATCGACGTCGCAGCCGACGTCATCAGTGGTATAGCCGCAGGTTGTTCACAGGCAGGGGCCGCGCTGATCGGTGGTGAAACGGCTGAGATGCCCGATATGTATGCCGATGGCAACTACGACCTTGCAGGATTTTGTGTCGGCGCGGTAGAAAGGTCGGACATGATCGACGGTGGCACTGTCGCCGCGGGCGATGCGCTGATAGGCATCGCCTCGAGCGGCCCGCACTCGAACGGTTTCTCGTTGATTCGCAAAGTCCTTGACATCGCAGGTGCCACCGAGATTGACGGACGGCCCGCACACGATGTCCTGCTCGAACCAACACGCATCTACGTTAAGGCGATGCTTGCGCTGATAAGCGCGGTCACCGTCAAAGGCATCGCGCACATTACTGGTGGTGGCATCAGCGAAAATCTGCCACGCATTATTCCTGACGGCCTGCAAGCGCAGGTCGATACCTCGAGCTGGCAACAAAGCGCGGTATTTGAGTGGCTCGCCAGACACGGCAACATCGAGGTGGATGAAATGCGTCGTACATTCAATTGCGGCATCGGCATGATTGCCGTGACCAGGAAAACCGACGTCGCCACCGCGCTCGCAATCCTCAAGGATCAGGGCGAAGACGCCTGGCACCTTGGCCAAATCACAACCGGCGTTGGGCAGGTGCAATTTCTTTGAGTTCCAAATCGTGCAATACCGCAATCCTGATATCAGGATCGGGTACAAACCTGCAATCCTTCATAGACGATGTCGCCAGCGGCGAACTCGAACTGAGTCTTTCGATAGTATTTACCAACCGAGCCAACGCGTACGGGCTCACTCGAGCGCGGGACGCAGGAATTGCAACGGCTTGCATCGAACACCGTGACTACGCTGACCGCCAGTCATTTGATCGCGCCGTGGCGCAGATGCTCGACAAAGCCGAACCCGACCTGTTGCTCCTCGCAGGTTACATGCGCATCCTCAGTCCGTGGTTCGTGAACCATTACGCAGGCCGGATTCTCAACATTCACCCGGCGCTGCTGCCGGCGTTTCCGGGACTGGACACACACCAGCGCGTACTCGATGCCGACGTCACCTGGCATGGCAGCACTGTGCACTTCGTGACCGATGAACTCGATGCCGGGCCACGAATCCTGCAGGGAAGACTCACCGTCGATACCGATGAATCCGCCGACGAACTCGCAACGCGCGTACAGGCGATCGAGCACCAGATCTATCCGCAGGCCGCGAACTGGTTCGCAAACGGGCGACTGGCGTACCACGACGGCGCCGCCTGGCTCGACGACAAACGCCTCGACGAACCTATCGTCCTGGATTTCGACTAGGACTAGCGCACGGCCGGTAGTCCGGACATTCCTTGCCGGAATGGCTCGCTGCGCTGCGCTTTATTTCCGGCAAAGAACGCCCCTCCTGCCGTCCCTACGAAGATCGGCGGGCGGCCACGATACGGTGGCTCGTCGATCTTTGTGAGGACGGTGGGCGGGACGCGTATCGACGGCAGTGATACGCAGCACCGTGGGCGGGATGTTCTTCGACCGAAGTAAAGCGCAGCGCAGCGAGCCATGAGGGAGAGGAATATGCCGTCCGCGGTGCTGCAGTGTTTGGTCGTCGCATCAGGCTTTGGGCAACGTCACGCCTTTTTGGCCCTGGTACTTGCCGTCGCGATCCTTGTAGGACGTCTCGCACTCCTCATCGGACTCGAGAAACAGCATCTGTGCGATGCCCTCATTGGCGTAAATCCTGGCGGGCAACGGTGTCGTATTCGAGAATTCGAGGGTTACGTGCCCTTCCCACTCCGGCTCCAGCGGCGTGACATTCACGATGATGCCGCAGCGCGCATAGGTCGATTTGCCCAGGCAGATTGTTAAAACATTGCGCGGAATTCGAAAATACTCGACGGTGCGTGCCAGTGCGAACGAGTTGGGCGGAATGACGCAGACCTCGCCCTCGACATCGACGAAACTCGTGTCGTCAAAGTTCTTGGGATCAACAACGGCGGAATGAATATTCGTGAATATCTTGAATTCATTGGCGCAACGCACGTCGTAGCCATAACTCGATGTCCCGTAGGAAATGATGCGCCGGTCCCCGACTTTTCGCACCTGGTGTGGCTCAAACGGTTCGATCATCCCGTGTTCATTGGCCATGCGACGGATCCAGCGATCCGGCTTGATACTCATCAACTGTCCTCGATGACGATTTTCGGAAACTTGCTGCTGTAATCCTTGCCCTGTTTTGCCAGTAACGCAGCCATGCGGCGGCTTGCGCTCCGGTAGGCCGCGGCGGCCGCCGACTCCGGATCGGCAATTACGGTCGGATTGCCGCTATCGGTCTGTTCCCGGATGCGTGTCTCAAGCGGCAGCTGCCCCAGGAGTTCGATGTCGAAATCGTCGGCCATGCGCTTACCGCCGCCCGATCCGAATATGTTGTCCTCATAACCACACTCGGAGCAGACATGGGTGCTCATATTTTCGATGACGCCAAGTACTGGGATCGATACCTTACGAAACATCGCAAGTCCCTTGCGCGCATCGAGCAACGCGATATCTTGTGGCGTCGTAATGATAACTGCGCCGCTGACCGGAACTTGCTGCGACAACGTCAGCTGAATATCGCCGGTCCCGGGCGGCATGTCCACGATCAGGTAGTCGAGGTCGTGCCAGGAAGTTTGCTGCAGCAGTTGATTGAGCGCGGATGTAACCATCGGGCCACGCCAGATCATCGGCTGATCGGGATCGACGAGAAAACCGATCGACATGACTTGCAGTCCGTGCGCCTGCAGTGGTTGCAGCGTTTCGCCGTCCGGGCTCGAGGGCCGCTCGCCGGCCAGTCCCAGCATCTGTGGCTGACTCGGGCCATAGATGTCCGCATCCAGCATGCCGACGGACGCACCGTCAGCGTCCAGCGCCAATGCAATATTCACGGCAACGGTCGATTTGCCGACACCGCCTTTCCCGGATGCTATCGCGATAACGTTGCGGATCTGTGCCAGCGGTTTGAGATTTCGTTGCACACCGTGGGCGACCACGCGTGTCGAAATTTCGATGTCGACTTCATCACAGCCCGTTTCCGCGGTGATCGCCGCGGCTATGTGTGATCGAAATTCGTCGTGAACAGTCGACGCCGGAAATCCGAGTTCAATTTTCGCCGAGACATGTTCAGTCGACGCGTTGCATTCGACTACCCTGCCCACGTCCCCAATTGACAGGCCGATGCCCGGTAACTCCACGGAATTCAGGAGTTTCTTCACATCTGTTTCTGTTGACGGCGTCACATTTCCACCTACGGTATTAGGTAAAATCAGCACATACGCCTCCCCTTGGAGGCTTGTGGGCGCACATTGTAACGGAGCCTGAGCTGGAACCAAGCATTGATTTTCAAAGGCTTGCGCATCAATGTGGTTAGGTCGATGTGGCATAATGCCGCATCGGGGACTTATGCGGCCGTACTGGATTCGCGATTGTGTAGCGAATGTCGTGCTTCGCCTGGGCAAGAGCGAATTGATTGGCTGAGCAAGAGTTGGAAAACTGGAGATCGTGCGCAGGAATGCCGCTTGTCGGCATTGGTTGCCCTGCCGTGCAATCGGGTGGCGCCATGACAGTTCACAATGTCGATTCCGGCATCAGGCGATGAGTTTCCTCGGATCATTTCGCGCTGACCAACTAGTCTCGAAGCTGGTTGCAGAATCAAAACCGGACTCGCCTGCCGCCCGGAAACTGGTCGACAAGTTGAAGAAACTGGGCCCCAAGGTCATTCCAAGGGCCATTGACGCACTCGCCCTGTCGGACAAGTCACACACCATGGTGTTCGTCGACATCTTGTCGAGCCTGCTCAACGACAAGACGCTGAGTGCCTACCGGGACGGCCTTGCTGACGGCAACGATCGGGTCGTTTCAGGCACCTCCTGGGCACTGTCAAGCAACACCGGATACAACGCCAACATCCTGCTGACCTTTTTTGCGGATCCCGAGGTCTCCAAGCCAGCGCTCATCGAAGTGTTGCGCGTGCATAAGGATGATCTGAGCATCCACGATCTGTTGCAATGCGCATACGAACTGGAGCCCAAAGAATCGGCCGCGATCTTCAAGATTATTGGGGATACGATTCGGCCAGAGATGATTCCCGACATCATCGCGCGCATGGGCGGTAAGGACCCCTACATCAAGACGCACCTGATTACCCTGCTCTCAAAGTTTGACAAGCCCGAAATCAATCAGGCGCTCGAGATTCAACTCAAGGACACGAACAAAATGGTGCGCGGTGCGGCCCTGTCTGCGCTCGCAGCAAGAGGCGGTGCCGTCAATATCGCGGCGGTCAGCAAATTGCTGCAGGACCCGGATATCGAGGTGCAAAACAAAGCCATCGACATGATGATACAGATGAACCACCCTGAAACCGTCAAGTATCTTACCGACGCGCTCAAGGACGAGTCGGAATACGCGCGCCGCGCCGCCGTCGAGGTCCTCAACAAAATCGGCACCAAGGATTCGGTCAAAGACCTGCTCAATGTCATCAGGGATGACGACTGGTGGGTCCGCTCAAGGGCTGGGGATGCACTGGCCGAAATCGGTGGTCCGAAGGTCTTGGACGCGGTCGTGGCACTGATCAAGGATGAGGATGAGGAGATTCGGCGCACGGCCATTGAAATTCTGAATTCAACCAAGGATGAGCGCGCTGTCGATCATTTGATCCAGGCAACCGAAGACACCGATTGGTGGGTCCGCGAACGATCCATCGACGCTTTGTCGAAGATCGGCAGCCCGAAAGCCGTGCCGACACTGCTCGCATTGCTCGGAAAAGATTCGAAGACAGACACAGTCGTCATCCGCGCACTCGGAAAGATTGGCAGCCAGGAGCATATTTCGAAAATCGTGCCGATGCTCAATTCCGGAAACAGGGCTGTGCAGGTCGAGGCAATCAAGGCAATTTCACAGCTCGCCGATGAATCGCATGCCGAGTCGGTTCGCGGTGTACTGCGAAAAATCAAGCAGACCAACGAGCCGACAATTATCAACAGCGCCGACAAGGCTCTCAAGTATCTCGATGCGCGGTTTTCGGCAACGGTTCTCGCAGAGAACGAGCGCGCCAAGAAAATCGCCGAACACACCAAGACCATGCTGCTCGATGGCGAAGATCTCGAAAAGTTGCTCAAGGCCCAGACCATGGCCCCTGCACCAACGACGCCCGACGCTGCACCGGCGCCGGCACCGCAAGCACAGGTTCTCGATATATCCAAGCTCAAGCCAGGCGATGTTATCGACGGGCGCTATAAGTACATCGAAAAAATCGGCAAAGGCGCATTCGGCACCGTATTGCTCATGAAGGATCAGATCGTTGACGAGCGCTTGATTCTAAAGTTCCTGAACCCGAATATTTCCACTGATGAAGAAATGATGAAACGCTTCGTACACGAGTTACGTTATTCGCGCATGATCACGCACCGCAACGTCATCCGTATTTACGACTTTCTGTACCTGCAAGGCAGCTACGCGATATCGATGGAGTACTTCCCGTCGCACACACTGAGCGGCGAAATCCCGAATAACAAACCGATGACCATGGCAAAGGCACTGAAGTACTCACGCGATATGGTGACGGGTATGACGATCGCGCACCAGGCAGGCGTCATTCACCGCGACCTCAAACCAGCCAACATCCTTGTCAACGCGGAAGGACTACTGAAGATCGTGGACTTCGGCGTTGCCGCAGCGGCTTCGAGTGGCGATACGCAGCTGACCAAGACGGGCTACGTCATCGGTTCGCCGAAATACATGGCACCTGAGCAGATTCTCGGCAAGAAAGTCGACGTGACGGCTGACGTCTACAGTATCGGTGTCATCATGTACGAGATGACAACTGGTATACCCCCTTACAGTCGTGGTGATCATATGTCGGTCATGTATCAGCATGTGCAGGGCAAAGCCAAGCATTGCCAGGAGATCAATCCCGACATTCCTGACGAATACGCCGCAATCATCGTCAAGGCCATGTCGGTCGACAAGACCAAGCGCCACCAGTCGATGGGTGAGCTGACCGAAGCGCTGGACGCCATACCTGTCTAGCAGCCTTCTAACAGGCAATTATCAAATATGTGATGTCGCTCTGGCATGCGACATAATTTCCGCCTAGGATAAGCGCAAAGATTGAATCTTGGCAGCTGACAACATGGCTCGTATCGACGCCTTTCTAAAACTCGGTCTCGCACAAGGCTGTTCCGATGTGCATCTTGCCGTCGGCGTGCCACCGATGCTGCGTATGAACGGCGATTTGATGCCGATCAAGTTTCGCGAACTGACCGACACCGAACTCGAAACCTATATTCTCGAAGTTCTCTCGACCTCGCAAAAGGAATTATTACGGGCCGGCACCGACCTCGATTTTTCCTACGTTGGCGACGAAGGTGCTCGTTTTCGCGTCAATGTCTTCAGAAAAGACTCCGGTTACGGAGCCGTGTTTCGGTATATTCCTGGAGACGTTCCAACGCTCGAACAATTGCATGTGCCGTCAATACTGACCGATTTCTGCGATTATCATCAGGGCATGGTCCTCGTTACCGGATCCACGGGAACCGGCAAGTCGACGACACTTGCGGCGATGATCAACCACATCAACCAGACGAAAAGCCTGAATATCATCAGTCTCGAAGACCCGATCGAATTTGTGCACCCGAGCAAGATGAGCCAGATAATCCAACGCGAACTCGGTTCGCACGTTAAGAGTTTCGCCGACGGCGTACGCTCGGCCATGCGAGAGGATCCTGACGTCATCCTCGTCGGCGAGCTGCGGGACGCGGAGACGATTTCGATGGCGATGACCGCGGCCGAGACCGGGCATCTTGTCCTCGGCACATTGCACACTACCGGTGCGGTCAAGACGCTCGACCGGGTCATCGACGCATTGCCGGGCGAACTTCGGGAGCAAACCAAGGCGTTTCTTGCCAGCAGCCTCAAAGCCGTCATTACTCAGGTACTGATCAAGACCCCCGATGGCCGCGGCCGGCGGGCCATTTTTGAAATTCTCGTCAATAATCGCGCAATTGCAAAACTGATCACAACCGACCAGACGCATCAGATACCGTCACAACTGCAAACGGGCAAGGCCCTCGGTATGCAACTCATGGACCAGGCACTGCTCGATGCGATCGCCGCGCATGAGATCGATCCCAACGACGCTTATCTTCATGCCGGCGACAAGAGGAAGTTTCAACGATTCGTTACGGACACTGCAATCGTGAGCGCGATGGATACCAGCGGCAATCCACAAGTAGCCGATGAATAAGATCGATGAATTTTTGAAACGCGCTCTCAAAGAGAACGCATCCGATTTACATTTTGTTTCGGGTGGTCCTGCGCGCATTCGCGTTCATGGCAGATTGCAAGCGCTCGAAGGCGACGATCTCACGCTCGAATTTGTCAAGGACGCAGTGTATGCGATCATGGATGCCACGACGCAACAGACATTCGAAAAAAAGGATGCCGTCGACTTTGCATACGACATTCCTGATGTATCACGATTTCGTGCCAATGTATTTCGCCATTTAAACGGCATCGGCGCCATCTTTCGCGCAATTCCCTCAAAGCCACTTACTCTCGAGGACCTGGACATGCCCAAGGTCGTGCATGATCTGTGCCGACAGACGCAGGGAATGATCCTGGTCACGGGCAAGACCGGATCAGGCAAGTCCACGACGCTGGCGGCCATGATTGACTCGATTAACAAGCGCAAGCACGGCCATATTCTTACGATTGAGGACCCCATCGAGTTTGTGCACAAGAGACAGAACTGTCTTATCAGCCAGCGTGAAATCGGATTGCACAGCAAAAGTTTTGCCGATGCATTGCGCTCGGCATTGCGTGAAGATCCCGACGTCATCCTCGTTGGCGAAATGCGCGACCTCGAAACCATCAGTATCGCGGTGACCGCCGCCGAGATGGGTATTCTCGTCATGGGCACATTGCACACCAATGGCGCCGCAGCAACAGTCGATCGCATCATCAACTCATTTCCGGCCGGCAAGCAAAGCCACATCCGCACGATGATTTCGACCTCGTTGCGCGGTGTGATATCGCAACAGTTGCTGCCAACCAAAAACAAAGCCGGCAGGGTTGCCGCATTCGAGGTTCTGATCAATACGTCGGCAGTTGCCAACCTCATTCGTCAGGGCAAGCTCGATCAGCTAGAGACCGCAATGCAGGCCGGTGGCGGTTCCGGTATGCAAACCATGGATGCGGCACTCATGCAACTCGTCGAAAGGGCCTTTGTCTCTGGGCGAGAGGCCTATCTACAGGCTTATAATAAAAGCACTTTCGAGCGGATGAAAAACGACGACTGATGCGCTTGGACCCGGCTCCGGCCGTGTCTAGATAAAATACATCGACACGAGCGACACGTGGCATAATCGCGGCCTTTAGCCAGACCGAATTCCACGCGCATGCCCGTTCAGCCACGAAAAATACTCGTTACAAATGCCCTGCCCTATGCGAATGGCTCGATCCATATGGGTCACCTCGTCGAATACCTGCAAGGTGACATCTGGGTCCGCTTTCAGAAACTTCGCGGCCACACTTGCACTTACGTTTGCGCCAGCGATGTTCACGGCACACCGGTCATGCTCAAGGCTCGCGAGCTCGGCATTACTCCCGAAGCCCTCACCGAAGAGATCACGAAAGAGTTCCTCGAAGACTTTTCCGCTTTCGGCATCGAGTTCGATAACTACTACACGACTCATTCGCCCGAGAATGAGGCACTGGTCGTCGAGATGTTTGAGGCACTGAGCAAGACCGGTGACATCTACACCAAAACGATCGAACAGGCCTTCGACGAAAAAGAAGGATTGTTCCTGCCAGACCGGTTTCTGCGCGGCACCTGCCCACGCTGTAAGAGCGAGGACCAGTACGGTGACGCCTGTGAAGTCTGCGGCGCGACATACACACCTGCCGACCTCATTGACCCCGTTTCGGTGCTGTCGGGTACGAAGCCGGTCACACGCAAATCGGAGCATTATTTTTTCAAATTGAGCGAATACGAAAAGCGCTTGCGCGACTGGATAGATGAGGCGGCACTTGAAAAGAGCGTTGCCGCCAAGCTCGAGGAGTGGTTTGAGGCAGGATTGCGCGACTGGGATATTTCCCGTGACGCGCCTTACTTTGGATTCAGGATTCCAGGCACTGACGACAAATTCTTTTACGTATGGCTGGACGCCCCGATCGGCTATGCCGCAAGCTTCAAAAACCTGTGTGACCGTCGAGACGACCTCGACTTCGACGAGTACTGGCGCCCCGGGCACGACACCGAGTTGTATCATTTCATCGGCAAGGACATCATGTATTTTCACATGTTGTTCTGGCCAGCTGTATTGCACGGTTCAGGATTTCGAACGCCAACGAGTGTATTTGCGCACGGCTTTCTGACCGTCAACGGGCAAAAGATGTCCAAGTCGCGCGGCACATTCATCAACGCGCGAACCTACCTGAATAATTTACACCCGGCCTATCTGCGTTACTACTATGCAGCAAAGCTCGGTCCGACCATCGAAGATATCAATCTAAATCTCGATGATTTCATTGCGAAGGTGAATTCGGACCTGATCGGCAAGTTGATCAACATCGCCAGCCGATGCGCGGGATTCATCAACAAGCGCTTCGACGGCAAGCTCGCCGACACGCTGGCTGATCCAGATCTGTTTAATGCCCTTACCGACGCATCTGAGGAAATCGCGGCATTCTATGAGGGTCGTGAGTACTCCAAAGCAATGCGGCGGATCATGGGTCTCGCTGACGATGCCAATCGTTACATCGACGACAAGAAACCCTGGATCATGATCAAGGACGAGGATCAACGGGCCGAAGTGCAAGGCGTCTGCACACAGGGACTCAATCTGTTCCGCAGCCTGATGATCTACCTGACACCGGTCATTCCCACCGTTGCCGACGACGCACGATCGTTTTTCCGTGAGGACGAATGGCACTGGCATTGCGCATCCGAGCCACTACTCGGCGCCAGCATCTCCAAATTCAAACCATTATTGACGCGTATAGAGCCTGCCCAGGTCGAAAAAATGCTTGAACAATCGAAAAGCCCGTAGGACATCTTCTTGCCGTCTGCCGACGATAGCACCGAACCGGAAATGCACATCAAGTAAACATCGCGACGAGAGTATAGAGACCGCTTACAATACGGACCTGATATGACAGAGCTCATCGTCATTCTGATCGCTACTGTCCTCGTCAATAATTTCGTGTTGGTGAGATTCCTCGGCCTGTGCCCGTTTTTGGGCGTATCACGCAACCTCGAGGCCACGATGGGCATGTCGCTCGCGACGGCCTTTGTGCTGACGCTGTCATCCGCCAGCGCTTATTTGCTGCACGAGTATTTGCTCGTGCCACTCGACCTCGAGTATCTGCGGACGATCAGTTTCATCCTGGTCATCGCGGCCAGCGTGCAGTTCACCGAAATCATGGTGCGACGTCTGAGTCCCTTATTACACCAGGTGCTCGGCATTTTTATTCCGTTGATCGCGACCAATTGTGCCGTACTGGGTGTCGCGCTCCTGAACGTGCAGCAATCCAAGGGTTTTGTGGAGTCGGTGTTTTTCGGTGTTGGAGCGTCTGGCGGCTTCGCGCTTGTGCTCGTCATGTTCGCTACGATTCGCGAACGCCTTGATGTCGCTGATATCCCGGCGCCCTTTCGCGGCACGGCACTCGCGCTTATGACGGCCGGTATCATGTCACTGGCATTTATGGGTTTTTCGGGCATGGCCCGTCCGTGACTACCGCAATCCTGACCATTGCATTCATCGCCCTGCTTGCCGGCCTGGCGCTGAGTTATGCGAGCCGCTCGCTGCCGTCCGAATCGGACAGCCTCGTTGAACAGGTCAATGCGCTGTTGCCGCAAACTCAATGTGCCCAGTGCGGATATCCCGGCTGCCGGCCCTACGCGGCTGCGATTATCGAAGACGACGCTCCGATTAACCTTTGCCCGCCCGGTGGCGATAATACCGTACGACGTCTTGCTGACCTGCTCGGCAAAAACATCATGCCGCTCGCCGAAGAGGCCGGCCACGGCCTCATTGTCGCCGTCATTGATGAATCACGTTGCATAGGCTGCACGCATTGCCGTACAGCCTGCCCTGTGGACGCCATCGTCGGTGCCCATCAACTGATGCACACGGTCATCGAGTCCGAGTGCACAGGATGCGAGCTTTGCGTTGTACGCTGTCCGGTTGACTGCATCAGTATGCGGAGCCCGGCATGACTGCGGCACCAACCTATGACCTTGGCAAGTTGCACGGTGGTCTGCGCCTGGAAGCGAATAAATCCGCTTCGACCGCACAGGCGATTCTCAGAGTCCCGGTCCCGGCGCAGCTTGTACTGCCGATTGCCCAGCATGTTGGCGATCCGGCGCAGCCAGTCGTCGGAATCGGTGAGCGTGTGCTCAAGGGACAATTGATCGCAGAACCCGATGGCGCGCTGGGCGCGCCCGTGCATGCCTCGTCGTCGGGCAAGATAGTCGCGATCGAACCCTGGCCTGTGTCGCGACGTTACGGCGAAAATGCACCCTGTATCGTCATTGAATGTGACGGTGAGGACCGGCACATCGAGCGCGCGGAGACTGCTCCGGCGTATGACATACTGCCGCCGGACGTAGTGCTGACGCAAATAATGCAGGGCGGCATCGTCGGGCTTGGCGGTGCCGTGTTTCCGACCGCGCAGAAACTCATGCAGGCCGTAAGCTGTGAACTCAAGTACCTGATCCTGAACGGTGTCGAGTGCGAGCCTTACATCAGTTGCGACGACGCTCTTATGCGCGAGTACGCACGCGAAATTGTCGGTGGGGCACAGATACTTTTGCACGCACTGGAACTCGACAGCTGTTTCATCGTTGTCGAGAGCGACAAGCCCGAAGCGATCCATGAACTCATTGACGTATTGGCCGACGTTAACGACGACCGCCTCGTACTCAAGCAAGTACCGTCGATATACCCGTCAGGCGGCGAGGACCAGCTTGTCCAGCTCGTCACCAACCTTGAAGTTCCGAGTGGCGGGCTTCCGACCGACGTTGGGTGCCTGGTCCAGAATGTCGGCACAGCAGCCGCAATCTACGATTGGATTATCAATCACGAACCACTGGTAGCGCGAGTTACGACCATTACCGGTGATGGGGTCGCGCGACCGATGAACGTCGACGTACGAATTGGTACAACAGTTGCTGATGTCGTCAATTTCGTCGGCGGCTACACCGATCGTGCCGAGCAGCTGATTATCGGCGGGCCGATGACGGGAAAAACGGTCACCACCGATCGAGTGCCCGTCGTAAAAGCGACGAATTGCATTCTCGTGTTGTCGGAAGACCCGGCATTGGGACCGGAGATGCCGTGCATTCGATGTGGCAACTGTGCGGCCGTGTGCCCCGTACAATTGCTGCCGCAACAGCTGTTCTGGTATGCCTGTGCCGACGAGGAGGCAAAAATTCGCTCCTATGGCCTGACTGATTGCATTGAGTGCGGCTGCTGCGACCTCGTATGCCCGAGCCACATCCCTTTGACTTTCGATTTTCGAATGGCCAAGGCACGATATCGCGAAATGGCCGATGAAAAAGCCCGAGCCGAGCGGGCCCGGCTGCGTTTCGAAGCGCGCAACGAGCGCCTTGAAAAACAACAGAAGGCACGCGACAAGGAACTGGCTCAACAAAAGGAAGTGGCGAAACTGGCCGGCCCCGAGGCAATCGCCGCAATCCTCAAGCGCAAGAAGCAGAAACAGGACGAGGACTGAGCGTGGAATTCGTCAGACGAGAAGCACCTTATATAGCGCCCAAAGCTGATGTGGCGTCGATGATGTTGCAGGTACTGATGGCGTTGATTCCGGCCGCGCTCGCGCATGTCTGGTATTTCGGCCCGGGTTTTTTCTGCAACCTGATCGTTGCATCGATATTTTGCGTCGGTGGCGAAGTGTTGGTGATGCGGGCGAGAGGTCGCCCGCCAACGGCAACGATCTCCGATTACAGCGCGCTTGTCACAGCTGTTTTGCTCACATTTGCGTTGCCGTCATTGACACCATGGTGGGTCACAGCAACGGGTTCTCTGTGCGCTATTGTGGTCGCGAAGCACCTGTACGGCGGGTTGGGGTTCAATGTATTCAACCCGGCCATGGTCGGCTATGTCGTGATCCTGATCGCTTATCCCATGGATCTCAACCTGTGGGTCGCGCCGCGCATGGGTGACATCGATTATCAGTACCTTACGATTCTGCAAACGATTGACTTCACCTTGACCGGATCGTTGCCCGAAACCCTGGCGTTCGACGCGATCAGTCGGGCAACGCCACTCGACGCGATGCAAGCGGGACTTCGAACGATGCATACGTTTGCCGAAATCTGGGCCAATCCGATCATGGGTGATTTCGGCGGCCGCGGTTGGGAGTGGATTGGCAACCTCACACTGGCCGGCGGTATCTGGTTGTTGATAAAGAAAATCATACGCTGGCATATACCGGTCGGCGTTTTTGCCGGCCTGCTGATTCCGACGACCGTGATGTACGCTATCGATTCAAGTGCCAATGCCGGCCCGGGCTTTCATCTTTTTTCCGGCGCGACGATACTGTGCGCCTTCTTCATAGCGACCGATCCCGTGTCGGCCGCGACAAGCCCTAAAGGTCGCCTTGTCTACGGCGCAGGAATCGGCTTTTTGATTTTCTCTATCCGTAAATGGGGCTCCTACGCCGACGGCGTCGCATTCGCCGTGGTATTGATGAATATGGCAACACCGGCGATTGATTACCTGACCCGTCCTCACATCGTTGGTCACCCGCGACGTGGCGGACGTCCATGAAAACGGCGCAGTCCGTCATCAAGAGCGGCACAACCCTGGCGTTGATAGCGGCGATCTGTACGACGCTGGTTGCGGCGACTTACGAATTGACGACCGAGCGAATCGCGGCGAATGAGAAATCGTTGCTTGAGAAAAGTTTGCAGCCGGTACTTGCCGGTGTCATCTATGACACCGATATAGGCGAGTCGAGACTCGTCATTGCTCCACCGCATGATTTACCAGGGTCGGATGAAGCTCTGATCTACCGCGTTTACTTCGATGAGCAACCCGTAGCTGCATTGTTTGCAGTGACGGCGCGCAATGGTTATTCGGGGTCGATTCGAATTCTGCTCGGCGTGGATTTCGACGGCGTGGTTACGGGCCTGCGCATTTTGCAGCATCGTGAGACGCCCGGACTCGGTGACAAAATCGTGTCTGCACGCTCCGATTGGGTGTATCAGTTCGATGGAAGATCGATTGGCGATCCCGATGTGACGGCTTGGGCTATCCGTGGTGATGGCGGCGAATTCGATCAATTGACAGGCGCTTCGATTACGCCGCGTGCCGTCGTCAACGCGATGCGGGACACGCTGATTTACTACGAAGCGCACCGCGACGAGATATTCTCTCTGCCATCGACCGAGGATAATCAATGACTTCGGGCGGATTGATGGAGCGTCTGCAAGACGGCCTATGGAAGGAAAATCCGGGTCTCGTGCAACTGCTTGGACTGTGTCCATTGCTCGCCGTCACGACCTCATTGGTGAACGGACTCGGGCTCGGTATCGCAACCATGGTGGTGATGACGCTATCGAACGGACTGGTGTCAGCGGCACGACGCTGGATACTGCATGAAATTCGCCTGCCGATCTATGTCATCATCATCGCGAGTCTCGTCACCTGCATCGAACTGATGTTCAAAGCCTGGTTCCCTACACTGGATCGTTCGCTCGGCATATTCATCCCACTGATCGTCACCAATTGCGCAATCGTCGCACGCGCTGAGGTATTCGCGTCACGCAATCCGATCGGCGCCAGCCTCGTCGACGGTTTGGGCATGGGCGCCGGATTCGCGTTACTGCTAATGGCTATTGGCGCCTTTCGCGAATTGATTGGCCAAGCCTCGATCCTGTCCGGAATCGACCTGATCACCGGCGGCGAGCCTTTCAGCGGATTCTCGTTCGCGGACAGCGGGTTCTTGATTGCTGTTTTGCCGCCAGGGGCTTTCTTCAGCCTCGCGCTTGCCGTCGCTGCAAAAAACGCGATTGACGGAAAACGACGCATATCCCGTCGCCGCACGATGTCACGCAAGCTGCGCCAATCCGACCACCCGCGATCGTGAACAGTGACAAACGCAGGAAAATATACGCGAGGCTACGCGAGCTCGACCCGAATCCGGATACCGAACTCCACTACGACAGCCCGTTCGAGCTGCTCGTGGCCGTGGTCCTCTCCGCACAAGCCACCGATATCAGCGTCAACAAGGCAACCGACAAGCTGTATCCGGTCGCGAATACGCCGGTGGCCATTCTTGAACTCGGTGTCGAGGGGCTAGTGCCCTACATTCGCACCATTGGACTTTATAACAGCAAAGCCAAAAACATCATCAAAACCTGCAAAATTCTCATCGATACTTACGACGATGAAGTACCGCGCACTCGTGAGGAACTCGAGGGATTGCCAGGCGTTGGCCGCAAGACCGCTAACGTCATACTGAACACGGCCTTCGGTGAACCGACAATCGCCGTGGACACCCACATTTTCCGCGTCTCCAATCGCACCGGCATGGCAACGGGTAAGACACCGCTAGCCGTTGAAAAGCGACTGACCAGGCTGACGCCTGACGAATTCAAGAAAAATGCACATCACTGGCTGCTCTTGCACGGGCGCTATGTCTGCAAAGCGCGAAAACCGCTATGCGGCGAATGCAAAATCGTCGAATGGTGCGAATACCGGCGTAAAGCATTGCCATGATCTGTAATGTAATAAACACAGCCACGATAAGGTCTTGTGCTGTATGAGTGACTCAGACTCACAATACCCGGTAAGCGGCGCCGGCCTTGGCCTGCGCCGGCCGCTGGCCGACAAGCTGAAAGACGTTGCCAAGGGCAAAATCGATTTCATGGAGATCGCCCCTGAGAACTGGATTCATGTCGGCGGTGCGCTTGGCAAGAAACTTCGCTACTTCACCGAGCGCTACCCATTCCTGATTCACGGTCTGTCGCTCTCGATCGGTTCTCCTGCGCCACTCGACGAGCAACTCGTGCGCGACATCAAGGCATTCATGGCCGAGCACAATATCCTTATCTACTCGGAACATTTGAGCTTTTGCGGTGATGACGGACACCTGTATGACTTGATGCCGATACCGTTTACCGGGGACGCCGTCACGTATGTCGCCGCTCGTGTCAGGCGGGTGCAGGACATCCTCGAGCAGCGCATCGCACTCGAGAACGTCTCGTACTACGCGCCAATTGACGCATCGATGAGCGAGCTTGATTTCCTGCTTGCGGTTCTCGAAGAAGCCGACTGCGACCTGATGCTCGACATCAACAACATTATCGTCAACAGCATCAACCACGGTTATGACCCGCAGGAGTTCATGGCCAGGATGCCCGCCGATCGTATTCGCTACTTTCACCAGGCCGGCCATTTCGTCGAGGCTCCGGACTTGCGGATCGACACACACGGCGCCGCCGTCGATGAGCAGTCCTGGCGCTTACTCGCCGATGCCTATGCCCGTTTCGGTCCGGTTCCTACATTGCTCGAACGCGATTTTAATTTTCCACCTGTCGAGGAACTGCTCGACGAGCTCAGCCGCATTCGCCAACTGCAAGCTGACGCCAGGCAACGGGAGGCCGTCAATGGCTGAGCAAGCTGATTTTCAGACAAAACAATTCGCCTTCGCCGCACACATTCGCGACCCGAAAAACGCACCGGCACCTGCAGGCATCGAAGATCGACGCATGGCCGTGTATCGCGATCTATTCTTCAACAACCTGCGCAGCCTGCTCGCCACCATGTTTCCGGTGCTGAAGAAGCTACATTCAACCGAGAAGTGGAACCGCATGATTCGCTTATTCATGCAGAAACACAGAGCGAAAACGCCGTATTTCCTGCAATTGCCGCGAGAATTTCTCGACTTTTTGCAACACGAGTACGAATTGCGCGATGACGACTTTCCGTTTCTGATCGAACTCGCCCACTACGAATACATTGAGATAGCGTTGTCGATCTCCGAGGACTCGAACGATATGCAAGGCGTCGATCCGGGCGGCGACCTGCTCGCCAACGTACCGGTGAAATCAGTCCTGACCTGGGTGTACGCGTATCAGTATCCCGTACATCGAATTTCACGGAAATTCTTGCCCAAAGCGCCTGAGGCGCAGCCCATCTTTCTGGCTGTGTATCGTCGGGATGACGACGAGGTCGACTTTCTCGAGCTGAATACGATGACGGCAGGGTTGCTCGACTCCATCGCGAACAACGAAAAGAATCTGTCTGGCGAGGCCCTGTTGTTCGAACTGGCCGAGAAGATTGAATACGCCGCTGTCGATTCACTGCTCAGGCATGGCGAAACGCTACTCAAAGAGATGAGACAACTGGAAATTCTGACTGGCACCCGGGCGCCAGGCCGAGGAGCAATACAATGAATAAGCTGCTTTTACATTACAAACGCATTGCCGACTGGCTGGACTGCGCCGCAAACTACGGCGCCGGCCTGTTGCTGATTCGCCTGCTGATGGCCTACGAATTCGGCAAAGCCGGAATGGGTAAATTCAACGGTCAAAACTGGTTCGGCAATGTTCAGGACAACTTTATTTTTCCATTCAACCTGATCCCGGTCGACATCAGCTGGTTCATGGCCACCTGGTTCGAAATTCTAGGCTCGATCGGACTGCTGCTGGGCCTTTTCACACGGTTCTGGGCGTTCACCCTGATCATTATCAGCATCGTGGCCATCTCGGGTGTGCATTGGCCTGCAGAATGGAGCAGCCTGGGCGAGTTGTGGGAAGGCTATCGTATAACGCCGAAGGACGGCTCCGGCAACTACCGCGTCCCGCTGTTATTCATTGCAATGCTAATACCGCTGGTCGTTGCCGGTGCTGGTAGAATGAGCGTGGACAGCATTCTCGCCAGGCGTTTCCTCAAATAAGGGTCACCACAGTGGAAAACACGTTCTGGTTCCTGCAGTTTCTCACCAACCTGCTCATCTTATTGATCGGCATTGGTATTGTGACAGTCGTCGTCATGTACATCATTGACGTTACACAGACGACTCACACGATTCGACGTAATTTCCCGGTGGTCGGCCGATTTCGCTATCACTTTGAGCATCTGGGTGAGTTCTTTCGCCAGTACTTCTTCGCGCTCGACCGTGAAGAAATGCCATTCAATCGCGCACAACGTTCCTGGGCCTATCGAGCTGCCAAGGGCGTCGATACCACAGTGGCATTCGGATCAACACTGAACCTGACGCCGACCGGCACACCCATCTTCGTCAACTGCCCCTATCCTACGCTTGAGTGCGACGCCGTGCCCACATCCCCGCTTGTTATCGGCCCGCACGCTGCACAACCCTATGAGGCGAAGTCGATCTACAACGTTTCTGCGATGAGCTACGGCGCTATCTCGAAACCGGCGGTATTGGCGTTGTCCAATGGCTCGCGTATGGCCGGCAACTGGTTGAATACCGGTGAAGGCGGTGTTTCCCAGTGGCACCTCGAGGGTGGCGCCGATATTGTATTTCAGATCGGGACGGCGAAATACGGTGTTCGCGACGGGAATGGCAATATCGATGACGACAAGTTGCGTGAGATCGCGAGTCACAAACAGATCAAGATGATCGAACTCAAGCTGAGCCAGGGAGCGAAACCGGGCAAAGGCGGTATTCTTCCGGGCGCCAAAGTCACCGATGAAATCGCCAAAATCCGGGGTATTCCAGCGGGCGAGGATTCAATCAGCCCAAACCGGCATCCCGAGATCAATTCTGCCGAAGACTTGCTCGACATGATTAACCATATTCGCGATGTGTCCGGCCGGCCGACGGGCTTCAAGGCCGTGATTGGTGCCTATGGCTGGCTCGATGATCTGTTCAAACTTATTCGGCAACGCGGCATCGAGAGTGCGCCCGACTTCATCACGGTGGACAGCGGTGACGGTGGAACGGGTGCCGCACCGATGAGTTTGATCGACTACGTTGGTCTTCCGATCAAGGAAAGTTTGCCGCTGGTTGTCGACAAGTTGAATCACTACGGTCTTCGCGAACGCATTAAGGTCATTGCAAGTGGTAAGTTGATTAATCCGGCGGGTGTGGCCTATGCGCTTTGCGTTGGAGCGGATTTCGTCAACTCGGCACGCGGTTTCATGTTTGCCCTGGGCTGTATTCAAGCATTGCAATGCAACAAGAACACCTGCCCAACCGGAATTACGACGCACGACAAAAAATTGCAGCGCGGTCTCGTGCCCGAGGATAAGGCCGAGCGTGTACGCCGCTACTCGGAGACAATGCGCAAGGAAGTCGGCGTCATCGCTCATTCCTGCGGCGTTCCAGAACCGCGACAACTGCGTCGCTTTCATTGCCGGATTGTTCAGCAGGACGGTCGTTCCGTGCCGCTCGATGAGTTATATCCTGAAATCGAGAGCGCGTACGACTAGACTATCCGTCGTCTATTTTTTCTTTGGCAGGTACAGATCGGTCAGCGTACCCTCGTATGCCTCGGCCGCGAATGCGATGGTTTCGGACAGTGTCGGGTGTGAGTGAATCGTCAGGCCGATGTCTGCTGCATCGGCGCCCATTTCGATAGCGAGTCCGATCTCGGCGATCAGTTCGCCCGCATTGGGTCCGACGATGGCACCGCCGAGAATTCGACCCGTACTCTTGTCCCACAGTAGTTTCGTGAATCCTTCCGAGCGCCCCAGGGACATCGCACGACCGCTCGCCGCCCAGGGAATCTGTGTCTTGGCGTAGTCGACACCCTGCTCCTTCGCCTCGATTTCGGTTAGCCCGACCCAGGCAATTTCGGGATCGGTGTAGGCAACCGACGGGATCGTGCGTGCGTCGAAATAACTTTTCTCTCCAGCGGCTACCTCTGCGGCAACTTTTGCCTCGTGCGATGCTTTGTGGGCGAGCATGGGTCCCGGCACGATGTCACCGATCGCAAAAATGTGCGGCACGTTCGTGCGCATTTGCTTGTCAACATCGATCACGCCGTGCTCGCTGAAATTGACGCCGGCTTTTTCCGCGTCGAGCTTGTCACCGTTTGCGCGTCGGCCAACGGCAATCAGTACGCGGTCGTATAGTCCGATTGATGGCGCGTTCTTGCCCTCGAAGGAGACCTCTATGCCCGGCACAGTCACCCGCATGCCGGTCACCTTCGTCGCAAGCATGATCGCCTCATAACGCGGCTTGACGATCTTGAGGAACGGCCGCAACAGGTCCTGGTCTGTCCCGGGCATCAACATATCCATTAGCTCGACGACGCTGACATCCACTCCAAGCGCACTGTAAACGCAGGCCATTTCGAGCCCGATGATGCCACCACCGACAACGAGCAGGCGCTTTGGCAACGGGCTGATATCAAGAGCACCCGTTGAATCGATGATTCGCGGATCATCCGGCAGACCCGTCAGCATGGCGCTCTGTGACCCGGCCGCAATAATGCACTGCTCGTAAGTGACCGTGTCGTCATTTTCGAGACGCAAAGTGTTCGCCGACGCAAATTTCGCTGCAGCATGAATGACGTGTACCTTGCGCGCCTTCGCGAGTTGCGTGATGCCACCAGTGAGCCTGCTGACCACTTCGTTCTTCCACGCACCTAATTTGAGCGCATCGATTCTTGGCCTGCCAAAAGTCACGCCATGCTCGGCCATAGCCTCAGCATCGTCGATGACTTTAGCTGCGTGCAGGAGTGCCTTCGATGGTATGCAACCCACATTCAGGCAGACACCGCCAAGCGTGTCATATCGCTCAACAAGAATGACATCGAGCCCGAGATCAGCCGCACGAAAAGCTGCCGTGTATCCGCCCGGGCCTGAGCCGATAACAACAAGCTGCGCGCTGTGATTGGTCACTACGGAATTGCCTCTAGCAGCCCGTCAACATCAGCAAGCATTTGGCCAAGGTAGGTCGTGAAACGAACCGCCATGGCGCCGTCGATTACGCGATGATCGTAGGACAAGGCCAATGGCAGCATCAGGCGCGGTTCGAACTTCGAGCCGTTCCAGACAGCTTGCATCGATGAACGCGACACACCCAGAATCGCGACCTCGGGTGCGTTCACGATCGGCGTAAACGCCGTGCCACCGATACCGCCAAGACTCGAGATCGTAAACGACGCGCCTTGCAGCTGCGGTCCCTTGAGTTTGCCATCACGAGCTAGAGCCGAGAGTTTTGCAAGTTCAATCGCGAGTTCGTAGACATCCTTCTTATCCGCATCGCGAATGACTGGCACCATGAGGCCCTGGTCGGTATCGGCCGCAAAACCAAGATGGCAATATTTCTTGTAGATAAGGTTGGCGCCGTCGTCGGCAAGCGAAGCATTGACTCTCGGGAACTCCCTGAGAGCCGCCACACAGGCTTTCATGATGAACGCGAGCGGCGTCAGCGAGATGCCGCGTTCCCTTGCCGGCCCTTTGAGTTGCTGACGCCGTGCCTCCAGGTCTGTGATGTCGGCGAGATCATGTTGCGTGACGTGCGGCAGGTTGACCCAGCTCGCCTGCAATCGCGGTCCTGCGATTTTCTGAATTCTCGTCAACGGCTGCATTTCGATTTCACCAAACTTGGAAAAATCGACGCTGGGTGTCTTGGGCAGGCCGCCTCCTGCGCTTACAGCTTTCTGGCCCGTCAGTATCGCCTTGACGAAGGCCTTGACGTCATCGTGAACGATGCGCGCCTTTTGCCCACTGCCTTTGACCTGCGCCAAATCCACGCCGAGCTCACGCGCGAGCTTGCGCACCGATGGACTCGCGTGGGCACGAGAAAAACCGGCGCTGTCGATTGCCGCTGGGGCGCGAGCCGCTGCCGGCTGTGCTGCTGGTTTCGCTGGCTCCGGTTCGGGCGGTCGTGGCGCAGTTGTTGCCTGTGCGGCGACCGCAGGAGCAACAGGTTTCGACTCAGACGGCTCGACTACGTGCGCAACGGCCTCGATGATCGCCAGCGATGAGCCCTCGGACACTTTATCGCCGACCTTCACGAGCACCGACTCAATGCGCCCGCCAACGACGGCCGGTACATCCATCGCAGCCTTATCGGTCTCCAGAGTGACGAGTGAGTCGTCGACATCGATCTGATCGCCTAATGAGATAAAGACTTCGATAACCTCGGCGTCCTCGAAATCGCCTAACGCGGGCACAACCAGTGTCTGTACGACGCCGGTCTTGAGCGACCCGCCGGCGGGCATCGCGAGTACCGTCGTTTCGCCCGACGGGAGATGGGTGAGTGCGGGAGTAATAACAACGGTGTCGCCCACTTCGATCGACAACTTGCCGATAACGTCACCAGTCGATACCGTGTCGCCGACGGCAACGCTCAATTCCTTGATGGAACCGTTTTCAGGCGACGGTATATCCATCGCGGCCTTGTCAGTCTCGATCGTGATGAGCCCGTCTTCCCTGGCAACTTCGTCGCCCACCGCAACCAGCAACTCGATCACCTCGACATTCTCGAAGTCGCCAAGATCGGGAATGATTAATTCAATCGTGTGCGCCAATATCGAATTCCCGCCGGACCGCCTACAGCGTCACCGGATCCGGCCGATCCGGATCGATACCGAATTTCTGGATTGCCTGTGCAACGGTTTTCTGATCGAGCACACCATCATCGGCCAGCGCGTTCAACGCCGTCAAAGCAATGTAACGCTCGTCGATTTCGAAGTGCTGCCGCAGTGCCTTGCGGGCGTCGCTGCGACCGTAACCATCCGTGCCCAGGGATATGAAACTCCCCGGCACCCAGCGCTGAATTTGATCGGGTACGATCTTCATGTAGTCCGTCGCCGCAACATACGGACCGGGTCGACTGGCCAGGCACTCTTCAATGTAGCATTTGCGCGGCTCAGCTTCGGGATGCATCTGGTTCCAGCGTTCGACAGTGAGCGCGTCGCGCCGTAACTCATTAAAACTCGTGACCGACCAGACATCAGACGGGATGCCGAAGTCTGTCTCAAGAATTTCTGCTGCGCCCAGCACCTCACGAAGAATCGTGCCCGAGCCCATCAGTTGCACGCGGATTTTGCCCTGCCCACCCACCTGCAACAGGTACATACCCCTGAGAATGCCGTCCTCAACTCCGGCAGGCATCGGCGGATGCACATAATTCTCGTTCATGCAGGTGATGTAGTAGAAAACGTTCTCCTGCTCACCGATCATGCGCCGCAAGCCGTCGTGGATGATGACCGCAAGCTCATAGGCGTAAGTCGGGTCGTAGGCGACGCAATTCGGCACGGTTCCGGCATTGACAAGACTATGACCGTCCTGGTGCTGCAGGCCCTCGCCAGCCAGCGTGGTACGGCCGGCCGTACCACCCATCAAAAAGCCGCGTGACTGCATGTCGCCACCCGCCCAGATGAAGTCACCAATGCGCTGGAAGCCAAACATCGAGTAATAAATGAAGAATGGCACCATTTGCATGTTGTGATTCGAGTACGAAGTGCCCGCCGCGAGCCAGGAGCAGAATGCACCACCTTCGTTGATGCCCTCTTCGAGCATCTGGCCCTTCGTATCCTCACGGTAAACCATGAGCTCGCCGGCATCCTCGGGCGTATACAGCTGGCCTTTCGACGAGTAGATGCCGATCTGGCGAAACAATCCTTCCATACCGAAAGTGCGTGCTTCATCGGGCACAATGGGCACGATATACTTGCCGATCTGCTTGTCTTTTAAGAGCGAGGACAGGATCCGCACGAAAGCCATCGTTGTTGACGCTTCGCGCTCTCCGGTGCCCTCGAGCTGGGTGCGGAATGTCTCTAACGGCGGCACGGGCAGCGCGGCAGCTTTACTGCGGCGCTGCGGCAGAAAACCACCCAATGCGCGCCGCCTCTCGTGCATATACTCGAGCTCTAAACTGTCAGCAGCAGGCTTGTAGTAGGGAATGTCTTCAATTTTCTTGTCGGAGACAGGAATGCTGAAACGATCGCGCATTTCCTTGATGGCGTCGATATCCAGTTTCTTTTGCTGATGAGCCGTATTCTGTCCTTCCCCGGCAGCACCCATGCCGAATCCCTTCACCGTTTTGGCAAGAATTATCGTCGGCTGGCCGGTATGGCGTATTGCGGCATCGTAGGCCGCATAGACCTTCAATGGATCATGGCCGCCGCGATTCAGGTGCCAGACCTCCTCGTCGGACATATTGGCGACCAATTCCGCGGCCTCCGGATCCTTACCAAAAAATTCTTTACGTACATAGGCGCCGTCGCGCGCCTTGTAGACCTGATACTCGCCGTCCACGGTCTCTTCCATCACCTTGCGGAGCGCCCCGTTGTGGTCTTTGGCAAGCAGGGCATCCCAACGCGATCCCCAGACCACCTTAATGACGTTCCACCCGGCACCGCCGAATGCGGCTTCGAGTTCCTGGATGATTTTGCCGTTGCCACGGACAGGACCGTCGAGCCGTTGCAGATTACAATTGACGACAAAGATAAGATTATCGAGACCTTCGCGCACTGGCATCGTGATCGCACCCATCGATTCAGGCTCATCCATCTCGCCATCGCCGAGAAAGCACCAGATCTTGCGGTCTGACGGTGGAACGAGCTCGCGATTCTCCAGGTAACGCATGAAGCGCGCCTGGTAGATCGCCATCATGGGTCCAAGCCCCATCGACACGGTCGGGAATTGCCAGAAGTCGGGCATGAGCCATGGATGCGGATACGACGACAAACCACCTCCGCCGACTTCGCGGCGAAAACGATCCAATTCGTTTTCGTCCATGCGTCCTTCAAGATAGGCGCGGGCATAAATGCCGGGCGATGAATGACCTTGATAGAAAATCATGTCGCCCTGTTGCTCTGCGGTCGGTGCGCGCCAGAAATGATTGAAACCGACTTCGTAAAGCGTCGCCGATGACGCATAGCTCGAAATATGCCCGCCATACTCGGTATTGACCCGATTGGCCCGCACCACCATCGCCATCGCATTCCAGCGGATGTAGGCCTCGATTCTACGCTCGAGAGAGCGGTCGCCCGGATATTCGGGTTGTCGACCCGTCGCTATCGTATTGAGGTAGGCCGTGTTCGGACTGTAGGGCAGATACGCACCGGATCGACGCGCAAACTCAATCATCTGGTTGAGGAGGAAATGTGCCCGTTCGGGACCGTGCTGAACGAGCACAGAATCGATCGATTCGAGCCACTCGCCCGTCTCGATCGGATCAATATCGTCGAAAGGATTGAAACTGCTCATAAATCATCCACAATACGACCACTGCCGCACTGCGGCAGATCGGCCCATTGGTCTATTGGGGACGTCATAGTCGGCGTTTCCGCCTTGCCGGTCAAGCACTTGCACAGGGGTTTGTATTGTATGCAGAACACGATGCCGGAAATTCGCGAGATTCGTTGTAGCCAGTCAATGGGCCGAGTAAATTCGAAAGCGCTGGAAAGTATCGATCAGTTGCTGCTGATATTGCCCAAGCGACCCAACAGCGCCGTTTGGCGAGAAATTCCGCAGGGCGGCAAATTAAAGGCCTTGTTGGGTAAGCGCCCGGCCGGCGACAACCCCAGCCTGCTAACCCGGCTCGCGAACAAGCGCCAGACACTCGTGGTCGCCGGACAGATCGCCGCAAGCGCGAGCGCCTTCGAGCAATTGACCATGGCACGCGTCCTCGTCGCGGCGGCGACGGCTGAAAAAGCCGGCTGTCTCGGTATCCTCGTCGCTGGATTCGATAGCGACGAGCAACAGGCACTGTGCAAGGCCGTCTACGCGGCAGCGCTCGCGGCAAGCTTTCGCTTGCCGAACTACAAGAGCAAGCCCGAACGGCCAAAGATACGCAGCATTCGAATGATCGGGCTCAATGAAAGAATGGATCTTGAGCGCACGGCGGCGGAGGCTAATGGCAACAACCTGGCACGTTGGCTGACGGTATTGCCACCGAACAAACTCGATGCCCTGAATTACTCAGAATTGCTCAGAGACCTGGCCAGGCAGCGCAATTGGCACTACAGACGATTCGGATCGAAGGATCTGGAAAAACTCGGTGCGGGTGCTTTCCTCGCCGTCGCACAAGGTAACGACAACGACAGCGCGTCAATCGTGCGCCTCCGTTACAGGCCTGGCGCGCGTGGCGCCAAACCCGAACTCAGTCTCGTCGGCAAAGGCATCATCTTTGACACGGGCGGCACTAATCTCAAGCCCTTCGCGTCGATGCTCGACATGCACGGAGACATGCAGGGCAGTGCGATTGCCATTGGCACACTGCTGGCGATTACCGATCTCGGGCTACCACTCGCTGTTGATTGCTGGATTGCGATCACGGAAAACCGCACGGGTCCAAACGCGTACAAGTCTCAGGACGTCGTAACAGCCGCCAACGGCAAGACTATCCAGACGATTCATACGGATGCTGAAGGCCGCATGGTTCTTGCGGACACGCTCGTGTTTGCGAGCCGCGACAAGCCGAAACTCATCATCGACTATGCAACGTTGACCGGTGCCGTGGTCAATGCGATTACGACGCGCTACAGCGGAGTATTCACGAATCGCCCTGACTGGCATCCGCGCCTCAAACGGATCGGTCAGAATTGCGGAGAACGCGTCTGGCCGTTTCCAATCGGCAAAGAATTTCTCGAAGATTTGCACAGCGACGTCGCCGATATACAGCAATGCTCCGCAGATCCGGTGGGCGACCATATTCTCGCCGCGAGTTTTCTGGCGGAGTTCATCGAAAACGACACACCATGGGTTCATATCGACCTCGCCGCAAGCAATCACAAAGGTGGCCTGGGACATATACCGACAGAGGTTACGGGCTTCGGAGTTCGCTATACCATGAGTCTCATCATTGATGAGAAACTCATGCAGGCAGATCACTAAATGAGTGAAGAACCTTGCATGGCGAATCGTTTTCGCGGATTCCTGCCCGTGGTCGTCGACGTCGAGACGGGTGGTTTTAATGCCAGTACTGATGCGCTACTCGAAATCGCCGCAGTCCTCGTCGACTTCGGCGATGGCGGCATTCTGACGCGTGGCGAGACCATCAGGTATCACGTCAAACCATTTGCGGGCGCGAATATGGACCCGGCCTCGATGGCGATCAACCGCATCGATCCAGATCACCCCCTGCGACCGGCAATTGACGAGCGTGACGCCCTGCAACGCTTGTTTCGCGCCGTGCGTAAGGCTGTAAGCGACAATGACTGCAGCCGCGCTATTCTCGTCGGACACAACGCCGCATTTGACCTTGCGTTTGTCAACGCGGCTATTGCACGGACTGAGATCAAACGCAATCCGTTTCATCCTTTCAGTTGTTTTGACACCGCAACTCTATGCGGAGTCGCCTTCGGCCAGACAGTTCTTGCTCGCGCCGTGGTCGCCGCTGGATTCAAGTGGGATGAGGATTCGGCACATTCGGCCGCTTACGACGCTGAAATGACCGCCGACCTGTTCTGCGAAGTCGTCAACCGGTTTCAGCCGGTGTATCAGACTGCTCTTTAGAAACGTCTTTCTCGGTCAGAGTGACTCTTCACGCAGCTTCATCGAGCAACTTCTTCAACTCGCCCGAATGGTACATCTCGACAACGATGTCGGAACCACCAATCAATTCACCCTTGACGTAAAGCTGCGGAAATGTTGGCCAATTCGAATAGACCTTGAGTCCCTCACGGATCTCGTGATCTTCAAAGATATTGATAAACGCGAAGGGTTTACCAATAGCGTTCAATGCCGCAACTGTCTGGCCCGAAAATCCGCACTGCGGAAAATCGGGAGTACCTTTCATATACAACAGGATGTCGTGCTCAGCCAGTTGCTTCTTGATTCTGGAATTAATGTCCACGCAATCGTTCCTCTACTCCGTTTCTCTCACTGAAATTTGATTATTAACCGCCTTGACCCCGTTCGTGTCAATGGCCAGTTGTTCGGCAATTTCGCGTGCTGCATAACTATCAACCGTGCCTGACAGCGTCACCGCGCTCATGGTCGTACGCACCCCGATATTGAACGTGCTCAGGCTCGTATGAGCGGCATATTGGCTCATGATACTCGTCGACAGCGCCGCATCTGCGGCAATATGCGACTTTGAGCGCTCATCCCTGTCCACCTGATAGCCACCGCCGGACGCGCCACCGCCCACCATGAGTGCCGTGCAGCCCGATAAGCCAAAGACAAGGACCAGGGCCATCAAGAACCGCATCAGGAGCCTCCATACAATCTCGCGATTGTACCTAGAATTGGTCTAGAATAGACGGTAATAACGATAACAAATAAAGGGAGAACCCGATCATGAATCCTTTGAAAAGCATTGGTGGCACGATCATCAGTGGCATCGTACTGGCCGTTATTCTCGTCGTTGTGACCAAAGGCATGCACTTGACGATGAGCCCCGAACTTTCGGTGATCCTCATGTTGCACGTACTGGCCGGCATTACCTGGATCGGTCTCCTCTATTACTTCAATTTTGTGCAGGTACCGGCCCTCGGCGATGCGGCGAGCGACGATGGCGGTCCTGGTGGCGCAGGAATTACGAAATACGTTGCACCGCGTGCCTTATGGTGGTTTCGCTGGTCCGCGCTGGCTACCTGGCTAACCGGAGCAATCTACCTGCTGCGCTTCGGCGCCGGTCCGGGCAATGCACTGGGCAATCTGGACGATGCATTCGCGCTTGGGATGTTGGGCGATACTGTCAATGCATGGGCAATGACGATAGGCATAGGCGCCTGGCTCGGCACGATCATGCTTTTCAATGTATGGGTTCTGATTTGGCCAAATCAGAAGAAAATTCTCGGCATGGTCGAGGCGAGCGCCGATGAGATTGCGAAAGCCAGGAACGTTGCTTTCATGGCGTCACGTTCGAATACACTCATGTCGATTCCGCTGGTAATGAGCATGGTTGGCTCACACCACGGTTTCTTCATGTAGTCGCAAATCGGTAAGTAATATCGAGAGCCCGGTTTATGACCGGGCTTTTTATTCCTGGGCGCGGCGCGACAGTTGCACGTGGATTGTTCGCTCGAAGCAGGAGCGATTTTCCGGTTTGGGTAGCGGCGACGACAGATACAAAGCGTTTTCGACCGATTTGTGAACCGCAACCTCTTCGCCGCACTCCTCAACCACGACATTCAGAACTTCACCTCTAAAGTTCTGCGCGATTACGACGGTGCAGCTCAACGATCGGGCGCCTCGCTCCGGCTGCCAGTTTGAAAAAAACGCCCGGCTGATCTGCGCCTTGTATTCGCTGCGCGCGGTAGCCGAACAGGGGCGCCGCTCATCGGCGCCGTCAGATGCCGTGACGGCAAGTAACAGCAAGGGCCATAATTTATGTATCGTCATTCGATTCATCACCTCAGGCCACCGCACGAGTTACACGCTTGGGTTCCGACACGCCATAGCCCTGCGCATAATCTACGCCCATGCCACGCAACATGGCGATAATTTCTTCGTTTTCGGCGAATTCAGCAATTGTTTTCTTGCCGGTCAGATGCCCGATCTCATTGATCGACCGAACCATCTCCCGATCGATCGGATCATGCAGAATTTCTTTGACGAAGCTGCCGTCGATTTTGAGGAAATCCACCGGGAAATGCTTGAGATAGCCGAACGACGACAGCCCAGTACCGAAGTCATCCAGCGCAAACATGCAACCCAGTTCTTTCAAGGCATTGATGAATCGGTTGGCCTTCGAGTAACTCGCGATTGCCGCTGTCTCGGTAATTTCGAAACAAATCTTTGTCGCGTCGAGACCGCTCATCTGGAACTGATCTATGACGAACGGCAGAAACTTCTCATCGCCAAGACTCTGGCCCGACAGGTTAATCGAGCACATAGCAAGTCGTTCGCGTTCGTCGGCCTCTGAAACCAGCCAGCGGAACGCGCTGCGAATCACCCAGCGATCGATACTCGGAGTAATGCCGTAGCGCTCGGCAGCCTCGATGAACAGTCCGGGCGAAATGATACCGCCGTTTTCATCTCGCATGCGCAACAATATTTCATAGTGAGCGCCCTCTTCTTCGGCCTGCAGAGGTAAAATCGTCTGGCGAAATAATTCGAAGCGGTCCTCCTCGAGCGCGTTGTTAATCCGCGCAGCCCACTGCATCTCGCGGCGGCGTCGCATAAGGTCGATATCGTTTTCCTGAAAGCTGTGAATGCGGTTTCGCCCTGCTTCCTTGGCTGCCGTGCAAGCACTGTCGGCAGCACTCAGCACTCCAGCAACATCATCGTTTTCCGCCGTAATCGGTACGACACCTATGCTGACGCCGAGGCGGAAACTGCGATCGTCCCACATGAATTTGTATTCGCTTATCGCCAAACGAAGTGCTTCGGCCGTTTGCATCGCCTCATCGAGTGAGCAACTCTCCAGAAGTACGCCAAATTCGTCACCACCCAGGCGCGCGAGTGTATCTCGCCAGCGAATTTTCGACTTTAACAGCGCACCGAGCTGGCGCAGCAATTCATCACCTGCACTGTGGCCGCAGGAGTCGTTAACGATCTTGAATTGATCGAGGTCCAGATAGCAAAGCGCATACGACGTTTCACGTGCCCTGGCACTCTTCAGGGCGCGCTCGAGCCGGTTTTCCAATTCCCTTCGGTTGACCAGACCGGTCAGAATATCGTGACTGGCGTGGTAACTCAGTTTTCGATGCAACTCACGCGACTCGCTGACGTCGTGGAAGACGAGGACCCCTCCCGTCACATTGGTCTCGCCGTCCCTGATCGGCGAAGCCGTGCTCTCGATATAAAGTTCATTGCCATCGCGACGAATCAGCAAGGTCGGACGAACAGATTTTATCGACCGGTTGCGCCGAATTGACACCGCAAGCGGGTTCTCGAGCGGTTCGCAGGTTTCTTCATGAAATCCCCGAAAAATTTCGTCTATGGGTCGACCGCTGGCGTCGTCTACCTTCCATCCTGTCAGCTCTTCAGCGACGGGATTGACATACTCGACATTGCAGTTCGCATCAGTGGTGATTACACCATCACCGATCGACTGCAAAGTTATCTGTGCGCTCTCCTTTTCGCGAAATAAGGCCTCCTCGTAAAGCTTTCTTTCGGTGATGTCGACTTCGACACCGAGCAACCTCAGTAGCCTGCCGTTCTCATCGAGAATCGCCTTGGCGCGACTGCTCATCCAGCGCCACTCGCCGTTCTGATGTTTCATGCGGTGCGTCGATTCAAAGAACGTCGTCTTGCCTTCAAGATGTTCACGCATTTTAGACTGCACGCGCGCCATGTCGTCTGGATGTACGAGGTGGTACCAGTCAAGCAGCACCTCTTCATCATCCGTATCGTAACCGAGCATCGCCTTCCAGCGTCTCGACAAGTTGATACGCTTGGTCTCGCCGTTAAAATCCCAGATGCCGTCGTTCGCGGTTACCGCAATAAGCTCGTTGCGCTCGTGGAGTTCATCGAGCACGCTTTGGTCGTGAACGCTCTCAAGACCCGATGCAAGCGACGCGCCGAAAAGCTTCAGCAAGAGATGAAGATTGGCGTCCCAACTATCAACAGGACGTTCGTTGGCCAGTGCAAGAAACCCGGCAATTTCCCCGTGCACCGAGAAAGCGATGATCAGCACCGAACCAATATGCAATTCGGCAAGGCGTTCGAGTTCCGCCCTGGCGGCTTTCGTGCCCTTGAGTGTATCGACAACCTCGATAACCTTGAGGTGTTCCAGGCACGCGCTCAGCCACGGCCAACTATCCAGTGGCTCTCCTTGCAGAGTTTCAGGCTTGCACTGAGCAAAGCCGTTTGTCGCTGAGATCACAGAATCGAAATGAGCCCCGCTATCGCTGAACAACGCGACAAATGCAGCATCACAGCCGGCCGCATCGGGCATATCACCGATATTAGTTTGCAGTCGTTCGCGGAAATCAGCCGGGTCCAGGTTCTGCAGGCCAACCGCAATTTTGATCTGCAACGCGTCAGCTGCTCCGCGAGTGCGCTCGCCGACACGCGGTCTGCGATGCCGGACGCCGGAAGTTTCGTTACTGTCAGGCGGCATGCTCACACGACATAATCCCGTACCCAAGTGCTTGTGTTCGTACGCGGCAACATTTTGACACGTTGCCGTAAGAATACAAGGTAAGTCCCTGTATTTTTTGGATTCTCTGCAGATATAAAAACGTGTCAACCGAATTCCAGCCCGGCCGTTGTTGCCCTAGTAATCAGATTCAAGCGAACAAGGAGAGACGCATGATATTTGCACAAACCCGACAGGCGGCCATATTGCTCGCCACCCTTATACTCGCGGCTTGCGGCGGTGGCGCCAGCACAACCGGCAGCACCGATCCAGGCACTTCGGTGTCCTGCAACCCCGCCGATCCAGGTACTTTTGATGAGTGCGGAACCATCCTGATCGGTTTCACCGACGCGGACGGAGACTTCCTCAATTACACGGTTGATGTGCTGTCGTTGACGCTGGAAACAGCGGACGGCCGAATCGTTGAGGTGATGCCACGCAAAACCCGCATCAACTTCACGGATTATGTCGACCTGACCGAACTCGTGACAACAGTAACAGTGCCACCCGCCACTTATGTTGCTGGCACCATCAGCCTCGATTACAGCGACGCCGAGGTATTCGTTGAAGCTTCGGACCTGGCCAAGGAAACGGTTGTGACCGACCTGAACGGCAATGGGCTGGGTCGGACTGACCTCAGGATCGTATTGCCTGCAAACGATCAGCTCGTAATCGTCCGGCGTCGTGCCGCGTTGTTGCAGCTCGACTTTGATCTCGAAGCGTCTCATGAAGTGGATATCACGGTGACGCCCGCGACCGCAGCCCTTGCTCAATTCATAGTGGCCGAAGTTCACCCGGTGGATGAGAAAGACATCCGAGTGCGCGGACCGCTTGTCGAGGTCAATGAGGACGGCATGAACTATGTCGTCGCCATACGACCATTCAACGATAGCGTTGGCGACTTCGGACGAATGATCGTAAACGTGACTGATGACACCGAATTCGAAGTCAACGGCGACGTGTTTGCGGGCATCGAAGGACTGCGTGCGCTCAATGCGGCTGGCCAGGGGACTCCTACGGTCGCCAGGGGCACACTCACTATCAGCGACCGTGAATTTACCGCCGCTATCGTACTGGCCGGATCGAGCGTGCCAGGCATTGACATGGACGCAGTCGTCGGCAATGTCATTGCTCGCGACGGTAACTTCCTGACGATTCGTGGTGCCACGATCCTCCAAAGCGATGATCGAGCGCACTTCCACGACAATGTGATCGTCGAAATCGGGCCCGACACCAAAGTGTTCAAGGACGGTTATCGCGACTCCGATCTAAGCATAGCAGCGATATCGATTGGCCAGCGCGTCACGATTCGCGGCAATCAGCCCGTGTCGACAACAGACGCAAATGCAGCGCAGATCCTGTTTGATGCGACACAGGGCGCCGTACGCCTGCACATCACACACCTGTCAGGGATCGTCAACACGATCATGACGGGACAGACCGACATCACGCTGTATGCAATCGATCGCAGACGTGCCGGGATTTTTGACTTCTCAGGCACAGGCCCGTCTTCGGACCTGGATGCGGATGCGGATAACTACGAGGTCGGAACCGGCAACCTGACGTTGGCAGCCCTCGCCACTGGCAAACCCATCGTTGCTTACGGATTCCCGAGCGAATTCGGCATGGCGCCGCCTGACTTTTCAGGGCGGACGGTCATCGACTTCGTCGATGTACGCAGCACGCTCGGCATGTCCTGGGGCGCAGACGGAACGGTGGCGCCGTTCCTCAGCATGGGTAGCGACGGCCTCGTGCTCGACAGTCAGAACGAGGACATCGGTATCCGTCACCATGTCAAGTACGGCCCCGTCCTCATCGACCTGACGACGCTGGCTTCGGGCACGACGATCGTGCCGCGTGAGGCCGACCGCAAGCTGTTCTCGATTGCGACAGCTGACAGTCTGCGTCAGTACTCGGACTTTGACGAATTCGTTGCGGACCTGAGCTTGAGTCTCGATGGCGCAACGACCGCACGGTCGATGTACGCCCGCGGCCAGTTCGATGTCGACACCAACGTCTTTACGGCCTACAAGATTGGCGTGTACCTCCTGGAGCCCTGATAAATCGGTGCAACCGTGTGCATCCTCACGGTTTTACCGCACTGGCTCTGCCCCGCATCGCAAGATGCGGGGCATTTTTTTAAGAAGATGCGTAGAGATCGGCAAGGTAGGTACGAATCTGTTCGCGTAATGCATCCTCGTCGTCTTGCCACTTCTTCATTGCTGCCTGAATTCGCGGGTCTTCGATAATCTCCGCATATTGCGCCTGCTTTAAATTCTCTTCCCAGTCCAGGTTTAATGCCACCGGTTCACTAAAAAGGTGCTCCAGCGCGACCTCAATCGCCTGTTCCACTTCTCCACGCAATGCCAACGTAGCAAATTCAATTTGGGGATTATCAGACAGGTCCACACCGGAGCCAGCGATAATTTCCCGCAGGTAATCAATGCGTCGATATAACTCATCCTTGCTCAAGGTCGTATACCAGGCATCAAATGCACTGATCTGCGCAACACGATACTTGCTCGGCACGGATGTCGCTTCAATATCGAGAATGCCTGGAGCCTGTGCCTCGAGATAGGCCGATTCCTCGGCAACAGTACCTCGCGCCGCAGCGACGCGTAGCAAATATAGTGCGGCGCCGCCAAAACTGAAACGACGATCTTCGATGTCATCCTCTATCGCACGGCGCGCGCTGGCAATGCCAGCGTCTTCATCGCCTGTTGCCATCGCTCGCAGCAACTCGAGCCGATAGGAAATTTCGCTGGTTGGCGCAATCGCCATAACCCTGTTACGAAAATCGTCACCCTCCTCGACGAGTTCGAGACGATAAAGGTACATAGCGATCATGCCGGGCAATTCGTGGTCTACAGGATCAGCCGCCATCGCCGCGAGGAACAGCTGCAAGTAATCCAGGCCATCGCCTTTTTGCAAGCTCAACCCCGCCAGGGTCACGTAGGCATTCGGCTGCGCAGGCTCAAGTTCCAGAGATTTCTTGAGCGCCGCACGGGCATCGTCCCACTGCTCAAGACCCGAGTAAATATTGCCCAATTCGTAGTGAATACGCGGGTTGAACGGGTCGAGGTGCAGCGCCTCGAGCATTCCCGTCAACGCCTGTTCGATCTGCTCGTCATTTCGCAACATGCGGTTGAGAAAAATGCGCGGCTGCAAAGCCGACGGGTCCTCATCGATAAGTTCCTGGAGCAGATCGAACGCATCCAGTCCGGCCGCCGGATCGCCTTCTCGCATGGTTATCTGCGTTTCGGTGAATAGCTTTATTGCCCGCGCACCAACGTCATCGGGACTGGCCGCCAGCACTTGATTCGTAATTGCCAGGACCGAATTAAAGGCATCATCAGCCTCCATGAGGCCGGTCTCAACCTGCTGCAGGTAATTGTTGGCGAGCTCTGTTTTTGCGTCGAGAAAATCAGGGTCGATCGTCAATGCGCCCTTTAGCAAGCCTTCTGCAGCCAACAGGCCGCCGTGAGAAAATTTATCGCGCTCGTTGATCGCCTGAAGATACAAATCGTAGGCATCCGGACTGCGCGTGTTGATGCCCGCCATCACATTATTGACGGGCGCCCCCAGTAATGACGCCGACAATGCGCCGCCAACCTTCTCGGCGATTTCATCCTGAATACCGAAGATGTCGTCGAGCGTTCGATCGTAATTTTCTGACCAGACATGAAATCCGTCATCAGCACGAATCAGCTGAGCCGTGATTCGAACCTGATCGCCGTCGCGCTGCACGCTGCCTTCCAGTATGTGCGCGACCCCAAGCGCTGCCGCGATTTCCTGGACAGTCTTGTTTTGATCCCTGAATGCGAAGCTCGATGTACGTGCGGCAACCTTCAGATCGGGAATCTGGGCCAACATGTGCAGAATTGTTTCGGTAAGACCGTTTGAAAAGTACTCGTGATCCGCATCGGCCGACAAGTTTTCGAACGGCAAGACGGCTACAGATGCGTCACTGATTACCGCCTCTACTTCAGGGGGTCCGTTGGAAAACTGCTTCGCACTGAAAAAGGCAAAGAAAATGATGCCGGCGATGACCGCAGCGATCGTAACGTAGTCCAGTTTCTTGGCCGTGTGCCCGGTGATCGACTCATCGCGAACAACTTCGTGTTCACGCTTGACGCCTTCAGGCGTTAATTCGTAGACCCAGGAAAGTATGACAGCCGGAATAAATCCGAATGCAAAAATGAGGATGATTGCGCGCGAAATCCAATCCGGTGCCCCCAGTGTCGGCAGAATGGTCGTCAATACTTCCGTCAACAACCATCCGACAACCAGGTAAGCCGCCGCAACACGAAAAACATTGCGCCGCTTGAGTTCTACGATCAGGGACATGGACGAATTTCGCTGGTTTCCGAGGTGGCTAAGATTACACCAGAATAGATGAGTGCTTTCACTTAAAGTTCAAATACTTGGATGCACCACAGGCCAGTTTCGTTTGCTTTTTTGTGCGCGAATTGGGCGAGGGAACGCAAGCGCAGTGATTATTTCCATGCGCCGATACGGCTCGCCGATGTCGATGACCCGGACAAGGGGTCCTACGGGCGTCAGCCGTCTATCTGCCGCAATGTGGGCAATGTCCTCTCAAAACCTTGATGACGTAGTTCAACCACAACCAAAGCAAGGCGACGTTGCCCAGGAACAGCATGATCCAGAGGAATGAACTGCTCATAGCTACCTCCGCATACGCGGGCCCAAGCTTTACGTCTATGAGTATGAGAGATTCCGAGCAAAACTAATGTCGGGCAGGTCACATATTTAACAAAATCTGGCGCCGATCAATCCTCCGTGAGCTGCATCAATGCGCCGTGCACGGCGCCGATATCGGCCACGCGCCAGTCAAGTATCCCGGCGCGTGCCTTGGTATCAGTGCATTCGATGCCATCCGAGCCGAGCTGTTCAAGGGATTGAGCGAGGTCCTTCACACCCAGCGAGAGCAGGAAAAATCCCTCGCCATGCTCGGCCAGAAA
>JADFNV010000075.1 GCA_022563195.1 Pseudomonadota bacterium
TAGCCCCCAACCTCCTCCATGGAATGATGCTTTTCGCACTCGCCGCAGAAGAGGCGAAACTGGAAGTCGTGGCCCTGATGAGTGGGTGGAATCCACATCCAGCCCACCCAACCATCCATACCCGCGAGCACTGGATCGCAAACAACATCTACCGATGGATGCCAACAGTCGACGTCATCTACATCAACCCCGGTATCTTTGCGTTTATGTATTTGTTCGGTCTGCCCGCGATTGTGCACTTTGGCATGCTGGTTGGGCCATGGGGTGATGGGCTCAATGCGCCGCCCTCCAGCGAAGACATTGGCAGTGTGGCAGCAGGAGTGCTCGCCGATCCCGCTCCTCATATTGGCAAACGTTACCGTCCGACGGGACCCAAGCTCCTGTCCCCACACGACGTGGCGGACGTTCTCACCGACGTAGTCGGTCGAAAGGTCAAGTACCAGGACGTGTCCACCAAGATGTTTCTCAAGGCAGCGAAGGCGCAAGGAGTCTCAGACTTCGAGATCGGCCATATTGGTGCCTACTTCGAGGAAGTTCGCGGTGGCACGTATGCGGTCGGAGCGCCAACCGATCACGTTCAAGAGGTGTTGGGCAGGCCACCGGAGTCTTTCGAGACGGCGGCTCGACGATACATTGCCCAGCCTGATCTGATCGCAGCTGGCCTGCGCGCGGGCACGAAGCTCGAGGCTCTTGCCTTCATGGTCAAGATGATGGCAACTCGCGCGCCGAATCCGGAGCTCTGGGCGCGGGAGCGCGGTCACCCGATATTGCGGGAACCGTTGCTCGCCCACGACAGTCCTGACTGGCGTAAAGCGGCAGAGCAGAAGGATCTTCTCCTTTTGCCGACTTCCCGTGTTCATGCTGAAGCGTAAATGCCGCACTTTGCAAGCAGGTAGCAAATCAATCACACAATGCAAGGACATAGAAATGACTTCCGACTCAATCACCACGCTACTGGATCGCAACCGGCGCTTTGCTGAGCAGTTCAAGGCACGAAACCTCCCGATACGACCCCGCTTGTCAACAATCATCTTGACGTGCCTCGACTCTCGGGTCGATCCGACACACATCTTTGGTCTAGGACTCGGCGACGCACTAGTCATACGCAACGCCGGCGGCAGAATCACTCCCGAAGTGATGCGAGATCTCGCCATCCTCGGCGTTCTGGCCGCCAACATGCCAGGACCCAGCGCTATGCAGCCAGAGCTGATTGTTATGCACCACACTGACTGCGGGATGTGTCGTCTTGCCAACGCGGCAATCCAGCGACAGGTGGCGGAACGGCTCGGCGTCGGTGTGGACGAAGCAAAGGCAATGGCGATCATCGATCCTACCGCGTCGGTGCAACACGACATCGAGCAACTCCGCCAGACTCCCGAAACGCCGGACCAACTAATCGTCTCCGGCTTCGTCTACGACGTCAAAAACGGCACGATCAACCAAGTCGCGCCACCGGCACCGCTCCGCTCCTCCACCGGCCGACCAGCAAATGGCACTAGCCCAGCGATGCTGCCCGGGTAGTCGGTCCGCCGTGTACTGAGCTGAGAGTAGAGCCGATGAAACCACTAATCGCAAGAACGCTACAGGCTTGTGTAATTCTTGTGCTAGTAACGGGCTGCGCAGTCGGGCCCGACTATGTTCGCCCCGAGATCGATATCGCTGAAACCTGGTCCGAGTCGATTGATTCCAGGCTGAGCACAGATCCTGCCGAATACGGTTCCTGGTGGACCGTCTTCGAGGATCCTGTTCTCGAGCAGCTGGTACAAATCGCAAGCAAGGACAATTTGCCAGTGCAGATCGCAGCGGTTCGAATCCTTGAGGCACGGGCTGCTCTCGGAATTTCACGCGGCCTGCGATTCCCGCAGCAACAACAGCTCGCTGGAACAGTGGCCCGCGTACGACTCAGTGAGAACGGACCGAATGTGGCCATCGCTGATCAGGCCTTCTCGTCCTACGCCATTGGTTTCGATGCCGCCTGGGAGCTTGATGTCTGGGGCCGCCTGAGGCGTGGTGTCGAGGCGGCAGATGCTGACTACGGGCGAGCGCTTGCCGGTTACGACGATACGTTGGTGACGGTTACAGCCGAGACAGCCCGCGCCTACATTTTGCTCCGGACCTTTGAAGCACGTCTTAGGCTGGCGCAAGAAAATGTTGCGATTCAGAACGAGACACTGCGGATCGCGCAGGTTCGATTCGAGAACGGTGCGGTCACTGAACTCGACGTTACTCAATCGCGGGCCTTGTTGCGCGATACCGAAGCGCTTATTCCTAGTCTGGAAACTGGTGTTCGCCAGACGAAGCACGCAATAAGCACGCTGATCGGGCAAGCGCCGAGCCAACTTGGCGAATTGCTGCAACAGAAGCGGTCAATACCTTCTGCGCCAGCCGAGATTGCAGTTGGTGTTCCGATCGACCTGCTGCGCCGGCGTCCCGACGTACGCATGGCTGAATTGCAGGCGGCCGCTCAAAGCGCCCGCATTGGAATCGCCAAGTCCGATTTGTACCCACGATTCTCGCTATTTGGCTCGATTGGCTTCGCAACGAGTAGTGATGGCGGCGTGCAATCCAACAATGCTGATGCTGGTGATCTATTTTCGAGCGACAGCATAAGATACACGGTCGGCCCGACGTTCAGTTGGCCGATCTTCAATTATGGTCGTCTGCGCAACAACGTCCGCGTGCAAGATGCCCGCTTTCAGCAAGCGGCACTCAACTACCAGAACACAGTTCTCGAAGCAGCACGGGAAGTTGAAGACGCGTTAACAGCGTACCTGCGAAGCCAGACTCGCGTCGGCTATCTGGCGGATAGCGTCGGTGATGCCAGGCGCTCTGTTGAGCTGGCATTAGTGCAGTACCGACAGGGCTCGACGACCTACCAGCGCGTATTGGATACACAGCGTTTCCTCGTGCGGCAAGAAGATCAACTGGCAGGCACCAGAGGTGATGTCGCGCTGAATCTCGTCGCGACCTACAAAGCACTCGGCGGCGGCTGGGAAACAGGACTATCAGAAGGGGCACAACAATGAAGACTTATGCACGATTATGCTCACTCGCGGTACTCGCAATGGCCGCCGGCTGTGAACAGGAAATGGATTCGTTGACCATGCCAACACGTCCTGTCACGGTCATTGAATTGACGCAGCAGGATTTTGCACGCGAACGCACGCTGACTGGCGTGGTGGGACTCTACCGCGAAGAAGACATCGGATTCGAGATCGATGGCCGTGTTACGACTGTCCTGAACGAAGGTCTCGAAGTTCGCGGCCCGGTCTTCAATGAGCAAGGCGACTTAATTAGACAGGGCGACCCGATTGCCGCGATGGAGTCGGCACGCTATGGGAGCCAGGTCGGTGCATTGCAGGCTCGGTTGGATGCGGCGCGCCGTAATCTACAGGCACTGCAAGCGCGGGTGACGCTCGCGCAACAGACCTTGGAACGCCAGCAATCGATTTTCGCCGAGGGCGCTGGTGCACAACAGGCGGTCGATGACGCGCAAAGCGCGTTCGATCAGGCGACCGCACAACTGGCTGCACAACGGGCCACGGTGCAGGAAGTGACCCGGCGCCTGGATACGGCGACCGAGGACCTCGGTGATGCCGTCCTGTTTGCCCCATTTTCGGGCCGCATCACAAAAGTTCACATCTGGGAAGGCGCAGTCGTCAGTGCCGGCAGGCCCATTGTAACGCTTACGCTAATGGACCCGGTTCGGATACAGGTGGAAGTTTCGGCTGACGACGAGCGGGACATAAGGACTGGTGATCGCGCCATCATCTGGCCGAAGGACCCTTTGCACAACGGCAAGCGTATGCCGGTCAATGCGATCGTATTCGAAAAAAGCGCGGTAGCCGATCCGGCTCTCAGGACATTCCGCATCGATATGATCGCACGCAATCAGCGACACCATGTCGACGAGTTGCATCCGGATCTCGCAGGCCTGCCGAATATTAACGATTACCTTCCTGTCGTCCGGGAATACCAGGGCGAGGATGGCCCGATGTTCGTGCCGGTCGATAGTGTTCTTAGCGACGATGACGGAAGCTACGTATTACGTCTGCCCGGCGTGAGCTTTCACGCCGGCGCAAAACGGGGCGCCGTCGGCAAGCACATTCCCGAGAGAATCCGGGTCATCCTCGGCGACGAATACACAACTGTCGTGAATTGGACCTTTCGCAGCATTGCGGCCAACGACACTTTGGTCGAGGGCGATTTCCTCATCCTGGATCCTCTGCCGAATTACGTCGACGGTGTGTCCAGCGGCCGGCCACAGTGGCTGCTGCGGCCGCGCGACCTGATCCCGGTACAGTTTGCGTTATCAATGACGACACCAGGATTCTATGTACCCAACCGGGCGATCGCGCTGGTTGGAGGTAGCGAGGTTGTATACGTTGTCGAAGACGGCGTCGCGACTGTGCGCCCTGTATCTGTACACGAATCGTTCGAAGAACTTCGTCGCATCGAGGGTGAAGGAATTACGGCGGGCGCGAATGTGGTCGTCGGCGGTGTGCATTATGTATCCGACGGCCAACCGGTCACCATCACTGAGGTGCTGTAATGAACCTGCCGCTCTTTTCGCTGACGCATCGATCGATTGTTCTCGCATTCGTCGTGATATTTCTTGTCGTCGGTACCTTCAATTTCGCGACGATGCCACGACGTGAAGATCCCGAAATTGTGATTCGCGATGCCCTGATCATCACTTCATGGCCCGGCGCCCCGGCCACCCGCGTCGAGGAACTCATCACCGATCCGATTGAGGACGTGATCGTCGAAATCGCGGAAATCGACACGGTGATATCCAAGTCGATGGTCGGGCTTTCGGTCGTGCAGGTTTCTGCAGGCGATGCCGTCATGGAGACCGACCAGGTATGGGATGACGTCCGCGCCAAAGTGGAGTCGATTCGAAATGATCTTCCGGTCGGCTCGGCGCCACCCTTGGTCAATTCCGATTTCGGCGATGTGTACGAGATCGTTATCGCGCTGCATCAAACACCCCTCGATGGGGCCGGTGCCTACACGTATTCGCCGCGGGAACTCGAAATACTGGCAGAGCGAATCGAAGAAGAGATCGAACTGATCGACAGTGTCGCCCGAGTTGAGTTCTGGGGTGATCAGCCGGAAAGAATCTATGTCGAGATCGACAGCGCTGACTGGGCTCGGCTCGACATCACAACTGAGCAACTAAAACAACTCTTCCAGGCACGCAATATTGTTTTCCCTGGCGGAGAACTGAGCACGGCCGACACTCGTTATGCGATCAATCCGACCGGAGAATTCACCTCGATCGAGCAACTGAAAGAACTTGTGATTGGCCGTGTCGACGGCCGATTGCCGGTAAAGCTCGGCGACCTGCCCATATCGATTGAGCGTCGCTATGCAGAGCCGGCGCGATCGATAACCCGAGTCACGACACCCGAGATTGCCCACCAGAACGCGATCGTAATCGGCATATCGATGAAGAGCGGGCGCAATGTAGCGCAGATGAATGCCGCCGTCGATAAGGTCATCGACGACTTACGTGCCAGTGTTATTCCTCCGGACATTGCGTTGACTCGCGTCAACGATTTGCCGCGGCAGGTCAACACACGCATCGTCGACTTCCAGTTCAACCTGGTGCAAGGAATCCTGATTGTACTGGGCGTGGCGCTGCTTGCCATGGGTTGGCGTCCGGCACTAATCATGGCGACGGCGGTGCCCTTGTCGATGATCTCCGCTTTCGCAGTTGTACGTTACTTCGGAATCGCGCTCGAGCAATTTTCGATCGCGTCCCTGGTCATCGCACTCGGCATGGTCGTGGACAATGCGATCGTCGTGTCCGACAACGCGGCGCGTTTGATCCGACAAGGTACGCCCAAGTTCGAAGCCGTTGTCGAAGGTGCGCATGGCCTCGCGATACCAATATTGACATCCACGCTGACGACGATGGCGGCGTTCTTGCCAATGTTGACGCTTGTCGGAGATGTCGGTGAATACGTTGCGAGCCTGCCTATTGTGGTCGCGACGACTCTGGCGGTCAGTTTCCTGGTCGCCATGCTCGTGACGCCGATCATGTGTATGTGGCTCTTGAAGTCTGATGATAGTGAAGAGGGCAACCCGAGAGCCGCCCGATTGCTGGAACGATACGACGCCGCCATTCGCTGGTGTCTGGCGCGGCCTGGAAAAGTCAGCGCCGCTGCCGGTGCAGCCTTCGTCATGAGCCTGTTGCTGCTGCCTCTTATTGGCTCGCAATTCTTCCCGGCGGGTTCGCGCGACCAGTTCTTCATCAAGATATGGTTGCCGGAAGGTTCCCCGATCAGTGCGACTGCCGATGTCACCAGGGAGATAGAGGCGATCCTCATCGACGAAAGCCCAGTTCCGGGCGATGCCAACAACCATCGGCTCGCCAATGCCATGAGCTACATCGGCACGGGCGGGCCGCGCATGATGTTGACGCAAGAGCCGGAATATCCCTACCCCTACTTCGCGCTTGTTCTCGTCAACACGACAGACGAAGCCCACACAGCATCCTATGCCAAGGCGGTCCGCGAGCGATTGAGCGACTTTGTCGATGCTCGTATCACCGTCGATCAGTTCATGCTGGGACCCCCAATTAAGGATCCCGTCGCATTTCGCCTGAGCGGGCCGGACCGAGATGTCATTGGTGCGCAGGCGCAGGAGATGATTCGGCTTTTCAAACAAACGCCCGGCACGGTGCGCCCGTACAGTAATTGGGGTGCGCCAGCCAACCAGGTCGAAATCATGATCGATTCCTACGCTGCAAACCTGGCAGGTGTTACCAACGCCGACATCGCCTTGTCAACGAGCGCACTCTTATCAGGCGCCGCCGTCACGACCTATCGCGAGGGCGATCACCAGATTCCTGTCATGTTCAGAACCACACGGGACAAGCGAGAAAACCTGAGCGACCTGGCTGACATCTTCGTCAGCGGTCAATACGGCAAGGTGCCACTTAACTCCGTTGCCAAGGTGATTCCGAGTTGGGAACCGTCCGTGATCGCCCGTCGGAACGGATTGCCGACTGTCACCGTAGGCGCACGTATCGAACCGGGCCTGCTTGCGAATACGGTATCCGGACGTGTGCGACCCAAACTTGACGCCATGCTTGCCGACTTGCCGAACGGCTACTTCATCGAGATCGACGGTGAGCTCGAGGAAACGGCGAAAGCGCAGATTCAAGTGGTGCGAGCCGTGGGTATCTCAATGGTTTTGATGTTTCTCGTTTTGACGATCCAATACAACTCGTTGCTTAAGCCCGTGATCATTATGGCGGCGGTGCCGCTCGGCATGATTGGTGTGCTGATTGGTCTGTTAGTAACCGGGTGGCCAATGGGATTCATGGCCATGCTGGGAATCCTGGCACTGGGCGGTATCGTCATCAACAATGGGATTATCTTGGTCGACTTTATCGAGACGAATGTCGCGGAAGGTCAGGAACTCAGGCAAGCTGTTGCGGCGGCCGGTCGTGTAAGGATGCGGCCGATCATTCTCACGACGCTGACAACGATCGGCGGCTTACTGCCGTTATCACTATTCGGTGGCGCTCTCTTTGCACCCATGACCAACGGCATGATATTCGGCTTGTTAGTTTCAACCGTACTCACACTGTTTGTGATTCCGTCGCTGTACGTGTTGATGGTCGAAATGGTGGGCATGAAGGTGTCCCACACGATCATGCTTGATCACGGGGAGCAATACGTATGACCAACCTAACCCTGTACTGGCTAATTCCGAAGGATCGCAGTAGCCGTGTTCGGTGGTTACTTCGGGAACTCAACGTTGAATTTTCTGAGCAACAAATGAATGCCTCGATCGGCGAACATCGGAGCGGTGACTACCTGAACATCAACCCGTTTGGCAAGGTACCGGCGATCGTCACAGACAATCTGACACTATCTGAATCGGGTGCAATACTCCTCTATCTACTGGAAACACTCGACACAGAGCACAGATTTTCACCCAGACGCGATACCGAACTTTGGCCGATCTTTCTGCAATGGTTTTTGTGGGGGTTAACAACGTTTGAGAGCGCAGTCTTCGCGTTTAATGGCAATCAGGGCGATAAAGAGCGAGCAAATCTCGAACGATTCCTTGCGCCACTCGACCATATCCTTGCATCGCAGGATTATCTTCTCGGCGATACATTCTCAGCTGTTGACATCACCTGTGGATACGATTTTGGCCTTTTGTCCGCCAACTACGATCTCGCTAGTTACCCCGCCGTTCAGGCGTTCGTGTCACGGGTTCTTGCCCGGCCGGCGGCAAAGAGCTTTGCCAAAGCGGTTGGGTGGCCGTAAATCAGGAGACGAATAATGATTGATCATAAACACACTAGCCACAATCATGTACCCGAAACTGCATCACAGTTGAGCTTGGCCCACAGTGCTACCTGGCACTGCCTGATGGGGTGTGGTCTTGGCGAGGTCGTGGGTGTCATTATAGGTACCGCGCTCGAATTCCCTCTCGTACATACGATGGTCCTTGCAGTCGTTCTGGGCTTCGTTTTCGGCTTCATATTCGGCTTGCGGCCGTTGTTGCGAGCGGGCTATGACTTTCCTCGCGCTCTTCACCAGGTCTTTATTGCTGAGACCCTAAGTATTGTGGTCATGGAAACGACAGAAGTATTGGTTCAGGTTTATACGCCTGGAGTGATGGAGGCAGGATTGCTCAGTTGGATATTTTGGCTCGGCATGGCATTGGCCCTTGTGGCTGGCTACGCCGCGGCATTTCCAGTCAACTACGTATTGGTCGGGAGAGGCATACGGCACATCCATTAGCAGGAGAGATTCATGAGTGCTGAAGATGACAACGAGTATCGCTACAAACGCTTTACAACCAGCCTGCTTTTCCGTGATTTGCGATTTCGGAAGGGCGCCGTCGCACCGGGTGACGCATTTCCAGACTTTGAACTGATCACCACAGAAGGTGCTCGCCTGACCAACTCCGACATTTTCGGCGATAGGCCCGTCATCTTCATCTTTGGTTCAATGACATGCCCCATGACGGCCAGCGCCGCGCCGTCTGTGCAGGGGCTTTACGACGAGTTCGGCGACCGCGTCAGATTCATAATGCTCTATGTTCGCGAAGCACATCCCGGCGAGCATTTTGCGCAAATCGCAACTATAGAAGAGAAGTTGGACCATGCGCGTGCGCTAAAGGAATTCTATGACATTCAGTGGACGGTGGTGGCCGACAATATTGATGGCAACCTGCATCGTGCGTTGGATCCGAAACCCAACTCTGCTTTCTTGATGGACAGAGGTGGAACAATTGTCTTTCGCTCTTTGTGGGCCTCAGACTACGACGCCTTGCGCCAAGCACTGCATGCTGTTGCAGGCGGTCAAGTGCCGCCAGCCAAACAGAGCACGAAAATGATAGGACCCGTATCCCGCGCCATGGGTCATGTGCAAGACGTCATGCAACGCGGGGGACCACAGGCGGCCCGGGACCTGTGGTTGGCCGGGTTTCCCATGGCTCTGGCCGGACGTATTGCGACACTGTTTTCGCCTCTTTCGCCTGACCGGCGCGGAATCGTCGCAGTATTAGTATTGGCGTTCGTCATGCTGGCAACGATCGGCCTCGTGGCGGCTTGGGCTCTTGGCTAGAGCAAGCGAACGTCGTAACAGCTGCCAAGGCGAAATGGGGT
>JADFNV010000027.1 GCA_022563195.1 Pseudomonadota bacterium
GTTCCGTCGCACTCAACACGATCGCGGCTGCAGCGATACCTGCAGCCAGGCTCACTGCGGCTACGGCATAGACTTTTTTCATGTAGCACCCCCGGAATTACACGCTCAAAACCGATAAACGCACTCTGCATCGGTCCGTTGACGTAATTATTGGACATGAATGGATTGTATTCGTGCCAGCTAATGTGCTGTTATGCCGCGACCAAAATAGCAACTCGGAGTTGGCTGTGGCAAACATTCGCCTGACCCTGTGCCTCATTGCGTTGATTCAATTGGCATGTTCTGAACCTCCCGTAGAAACCACCTTCGAGCGCGTCGATAAAATTGCGTCTGAATTCGTTCACGGTTATTACTCGCAATTTCCTGAAGAAGTTTACGAAGTCGGCTATCCCGATTCCCCGCTGCACCGATTCGGCGATCACAGCGAAGCAGCTTTGGCTGCCTGGGACGCCAGGATCGACGACTGGTTGACTCAACTTGACCAGATTGACGTTGGTGAACTGGCCGGCGCACCAGCCGCAATTACCTATGTGTTCGCACGCGAGCGCATGCAGGTGCTCGTCGACAAGCGCATCTGTCACAACGACCTGTGGAATGTCAGCCCGACCTGGACCGGCTGGCAGTTCATGCTTGCATCCACATTGGCTGTGCAGCCCGTGGGCGATGACGAAGAACGAGGGGCAGCATTGAGTCGCGCAGCTGACATCGCTCGCTTCCTCAATGTCGAGGTGAGCAATTTGCGGCGCGGCGTGGACGAGGGATATGTAGCCGCGCAGAGCAATGTCGACGCTGTCGTAGAACAAGTCACATCGCTAATTGAGACACCTGTAGAGAGCTCGCCGTTTTTTAGCCCGGCCACACGCTCGGATAATGACGCGTTTATCGCCGAGTATCGCGATGTTATCGAATCTGGCGTCTACCCAGCCATGACTGCATATCGTGACTTTCTCCGCAGCGATTATCCTGGACGAGACACGATTGGTGTCAGCGCGAATCCCGACGGCGATGCCTGCTACGCCGCATCGGCCCGCTACTGGTCATCGATGTCGATAAACCCGGCCGAAATTCATCGGCTCGGACTGTCAGAAATGGCGCGCATACAAAGCGAAATGTTGCTATTGGCTCAGGAGTCATTCGGCACAGATAACGTTGAGGCGTTACTCGAGGAACTGCGCACGAACCCCGAGTACACGTTCGCGAACGAACAGGCTGTACTCGACTTTGTCTCCGATGCCGTGAAGCGCAGCCGCGTAGCCGTGCACAGCTGGTTTGGTAACGTACCGGATGCAGACGTAGTGGTGATCCCATCCCCGGCTTATAAAAAAGATTCAGGTGGCGGCTTCTACTCGGCGGGTTCGGCAGACGGCAGCCGTCCGGGCACGATCCAGATTGGTACCTACAATCCCACCACTATCAGCAAGGCCGGAATCGAATCGCTGACGTTTCACGAGGGATACCCGGGCCACCACTTGCAGGTATCGATTGCGCTGCTCAACGATTCGTTACATCCGATCCTGCGCTACATGTTCGTATCGGGATCGGCCGAAGGCTGGGGCTTGTATTCCGAGCACATCGCCGAGGAAATGGGCCTCTACTCGAGCCCCGTCACTCTATTCGGCAAACTTTCTGACGAAGCCTGGCGTGCCGCGCGCCTGGTTGTAGAACCGGGCATACACGTCATGGGCTGGACTCGCGATCAGGCAATTGACTATATGATGCAACATTCGGCAGTTGGACGGGACAAAGCCAGCGCCGAAATAGATCGATATACGGCCGTGCCCGGCCAGGCGACCTCGTACCTGATCGGCAGCCTCGAGATCCAGCGCATACGCGCGCACGCAGAGACTGCGCTCGGTGAACAATTCGACATTCGTCAATTCCACGATCGAATCCTCGCGAATGGCGGTGTCGCATTGCCGATGCTTGGCACCGCGATCGATGCATGGATTGCCGAGGTGCAAGCGACCAAACTGTAGCTGTGAAGCATCGCGAACGGGAGGATCCTCTCCCTCATGTCTCGATCCCGCTCGACGGGAGCTCGCGATGCTGCGCTTTACTTCGGTCGAAGAACATCCCGTCCACGATGCTGGCGAATGCCATGACGTCGGTCGCGGAATTTATGGTCGGGTTTGCGTTTCGAGCCGCCGCAATTGTTCCGTAGCGGCCGCGCCGTATTCGCCACCGCTTTTTGCGACTATTCTGAAGTGTTTGATGGCCTCGTCGATATTACCGCGGTCCACATTAATTGTTCCCAGCGTGTAATGTGCGGGCGCTGTCGGTAGCAGTTCGATGCTCCTCTCCAGATCGACAACGGCTGAACTGGTTTGTCCGAGCTCGTTGCGTGCAAGACCGCGTTGCAGGTAATAGTAAAAAAAATCGCCGCGCCTGCCGATAGCACGATTGTAATTCGTCACTGCCATATCGTACTGGTCGATTACGAGTCGAACGTCGCCGCGCAGTGCGTGAAAGTGTGCCTCGGCCGGGTACAGGGCCAGCGCCTTGTTAGCCAGGGCCAGCGCTTCGCCCGTCTTCTTGTCGCCCAGCGCTTCGCGGCCTTCGTCGTATGCGTCATAGGCCGGTTTCGAATCCATCGTCCGTTGCATAGCGATACGGAAGTTGTCTTTGCCAAGCTTGCCACCCGCCGGGAGCCTGCCGGCCGTCTTGATGTTTGCTTTAACTCGCTCCCTGGACGGCGGATGGCTGGCAAACAGTCCACTGAGCCAATCCTGGTCACGGGTCTCGCTAAGGCGGACAAAGGTTTTTTGCAGAGCTATGGCGCCCTGAGGGTCGTAGCCGGCCTTCGACATGTAGCGTATACCGTGCTTGTCTGACTCCAGTTCCGCACTTCGGCCATATTTCATCGTTACGAGTGCCGCCGCCGCGTTTGCACTGCCGACAGCGAGGTCGCCGTAGCTGCTGTCATTGGTTGCGACACTCGTAGCAACCACCAATCCCTGCATCAGCATGCCACGCGATAAAGTCTTGGCCGTGTGCCGAGCCGCCGCGTGCACGATCTCATGGCTCAGCACGGCCGCGAGTTCCGCTTCGGAGTTGAGCTCAGTGAGCAGGCCTCGGTTGATCCCAATTTTTCCGCCCGGCAATGCCCAGGCATTCGGTACCGAATTGTTCAGCACCGTGAATTCGTAGGGCAGCGATGCCTCGCTAACTGCTGCAAGCCGTTTGCCAATCGACTGCACATATTGTATCAGCGCCGGATCGACATCGTAGGCCCCGCCCTGCGACTGCAACATGGGCGCATAATTTTTTTCACCCATGGCAATTTCCTGCGCGCCAGAGAGGAGCATGAATTCGCGGTCGCCGGTGACCGGGTTGACCGAACACGCGGTGAGCAAAGTGGCGAGTAGCAGCAACGATAACTTATGCATGTTCGAATTATAGCGTCAGTTAGAATTAGAAGTACCAGGCTAACTGGGCGAATACGCTGGCATCGGTCGAAAGGTATTGACCGGCAATTCCGGTCTCGATGCCACCGAACTCGGAGCCATTTGCGCCAAGCGGAACATTCAGGCTGCCGAGAAACGTTATGTCGTCGGACACACTGTACTGCGTTACGAATTGCAACAGTCCGCTCGGGTCGCCGACGTTGGCGAGGACAGTCGGTGTCATCGTCCACAGCGGTGACATTTCGATGCTCAGGCTGCCCGCTATGTAGTAACGACCGAGCGCAAATACTTCGCGGCGCGCAAGCCTTTCCAGCAACTCGGGATTAGTTGCCAGACTCGCCGGATCGTACTCTCCGCCGTGCTGACCAAAACCGTTGAAATAGACCTCAAGCACGCCACTGACATTCCTGCCGCCCCAGGTCCATGAGTAGCCCAGGTTGGTGACGACCTGTACCCGCGTGCCATTGGCAGCATCTGTTGCGACGACATCGCCGCGCAGCACGGCTCCACCAATGCTAAATACGCCGCCGATGCCAATGACAGTATCGCCATAGCTTTCCGCGATGAGAATGTCGTACTCGTTGCCACCGGCAAAGGCGTGATACTTCAGGGCAACAGTGCCCTCGTCGGAGTCGACATTTCCTGTGACAGGATTACGACGAATCACGACAGCTCCCTGCACATCGTCGCCACTATCACGCAGGTACTGCAGATAGATCATGTCGTCACCGGTCTTGAACTCAATATCTATCGCGGTCGGATCGAACGGATTCACGAGATCCATCGGCGAGTAAAACAGGCCGTTACCCCAGGAAAGCGCTTGCCTGCCGAATCGCGCGACCACCTTTTCGCCGGTATACGCGACCGAGAACCGGTCGAGTCTGTGAACGACGGCGTTCCTGCCCTCGTCGCGAATGACATCGGTGAGATCGAACAGACGGCGCTCATCGTTTGGCAAGCGATCGATCAACAGATCGGCGGCAGGTCCCAGCCCTCGCGTCCATTCGACACTGTCGCCGTTCAAAGCGAACAATTGCCAGGCCGAATCGAAGGACCAATGGCCGGGGTTCGCGGAAAAATTGATGCGAAGTTCGCCCTCAAAATCGGTGGACGTCGCTCCAGCCAGGTCCCGAAACAGACTCTCATCGGCAAAGCTCTGGGCAATCAGGCGTAACTTCGCGTGGCCTCCAAGCTCGAGCGTGGCGTCGTCCGCGAGTGCGATGCCGCACCAAAGCAGAATCGGCAGAAGCAGGCTACGTGGCATTTTGCTCGATGTCGTCAACGATTCGACCGTCGAGCATGCTGATCAGGCGCTTGGCGTAACTCATAACACGCCGGTCGTGCGTCGCAATGACGAAAGTCGTGCCGTGCCGCTCATTGAGCACACGAAATAGTTCGATCAGCCCATCGGCCGTTTTCGAGTCGAGATTGGCCGTCGGTTCATCGGCAAGAACCAGCGCCGGTCGCGAGACAATCGCCCGGGCAACTGCGACGCGCTGCTGCTGACCGCCGGACATATCGGCAGGCAACCTGTCCTCAAGCCCGGCCAGGCCGACCTCCTCGAGTGTTGCCAGCGCTTTTTTGCCGCGATCATCGGCCGGTACGCCCTGCACCTGCATGACGAATTCGACATTTTCGCGCGCCGTCAACACCGGTATCAGGTTGAAAGCCTGGAACACGAATCCGATCTGCCTGAGCCGCAGGTTTGCGCGTTCGCCCTTACTGAGGTTGTCGATGCGCTGACCGGCGATGTACACCTCACCACTGTCTGGCTTGTCAAGTCCGCCAATCGCATTCAGCAAGGTCGTCTTACCACCGCCCGATGGTGCCGACAGGCAAACGAATCCTCCCGCGTCGATTTCAATGCTGACATGATCGAGCGCTTTAATATCTTCGTCGCCCTGGTGATAGGTTTTGCACAAATCGACGCAACGTACAGCTGTCATAGTCAGACCTTCGTAATCGCTGCAACGGGTTCATAATGGGCAGCGCGCCATGCTGGTGCCAGGCTCGCAAGAAAACCGAGCACGAGTACGACGACATTGGCCAGGATGACATCGCGAAGCAGCAAGTCGGGATAAAGAACGCTCGACATGCCCCACATATCCAGGCCTTCGCCAACGATCGATATGTCGATACCGTCTTTGATCGGCTGAATAGCCGCCCATGACAGCGCTGTACCAAGCACCAATCCGATTATGAGAAGCATCAACGACTCAATGATAATCTGCCCGAGGATGTATACGGGCCGCATGCCCAGCGCAAGCATCAGGCCAATCTCCCGCACACGCTCGAACACCGCCATCACGAGTGTGTTAACGAGGCCGAACGACAGCGCGAGAAAGATCACGATGATCCATACGAACACAAAGCCGTCCATGATATTAAGCATCGCGCCGAGATATGCATCGACTTCAAACCATCGCCTGACCTCGACGCGACTGTCGACGATAGCCGATACTTTGTCGTACAGCACCTCGACGTTACGATAATCATCGCCAAGGACAACGAGTTCCGAAACCTGGTCGTCGATACGCAGCATTTTTTGCGTCGTGGACTTACCCGCGAAAACAAATGTTTCTTCAAAAGCACTGACATTCGCCGTAAACAGCCCCACCACCCGGAAGCCGCGATCTGCGATCTCGTTATCGGGATCCTGGCTCATCACAACCACACGTTTGCCAACCCGCGTATTCAGCATCTTCGCGAGTTTCTTGCCGATGACGATACCTGTGTCATCCCTTGACTCGAGAAACCGGCCTTCGACCTCATCATAATCGACGAAAGTCAGACCGCGTTCGCGGGCTGGATCGACGCCCAGCAGGGTGATGCCGCGAGACTCATATTCGCTGGTAATGACCGCGGGAACTCGCACACGTGTAGCCCAGCGCGCTATGTCGGCATCGTCGAACTTCGCCGCGAGCTCCGTATCGCTGATCGATATGAGATTGGCGACGCTGGGATCATCCCGGTACTCGGGATCGTGTACCTGTATGTGACCAGGCAGCGCGCTGATACCATCCTGGATCATTTGCGTGACCATGCCGCGCATCAGCGCTGTCATGAAGATCATTGCCCAGGTGCCGAGAATCACCGCTGCCAGCATGATCAGCGTACGGCGATGATTGCGCCACAGATTGCGCCAGGCGAGCGTCGTAAGAATCGCGACCATATGCATTACACGGCCCTCATCGCCTCAACCGGATGCAGGCGATGCAGCCTGAGTGCCGGGTACAACGCGGAGAGCATCGTAAACAGGTATACGACTATTGGCCCGATCAGCAGTGTTAACACGGTTATCTGCGGGAAGAAGCGAGCGGGCAGATTGAATTTTGCCGCCAACTCCGCCATGCCCGGGTACGCGAAACCATTGATGCTGAAATAATAAGTCACGAGCGCGCCAAGCAGCGCACCGAGCAACAGACCCAGCACACCCATAATCGCGGTTTCAAGTAACACCAGCCAGGCGAGCCGGCCTGGCGTGAGCCCGAGCGCCATGACGATGCCGAATTCGTGGGTTCGCTCGAGTACCGACATCAGTTGCGTGTTTAACACGCTGAATGCGACCAGGATAACGAGTATTCCGTACATGAAAAATGAGCTGCTTATATCAGCCCTGATAGCCTGTTTGAGGCCGGGTTGCAACGCGTCCCAATCGTGTACAACGAGTTCCTGACCTGCCGGCAGCAATGCATTAACCCGTATTTGCAATTCGGCAACGTCGTCAATCACCGGAGCATTGATAACGACCTGGTGCCCTGCTCCCTGCATATAGAAAACATCCTGAAACAGGCCAAGTGGAATCTCCACGATGCTGCGATCGATCTCTGCAAGTCCGCTGTCGAAAATACCGACTATTGTGACGACCGCTGCAGCGAAGGATCCGTCGCGGCCGCTGCCAAGCAAAGTCAACTCGGCACCAAGTTTGACGCGCAAATTACGCGCCAGGCCTGCGCCGATAACGATCTCGGCTGCTGCGTTGTCGCCGAGAAAACGTCCCTCCCCGATCAACCCGGGTATTGTCGATACGTTGACTTCATATGCCGGCTCGACACCGAAAACCGCAATCCCGTAGCTGCGCTCATCACTCGACACAAGCGCAAAAGCCGATGCGCGTGCGGCGATATCATCGGAACCAAGCTCCCTGCGCAGCGAAACACTGAGCGGCACGATATCGGCAATGGTTTGACGCATTCTCTGATCGTCTTTGTAACCGGGCGCTTGAATCTGCATGTGCCCGGTAAACGCCTGCAACGAGTTATCGATCATCAGGCCATACATGCCGAATTGCAGTGAAATCATGAAGACCAGCAGCATATTCGAAAACATCATTGCGCCGATCGTCAGCCAGGTACGTCGAGGGTGTCGCCATAGATTGCGCCACGCCAGACGAAAAACGAGGTTCACGGCAATCAGTCTCGGGGATTTCGCAGGTTGGACAATGTGAAGAGGCTGTCGTGGAGATCGACCGCATATTCAACCGACAGGAGTCGCAGCTCGGTCCACTCGTCGAGGGTCGCAACTTTACCCATGCGCTGCCTGAGGGCGACCATGCGCCCGCCCATTTCGCCAATCTCCAGTGATTGCAGTTGTTTGACGAGCTCACCGTCCTGATCATAAAAGCTGTGTAGCAGGACGACATGATCCGCACGAATTCGCAGGACCTCCCGACCCCAGACCACGGGGGCATCCTCATGCGGAATCGATTCGATTTCATAAACAGTGATACCGTCTGATTCATCAACGCTTAAGATCGAATGATCATATGCATCGACGATCTCATCGGCACGCGCCACATCGTTGTTGGAAAAATCCGATCCCATCCAGCTTTGCCCCATCATCGACGACGGCACTTTGATTACCCTGTTTATCTTCGGTGAGAACGACCACATATTATTGTCATTGGTAAGCATGCGGTTACCACGATCTTTTTTTGGTTCGATGACGACGAGTAAGGATTTCTCATCGCCCTTGGTCCAGGCGCGCATCGTCATCGTACGCTCCCATTCGGGACGATGAATGACCATCGTCATGACGCTGACCGAGGAAACGCCGCGCCAATGGTTGACGGCGTCACGGACGATTGCGGTCGCGTCAGGTTCCTGCGCGTGCGCGACAGCTGTGGTCGCAACGACCAAGAGAAGGAGTCGTATCATCATGGATGCCTGATACCTTAGTTAGGTGAAGAACGTCATGGTCAGAGATCGCTGGCCGCAATATAGAATAATCAACAGTATAATTGACTCAACCACCAAATGAATTTCGTCTTTTCTGTCCCGCAACTCCCGCATATTCTGAAAGGCGATGATAGGGGGGTATAACAAGACATGAGAACCGAATGAATATTCCAGTTGAAGAACGCTTGTACAGGAAATATAGACAAAGTGGCGAAAAACGTTCTAACGAATCAGGCGTTTTGAGGAAACTTGATGATTCACGGATTGACTGACCCGCAACTAACACTTCAGGCCGCCGCGCGTGAGCTGGCGGAGGCGGAGTTTCGTCCTCGTGCCGCCGAGGTCGATGCAACTGAAGAATATCCATGGGACAGCGTCAAGCTTCTCGCCGATGCTGGTCTGATGGGCATGACGATACCGAAAAAGTACGGTGGCCGTGGTCTTACCTGCCTCGACACTGTTCTTGTTGTAGAGCAAATCGCGAGGTGTTGCGCAACGATGGGCCGAATCACCGTCGAAGCCAATATGGGTGCAATCGGCGCGATCATGGCCTACGGCTCTGAGAAACAGAAGCATCGAGTGGCACCCTATGTCCTGGCTGGCGACAAACCGGCAATCTGCATAACGGAGCCCGGCGCCGGCAGCGCCGCAACAGAGATGACGACAACGGCCCAGAAACACGGTGACCGTTACGTACTCAATGGCACCAAGTACTGGATAACGGGCGGAGGTGTTTCCAAGGTGCATCTGGTATTCGCACGTGTGATTGAAAACGATGAATACAAAGGCATCGGCGGATTCATCGTAGTGCGAGGTGAGAACGATAGCGGATTGATAATTGGCGAACGCGAGCCCGCAATGGGTGTGCGCGGCATTCCCGAAACGTACGTGCATTTCGACGGTCTCGAAGTCGACAGTGATATGTTGGTCGTGCCGCCGCAGGGCCTGCATCGCGGTTTCGCTGGTCTGATGAATGCGTACAACGCCCAAAGAGTAGGAGCGGGAACTGTCGCGTTGGGAATTGCGACAGGAGCGTTTGAGATCGCTGTCGAGTACGTCAAGAACCGCAAGCAATTCGGGCGACCGATCGCAGAGTTCCAGGGTCTACAGTGGATGATTGCCGATATGGCAACGAATTTATCAGCTGCACAAGCGCTGCTGTACAACGCCGCCGCCAATGGCGGAAACGGCTTTCCGTCTATGTTGGATGCCGCACGAGCAAAGGTTTTCGCCGCTGAAATGGCCAATAAAGTGACGAACGACGCGCTTCAATTGCACGGTTCAATGGGTTATTCGAGACGCCTGCCGCTGGAGCGGGCGGTCAGAGACGCAAGGATGTTCACTATCGCCGGTGGGACAGCGCAAATACTGCGGACTCAAATTGCCAGCAGTATTTTGGACTTGAAATTGCCGCAGACCCGCGATGGCCACAGCATCCTATCGGCACGAAACCGCAACACTGAGCAGTGATCTCGAAGTTCTTACGTAAACTTATCCGCAGAAATATCCAACTACTGAAGACGTTTCACCGCCTCGAGTGATTTGAGAACGTTTTCCATCGGGGAAATGCCGCCGATTGTCTCGGCAATCTTGCCATTTGGCGTCACGATGAAAGTAGTGCGTTCAGCATAGCCGTGACCGATTTCGGCGCCACGCGTGTCCTTGTCGCCCTCACTACCCTCGTAAACGGTTATGCCATATGACTTTGAAATTGCGCCGGTGGCATCAGATGCCACCGCAAGCTTGCCCGCGCAATAGTCTGGATCAGCCGAGAAATCATTGAGCCGCTCGATACTGTCGAGAGATACTCCAATCACGTTCGCGCCCGCGGCCGTGAACTCATCCATGTTTTTGGCGAATTCGCGCGCCTGAATATTGCATCCTTGCGTATAAGCTGACGGATAAAAATAGACCACCACCGGCCCGTCATCGAGCGCGTCGCGGAGCGAAAAATCGAAGGGCTCGCCGGCCAGCGATGCCTTCGCCTCAAAGATTGGTGCGGTGTCGCCTACTTCGAGCGCCGCGAAAGCCGAAAGAGCTATCGCTGTTGAGCCTAGGAGACCGAGTAGAAATTTTTTCATAGTTTGCCCATTGTTGGTTGGTTGTAGAACAACATCCTGCCTACGCGGGATAAGTAGCAAAAGATCGTTTTGGGTCGTTAGCGGCCCTTTCGCCCAATCTTAACTGAATGTCCGCTTCCGGGGGGCAAACCGGACATAGAAAAACCCCGCCGAAGCGGGGTCTCAAGCAAATCCAAATTGACTATCCGTCAGCGATCGAGGATGCGCAACTCGACGCGGCGATTGCGGGCTCTTCCGTCTGCCGTAGCATTGTCCGCGATCGGTTGTGCCTCACCGTATCCTCTTGAAGTGAGGTTTTTGAGACTCGCACCATTCCTGATCAGATAGTCGCGGACTGTGTTGGCGCGACGTTCCGACAGCCCCTCGTTATGTGCGGCACTGCCAGCGCTGTCTGTGTGCCCTGCAACCTCTATGATGAGGTCCGGATGCATGCGCAGTGTTGCAGCTGCATCGTTGAGCACGGGTAATGCGCCTGGCAATAGCCGGTCTGAATTGGTCTCGAAATTTACACCGGGCAGGCGAATGACCTCCCGAATCTCGCACCCTTTTACGTCAACGCGTACACCGCCTCGGGTATTCGGGCAGTCATCAAGCCGGTCGACGACGCGATCATTATCACTGTCGAGTTCGCAACCTTTAGCATCAACGGTAGCCCCCCTGACGGTATTCGGACACTGGTCATTGCGGTCGCTTACGCCGTCTCCGTCACCATCAAATGGGCAGCCGCGCGCATCGACACTTTCCCCGGCCGGCGTATTTGAGCACGCGTCGCGACTATCGGGGACGCCATCACCATCGGCATCGCTCTCGCGCTCAATGGGTGGCGGCAGTGCCTCAGTTCTACCAAATCCGAACTGTAGGCCGAGCGAGGTGATCTGATCGTTAAAAGTTAATGTATTCTCAACTTCGAAGCGCTGACGGAATTCGAGCCTTAATGACACCGAACTGTCGCCAAAGCGGTACATCAGGCCCACGCCCAGGTTCGCCAGCGCTGAATTCTCAGGTGTCATCGTCAGCGAGTCTGTATTCATCATGCCTATACCACCCAACAAATACGGTGACAGGCGCGAATTGGGACTCAGCGAAACCAACAGATTTAACGATCCTTCCCAAATCTTGAGTTCACTGATGCCGCCCAGGTCCGAGTACCCAGCCATGGCTTCCAGGGATACACGGTCTGTCAGGACCCAGCCCAGAGCAAGCTGACCGCCACTAATATCATCGTCGGCCCCTCGGGCCTCGTCTTCATCGGTGTAAGCAACGGCTGGTGTAAAATACATCTCGCCAGCACTTGCAGGTACCGTTAAACAGAAACCACCCAGCACGATTAATGCGCCCAAACATGTGCTCTTGCCCATTAGACAATCTCCGAGTTGTTTGAATGGCCGAGTGTGACGCCCAGACATACACGTGTCATCGACCATGTCCCATTTATCTAAAGTCGTCGATGATGAGAGTGAGCGAATTCATGAATAATCCAGGCTAGGGACCCGGAGCCCCAGGGTCATTTTCAATCGATGCCAGGTGATCCTCTATAACTTGCCATAAAGGCGCGTCTACCCAGGTGTCATCGAGATAGAAGCCTTCGGGAACCTCTTCTTTTGGGTCTATGAGCAGATTGTAGATTGATGGATAGGCCATGGTGCGAATCGCATAGCTGTCTTCATCGATTTCCTTGATAAGCATTTTCCAATTGCGCCACTTCACTCCAAAAAGTACATTACCGATGTAAATGACGATGGATTCTCGAGCGGATTTATCCGACTTGCCCATGAAGAAATCAGATTGGTCAACACCATCGAGTATGCGATCTTGCGGAATATCGCCGCCGACAAAATTAGCCAATGTGGGAAACAAATCGGTCAGATGGACAATGTCGTTTGAGACTTGCTTGGCGGGAATTTTCCCAGGCCAGCGGATCAGAAAAGGCACGCGTAAGGAGCCTTCATAGGGAGAAAACATACTCCCTCGCCAGGGCCCGGTGAATCCAAACGATCTCGTTATGCCTTCGCGGCCATTGTCCGACGTAAAGATAAAGATGGTGTTGTCTTTGAGCCCTAGCTCATCGATCGTATCGAGGAGCTCACCCACATAGGCATCCGTCTGTGCCAAGACGTCAGCAAAGCTTCCGTTTCCGGTCGTACCCTTAAAGTCAGGATGGGCGTCGACCGGTTCATGGGTCTGCGTATAGGGCAGATAGGCGAAAAAAGGTTGCCTGGTTTTAGCCTTGCGTTTGATGAAATCGATGGCGTGATCGGTGATTTCCCGGTCGATCGTTTTGCGCTTCTCGCGCCCGTACACTTCCAGTTTTTTTGGTGTTTCACCTCGCTTTGACGACACCACGTAGGTGAACTCGAGATCCGGGTGGGCCCCTTCCTGCCAGCTATCGCTATCCGGCCAGAAGGCTCGATCCGATGAATTGGGGATTCCATACCACTCATCGAAACCCTGGTCTGTAGGGAAACGCCCCTCGGTGTCTCCCAAGTGCCATTTTCCGAACATGCCAGTTGCGTAACCGGCATCCGACAGCATCTCCGCCAGTGTAATTTCCCACTCGGTGATGCCCCACCATATACCCCTTGGAGGACCGTCAGGCCGCTGCCGGGCACGAATCCCGTAACGACCAGTCATCAATGAGGTACGCGACGGCGTACACTCCGCTTCGACGTTGAAGTTGGTTAGCTGGAATCCCTCAGCGGCAATGCTGTCAATTCTGGGCGTTGGTGCCCCGCGCAAGACGCCGCCGCCATAAACGCCAATCTCGCCGTAACCAAAATTATCCATCAGAACCAGGACAATATTGGGTTTGTTATCGCTTCCTGGCGCAGCCACAGCCAGTGGCACAGACACAATTAGTACCAACAGGAATGCGGGAAATTTCACGTTTTGAATGTATGTTGCCACCGAATCAGCCTCCAGGATTTGGGTTCAAGGACATTTAGAAAACTGAACGTTTGGGGCCTTTCGGCACGTACAGCTCCGCCTCTTCATCTGTAAGCTGTTCTATCTTGATTCGCCAGCGCGCCAGCGTGGCGCTGATGCGCAACTGGTAGCTGCCCGCTTCGTAGAATAACTTTATGCCATTGCCCTTGCGCTTCGTGTGCAGAACGCGTCCGATATGCCGGCCGGTTTTCGCCTCGATGAGCGTGATATCGAGCGCAACCAGCTGCTCGTAATCGGCATTCAGATTCCAATCCATAATCCAGGGCGAATCTACATCGAAGACGGCCGTGGTGACGCTGGCTCTGCCGGAAAATTCCTTTACGAGTTCGCTCGCCGACGTGGTGGTGACTGCCAGTGACAATGCAAGCATTGCCAATGTAATTGTTCGAGTCATGTGGCATTTCCTGAGTCGATGACGACATCGACACTATAATAACGCACAATCAGCATCACAATCCTCGTCTGGAAGACAGAGATGATCGACATAATTCGCTCCGACAGCCGCGGCGCTGCAGACCGCGGCTGGCTCAAGAGTAGACATACATTTTCATTTGCGGACTATCACAATCCGTCGATGATGAGCTTTGCCAAGTTGCGCGTCGTCAACGAGGACTGGATAGAAGCCGGTCAGGGTTTCGACACTCACCCGCACCAGGACATGGAGATTATCACGTACATGATTGACGGTGCGCTCGAGCACAAGGACAACATGGGCAACGGCTCCGTCATTCGCGCCGGCGAGCTGCAGCGCATGACCGCCGGCACCGGCATCATGCACAGTGAGTTCAATCACTCGATGGACGACGAGGCGCACCTGCTGCAGATCTGGATTCTTCCCGAGCAGAATGGCCTCGAACCCGGTTACGAACAAAAGCTGTTTCCGCCCGAGGAAAAAAACAATCAATGGAGACTCGTTGGTTCGCGTGACGGTCGGGATGGCTCGTTGACGATTCACCAGGACGTCAACCTGTACTCGACCGAGCTCGATGAGAACGCCGCACTCGATTACGAATTCGATGGGCAACGGCGCGGCTTTATTCAGGTCGTCCGCGGTTCTGTCGACATTGCAGGTCAAACCCTGGTCGCAGGCGATGCCATTATGACGCGGGACGAACAGACGCTGAGGTTTAGCGCTATTGAGCGCTCGGAGTTATTATTTTTCGATATGGCGTAGGAGCGATCGCGTTGCGCCCCCTTCGGGCTAGCATAGTCTGATGCGCGAATCGCTTGTTATTTTCGTTGCGCTCTTGACCGCCTGTGGTGGCAGCGGCGCCAATCGTTCGAACTCATCGCCTGACAATGCCGCAGTCACTTCGATCTACGAAGTGCAGGGAAACGGCGCGACCAGCCCACTGATCGGGCAGACCGTGACAATTACCGGCATCGTGACCGGTGATTTTCAGAATAATGATGCCGACGACAGCCGCAATCTCGATGGATTCTATTTGCAGGACACGGTCAACGACACCGATCCTGCAACCTCGGATGGTATTTTTGTCTTCGATGGCGGCAATCCGACTGTTGATGTTTCCACCGGCGATCGTGTATCCGTCAAGGGCATGGTCAACGAGTATTTCGGCGAGACACAGATCACAGCTGCTCAAGTCACGATCACCGGGTCGGGAACGATTCAACCCGTCGATGTTAATCTGCCCGCGGCAGCATTGACAACGAACAGCGACGGCAACTCGATCGCCGACCTGGAGCGATTCGAAGGCATGCTGATTCGACTGCCGCAGGCACTAACGGTAACAAGTTTGTACAACCTCGAGCGATACGGCGAGGTTGGCCTGGCGCAGGGCGGCCGACCGTACGGGTTCACAAATCAGAGCGCTCCGGATGTGGCGGGGCGTATCGCACATCGTGAAGCTCTTGCCGCGCGGTCGCTGTTGCTCGATGACGGTCGCAAAGAGTCATATGCCACGCCGATCGCGTTTCTCACGGCCGGCGCCGCGTCCAGCTACTCGATACGCAGCGGCGACCAAGTCACAGGGCTAATCGGTGTATTGCGATTCTCCCGTGGCAGTGGAGCCAGAGGCTCAGAGGCGTATCGGCTGATGCCAACCGCGGACCCACAGTTCGAGTCGCAAAATCCCAGACCTGGCGCCCCGATCGTCAAAGGTACCCTGCGCATAGTCAGCTTTAATGCTCTGAATTTTTTCTCGACCATCGACACCGGGCAAAGCACTTGCGGTCCGTCCGGCAGTGGCGGTTGCCGCGGCGCCGATTCAACCGCAGAACTCGACCGCCAGCTGTCGAAGCTTGTCACGACTCTCGATATGCTCGATGCTGATATCGTTGGACTGATCGAAATCGAAAACAATGCAGGCGCGGCACTGCAGATCATCGTCGACACATTGAACCTGACGAGCAGCAGTACTTATGACTACGTCAGAACCGCCGCAATTGGCGACGACGTAATCACGACCGGATTTCTTTTCAAGACAGCAACGATCAGTTTGAATGGCCCAGCCGTAATCCTGGATTCCAGCGTCGACGCAAATTTTAACGACGGGCGCAATCGTCCCGCGCTCGCACAATCGTTTGTTCAGACATCGAACAACGCAGTGCTATCGGTCGTCGTCAACCATCTCAAATCGAAGGGTTCGTCCTGCGACAACATTGGCGATCCTGATCTCGGTGATGGCCAGGGCAATTGCAACGCAATGCGAACCAGCGCCGGCGCTGCCCTCGCCGACTGGGTTGCGCGCGATCCCACGGGCAGCGGTGATGCCGATTACCTGATCATCGGCGACTTCAATGCGCACATCTTCGAGGATCCGCTAACAACGCTCAAAAGCGCCGGGCTCGACAACCTGCTGGAGACGTTCAGCGGCACGGATGCTTACTCATACGTTTTTAATGGCCAGGCCGGCGCACTTGACCACGCCTTCGCATCGGCGAGCCTGGTGCCACAGGTCACCGAAGTGGTCGAGTGGCATATCAATGCCGATGAACCGCCAGTCCGTGATTACAACCTCGAGTCTGGTCGGGCCGCGGCTCTGTTTGACGACCGCAACCCATATCGCACATCCGACCACGACCCGGTCATAATCGGTCTGGATCTGAGCAACTGATTCGTCGTTCAGTTTGTCGTCGACTGTGGCGAATGTCTGAATAACACCAGCCCGAACCACACGGCAAAAATCGAAAAGACGAACGCACTCGCCGCCAACTGAGTCGCCCCATGCACGATAGCGGCCTTGGTCAGCATGATGCCAACCATCGTGAAGTGCACGAAGTTGCCGAACGCTACGGGGCGGTTATAAATACCGCCGATTAGCACACCGCGCGCGGTCCAGTTCAAAAGCGCGAAGCCCAGATATAGAGCACCCATCATCCGAATCAGCAGGATTGTCGATGTATCCGGCGTCGCACCATGCACGGACAGAATTTCTTCCGCAGCGAATGACGTCGCCAGCCCAAGTATGGCCAGGAATGCCGCGCTGATGATCATGAGTGCTCGCGTGTACATGGTTTTAGGCATCCTGTTGTCCGTGCCCGGATTATTCCTGACTAATCCGCGCTAGATTGCTTCGTTGCAGCCACATCAGCCATCCAACAACGAGTACGCCACAGATTGCGATGCCGGTTAGAAAACGAAAATAGTCCAGATGTCCGCCCGCTCCAGGATTCGCGTCGAGCAGGCGTCCGCCGATTGACGCAAAGAAAATGTCCGGCGTGTATCCGACAAAGGAGATCACGCCGACAGCTGCGCCTGTGACGTGTCGAGGTGTGTGCGTTTCCTCAAGCAATGCGAAGTAGATACCGCGAAGCGCGTACACGGCGAAATAACTAACAAACAAGTTGGCATAGATAACAGTCATTCCCGTCGTGTCAGGCGTCAGTATGGATAGCAACGCGTACACGAATGTCAGCAAGATGAAGAAAACACCGAGTGAGCGCGTCACATCGAAGCGATCGGCAATCAGACCCGCGGCCAGCGCTGCAACCGGACGAACCCAGGCACCATAAGACGCCAGTCTTGCTCCCTCGACCTCATCCATACCCAGCACCTCTACGGCGTACAACGAGTAGTTATCGAGCCCCTTGTAGCCACAGTACGCACAGACGATGACTCCGGCCTGGGCCCAGATGATCGGACGGCGTAGAACGAAAGCCATGCCTGCCAGCGGATTAGAGGGCGCCCGCTCGGTCTCGCCAGGTGACGGAATTATGAACCACACAAACGCGCCAGCGGCGAACGTAGCAGCCGAGTACAACAAAATGATCGTTTTGAGTGCCGCGCTACGCTCGGCGTCGGTCGCCATCGTCGCATCCTCGGGTAGATACGCGGCGAGCACGGCAACCGTGAGTACGGCGAACAACGCTGCGACCAGTCCACGACCGCCATCGAGAATTCCAAAAGCCGTGCCTTGCACTCTATCGCCGCCCCATTCCCGCGTCGCTCGTATCAGCGCCGCCCAGAACAGAAAGATTGTTGTCACTCCAAAGAAACCGAAGATAAATGCCATCTCGACCGCCCCCGGTATCGTTGCCATGTAAAGCCCGCCGCACGCTGTAGCAATTAGTGACGTCAATAACAATGAGCGCACTGAGAACCGATCCGCGAACGGGCCGCCAAGCAGGTACGACAACATCGCAAGAACTCCATAGGCGGCGAACATGTCGCCCATTTGCGTGTTGGTGAGGTCGAAAACTTCGAGAAATGTTGGGCGAAAAAAACGTGTCGTGTGAAAGGGCAGGCTGAAGACCATCTCACCGGCAATAACCAGCGCCGAAATATGCAGGATTCGAGACTTATTCATCAACCGAATTATCAGTCAGTCAGAAGTCGGCGAAAAGACCCGGCGTCGGCGGATACGACAGAAGTTTGGCCAGCGCTTGCCAGTCGCCCTCCTCGTCTGCATTTGGATTTTCGCGGCGCACGAATTCTTTGACCAGATCTTCACCAAGCGTATAGTTGATTCGATACGCGCGGTAACGCTCGGTAAAGCCGAACCAGGCATCGATCGACTCCGGTGGCGTCAACGCATAGCGCATCAGCCAATCCTCGGTTTGCGCTCGATCCCAGTCACCATCGAGGAACTTCCTTGCCGCCTCAATGCTGGCATAGCGAATTTTCTGAGTTAAATCGCGGAGTCGATCCGCAGTTTCCAGGTCTGCCGATTCAATACCAGCGATCGGCATGATCGTATTGCGCAGGAACTCGTTCCGACTGTCGCCAGGAAATGCAACTCTGGCCGCAAAGTCTCCACTGCCCTCAAAAATCACCCCCTGGGGAGAAAATAACGGCAATACCGAAAACTCGACCCAGCCGCGTTGCCTAAAAAAATTCTGGTCGAGCAGGCTGCTGAAAGTGTGATGCCCGGGATAGCCTTCGTGACAACCCATCGTAATCGCACTGCCGAGAGACTTCGGCCTGCTCGTCTCGATCTGGATCAGGCCCTGACTATTCCCCTGATACCAATTGTAAGCACCCCATGGATTGCCGCTAACCATTTCCAACACGAAAGACTCGCCGTCGGGCAATGTCATCCTCCGTAGTGTTCGTGCCCGGCACTCGTCAATACCGGCACGGACCATAGCTTCAATTTTGTCGGACGGCACACGAAATTGCAGAGAGAACTCGTACACACGCTCATGCAATGGTCCCTCACCGGGCAACAGCGCATCGATATCAGCAAGTGTTTTCTCATAGTGCTCAGCGGGAAATGTCGGCGCGACAAATCCGTAGACCGCCTTTGATTCTTCATCAAAAGTCAGTCGCTCGCCGGATCGCATACGCGCGACCGCAGCGAGCGATTCGACATGCGAGGCGATATAATCCTGACGCAACACAATCACGTATTCCTCGCCCGTTACATCGATTGCCCGAATTTTTGCCACGAGCTCCTCGGCCGCTGCAATGATTTTCACTAAAGTCTGCGCGTTGTCTTGCGCATCGCCACGCCATTCCTCGGGCCCGAAATAGGCGTCCACATAATGTTCATCATGTTGCCCCAGCGCCAGCGCCAATCGAACATACTGTTCGGCCAGCGGATCCATCTGGGTTGCAGCGTCAACTTGCGCCTGCTGAGTGCACGATGCGCACGCCAGCAACAACGCCAGGTACCTGACTGTTCGCATATAGTTTTTCCCCGCCATGATGCAATATTGAATGCCGCGACAGTATACGTGAGTGGGCTCAATGAAGATTGGATCGAAAATCGTATTGGCCTTGCTGGCCACAGTATGCAGTAACGTATCGGCCGAAGCTCCGGCAACGATGCGCGTCGATTACTACCACACGGGCAACCACGACACGGAGCTGTTCAGCCTTGACCGGGTTGTTATCGAACCGCTGCCATGGACCGGCAACATGCAGCAGCCTATCGACAAAACTTCACGCGGCAAGTACCTGTTCGAAATTGTCGATCCCGAATCGGGACGCGTGGCCTGGTCACGCAGCTTCAGCAGCATTTACGGCGAATGGGAAACGACGGGTGAGGCGCGTCAGATGCATCGAACGTTTCACGAGTCGCTGCGCTTTCCGATTCAGGCGGAACTTTTCGAAGTGGTTCTGAGAAAACGTGGTCCTGGCAATCGGTTTGAAGAAATCTGGCGAATATCCATCGACCCGAATGATTACCTCGTGCACCGTGAATCGGCACTTTACTCCGACCGGGTTATTGCTATCTGGGAAAGCGGTGACCCGGCGACCAAGGTAGACCTGCTATTGCTCGGCGATGGTTACACCGCTGACGAGCACGATGCATTTGTCGCCAAAGCCCGCGAAATGACCGATGTCCTGTTTGCGACTGCGCCATTCAAACAACGCAAGAACGACTTCAATGTCTGGGCCCTTGCGCCAGCCTCGGCCAAGTCGGGAATATCCCGGCCATCGACGCACACGTATCGTGATACGCCGGTTGGCACAAGCTACGACTCATTTCGCTCCGAACGCTACGTGCTGACATCCGATAACAGGAACTGGCGCCGCATCGCCTCATCCACGCCCTACGATTTTGTCGAGATACTTACGAATACCGAAACCTATGGTGGCGGCGGCATTTACGGCCTGTTCAGCACCGCCGCCGCGAACAGCGAGTGGGCGCCGTACCTGTTCGTGCACGAATTCGGCCACCACTTCGCGGGCCTTGCTGACGAGTACTTCACGAGTTCGGTCGCTTACGAGGGACCTGACGTCATTACCGAGCCCTATGAGCCCAACGTCACCGCCCTGCTCGACCCCGATAATCTCAAATGGAAGCACCTGGTCGCGGTGAATACGCCGCTGCCGACGCCCTGGCCCAAGGCAGAATTCGAGGAACACTCCATGGCGGTGCAGGAGCGTCGGGCAAAGATGCGCGACGCCAACGTGCCCGAATCCGAAATGAACGAGCTGTTTCGATTCACGAAGGAGTACGCAGAAAAACTGTTCTCTCAGAACGAGTATCGAGATGCAGTCGGCGCCTTCGAAGGGGCCAACTACGAGGCCAAGGGTTATTATCGTTCTGCGCAGAACTGCCTGATGTTTACTCGCACCGATTACTTTTGCGCTGTTTGTGCTGCTGCGATCGAGAAGGTCATCGACGAGTACACGCGGCCGCCAAACTGATGGAACAAGGCTTACGATTCTGGGTCTGACGTGACGTATGCCTGATCACCCTGGAATTTTGGTATTGATCATCGGCCTAGGCACACTATCAGCGTGTGCGCCGACTCACCCGATAGAAAGGCGACCCGAAATCGACATGTCGGTAATTCGCGAGATGCTCGACTGCCCGATTAACCGGACGCCGGTTTGCACCGAGTACATGGGCAAACCGGCGCAATGCTTTTGCGCCGACAGAGACGCCCTCAAGGAGATACTCGATCCCGATGATCATCGTCGCCGTTAGTCCGGAAGTTTTACCAGTTGGCGCGAAAGATCGGTGAAATTTACAGTCTAGCTGCGGAGCTTGTAGCCCGTCTTGAAGATCCAGTGCACGGCGAACAGGCACAGAAAAAGAAATCCCAGCACCATGCCGAGGCTCAGACCTATGGCAACGTCCGCATTTTCATAGAATGCCCAGCGGAAACCGCTGATCAGATACACGACTGGATTGAACAGACTGACAGTCTGCCAGGCCGGTGGCAACATGCTGATCGAGTAGAACGTGCCACCGAGAAACGTCAACGGCATGATGACAAGGACCGGCACGATCGTGAGTTTCTCCCAGCCATCGGCCCAGATGCCGAGAATGAAGCCGAACAGGCTGAACGACACCGATATCAGTACCAGGAATAGCAACATTATCACCGGATGTGCGATTTCGAGATCGATAAAAAAACTAGCCGTCCCGAGAATGATCAAGCCAATGACTATCGACTTGCTCGCAGCCGCACCCACGTAACCGATGACGACCTCAACAAACGAAACCGGCGCCGATAATAATTCAAAGATCGTGCCCGTAAATTTCGGAAAATATATGGCAAACGATGAGTTCGAAATGCTCTCGGTCATGATCGCAAGCATGATCAGGCCGGGTACGATAAACGCGCCGTAGGCGACGCCGTCAATCTCCTTGATTTGAGATCCGATCGCCGCGCCAAAGATGACGAAGTAGAGCGACGTCGACAAAACGGGCGCGACAATGCTTTGCACGATCGTGCGCATCATGCGTGCCATTTCGGTGCGATAGATCGCCTTAATTGCGTTGAAGTTCATGTGTCTTTGTTTACCAGGCCGACAAAGATCTCCTCGAGGGAAGTCTGCGACGTGCTGAGATCATTGAACTTGATCCCGGCATCATGCAGCGCCGCGAGTAATGCAGTGATACCCGTTCGCTCCTGTTTCGTGTCGTAATGATAAGTAAGCTCCATACCGCCATCATTGAGCTCAAGCTTATACTCGGTCAATTGCGCCGGCACCCTCGCCAGTGACTCGGACAACTGCAACACGAGCTCTTTCTTTCCGAGCTCCTGCATGAGCCGAGTTTTTTCCTGAACGAGTATGATCTCACCGTTGTTGATGACGCCCACCCGGTCTGCAAGTTGTTCGGCCTCTTCAATATAATGCGTCGTGAGAATAACCGTTACGCCGGATTCGCGTAGTGACTGCACTACGTTCCACATGTCCTGACGCAGCTCGACATCGACGCCTGCCGTGGGTTCATCGAGAAAGAGAATGTCGGGTTCGTGTGCCAGTGCCTTGGAAATAAGCACACGACGTTTCATGCCGCCCGACAACAGCATGATCTTTTCGTCTTTCCTGTCCCACAGCGATAACGACTTCAGGACCTTTTCGATGTATTCAGGGTCCTCTGGCTTGCCAAATAAACCGCGGCTTAGACGACAGACGTTGAACGGCGTTTCGAATGTCTCAGTCGGCAACTCCTGCGGCACCAGGCCTATGCGGGAGCGTGTTTCGCGGTAATCCGCAACGATGTCGTAACCGGCGACGGTCACCGTACCGCTAGTTATTGTGACAATGCCACACACAATATTGATCAGCGTCGTCTTGCCGGCGCCGTTCGGCCCTAGCAAGCCGAAGATTTCGCCCTTATTGATCTCGAGGTTGACGTTCTTGAGTGCCTGAAAGCCGCCCGCATAGGTTTTGTTCAGATTGGATACGCGGATGATCGGCTGCATGCCGCGAAATCATACAGAGCCCGCCCGCGAGTACAAGAAGCACGATGCATTGCAGCTGCGTTACCGTCAGCGAACCGAATATGATGTTTCCGTCCGCCCTTAAGTATTCCATCAGGAAACGGATAGCCGCATACCCGCCGATGGCGATGATAGCCAGTGATCCTGGCCGATACTGATCGATCCTGATCTTGCGGAACAGCAAAATGAATACGCCCAACAGGGTCGCTTCGTACAGTTGCACAGGATGCACCGGCAAGGACTGCGCTGCATCCGCGCTGATCAGGCCAATCGCGACCTGCTGCTGAAATGCGAACGTGCCTGGTGCGTACTCGACGCCGATTCTGACCCACTCGCCGGCGAGCCATGGCAAGGTCTGGATCTGCTGGCCGATAGCCGTTGTCGCAATACTCGACAACACGGGGTCGTGCACGCTGATGTCGCCCCAGCAACAACCAGCCAGGTAACATCCGAAGCGGTGCACGACCAATCCAGCCAGTGTCGGCAACGCGAAAATGTCAACAAGCGTGCGAAATGATTGCCGCGTCAACCTGCTGTAGACGAATACGATGGCCGCAGCACTCAAAACGAGGCTGAACAGTCGTACCCGTGTTTCCACCTGCAGCAATTCGCCGGCAATCTGTCGGTCCGCTGGCATCATCATTGACAAGATCATGCCACCCGCAATACCGCCGATGATCGACACTGGCAGCAGCAGATCGATATGCGATGCATCGATTCGCATTGCCGTCGCGTTACGCCGCGCCAGCCACCAGCTGGTGGCAATCGCAGCGACGAACATCAGGCCGAACGGGGTCACTGGATCTGTAAAGCTGAATTGGGAGTACACGCTCATACACTCATGTCATTCAATGCCGACGACGTCGTCGAGAAATGACTCGAACATATCGTGATGCTCGGGCTCAACGCGATGAAACACCCATGGAGAGTCGTCGTACAATTCTTCGTCGTCGACGTTTCGCGCAATGACTCGCTCGACCGCGCGACGGGCCTTTTTGAGAGCGCGCGGATCATAGGGCGGGTCCATATCTTTCAATAACTCGAGTTTATCCAGGTCGTCGAACCCCTCATAAGATTCCCCATCAATCATCCAGAGTGAGAACTCGTCCGAACCTGACTTGTCGATACGAAACCCGTACCAGAATTCGCTGGCGAAACCGTATTCGTCGTCATAATGGCCCTTGACCTCCCAAGTCATGAACCACTCTCCGCCGAGCCTGACACGCCACGCTTTGAACAACGATACTGCATCCGCAGTGAAGCAACTCGCACCCAGCCTCTCGATTCTATTGACCAGCGATGTGTAGTAGTCGTCTTCCTCATCATCTTCGTCGGAACCCTCATCACTGCCGCACTCATCCACGTCATTTATGAGATTCGCCATCGTGACCAACCAACTACGTTTGTCGAAAGGCTCCATCAGCACGATGCTTTCACCATTCCAAATCCACATGCCGCTGAGATCGGGATCGATGCGGCTTTTTTCCGGGTCGCCGAGCGGCACCGGCAGGCAGGCCAGCAATCCCAGGATAACGGGCATGCTTACGATTGCGATCGCCATCCCCGTCAAGGATCGATATTTCGGCTGCATTGCAATCTCCCTCGTTCTATCCAGAATGACAGGATAATCTGTGGTCGCGTCCGCGTCCTGACGAAATACTGATGATTAGTTGATGATGGAGTCGGCCAGCACCGCCAGTTTGGTCACGGTTCGCCAGTTACGGGCCGTGGTCTGTACGCCGAGGCATTTGTCGACCTTTGCGGCGAGCTTCGAGCGGCCGATGCCGTCCGGTGCGTGCAGATAAAACGCATTAGAGAGTAACTCGTATCTCTCGGACGATGATCGCAATGATTCGAGTGTGTCGAGGTCTGGGTCATTCGCCGCCCCCATAAGGAACCAGACATGCAAATACTTGGGTGTGTCCACGGCATCCGGATACGGATTGGCCGCAACGATCGACTGGTAATCCTCGAACGTGAGCAGACATACATCGGGTGCAAAACCAAATTGTTCATTAATGGCCGTCTTTATGCTGCTGCTCAACACATTGGCATCTTGAGTCGACCGAAAAACGGCATTGCCACTCTGGACGTAGGTTTGCACATCTTTGCAGCCGACGCGATCGAGAAGGTTGCGCAGTTGCGGCATCGGTAGATTGTGACTGCCGCCCACATTGATGCCGCGAATCAACGCGATGTAGATCTTCATGTCACCAGTTGATCGGTGTAAGCAAATAACGCGGCCGAACCACCTGTGTGCAAGAAAACGATATTGTCTGCAGCATCGAAGTGACTATTGCGAATCAGGTCGATCATGCCGGCCAGTCCCTTGCCGCTGTATACAGGGTCAAATAACAATCCTTCGAGTCTTGCGAGCATCAAGATGGCCTCATTCATGCCCTCGGTCGGTATGCCGTAGCCAGCGCCCACATAGTTGCAATTCGCGATTACATCCTCGCGAGCAACAATGCCTGGCTTGCCGATAAAATCGGCCGTTTCGCAGGCGAGTTTGTAGACTTTGTCTTCTTGCGCGTCCTGCGCCGCGTTGACGCCGATTCCGAGCAGTGGCATGTCGCTGCCCATCGCTCTTAGCCCGACGATCAGACCAGCCTGGGTGCCAGCACTGCCCGTTGCGGTCACCAGGTGATCGATGCGTAAACCCAGCTCCTCGGCCTGTTCGAGAAGTTCGATCGCGCAATTGACGTAACCGAGGGCGCCGATGGTGTTGGATGCGCCGCCCGGAATGATGTAGGGCTTGCCCCCGCGTGCTTTGATTTCCCTGGCAACCGCGTCTATGGCGACGTCGAAATCCGTGCCACCCGGATACTCGCGCAGGTTGGCACCGAAGATGCGATCGAGAAACACGTTGCCCGAGTTCGCATAGGGTTCGCTGGGATCAACGACACGATGTTCGAGCAACACCTCGCAAGCCAGCCCGAGCTTGCAGGCCGCGGCAGCCGTTTGCCGAACGTGGTTCGACTGAACAGCACCGACAGTGACTATCGTATCAGCACCTTGTTCCAGTGCATCCGCCATCGAGAACTCAAGTTTGCGTGTTTTGTTGCCGCCCGTCGCAAGCCCGGTGCAATCGTCACGCTTTACCCAGACCTGCGGGCCACCAAGATGCTCGCTCAAGCGTGGCAGATGTTCGAGAGGTGTCGGAAAGTGACCAAGAGACACTCTGGCGAATTGTGAAAGCACTCTGTGCCGCTCCTATTTCGGTAACGCGATTTCGCCGCGCGCCAATGCAACCGTCTGCTGTGCCAGCACATCTGTCGACGAAATCAAGGGAACATCGACGGCGGCAGCGTCGAGTACCAGCGGGATTTCGGTGCAACCTGCAATCACTGACTGCGCGCCACGATCGACGAGAGCGGTCGCCAGGGTCGCCATGTCTCGCGCAATACTTTCCCCCTGGTAACCGGCTTTGATGCGATTCACAAGCGTCATCAGTTTGCCAAGCTCATAATCGCTGGGCAAGACGGCCTCTACGCCGACTTTTTCAAGAGCATCCTGGAAAACGCCGGCTTTCAGGCATCCGTCTGTCGCGAGTACCCCCACGGCGGTCGCGCCGTGTTCAACCGCGGCGGCTACCGTGACGTCGATGATCGACACGAGCGGAATGCTGACAGCGCCGGCTACTACGCTCGCGAATCCAAACGCTGAGTTGCAGGGCACCACGAGAAAATCGGCACCAGCCACTTCGAGCCGTTGCGCCATTTCTGCCATGACGGGTCCGGGATCCTCACCGTCAGCCAGAATCGCTTCCTGACGGTTCGGTACTTTCGGATTCTGATCCACGATCATGTGCACGTGGTCCTGATCCTTTTCAGCAGGCGTCAGCGCAATGACTTTGGCCATGAAGTCGACCGTTGCGTCGGGGCCCATGCCACCCAACACGCCAACTGTTTTACTATGTTCGCTCATTTAATTCGCACAAAAAAAGGTATCTTGCCGCATTTTTACAACTCCGTCTCGGCAACGAACATGAATGTTGCACGAACTTCTGCGGCGCTGGCCGGCCGGCGCCCGCTACCGGCACTCGTTGCCGTATATTCGTGAATCAGGGCCGCATTGTCCGCGGCGACGTCGCCGTCCGGCAGCACGAGATTATTCTCAAAACCCATACGGACATGCCCGTTGCGCGCCGTTGCCGCCAGCATCACTGCATTTTCATTGTGACCAAAGCAGCAAACTGCCCAGGGGTGAGCATCTGGATCCGTTGCAGCGAGCAGAGCGTCGAGGTCTTCGACGACGCCAGGGACCGCATCGACATAATCGCCGAGCACAAACATGACAAACGGGCTGTCGTCGGCAAAGACACCGCGCCGGCGCATATCATCGAATCGCCCGACATCTTCAACTGAGTACAAGATGACCTGCGGCCAGATCTGCTCCTGCCGCATCCATGCGAAAAATTCCGCTGCTCTTGTCTCATCGGCCGGCGTCGCACAAATTTCTCTGAGTGCAATCGACACGGCCTCGGGCCTGAGGTCTCGCACCAGCGCAATTTGCTCCTCGGGCGTGTACTGGCCCACCGCTTCCGTGGTTACCTGGATGACCAGATCCTCGCCTATGCGATCACGTATAGCGGCGATCGCTTGTCGGTAGCGGTCGGCGTCAAGTGAATGTTTACCGCGCTCATCACGAACATGCAGATGCAAGATGGACACGCCAGCATCGCGCAGCGCGACTGCGTTCAGCGCGAGTTCGGTAGGTGTAATCGGCAATGCCGGGTGATCCAGTTGACTACGTCGCGCCCCGTTCGGTGCCGACATGATCACGACATGGTTTTCCGCGAACGCCTGAAAACCCATGGTCATGGATCGATGCTTACATTGGCGAGGACTGTCTGCAGTTTTCCGACCAGCTCGTCAATGTTGTTCTTGTCATAGATGAAAGCGGGCGCCAGCATGATGTGTGCGCCCATCTTGCCATCGGCCGTACCGCCGCCCGGATAGACGATGAGCCCCTGCGCCATCGCTTCGTCTTTTATTGCGACTGCCAGCGATGGCTGGGCAGGCTGCTTGCTATCCCGATCGATGACGAGCTCGATGCCGAGCAATAATCCGCGACCGCGGATATCGCCCACGTGCGGATGCTCGGCGAACGCTGCTTCAAGATCGCTGGTCAACGCCGCGCTGATTGTCTGCACATTATCCAGCAGCCCGTCGTTCTCAATGACCCCCGCAACGGCCAGCGCAGCCGCGCACGCTGTCGCATGTCCAATGTAGGTATGACCGTGCGCGAAAGAACCAAATTCGTCGACGATGGCATCATGTATGAAACTACGGGCAATCGTCGCAGCGATCGCCTGGTAACCGCCACCGAGGCCTTTGGCCATCGTGACGATATCGGGCACGACAGCATCTTGTTCAAACGCGAAGTAGGTACCGGTGCGCCCGCATCCGGCCATGACTTCATCAAGTATCAGGAGTATCTCGTGACGGTCACAGATTTCCCGTATCGCTTTGAAGTAGCCGGCTGCGGGAGGCACTGCGCCCAGCGTCGCGCCGACGACTGTTTCAGCCATGAATGCGGCGATGTTGTCCGCGCCATGATCAGCGATCGCGCGTTCCAGCTCGTGTGCCGAACGCCACGCATAATCCGCGTCCGACTCGCCTTCGTTCCTGTGGCGATAGGCGTAACACGGATCGATCTTCGGCCAATCATGCAGTAGCGGTGCAAAAACCTTGCGCCGACCTGGGTTGCCCGACGCCGATAATGCGGCGAGCGTGTTGCCGTGATAGCTCTGGTCACGACTCACGATCAGGTGTTTGTCTGTGCGACCTTTCGCAACCCAATACTGTCTTGCAAGTTTTATGGCCGTCTCGTTTGCCTCGGATCCTCCCGAAAGGAAATACACGCGTGCATCAGCATCGCCGAAACGTCCTGCGAGATGCTCTGCGAGTTTTTCCTGCGGCTCATTGGTGAAAAATGCCGTGTGCGCATAAGCCAGTTTCTCGACCTGGATCTTAATCGCATCGATGACCACAGGATGCCCGTGACCGAGGCAACAGACCGCAGCTCCACCACTGCCATCGAGATACTGTTTCCCGGCATCGTCATACAGGTAAACACCCTGGCCGTGTGCGGCAACGGGATAGTCGTGAGTTGGATCCCTGTAAAAGACACTGCTCATCGCATCAATGGTTTTACCCATTCGTCGTTATGTATTTCTGACAAACGTGTGGAGCGGGTGAAGGGAATCGAACCCTCATTCTCAGCTTGGGAAGCTGATGTCCTACCATTGAACGACACCCGCAAATTTGCAATTCCAGTAGTGTACCTACGGTGCTGACCGAACCCAATAGTCCCTGCTGGTAGCGAAACGGTAGTTGTGCTAATTAGCAAAGGGGCCGTTATAGTACACTTTTAGCTATCGGTTTCGGCCAGGCAGGTTCTTGCCATTCTCGTTTGGGATTCATGCAGAGGATAGAGTACGCACTTTTCACAACCCCGACATGCAGCGGATCCCAATGCATTTCGTAACCATGCTTTCGCCATTCGGGCCTGCTATACGGGGCGTCAGCCCCTATGCTGACCAGCTGTTTTCAGCCTTGGATGATATCAGTGACCTTGATGTCGGCAAGCTTGATTACTATTCCCTGTATCCGACGATACTGCTTCCTGCTAGTACGGGGAACGCCGCACCTGTCGAGAATCCGGTCGTACGTTGGAACCAGATTGGTTCATGGAAGAAAGCCGCGGATATTTCGGCGCCGGTCATGCATATGCAATACTGGACAAGTCTGTCTGCCCATTACCTTGTTGCGATTGCGCATTATTTACATCGTCAGGGCAAGCGCTGTGTTGTCACGGTTCATAATCCGGACTCCCACGAGTCGATACCTATACTTTCTTTTTTCGAACGCCGGCTTCTCAGACGGGTGGACAAGATCATTGTCCATTCAGAATCCGCGAGCGATATTCTTTGCGCGAGGTCCCCGTCACTTAAAGAAAGGATCCGGGTGATAGCGCATGGTGTCGCCAAACAACAGGATACCGGATTGCGCCCCGGCGACCATGCGCTTGCAGACTTGAGCCCGGATCGGCAATACGTCCTTATATTCGGCAATCTAAGAGGATACAAAGGTATTCCGACACTGCTCAAAGCGTGGCAGCGTGTTATTTTCAGAATCCCGGACGCCGATCTTATAATTGCCGGGCGATTCTGGGACAAGGGCCATACACTTCCCAGTCGCATTGTCGCCAGAATACTTGGCACAAAAAAAGTCGCACAGCAGATCAAGGCCATGATTAGCAGCGGTAGCATGGACAGACGGGTGATCCTGCGCGATCAATTTGTTCCCGATGATGTCATCGATGCGTGTTGCCGGATTGCGGCTGTCGCCGTTTTCCCCTATGACAGGTTTTCCGGGCAATCTGGCGCGGCGACGCGGGCCGGGAGTTGGGGTACCCCGCTGATCGTGTCCAGGACTGGCGCCCTGCCTTCACTGGCGATCGATGACGATTTTATTTTCCGGCCGGGTGACAGTGATGCCCTGGCTCATGCGCTCGAACGCCTCCTGAGCGAGCCCGCACAGCAAGCCGCGCTCAGACAGCGTCAGCTCGCACGGGTCGCCTGCTGTTACTGGGACCAGATTGCGGAACAGCATGCCGCGGTTTATCGGGAACTTGCGGCATCATAGGGCGGTGAAAATCGTTATTTTACAAGCGCCTCGTCTACGGCTCAAGTAACAGACTATGGGATATTTCCGGTTTTTCGTCAGGGCTGTCTTCACCGTCGTTATTCTGATCGGTTGCATCTATTTGGTTGATATCGACGAACTGGGGTCAGCACTCACCATGGCCCAGCCACACTATTTATTCATGACGATCCTGATCACGGTGCTCGGAACAATTATTGTACCGGCACTGTTGACCTGGAATGCGCTGCATGTCGAACGATTAACGCTGTCGCTTGGGCGCCTTGTCATGATTAATTTTGCGATGCGGTTTTATATGCTGGTGCTCCCCCGGCCGGTGTCGCTGGGAATGCGTTGGATGCGCTATAAAAAGGCCGGCACAGGTTACGATGCGTTGGCACTGATGGTTTTCGAACGAATCGTTCAGATGCTCGTATATTCGTTCTCAGCAACCTTGCTGCTTGGATTGTCGATGCAATCCTTACCCGATTATGGTGGCTATATATGGTTGATGGCTGCTTTTACTTTCCTGGTAGCGTTGCTCGGAATTGCGCCGTTTTTTTCATCACTGGCGAATCGTCTGTTGGGATGGTTTGTGGCAATAAGCGAACAGTTCATGCCGCGATTCATATATCGGGGACTGGTAAAGTTGCTCGACGCCGTTGCCGTCTTTCACAAATTGACCGCCATGCGGGTTCTCTTCGTGGTTGCCTGCTCAGTGGCAGGTTACGTCCTGTTGGTTGGTGCGTCCTGGGTGCTTATGCAAACGATGAATTTTTCGATTCCGCTGTTGGCGCTAGCCTGGATCCGCTCAACCGTGTTCCTGATCGCCCAGATTCCGTTGACGGTGGGAGGAATCGGACTACGCGAAGCAGGATTTATCGGCCTGCTGGGCATGTACGGCGTATCCGAGCATGATGCCCTGGCCTTTTCACTGCTGTTTCTGTGTATGCATATTCTCATCGGTCTGATCGGTGTGGCGTATGACGGTTTTCGCTGGCTGTTCAATGGATCCGACAAGTTCGTCAGCGAATGAGGTTCCATGGCTTGCTACATACTTTAGCGAGGTACCTGCTTGTTTAGGAAAGCCGCGGTGATCCCGGTTGTTCATCTGGACCGGCACCGGAAAGCACAGATGATCGAATCCATCCTGGAGAGTTTTCTTGGCCAACCTGTCCGGGGCTACCGAGTGCTCGATATCGGCTGCGGGAATGGAGATATCAGCGCCTATTTCGCTCGCGATAATGAACAGTACGGCGTTGATGTCAGTGACAGACGTCGGGACAAAAACAGGACCTTTGATTTTTCCATCGTTACTTCTGAGGCTTTGCCATTTGACGATGGCTTTTTTGATGTTGTCATATCACACCACGTTATCGAGCATGTTAATGACCAGAAATTGCACCTCAGGGAAATTCATCGGGTGTTGAAGTCAAACGGAAGCGCCTACCTTGCGACACCAAACCGCACATCACCGCTCATGAAAGGCCATATCGGTAACGACCAGGTGCTGCGGTACCGGGAAGTCGAACCACTGCTGCGTGACGCGGGATTCGTTTGCACAGATTACTCGCCCAGGGTCGTCAAGGAGCCGGACCGGTTTTACGCCGACTGGCGTATCGGAAGATTGGTCCCCGGTTTTCTGGTTCGGGCGTTACGTTTTCTTATTCCCAGCCACATCTACACGCTCAGACCGCTAAAGGAGGCATAAGTCGCGAGTAGTGAAATGCCATCGCTGGTGACCTCGCTGGGTGAGATATGCTCGCGGTAGATGCGTTCGGCAAGCTTGTCGTCGAACAGTGATTCCAGGTATTTCCGATTGGCCTGGAACGGCAGATCCTGCAATATATTCATCATTCGATCTTTCAATGGCCCCATATACCAGGAATCCACCGGGGCGGCGACCGCGGCAAGCTTCTTCTGGTAAATAACTTCGCGGGGCAACAATTTCTTGTCTTCAGCCATTTTCAGCAGGATATATTTACCCGTAACGGCAGCGGCTGTCTTTTCCCTGGGGCGGCTCAGCGTGTCTTTCATACTCGTTGCAAGGAACTTGAGCCCGCTATGCATGTAGGGTGAATTAATCACAATACCGGTGTTATCGGAAGAACCGATGATCTTGTTCTTATTGGGAGAGATTAGCCCTTTGCCGTGATATCCAAGTCTTTCGGCGGTCATGCCCACAAGCGGTCCGGCCAGCTTACGAAGTATGGTCTCGATGTCCATCGCCTGTTCGGGCGGTGTGTCGATTCGCAACTGATCGAGTGATATTTCGTCGAATATGCGCAGTGTTACGTGGCTGTTTTCCGGCATTTTTCTGCGTAACGAACGAATGATATTAAGAATTACCCGGTAGGGGTGGCCAATCTTCCGTTCCAGCAGCCGGATTGCGAACAGCCACACGAGAAGATCGACCAGACTGCCGGGTAATGCTGGGAGATGCGATAGCAGGGCCGTGCGCCGGTGGGTACCCGGATAACCGAGAAATATGGTATCGCAGCCATCACCACTGTAGCAGTAGTAATACCCGCGCCGGCGGATTTCATCACAAACAATTTTTGTCTGGATGACATAATTCGGCCAATTGGTTGGTGCATTAAAATCATTACTGAAATTTTCAAGCCCCAGCGCGATGTCTTCTGCAGTGACAGCAACCCAGTGATGTTCGGTGCCAAGAAACCGCGCCACCGTCTCGGTGTGGGGTTGATTGTAGCGGCTTTCGGTATATTGAAAGGAGAACGTTTCTACCTGCTTGCCAAGACGACAAAGGCCTGCAGCCACCAGAGCTGAATCTACACCACCCAGCAGCACGGCTGCCTGGTCCGACGTGGCGGTCTGATCCTCAAGGGCGGTCATGAAGGCGTCGTAAAGTCTGTTAACGGTTTCCTGTTCAGTGGCGCTCTCGGGAATTTTTCCGGTGTCGGCTTGTATCCACGGGTCGCCTGCCTTAATTGGCCAGGTTCGGATCTCGCTATCCTTCCATTCCAGCAGGGTACCGGGCGGTAACATGGTGATATTTTCGTAGGGCGTATGTCGCCAAGGATAGAAACCGTAGATCAGGAAAAAATCTTCCCAGCGACGGTCGATCACAGGACCGTCAGCGGACAGACGCACCACACTGGCAAGGTTGGTGCTGAAGATCAGGCATTGCAGATCCGAACGATAGTAAATGGTGCGCATCCCGCCGGAATCGGCTGCAAGCAACCGCGCACCGATATTGTTGTCGCGAATCACAATGGCGTACTGGCCTTGCAGACCGTCCAGAAACCCGTCGCGGTTCAAGAGGTATCGATCGAGCAGGAAATGCGCGGTTTTGTCTGGGTCATCAAGCGGTGAGCCAGGACCCCATTCTGGGATGGGCTTGTGTATGGAACCCAGGTAGAGCAGCGAGATATTTTCCCGGCTGTCCCTGCCGAAAATTTTGCCCATGTCGGACAGGTAACCCGTACGGGTTGTCGGGGAATTTTCCGGGAGAACATTGCAGCGAACATCGTGGGCGTGGTCGATGCGTTCGCGGGCAGTGGCGAACCGTGCGGCCACATCGGACGTACCGTCAATACCGAAAATCAGGTTCATCGTCTAGTCTCGCGTTGCTAATCGGTGACCGGAGCCTTTCTCGCATCGGCCTGAATGGTGTCCAGAAACTCGCTCACCAGTTCGATATTTCTCGCGGCCTCGGTTTTTTGTATTTTGCTTCGCTCCCGTAACACGGCGGCCACGCTGTCACGCATTGAAAACAGTTTCCCGAAGCACTCGAGCACCGTTTCCCCATTGAGCGTTGCAATATCACAAACATATTCATCCTGGCCGAGCAGTTGCATGATGCCGGCCGTCTTGTGACTGTAAGCAATCGCCAGGGTGGGGATGCCAGACGACATGGCGGCAATATTGGCATGCATCCGGGCGCCCATGTACAACTGGCATCGGCTAATAATGCCCTTCAGAATATCAGGCGTGTAGTCTCCCTTGATTGCAACGGCATTCGTTTGCATTTGTGAATTTATTTGCTCCGCGAATACCCGATCATCCGCTGAAGATCGCGGGCCGGTTACATGTGGTACGAACAGTATCTGCAGGCCATACCGTTCCGAGATGGTATCCAGGATGCCGGCGAATAATTGATGAAACATGGAGCCGGAGGCATGCGGGTTCCGTTTCCGGAAATGCGATTGAACGAGATTGCTGAATGAAATACCAAGAATTTGCCGGCCGGCCAGATCAATTCCTTCCCTGGATAATACGTCATCGACAGTGTCATCTTTGGCCGGCCTGAGCAGAAATGCCACATCAGTGGTTAAAACAACATGGCTATTTTGAACCCCGATTTCACGCAGATACTCAACCGTAACGGGTTCACGGGCAGTAATCAGTGCTGTCCGCCGCAACACGTATCGGGCAAACTGTTTCATTAGCGTGAACGGACCGATTGATTGCGCGCAGAGTATTACCGGCTTGTCCATTGCCAGCGCAGTCATGACCGGCAGAAAGTGCGAATAGGCCACATGCGGCCCATAATCTTCTGTGAGCATGTCACCGCTGAGATCAACGACGAGATCGGTATCCTTGAGGACCTGAAGTTCGGGATGGCCGACCAGAAAATCCGCAGATGAACCCATCCAGCCAGCCAGTCGTTTCCAGAGAAATGCACGAACTAGCAGCAAGGTGGCAAAAATCAGGCGCCGCCGGGCACAGTAAACCACCGGAATTGGCGCATAGGTATTTCTGTCTAGTTCCGGGAAAGGCGTGCTAATAGTGATTTCCACATCATTGCGATGGGCGCAAAGTCCTTGCGCAAAACTGAATTCCATCGCTGCGTCGCCCTTATTGCAGGAACAGTAAGTACCTGTCTGGAGAACTTTCAGCATCTATTCCCTGCGCGCACTCTATCCTCTGCATAAATCTCAAACGAGAATGGCAAGAACCTGCCTGGCCGAATCCGATAGCTAAAATTGTACTATAACGGCCCCTTTGCTGATTAGCACAACTACCCTTTCGCTACCAGAAGGGACTTTAGGTTCGGTCAGAACCGTCGGTACACGATTGGATACATAGATTTGCGGATATCGGAGCGAGATAAATCACGTCGTCAGCAGAAACCAAGTTTTCAGGCCGATCGCTTGTGCCGCCGGGCGCGAGACTTGCGAGTATTGGTTCTTGCCGGTTTTCGCGATCCTGACTTGCGGACGCCGGCCCTTTGCGAGCGCCCGGTCTGGATCGGCTCAGCCTTGATACGCGGATCGGGCTCGTAACCCGGCAGCACTTTCTTTTCGATCTCGCAATTCAGCAGATGTTCGATATCGTTTAACAGCTTTTGCTCGTCAATACAGACCAGCGATATCGCATGACCCTTCTGGCCAGCACGGGCTGTGCGGCCGATGCGGTGCACATAGTCTTCTGCAACGTGCGGCAGTTCATAGTTGACAACATGCGGCAGTCGGTCGATATCGAGGCCGCGCGCGGCAATATCCGTCGCGACCAATACCCTGACGGTGCCAGCCTTGAATTCCCGGAGCGCGCGCGTTCGCGCCGCTTGCGACTTATTGCCATGAATCGCCGTGGAGGTGATGCCGTCGTCGGCTAATTGTCCGGCGAGCCTGTTCGCGCCGTGCTTGGTGCGAGTAAACACCAGCACCTGTCGCCAGTTCTCCGCGCCAATGCGGTGCGACAGGAGTTCACGCTTGCGGCGCTTATCGACCGGATGCACGACCTGGGTGACCAGGTCGACCGGCTTGTTCCTTGTCGCAACTTCGATTTCGACAGGCGAGTTCAGCAATTTGCCGGCTAAGCGCCGGATTTCGTTTGAAAATGTCGCCGAGAACAGGAGCGTCTGACGCTCGTCGGGCAAGGTCTTGAGGATCTTGCGAATGTCGCGGATAAAGCCCATGTCGAGCATGCGATCGGCTTCGTCGAGTACGAGAATTTCAATCTTCGTCAGATCGATGGTTCCCTGTTGCATATGATCCAGCAGGCGGCCAGGGGTCGCGACGACGATATCGACACCTTTGCGTAATCGGGCAATCTGCGTGTTGATGCTGACACCGCCAAAAATGACAGATGTCCTGAACGGCAGGTACTGGCCATAGTCTCGAATGCTTTGGGCAACCTGTGCGGCGAGTTCGCGCGTTGGCGTCAAAACAAGTGCCCGCACGCTGCGCCGGTTGGTCGTCGAATACTGCAATCGTTGCAATAGCGGCAAGGTGAAGCCCGCCGTCTTGCCGGTGCCGGTCTGGGCAGCGGCCAGTAGGTCGCGTCCTGCAAGGACTTGTGGAATGGCTTGCCGCTGGATCGGGGTTGCCTCACGGTAACCTTTTGCGTCGACCGCGCGCAGCAATTCGACCGACAGGCCGAGTTGATTAAATAACACTGTGGTTGTACTCCAAGATCGCCCGACCCGGTAGCGCGTACTTGTCGCGCAGGGTTCGGTCCAGGCTGAGCTAAATAGTGGTTCCGATACCCGCGGATTTGCGGGGCCGGAGTTATTGGCGCAGACCGAAGCGCGCCAGGACGCGGCGGACTATAACAGACGATCGGGTAAATGGAAGGGCCTGATCCACCTTTATCGCCATGCTGCCGGCATGGAATATGGAGACTGGGCATGGAAGCGAATGAGCAAGTAGGGTTTCACAATCGCATCAGGCTTCTTCGATCGGAGCGCTCAGTCTCTCGACAGAGCCTGGCGGCTCACGCCCAGAACTTGCGCCTTGACTTTCTCAACGCGCTCGTTCCCCGTAACGCTCTCTCCATCCGCCGAATAACAAATTCGTGCTCGAGGATGCTGTTTGCGTCCAGCATACGAATCTCCATCAACGTTCGTTCAGCATCCTCATGGAGCCCCAGTTGAATGAGCAATTTGGTCTTTTGCAGGTAGAAACGGGGTTCCGCCGGAATCGACAGAGCGCCCTCTGAGTAGACCGCCAGCGCTTCTTCTAACTGGTTCTGTACCACGAACATGCCG
>JADFNV010000028.1 GCA_022563195.1 Pseudomonadota bacterium
TATGTACACCATTTCGATGTTCCTGATTTAGTAGCTCGTCCTGTTTTTCATAAGTAATAGCATCACTTCTCGCCAAATCGCCTTATTCGTAAGGCATCAATTACAAATGTTCAAATAGGAAAAGATATGTCTACTGTAACAGGCACCGTTAAATGGTTTAATGATTCCAAGGGCTTCGGCTTCATCGAGCAGGAATCTGGTCCTGACGTCTTCGCGCACTTCAGCGCTATTCAGGGCGACGGCTTCAAGACGTTGACCGAAGGTCAGAAAGTCGAATTCACTGTCACCCAGGGCCAGAAAGGCCCGCAGGCAGAGAACATCGTACCACTCTAAATACGGTATCGAGCCTGCGATGCATGCATTGCAGGCCACTCTCGCCCCACGGGGTTGAGGGCAAGAAGGGTAAGGCCTCGCGGTCTTGCCCTTTTTTGTGCCTGTTTGCAGTACGCTACGCCGCAACACGAACCGCCTCGTGCTGAAGCTGAGAAAGCCCGAGTAGCGGCTCAGTTGCCGAGCTGATCCCATAGATAGCTGTAAATCATCGCCTCGACTTTCGCGGCCTGGTCGTAGTCCGACGCGCCCGCGTGGCCACCGACCGTATTCTCGTAGTAGTACAGGTCGTGGCCCATCTCGTTCATGCGTGCCACCATTTTGCGAGCGTGCGCCGGGTGCACTCGATCATCACGCGTTGATGTCGTAAAAAACGGTACCGGGTAATCCGCTTCTGGGTCGAGATTCTGGTACGGCGAATATTTCGAGATGAAGTCCCAGTCATCTGTGTCCGGGTCACCGTACTCGGCCATCCAGGAAGCGCCGGCCAGCAGCAAGTGATAACGCTTCATGTCGAGCAACGGCACCTGGATGACAACGCCTTTGAACAGGTCCGGACGCTGCGTCAGCATGACACCGGTCAACAACCCACCATTTGATCCGCCGCGAATTCCAAGGCGCTCGGAGCTAGTCACCTCGCGTTCAATTAGATCCTCAGCAACAGCAATGAAATCATCATATGCTCGCTGACGATTTTCGAGCATCGCCGCATGATGCCAGCGTGGGCCGTACTCACCACCGCCACGAATATTGGCCATGACATAGGCGCCACCACGCTCCAGCCAACTGTGGCCAACCGTTGAGCTGTAGCTCGGTGGACGACTGATCTGAAAACCGCCATAGCCGTACATCAATGTCGGAGTGCTGCCATCGGCAACGAAGCCCTTTGGCAATGCGATGAAATAGGGAATCATCGTGCCGTCGGCGCTGGTCGTAAAGTGCTGTTCCACGGTCATGCCTGAAGTATCGAAATACTCGGGCAGAGATTGAATTGTCTCGATCGAGGCACCGCCATCATTACCAACATACAGCGTATCCGGACTCAAAAAGCTCTCGTAATTAAAGAAAAACACATTCGAGTCATCGTCGGAGGTAACGAGAGCGATTTTGCCGAGACCGGGTGACTCAATGTCCATACCGACCCACGCGCCATCGACAAACTCGAAGCGGGTCAGTTTGCTGACAACGTCTTCGAGTTGATTAACGATGATATAATCGCGAGTAGGCATAACACCACCGCGGACGATGGCGCTGGACTCGCTCGGCAAAAGCAGTAAGTCGAAATCGCGATCGCCCTGCATGAATCGCTCGAAATCGATCGCCAGTAATGAGCCTTGTGCGTAATCGTTATTGCCGATTGACCAGTCGGTTTTAATCTCCACAATCATCTGGCCTTGTACGACGCCGTGGAAAACCGAGTCGCCAGGAATTTCGATTAGCTGCAGATCACTATCTTCGTGGTAGAGATATCGCTGTGATGTAAAGAACCCCGGTCTGCTTTCAGCGATGTCAAAAAACGTGTCGCCATCCCAACTGCGCTCCACGTAAGCCACGACATCGGCCTGCTCGCCCGAAAATATTTCGGTCGCCTCCTCGATCGGTTCACCGCGAGCCCAAACTCGTGAGGTACGTGCGTAACCTGAATCCGTCAGGCTACCTTCGCCAAAGTCGCTACCGACATACAGCGTATCTTCGTCCACCCAGTTCGCGATCGTCTTGGCTTCCTCAACCTGAAAGCCTCCGGCTACGAATTCCTGGTCTTCAACATCAAACTCACGGATGACCGTTGCATCCGCACCCCCGCGCGAAAGATCGAGCAGGCAACGACGATAATCGGGTCGCAAGCATGTCGCACCTTTCCAGACCCAGTCCTCACCCTCTTCCTCGGCAAGCGCGTCGAGATCGAGCAGGATTTCCCAGTCCGGATCGCCCGCGATGTAATCGTCGATCGACGTACGCCGCCATATCCCGCGCCGGTTATTGGCGTCTTTCCAGTAGTTGAAAATAAAGTCGCCGCGCAGGGCGGGTGTCAGAATCTTTTCATCGGAATTGTAATTCTCGAGATTTTGCGCGCGCAGGGGCTCATAGGTTGGCAACGCCTCGAGGTAAGCAAGCGAGACTTCGTTCTGCTCCTCGACCCAGGCCAATGCCTGTTCACCGCCCACGTCTTCGAGCCAGAGATAAGGGTCCTCGACCGTGTCTTTCTGCGTACAAGCGCAAAGAATTATCAGCGCCAGGGCTGCAGCAACAAATTTTCGCATCAATCACATCACTTCCATTTTGCAGGGGCGAGAGTCTAGCATCCCCGGGAAAGTGCCAAATACACTATTCGTAGCGACCGATTTCGTTGCTGATTAACTGTGCTAGTGAATCCGCCGAGAAACTACTGTAGTGGCCGCCGAAGACCGTGGTCACCGGGAGTTCCCCAAGCCGTTTCAAGCTTGCTTCATAGTCTGCGGTGTCCTGAGGAGGAAAATCCCGCTTGTCCGGATCGATGAAAAGCGTCTCGCCACCGAATAAATACCCTGTCGCCGCTTCCCACAGGGCCAGGCTACCCGGCGTACGTCCGGGTATGTGCAATACCTCGAACTTACGGTCGCCCAGGTCAATGATGTCTCCATCTTCCAGGAGTTGCGTCGGTGCCGCACCGGGCAATTCGTAGTCTTCGAGTCGAAAACCGGCCCTGGGTACGGCCAGCAGACGATTCTCGACGCCGAGATAGTCCGATAAATCGCGCAACTTGGGATGTGTCAGCGCCTCGGCCTCAAGCGGATGGCAGGCGCGCTCGTCAAAGCTGTAAAAACCGCAGGAATGATCGAAGTTCGAGCAGAGCGCAACCGCGAGCACCGGTCTTGGAGTCATCTCGGCAATCAGTGGCGCCAGCGGCACGATGCCGGTGCCACTGTCGACAACCAGGTCCCGCTCTGTACCCTGAACGAGCCAGACAGATCCGGCCCAATAGGGATCAATATGGATCTCACGCAACCGCGTTATATCGCCCGGATAAGAATCAACGCTATACCAGGAATTGGCCACGGGTAATGACGCGTAGTCGACCGTCATGTCTGGACACCTCTCTGGTTCAACCATTAGACTTTGTACCCGACAATATCAAAAAAACCGGCACTGATTGCCAAGGGGTCTTGACATGAAAAATTTTGCAACCGGCCTTCTATTCGTAACTTTCGTTTTTTGTGCGGCCACTATTGCTGCGGCAGATCGGGAAACGATTGCCATTATCGGTACCGGAGACATGGGCGATTCTTTCGGTCAGCGTTTTGCCGCACTTGGCTACACCGTCATTTACGGCTCACGCACACCCAACAGCGACCGGGTCAAGAAGTTGGTTGCATTGACCGGTCATGGTGCATCTGCAACGACTCAACAGGAGGCAGCCCGTCTTGGCGATATCATTTTCCTGCCAATAGGCTGGCCTGCAATGGAAACAGCCGCGCAAAACCTGGGCAATATTGACGGTAAGATCGTCGTAGACCCATCAATGCCCTGGACCCAGGGTGACGACGGTTACCCTGAATCGATGCTCGAGACCTCCAGCGCGGAAATGATCCAGCAATGGAATCCCGGTGCGAAGGTGGTCAAGGCACTCGGCACGATGAGTTCACTGCTCATCGATCACCCCGACACCGTCGATGGGCCCGTGACCATTCCTATCGCGTCAGATGATCGCGCCGCGAAAGAGCGGATAGCCCGGCTTATCGACGAAATGGGGCTTGATCCTGTGGATTTTGGACCGCTGCGAATGGCCAGAACCATCGAAGCACTGCAGATGATCTACCTGATCCCTTTAATGCAGCGACGCACCACAGAATGGGAATTTGTCTTCCGGCGCAATGCAGACTGGGCCTGCAAATGGGAAGACGACTGGAGCACTCCCGTTATTGATGCGGACAATCTTGCGAAGATGCCTGACAAACAGAAACCGCCGATCCCCTGCCCATAATCTGTGTGGCGCAGCGAAATATGGCATCCCCGTTGAATGATCCCAAGCTCGAGGCTCTGTTAGCTCGTCTGCATGCGCAAAGCGACACACAGATTGACGAGACAGATGCGTACTACTCGCGACGAGAACGAGATGGCACGCTAGACCCCGCAAACTACTGTGATGACGAAACGCATCGCTTTCTTGCCGACAAGCTGGTGGCGCTGAACCGCGACAAGGCAGAGTTCTGCTACCAGCTGTGCCGGGCGCTGCGTGCGACGCGCGTGGTCGAAGCCGGTACCTCGTTCGGCATATCGACTTTGTACCTGGCGGCAGCTGTGCGCGACAACCAGGTCGAAAACGGGGTAGTGATCGGCACCGAACATGAACCCGGCAAGGTAAAGATTGCCCTTGAGAATTTTGCAGAAGCGGGCCTCAGCGAATTCATCGATTTGCGCGAGGGCGATCTTCGCGAGACGCTAAAGGACGTCGGCGGTACGGTGGATTTCATGCTGATCGACATCTGGGACGTGGCCCTGCCCGCGCTCGAGCGCGTTTCATCGAGCCTGCGCCCCGGAGCCATCGTGGCCTGCGACAACACTACCGAGTCCGCCGCCGAGTACCGCGACTATTTTGAATTCGTAAATGATCCTGTCAATCGGTTTCGCACAATGACCGTTCCGTTCCAGGGCGGTTTCGAGCTCACCGTACGCATCTGAGTGGCCGCCGTCGAGCTGTACTACGATCGCGAAGAGTATTGGTCGGACGAGAGCCTTGCTCTGCGGCGACGAGTACTAAGTACTCCGTCTAGGTGATTTAGACTATATGTTCCGCGTGGGGCCGTAGCTCAGCTGGGAGAGCGTCGCGTTCGCAATGCGAAGGTCGGGAGTTCGATCCTCCTCGGCTCCACCAATCACACTGGCCAGCCCAGGGTTGTCGCATCGCCAGCTATTCTCGCGACGCGGATATTGTCGCCGGCAGCCGCACCGTAAATTCCGTACCCTGGCCCAGCTTGCTTGCAACCGTGATGTCACCGCCCATCAGGTGACAAAACTCGCGGCTGATCGTGAGCCCCAGTCCAGTGCCCGTCTGGTCTCGGCTCCTGGCGTTCGCGCCCTGAACAAATGGCTCGAATATTTTTTCAATTTGTTCGGCACTCATACCGACGCCGGTGTCTCGCACTTCAAACTTAATGATGTCGCTGCCATTGCACGCTTCTCGCTGAACGTCCAGTTCTATGCGGCCGTTATCAGTGAATTTGGCCGCATTGCTCATGAGATTAAGCAATACTTGCTGGGTCTTACCCATATCCGATGTCATCTCACCGGAATTCGTTTTGCCGTTCACTTTCAGCGCATTGCCGCTCTTTTCGATGATTGGCTTTATGGTGGCGATGACTGCGTCGACGAGATCGTCGACCTCGAACGTGGTGATACGCAGTTCGGTCTTGCCGGCTTCGATCTTGGACATGTCCAGCACGTCTGAAATCAGCGATACCACGTGAGCCCCGGCCTCCTTAATCTTCTGTAACCCAGCCATCAACTCGGGATGCTCAATCTCGAGTTGCTGTGTCTCGTCCAGCAACAGCTCGCTGTAACCTATGATCGTGTGCAAGGGCGTGCGCAGCTCGTGGCTCATCCTGGCCAGAAACTCCGATTTCGCACGATTGGCTGCCTCTGCGGCCTCCTTGGCGACACGAAGTTAATTCTCCACTTGCCGCAGTTCGGTGATGTCCTGAACGACGCAGCTCACACCCACCACCGAGCCATCCGCGCCCGTATCCGGATAATAGTTGTGCATGTAATTCCGCGGCTCGCCTGGATGAGCCGGTGTCTCCAGTGTGACCTCCCCCTCAACGATTGGCTCCCCCGATTCGAGCACATGGCGAAGTTCCGTCACGATATCGATCGCATTGTCGCCAAGCACGTCCTCTATTGTTTTCCCCAGGTGCGCCGGCACCGAAAGGCCATTCATGCGGGCCAGCCACTCATTGATATAGTGATAACGCAGCTGCGTATCGAAATAGCACAGTCCAACTGGCGCGATTGCGTATAGACGCTCTACTTCATTCGCTCGCTCAGAGTCTGGAACGCGCATTTGCATTCATGTGTGTTTTTCTTGGCTGGAAGTAGTGGATTTGGTGCCGAAAAATTATAATCCTGTCCGAATGTTAAACAGAGTGTCAGCCGGTAAGAGAATTCCCGCTTCTGGTCGAAAGAGAACACTTAGAACCTCTGGCACGCTTATATAATGAACTAAATGCTTCAAATGGCGCTTTCAGGATATCCACATGGCTGACGAGCAGATGACCTCCGTCGGTTTCGCCAGTCGTCTTACCGGTGTGTTCGGTTACAGTCGCCGCGCGTTAAATCTTGTGTGGACGACGAGCCGGTCGCTGACGCTGACGCTCGCGCTTCTAACGCTGGTCGCAGGAATTTTACCCGCCGTGGTCGCCTTCATCGGGCAACTGATTGTCGATGGCGTAGTCGCCGCGATGACGTCATCTTCTCCCGACACGCAACGCGTGTTGTGGCTGGTTTTGCTGGAGGCTATCGTCGTCATCCTGATCGCTACCAGTCAACGCGGGATATCAGCGAGCCAGTCCTTATTGCGCGCCCTTCTTGGCCAGCGTGTCAACGTAATGATCCTCGAAAAAGCGCTGACCCTACAGCTTGAGAATTTCGAAGACTCGGAGTTTTACGACAAACTGACGCAGGCGAGACGGGAGGCGTCAAGCCGGCCACTCAGCCTGGTCATTCGCACCTTCGGTCTTGTGCAAAACGGGATTTCCCTCACCAGCTACGCCGTGTTGTTGTTTGCGTTCTCTCCCTGGGCCGTTGTCATCCTTATCGGTGCCGGCCTACCCTCGTTTTTCGCCGAAGCTAAATTTTCCGGAGATGCTTTCAAATTATTTCGCTGGCGCTCTCCGGAAACCCGCATGCAAATGTACCTCGAAACCGTCATTGCCCGGGAAGACGGTGTCAAAGAGGTCAAGCTATTCCAGCTCGGTCCGCGACTCCTGCAGCGATATCGCGATATCTTCAACAAGCTTTTCGTCGAGGACCGTCGCCTGACTTTGCGCCGGGACGGCTGGGGCCTGGCGCTCGGCCTGTTATCAACGGCTGCCTTTTATGGCGCTTATGTATGGATTGTAATAACGACCATGCAGGGTGCGATCACGCTTGGCCAGATGACGATGTACCTGGTGCTGTTTCGGCAAGGACAGACGGCTGTTGCAGCCAGTTTGTCGGCGATTAGTGGCATGTATGAGGACAACCTGTACTTGTCTAACCTGTACGACTATCTCGGGCAACCCGTACCCGCGCGCCTCGGCGAAGCGCAGCAAGGGCCTGAGCCCGGGCTCGGGCTAGAATTCAAAAACGTGTCATTCAGTTATCCCGGCGCAGACAGCAATGCGCTCAATGACGTCAGCCTGAGGATTCGTCCCGGCGAGAGCCTCGCACTGGTCGGGGAGAACGGCTCGGGAAAGACGACGCTGATCAAGTTGTTGACCCGACTCTACGATCCCACAGAGGGTTGTATCTTGCTCGACGGGCTGGATTTGCAAGAATGGGATGTCGAAGCCCTGCGACAACGCATCGGCGTTATTTTTCAGGATTTCGGCCGCTATCAATTCTCTGTCGGCGAAAATATCGGCGCAGGAGACGTCCGCTATATCGATGACGCCGAGCGTTGGGCGAAGGCGGCCAAGACGGGTATGGCCGCTCCGTTTATTGAGGAAATGCCAGACGGCTACCAAACGCAACTGGGCCGCTGGTTCAAGGACGGCCGTGAATTGTCCGGCGGGCAGTGGCAGAAGATTGCGTTGTCGCGGGCTTTCATGCGCAGCGAGGCCGACATACTGGTGCTGGATGAACCGACGGCGGCAATGGATGCGCCATCGGAGGCCGCAATATTCGATCATTTTCGTTCACAGAGCCATAACAAGATGACCATATTGATATCACATCGTTTCTCGACTGTCCGGGCTGCCAAAAAAATCATTGTCATACATAAAGGTGAGGTCATCGAACAGGGAGATCATGAAAGTTTACTTGCGGAAAACGGCCAATACGCGCACCTGTTCAAGCTGCAGGCAAGGGGCTACCAATGAGCTCTTTATTGCTGACTGTCCGCGGCTCTGCTAAAAGGAAATGATGCAAACATCGGTAGACAAGATGACGCAATCCTGGCAAGCATCGGTATATGCGGTACTTCGCCATAATCACGTCCGCCAGATCGCCTATGTCCCCGATGCCGGCTTCAGTGAACTATTGAACCTGTGCCTCGATGACCCGGCCATGTCGAGTACGGTATTGACAACGGAGGAAGAGGGTGTGGGCTTGCTGGCAAGAGCCTGGCTTGGCGGCGACCGCGGCGTGAATTTTCAAGCTAGTTACAAGAATTTAGGACAGTTCTCGAACAAGCTGCCATCCGCCACCTCCATGACCCGTGGATGCGCAACCGGTTCGGCTGACGTCGGCCGAAATTTTCAGCTGCCGGACCAGACCGGCCGGCGCTTCTCGATGAACGCATCGATGCCTTCGGTAGCATCGTCGGTCATCATGTTGCGCACCATCACGGCGCCGGTAAATTCGTAAGCGTCGCGGAGACTGCACTCGAGCTGTTTATAAAATGCGACCTTGCCCATTTCGACTGCCACAGGTGACTTCGAGCAGATGGTTGCAGCCAGTTCTCGCACTGCCTCATCGAGGTCGTCTGCGGCAACAGCACGATTTATCAGTCCGTATTTTTCTGCCGTTGCTGCATCGATCATCTCGCCCGTCAACAACATCTGCATCGCCTGTTTGCGGTTTACGTTGCGGCTGAGCGCGACCATAGGGGTTGAGCAAAACAGGCCGATATTGACGCCAGGCGTGGCAAAACGTGCATCGTCCGCGGCAATGGCGAGGTCGCACGTGGCTACGAGCTGACAGCCCGCGGCCGTGGCGATTCCGTGAACGCGAGCAATGACGGGCTTGGGCAATTCCACAATCGCTGTCATCAGTTTGGCGCATTCCGCGAAGGTTTCTCGATGTGCCTGTTCGCGATCATCGGCGCGCATCTCTTTGAGGTCGTGACCGGCACAAAAAGCAGGGCCATTGCCACGAATAACGACGACTCTCACGTCCGCATTGCCGGCGATATCCGCAAGCGCCACATTGAGATCACGCATCAGCGCCATCGACAGGGCATTACGCTGCTGCGGACGATTCAAGGCCAAAGTTGCAACACCGTCGCGGGTCTCGCACAAGAGCACAGCATCCTGTCGTTGGGCCGTCATAAAGATCGCTCTTCTTTCGCCATCTCCATCACGCTATACACGGTTACCGACACCAGGACAATCACAATTCCAACCATGGCCAACTGGCTCGGCGTTTCACCGACACCGATCCAAACCCATATTGGCGATAAAATCGTTTCAATCAATGCGAAAAATGCCACCTGGGCGGCGAGAATATGACGTGTTGCGATCGTATAGCACATGAAGCCTACAGTGAGTTGCACGCACCCCATCGCCACCGACAAGGCCATATCGTGCGCTGTTATCGACAAGTTCTCCGCGCCGGCGAAACCCACGATAGCCATGACCATGCCCGCCAGACATGCCGCCGGTAACATATCGATATCGAGGTTGTCGCGCAAAATCATCAGATAAATTATGAACGTCACGACCACACCCAGCGCCATCACGTTGCCAAACCATTGGCCGTCGATAATGCTATCGGCAAAAAGCAGGCCGATGCCGCTGAGCGAGACAAACATCGTGACAATTCCGGTAGTCGACATCCGTTCGCCCAACATTACCCAGGCGACAAGAGCTGTTGCCAAAGGCGCCGACCCGATTATGAAAACCGCGTTCGCAACAGTCGTATGCATTAGAGCGAAGACGTAAAAGAACGACGCCAGTCCGAGCGCTACACCGGCCCAGACACCGCGTTGGCCGATTGCGAGAAACATCCTCTTGGTTTTCGCGCGGTAGTGCAAAAGCAAAATCAGAAACACCGTGATTGAAAATGCAATACCGCGAAAAAAAAGAACCTGCCAGGCATCCGCTTGCTCAATATTGCGTAGCATGATGCCGTTGGTGCTGAGAAAAACGCTGCCGACGATAACCAGTAAGACGCCAAACCCGTATCTCTGCTGTCGCATTACTTTTCTCTCACCGTCGGACGCGGTAGCCTACTCGTATGGCACCTACAAACTCAAGTGATACGCCCGAAATCGTGCACGCTAAATCTCACCCGATTGTGCGTATCAATTCCAAGCGCTTAGAGCATTCTCCCTACGTAGATAAATATGCCAACGAACAGACTATTTTTGCGATTTACGCGAAACGACTCTATCCGGTCTCTTTGGGCGAAGACGTCATCGAGCATTATTGGAAGTTACGACGCGATGTCATGCTCTACGACACACCCGAGAAGCCAATCGATATACAAGGTCCGGATGCAGTTGCCTTGCTGGAACGCGTTTTTACGCGCCGTATCGACGACCTCAAAACCTGGCGTGCGCGCTATGCCATCGCCTGCACCCCGCAGGGCGGCATTATCATGGACGGTGTGTTGATTCGCCTGGCAGAGGATCACTTCTGGTATGTCGAGGCCAATGGCGAATTTGAATCGTGGCTGATGGCTTATGCAGATGGGCTGGACGTTACGGTGAGTGATCCAAAATCCCGCGTCCTGCAGATTCAGGGGCCTAGGGCGCTTGACGTATTGGCCGACGCCACTAACGGCCAAGTGCCCGACAATTTTGCTTATTTTCATGCAGGCATGTTCGAATTGGGCGGCCAGGAGGTCCTGGTATCTCGCACCGGCTGGACCGGCGAGATGGGTGTCGAGATCTATGGCAACCGCAATCTCGATCACTCTGCGCTCTGGGATCACATTATTGAAAGCGGTAAGGCACACGGCATGGCCTTTGGCACCGGAGGATCGATGGGACTGCGCCGCGTGGAAGCCGGCATTTTAGATTACGACACCGATATCGATAGCAGTATGACGCCGTATGCCGCCGGGCTGGGAGACTTTGTCGATTTATCCAAAACGGAATTTGTGGGTAGGGAGGCCTTGTTCAATGCCGATAAAAATCGCCGCCTGTTCGGTCTCGTCACTGCGAGCGGTATTCCACGCGTTGGCTCAACGGTGCTCGATGGCGACAAGAAAGTGGGAAATATGAAGGTCGGTGACTGGTCGCCCACACTCGAGAAAGGCATTGGTTATGTGCTTTTTGACCAGAGTGGCGCTAGCCAGGATAGTTGGCTTGGTCAATCACTCACACTTTGCGATATCGAGGGCGAGCACCACGATTGTGAGATCGTGTCACTGCCGTTTTATGATGCGGATAAGAAGATTCCGCGGGGGCTGGAAGTCGCCGAGATTTAGACGGGTACTCCGTCAAGGTGATATTGACACAGTCCTAGCCGGCCGCAGCGGCCAATGCCTGGTCCAGATCCCATCGAATATCATCGATGGACTCCAGTCCCACGGAGAGTCGAATCATGTCCGCCGTGACGCCGGCCGCTAGACTTTCCTCTTCACTGAGTTGGCGGTGCGTTGTCGATGCGGGATGTATGATCAATGTCTTGGCGTCGCCAATGTTCGCCAAATGGCTCATGATCTGAGCACTCTCGATGAAGGTCACACCGGCTTCGTGGCCGCCGGCGATGCCGAACGTCACAATCGAACTGGCGCCCTTGGGCAGGTATTTCATTGCGAGCTCATGGTAGTCACTGCTGGCAAGACCAGGATAATTGACCCATTTCACCTTGGGGTGGTCTTCGAGGAACTGCGCCACCGCCAAAGCGTTTTCGCAATGCCGATCCATGCGCACATGCAGCGTCTCGAGACCTTGCAGAAACAGGAACGCATTGAAGGGGCTTAACGCCGGACCGAAGCTGCGCAATGCATCGAAACGCGCCTTCATCGTGTAGCCGAAATCGCCGAAGGTTTCGTAGAATCGGATACCGTGGTAACCCTTGAAGGGTTCGGTCATGGCCGGGAATTTGCCGTTGTCCCAGGGAAATTTTCCTGACTCCACAACAACCCCGCCAATGGAGGTGCCATGCCCGCCGATGTACTTGGTCGCCGAATGCACGACGATATCCGCGCCGTGTTCGAAAGGCCTGCACAAGTATGGCGTCGCCACGGTGTTATCCACGATCAACGGCAGGCCGGCTTCCGCTGCTATGGCCGCAACCGCCTCGATGTCGAGCACATTGTTGCGCGGGTTGCCAATGGTCTCCGCGTAAATGATGCGGGTCTTATCGGTAATCGCCGTACGAAAATTCTCCGGTTCGTCAGGATCGACAAAGGTCGTGTCGATGCCGAGGTTGCGAAAGTTAACGTCAAACTGGGTGTAGGTGCCGCCGTAGAGGGTGCTGCCAGCGACGATCTCATCGCCACTCTTTAACAGCGCCATTATCGCCACGAGGTTCGCCGCGAGACCGGAAGCAGTGGCGACGGCTGCACGCCCTCCTTCCAGCGCAGCCATGCGTTCCTCGAAGACGGCGTTAGTCGGATTGCTTATCCGGGAATACACATTGCCAAAGGTCTGCAGGTTGAAGAGGCTCGCCGCGTGCTCGGCGTCATCGAAAACGTAGGCTGCCGTCTGGTAAATCGGGGCAGCACGTGCACCTGTCGCCGAATCGGGAAGTTGGCCCGCGTGCAGGCACAGTGTTTCTATGTCGAATTCTCTATCGGCCAAAGCCACGCCCCTCCTGGTGGGGAACCTGCGGCGGACGCTTTGCCGATATTACTTTCGTATTGACGCCCATGAAATTTAGCCCGCCGAAAAGCCGCCCGAATTCGATCTTCATGCAACGGTCCATCACTACGTCCAGCCCCGCGGCCCGCGCCGTCTCCGCGGCCTCTTCGTTGACGACGCCCAATTGCATCCACAGCACTTTCGCGCCTATCTCAATGGCTTCCTCGACAATGGGGGGGATATCAATCGCGCGCCGGAAGCAGTCGACGACATCGATCGGTACCGGGATATCGCGAAGACTGGCGTAACACTGCTCGCCGAGAATCTTGTCATCCGCATACCTGGGGTTTACCGGTATGATCCGGAATCCATGTTCCTGGAGATACTTGGCAGCGAAAAAACTCGGCCGGTACCAGTTCGCCGACAGACCGACAACGGCGACTGTTTTATTATCCTGCAGGATACGGCGCAGGGTGGAGATATCGTAGTTCATTGCGCCAGCATATCAGTGAAAGTCCAGCTTATGCTTTATCAGCGCCATTGCCCTCGCCAATGAATGAAAACTGATCGGGGTCAAAAAACATCAGTTTTAATTCGACAATGGGCATTTGGCTGAAAGAATAGTTCATCAACATGACATTGCGTTGCTCGCCCCGCTGCACGATACCCGGCAAAGCTGCAATAACCACCTCGTTATTGTCTTCGTTGGCGAGTATGTTCAGGTCTTTTTTCTGCTTGAAGGCAGTTTCCGTGTGTCCCAACATCGATGTTAATGCCGCCATAAAACTATCAAAACCAAATCCAGGGCCAATAAATTCGCTGTAGTCCAAAGCTAAATTGAGCGGCGCATTACTCAGGGTGCCCATGTTTAGAGTGGCGATCTTTACGCTATCTCCATGTTTTATTTTCTTGAATACTTGCTTTGCACGAGCCTTCGGGCCCGCGATAAACCCAGATTGCAGAATCTCCGTGGCAGCGCCGACGACCTGGATGAGATCAATGTCCGTTTCGGTTTGTTCGTCAGCCATGTTTTTCTATCCTTGTATCACGCAATCAAGCCGCAGCATATCCGCCATCGACCCTGTAAATACCACCCGTACAATAGGCTGCAGCATCCGATGCCAAATAGACAGCCAACCCGGCGATATCGTCTGCGATCCCGGCGCGCCTGAGAGGAATTTTTTTCAAGAACCGCTGCAGAATTGCCTCATCGTTCCAGAGGGCCTCGCTGAATTTAGTCTTGATAAGACCGGGGCAAATCGCATTCACCCGAATATTGTCGGCACCCCAATCCTGGGCCATCGCCTGGGTCAGGCTGTTGATTGCTGCCTTGCTGACACTGTATATCCCGATGCCGCGTTCGGGCTTGAGACCGCCGATCGAGCTAATGTTGATGATCGAGCCACCGCCCCGCTCTTTGAGGATCGGATAGGCCTTTTTGCACAATTCGAATGGGCCCTTGAGATTGACATCGATGATCTTGTCGAAAGCGCGTTCTTCGGTATTTTGTATCGGGCCAAAAACAGGATTGGCGGCCGCGTTGTTGATAATGATGTCCAGACCGCCATACGCCTTGACCGTCTTATCAACCAGGGCGTGGATTTCTTCGATATTGCCCATATTCGCGGCAATACCGGTTGCTTCCAGTCCATCGGCTCGAAATGCCTCGGCCACGGCGTCAACGGCGTCCTGTTTGCGACTACTGACGACTACCTTGGCGCCAAATTCCGCCAGGCCGCGAGCCATCGCCTCACCAATGCCCTTGCTCGCCCCGGTCACCAAAGCGATTTTTCCGTCCAGCTGAAACAAGGGCTGGATGCGTTTTTGTTCTGACATCGAAGTACCTCTCCTCCCCGATTTTCATCATACTTTGCGATTATTTTCCGCTGCTTGCAACGCCGGCTTGATGCTTCGGAACGCGCCCTCCACGACCTCGGCAAGTCGATCGATCTCCTTAGCCGTCATTGCCGTGGATAACATGCCTGTGCAGGTACCGACGAGAAAAATGCCATTGGCGAGTGCGTAGTCCAGGAAGGATTCACGCAACGCCGCTTCGCCGGCCAGGTCGTAGGCTTCACGATAATTGACGGGTGGAATCGGTTTCATGTGAATACGGAACATCGATGCGGCTCCCGTGACGCACGCAGGAACGTCGGCAGCTTCAATAGCCTGAGTGATCGCTGCGCGTGCCTGCTCGCCGAGCTCATTCAGTCGATCGATAGCCGGTGCATCAAACAGTTCCATGGCAATGCGTCCCGCCGTCATCGTCACCGGGTTCGCCGAGAAGGTACCGGCATGTGGAAACAGCACTTTGTCGGCAAGTGGATCCATCACGCTCATGACCGCGTCGCTACCCGCCAGCGCACCGACCGGGAATCCGCCACCAATCATCTTACCCATCGCCGTCAAATCTGGTTCGATGTCATAGGTCGCCTGTGCGCCGCCATAATGACACCGCAAGGTGATGACTTCATCGCACACGAGCAGTACATCGTTGTCGGCCGTCCATTCGCGCAGCTTGCGAACGTAATCTGTCTGCGCCGGGATCAGTCCGATGCGATGCGGCATCAGATCGATCAGAACGCAGGCGAGATCCGCTGCATTGCGTTCGAGAATCGCGATTGCCCGATCCGTGTCGTTAAATGGAATTACGATAACGTCGGCCAACGCTGACGGCGGTGTACCGTGGACTACGGGTACGCTGCTGGGGCGATCGACTTCACCCCAATTGGCCGGCCCGGCATTCTGGCTGACCTCCGCATAATCGTATTGGCCATGATAGGCACCCTCAATTTTCGCGATCTTGGCACGACCGGTAAAAGCGCGTGATGCCTTCACAGCGCTCATGACGGCCTCGGTTCCCGAGTTAACGAAGCGTATCTTGTCAAAACTCGGCGCTCGGCTGCACAAATGCTCGGCGAAGAGAACCTCAACCTCAGTCGCCATCGTGTAGCCGGTGCCCATTTGCAATTGCTTGGATACGGCGTCGACTATCGCGGGCAGCGCATGGCCGTGTATCAACGACGCCATGTTATTCGCAAAATCAATGCGCCGAACGCCCTCGATATCCGTCAGGTAACAGCCTTCGCCGTGCATGGCGTACAAGGGATGCGGTTTGCGCAATACGGTGTTGCGGCTGCAGCCACCGGGCATGACCTTGAGCGCTCGCTCGTACAAGCGAGCGCTTTGACTTGACGATTGCTTATGGGTCATGGCCTGCTCCGTCCGCGATCGTCAGGTCGGCTTCGGTCCGCTGTTGCACGTATTGAAAGTCGATGCCCGGTGCCAGGCGTACTACCTCGAGTGCGTTCTCGATGACGTCGATGACGGCGAGATCCGTGTATATGCGGCGCACGACACCGATGCCCGTGAGCGGATACGTACATGACCTGACCAGTTTAGGTTTACCTTGCCTCGTGCAGTGCTTCGTAGCGACGAGAATGGTATCGACGCCTGCGACCAGGTCCATGGCACCACCAACAGCCGGCGCGGCGTCGTCGCGGCCCAGCGACCAGTTCGCGAGGTCGCCGTGTTGCGAAACCTGCATCGCACCGAGGACACATATGTCGATATGGCCACCGCGGATCATCGCAAAGCTATCGGCATGGTGAAAAAACGCCGCCCCTTGAATCGCAGTAACGTGCTGTTTGCCGGCGTTGATCAGTTCCGGATCTTCGTGACCCGGCTCGGGTGGCGGACCCATGCCCAACAGGCCATTTTCGGTGTGGAAAATAACCTCTCGATCACCCGGTATGTTGGCTGCCACGAGTTCCGGCATGCCTATGCCTAAGTTGACGATAGAGCCGTCCGGTATATCGTGGGCGATATTGCGGGCGATCTCGTCTCGACCCCAGCCACGTAACTCCTGTGCTGCCTCGCTCATGGGTAGCTCTCGCCGGCTGCAACCAGCGCAGATTCCTGTAAAGGGTCCCCGACTTCGACCATCCGGTCCACGAACACACCCGGCGTAACGATAACTTCCGGATCAATGGCACCCGCGGCTACTATCGAATCCGCCTGCACAATGGTCGTTTTTGCAGCCATGGCCATCACGGGCGAAAAATTGCGTGCCGTCTTGTAGTAGATGAGATTGCCGAGGCGATCGGCTTTTGAACACTTGATCAGCGCGAAATCGGCCGTCAGGCCATGTTCCAACACGTATTCCCGGCCTGCGAAGGTTCGCGTTTCCTTACCTTCAGCAAGTTCGGTACCGACCGATGTTGGCGTATAAAACGCAGGGATACCCGCCCCGCCCGCGCGGATGCGTTCCGCCAGCGTGCCCTGTGGGACGAGTTCCAGTTCTATCTCGCCCGCCTGGTACTTGTCCGGAAACACGGTGGAATTGCTGGTCCGAGGGAACGAGCAGATCATCCTGGCCACACGGCCCTGTTCGATCAGGGCCGCAAGCCCGACATGCCCGCTGCCCGTATTGTTGTTGACGACGACGAGATCTGTCGCGCCCTGGTCGATGAGCGCGTGCAGCAGCTCAATGGGACTGCCCGCAGCGCCGAACCCCCCGATCAGCACCGTCGCACCGTCAAAGATGTCGGCGACGGCGTCGGCCGGCGAATCGCTTTGCTTGTTGATCACGGGGATGTGCTTCTAATCACGAAAACTCGCGGCGATTCATAAATTATCCGGGCTAGCGCTCGAGGAACTTCAGCTTGCCCTCAACCCCGATCCACTTGTCGGAGTCGGGCAAAGGATCCTTCTGCTCGGTGATGCAGGGCCAGGTCTCAGCGAGTTCCGCATTGAGTTCGAGAAACTCCGCCTGGTCTTCGGGAAGATCGTCCTCGGCATATATCGCGTCTATCGGACACGCCGGCACGCACAGATCGCAATCGATGCATTCGTCGGGATGGATGACCAGAAAATTGGGGCCTTCATAGAAACAGTCCGCCGGGCACACTTCGACGCAGTCCGTGAGCTTGCAACGGATACAGTTTGCACCGACGACATAGGTCATTGCGCACCCATCAGACGGCGCTGACTGCGGCCTTCACTTCCGCGGCGGTCTCTTGCGGAGTCACGTCTGCATACAGTCCGGCCTCATCGTAGATGACACGATCGTTGTAACCGTCGAACCAGATGGCATCGGGATTGCGACCGACGATCGTGATCTTGCCGCGATCTGGCGCATCCTCGGCACCGCGCAGGAGCTTCAGTACGACGAATCCGTTTTCGGTGCCCGGCAAACCGGCAAGCGAATGGTTCGTAACGGCCGCGACTTCTGTCTTGCCCTTGTAATGCGTGATCGACAGGCGCGCGTGCGCCTCGATCCCCGACAGGCCTTTTTGCGACTCGTTGAGAATTTCCCAGACACGTTCGATCGGCACATTGAATGCCTTGTAGCCGATGATGTCCCTGCCGCAGAAGAAATAGTGATTTTCGACACGGTTGCGCCGCAGTTCCCGCTGCATGATACGCAGCGCGTCCGCATCGTCGTTAATACCCTGGATAATGGGCGCCTGGTTGTCGATCGTCAGCCATTCACGCCTGCCCAGCTCGGCAATGGCCCGCCGCGTGGATTCAATCCACTGCAGTCCGCCGCGCGGGTCGTCGATATAGTGGCCATCGTCGTCCCTTTGCAAAAACTCATCCGGGTGATTGAAGTGCACCATGAAGCGGATTCGCGTACCCGGATACTCGGCATGGAACTTGTCAACCATGTCGAAAAATGTCGCGTCGAAACGATCCGGGTAAAACGCTAGCTCTTTGGTGCCGAGGCGTATCGATTCGACACCGGCGTCGGACAATGCCGCCCACCAGGCCGCGATCTTCTTGTTCGACAGCACCATCGGGTCCCCGCCCGACATCAGGATTTCGCGCAGTCTTTCGCGCCCTGTATCCGGGTGACGTCCACCGTTTCCAGCGACCTGCTCGTTGTGCTGTATGACATAGTCGGTAATTTCCCCGATCTGGGCCAGGCCTTTTGGCCCAACCGTGCCATCGGGACGCACGACGTCCTTTTTCGCAATCAGCTCCTCTCGATAGCAGAATCGACAGTGCGCGGAACAGGTCAGCGCGACGTAGATCAGCCCGAGCTCGTACTTGTGAATCAGGCCCTCGACCGGGCTGTAGTCCATCTGCTTGCCGGGATCGGCAGCACCTTCGAGATCGCCGGTCTCCTTGGGGCTGGCCTTGATCAGCGTCTGCAGCGGCAGACTGTTTTTTGCGAGCTCGTAATAGTGCTGCGTAATCTTGACGGGCATGCGGGCTTCGACATCACGCGACGAGTCTTTCAATGCCGCCAGTGCCTGCAGCTCTGCCGCCGAATACAGGGCTTCCATGCTACCGGCCACCTTGCCCTGCAGGAATTTACTGATCCCCGTGATGATCTGCCGCTTGTATTTGCCATTCTCGACCGAATCCAGCAAGGCCTGTGCTTTCGGGGAGTGTTGGTACTTTGCTTCTGCCGTCATAATTGCCACCGCTGTTGTGGCGCTCTGCGCCAAGAGATCACCTTAAAGCCTAAGAAAAAGATCGAAGACTGCAAATAATCCTGTGATTATGTCTCTTAAAATTCTAATAAAATCAATGGGTATGGTGAAGCCCGCTCACTTCTGGCACAATCGACAATAAATCACCAATCTGTGAGTTTTGGTAACAGGTATGCGAAGCGAAAAGAAGCTCTTGCCCAGCATCAGCATGCTGGCAGCCTTTGATGCTACGGCGCGAATTGGCAGCGTTTCTGGGGCCGCTCGCGAACTCAACCTGACGCACGGAGCCGTCAGCCGGCAGGTGGCGGCGCTGGAGTTTCAGCTCGGCGCATCGCTGCTCGTCCGCTCTGCGCGCGGGGTCAGTCTCACCGACGTCGGCAAGGCTTATGCGCTGGAAATTCGCGCCGCGCTGTCGGCATTGCGCAGCGCGTCGCTGAACGTAATTACAAGCCCGCTGAGCTGCACGATGAACCTTGCCATCCTGCCCACTTTCGGCACGCGCTGGCTGATGCCGAGATTTCCGAGCTTTCTGCGAGAACATCCTGATATTACAGTCAATTTTGTCACGCGACTGTCGCAGTTCGAGTTCGGGGCCGAAGGTATCGATACAGCCATTCACTACGGTACACCGGACTGGCCCGGCGCCGAATGTACCTTTCTCATGGGCGAAAAAGCGATCCCGGTGTGCGCGCCGGCGCTGTGGTCCGAGCGCCGGAACATGGCGGCAGAAGATCTGCATAAGCTGCCGCTGTTGCATCTCGAGTCGCGTGCCGACGCCTGGAAGGACTGGTTTGACATCCATGGTCTCGATGCCCCACGCAATACGGGCACGATGGTCTTCGAACAGTTCTCAACCGTGGCGCATGCCGCGGTGGCGGGCCTGGGCGCGGCGTTGCTGCCGCGGTTTCTCATACGCGGTGAACTCGAGCGCGGCGAACTCGTGGTGCTTTCCAACCAGGCAGTCGTATCCGAGATGCGGTACTACCTCGTGACACCGGAGGCGAAAACCGAGTATGCGCCCGTGGTAGCGCTCAGGGAGTGGCTGCTCGCCACCATTGAACGAGAAAATTCAGATTTGGACGATCCCCTAGCCGTGTAACGGGCCGTTCAGCAGGGCATCCCGGGTCATATCGATGATCAGGTCCACTTCTTTGGCGCCGATATCGAAGATGGGTGTGAAGCGCAGCGATCGTTCACCACCGTGAATGACGCCAAGGCCTTTCCTGCGCAGGTAATCTTCCGTGCTATTCAAGCCATAGGTCTTATAGCGGGTATCGAGTTCGCAGCTAAACAGCAGTCCTGTGCCCTGCACGCCCGTAATCGCATTATCGAGCTCATCCGCCAGGCTTTCGAGACGCTCGACCAGCTCCCGACCACGCGCACGAATATTGTCGCGCCGCGCGGCATCGAAGCTGTCGAGAACCGCTATCGCGACGTCGAGGCCGCGTGGATTGGTCGTCATCGTATTACCGTACAAGCCGTCCCGGTAACTCGCCGCAGCTCTTTGGGACAGCGCCAGTACCGACAACGGGAACTGGCCTGCGTTGAGCGCTTTTGAGTAGGTCTCCATATCGGGTGCATCGAGTTCCTCGAAACCAGGGTAGTCAACGACTGACAGCACACCATGGGCGCGAAGCCCGGCCTGAATAGAGTCAACGACAAACATCGAGCCATGTTCGAGAGTCAGCTCCCTGGCCCGACGGTAAAAGGCCGGACTGATAGACAGGCCCGGGTTGCCCTCGCCCATGACCGGCTCCATGAAAAATGCCTCGATGAAAATTTGCTCGGCAGCAACTTTCACGAACACGGCTTCGAGCCCCTCAACATCGTTCGGCTTGACTGTCAGCAAGTAATTGTCATCGCGATAGGACGCCAGGTGCTCCTTATAATTCTTGAGAGTCGAATCCGAATATCGTGCCGGTCGATCGGTACGGCCGTGAAAACTGCCTTGCAATGTCAGGCCACGAATCTCGCAGCCCTCATGTGGTGCACCCGGATCGGTGAGTACCCTGGCATTGACGTCAGCGATACGCGAGGCGATCGACGTGGTTTCGGAGCCGCTGTTGAGGCAAAGAAAGCTGGTGTATGGCGTACCACCCGCGCGCGTGTGACCGATCTCGCGCCGCAATCGCTCGATGAATCGCACCTGGTTCGCGCTGGCCGTCATGATGTTCGCCATTACGTGCGGCTGATTCATTGCGTCCAGCACGATCTCGGGCGCGTGCCCGAGTCCGAGCATGCCGTAGCCGCCGCAATCGTATATGACGGCGCCCTTGAGGCTAATGACCCAGGGCCCGGCAGCACCTGCCGCAACGTAGGGATTCACAGCATCTTTTGCGTAGAAATTGGTCAGGCCTGCGTGCGCGGTACTGATCTGCCTGCCCTCATCCAATGCCAGGTAGTCGGTGTCTGATTTCTTAAGCTCAAGGAACAGCGTATAGGCACGCTCGATGGCGACGGCGAGTTCCTGATGAGTCGCAAGAAACTCCGCAATGACCGAATTGCTAAGACCGGTCGTACCTGCCGCACCACCGAAATCCCTCATTTCTCCGAGACGGGAGAGGTGCAATTCAGTACCTGTAGCGTTTAGAACATGCGACATAAGACCAACCGGAAAATCACCTGGTCGCGAACTATATCAAAAGCCGACCCCAACCCAAGCGGTTGAATTCTTCATTCTTTGGGTTAAATGCAGCGAAATCACGGTATTAACCCTAAAGTCTCGCGTTTCCGGACCGATAAATGAATTGAAGCGGAACTGCGCTTTCGCTCCCGTATAAGTTGCGCAGGAACCTCACTCGATGACACCGGAACTAACGACGCAACTGGAAGCCTGCAAGACGCTACCGAGCCCACCAGGCGTAGCCACCAAGATTATCAATCTCGCCAACGACCCCGACGTGGACATCAGGGAGATCGCGCAAGCCCTGGCAATGGATCCGGCTATCACTACGAAGATTCTTCGCGTCGTGAATTCATCCATGTATGCGCGGCAGGGAAAGACCGAACACCTCCAGGAAGCCGTGGTTGTTCTCGGTCTGAACGCAAGCATTTCCCTGGCCTTGTCATTCTCACTGCTCAAGTCGTTCCAGACCGACGATGCAGACGCTGGACTCGACTACGCTCTGTACTGGCGGCGGGCCCTGTTGTCGGCTACGGCCAGTCGCGTGTTGGCATCGGCTGTGGGCATCAGGGACGCGGAAGCCCTTTTCCTTGCCTGCCTCATCCAGGACGTTGGCATGCTGGCGCTTGAGCAATCGGTGCCGGGAGTTTATGAAAACCTGCCCGAGCAGGTCCAGCAGGCCGTGGTCATAAGCCACGAGCTTGAAAAGATCGGCGTTGACCACGCCTGCGTCGGTGGCTGGTTGCTGAAGCGCTGGAATTTTCCGGAACGAATTGAACAGGCCGTAGCCGCAAGCCATAACCCGGGCGCCATTCCTCCAGACCATGAGAACGGCTTATTCGCCCGCTGTGTCGCGTTGACCAGTCTCATCGCCGAGGTGTTCCTGGACGAGTCGGGAGAGTCGGGCGTTCAGACATTGGCCGAGGCCGTCCAGACACACCTTGGCCTGGATAAGCAAAAGCTTGGCGAGCTGCTCGAAGAGATCAGCGTTTTGATTCCCGAGGCGGAGGCTGTCTTCGATACAAAGATTCTGGCGGAGGGAGGCACAGACCGCATTATGGACGAAGCCCGGGAGGTCCTAATGCTGCGGAGCTTGCACGCCTTGCAGACAGTAGACTCTCTACAAGGCCAGGCGGTCACGCTGGAGAACCGCACCAAGGAGCTCGAAGAATCCAGTCGGCGAGATGCCCTGACCGGTCTCTACAATCGCCGGTTTCTCGATGGCTTTTTGGAGGATGCTTTCGTCGAGGCCACTAAGAAAAATCAGCCGCTCAGCATTGCGTTTGCCGATCTGGACAAGTTCAAGAACGTCAACGACACCTACGGCCACCAGGCCGGCGATCGAATTCTTGTGGCGACTGCGACGATCCTCAAGGCCAGTGTGCGGGCCACCGATGTCGTCGCCCGCTTCGGCGGCGAGGAATTCATACTCGTCTTCCCGAACACGGACCGTGATCTCGTCAAAATCATTTGCGAACGCATCGTCAAAGCGTTCCAAGATGCCCATCACGACGTAGGCACTAGCGAGGACCTCACCGTGACGGTATCCGTAGGCATGGCCACGCACTGTGAGAAACAGGGGTTCGATTCCGTCGATGCCATGGTCAACGCGGCGGATAAAGCACTCTATTCCGCCAAGTTGCAGGGACGCAACCGCAGCATACCGTTCGACCCGGTGGAGCAGCTGCAAGTCCGCCAGATGTAATCCTGCGGGGAAAGGCCGCAAAGGATCAAAATCCTTGGTAGCTTGTTCGTTTCTACCGCAAAGGAAATTATCTAAATATTCCAGGTACGGGGTCTGTCGTTCGCGGAACCATTTGGTGACGACCCACTTTTCTCCCTCAACCGTTCGTTGATGTCCACGGCGTATTCACTCGGATCATGCCTTGGCCTCACCATCGCACTTCGCGGGTCACTTTGCGGACCGATGCAGCCATTTATGTGGAGTATCATGGCTGAAATCTGAACCCAGGTTGATTAAATACATGGTTATTACATAGGACGCCGTTATGGAGCTTTCCGTAGAAATCAGCAAATATCCGTTAGCCGATGACTATATTCCGGCGATCAAGGATTTTATTGAACGACTGCACGCCATAGAAGGATTGAGTGTGATGGTGAACACAATGAGTACGCAGGTTTTTGGTGATTACGACCTTGTGATGGATTCTTTGAAGAAAGAAATCCGTCGTTCCTATGAACAATTTGGCAAAGTTATTTTCGTGTGTAAGTTTATTGGCGCAAATCTTGATCCGGCGCTAAACCCTCACCATTAGGTCGTAGCAGACTCCGCCAACAATAATAAACAGGCCGTTATGTCCTTTATCGACGAACTCAAACGCCGCAATGTTTTCAAGGTCGCCGTTGCCTATTTAATCATTGCCTGGTTGCTACTGCAGGTATCCGACACTCTGGTTCCGGCCCTGCATCTGCCCGAGTGGTTCCATTCCGCCGTGGCATATCTATTAATCCTCGGATTCCCCCTGGCGTTGTTGTTCGCGTGGGCATTCGAACTTACGCCGGAGGGCATCAGAAAGGAAAAGGACGTTGACCGCTCTGAGTCGGTCACTCATCTCACCGGCCGGAAACTCGACTTTGCCATCATTGGATTGATGGCCCTGGCCATCCTATTTCTTGTTCTGGACAACTATGTTTTCGAGCAGGCGCCGTCTGCATCTGCCGTAGAAATCTCTGATGACATTGAAGAGATGCATGTGGTCATCGCGAGAAGCATTGCGGTATTACCGTTCCGGAATCGCAGTGCTCTACCTGAAGACGTATTTTTTGTGGACGGCATTCACGATGACATTTTGAACCAGCTCAGCAAACTCTCTTCCCTGGAAAAAGTGATTTCCCGAACATCGATGGAACAATACCGGGAAACGACAAAGACCATGCCCCTGATCGGTCAGGAGCTGGACGTGGCGTTCATTCTCGAAGGCGGTGTGCAACGGGCGGGCGATTCAGTGCGGATCACCGTGCAATTGATCGACGCGGCATCCGATGAACACGTTTGGGTCGAGACCTACGACAGACAGTTGACGGTGGCCAACATTTTTGCCATTCAAACCGAAATTGCTGAATCGATAGCCACCGCATTACGGATAACCCTGTCCCCGGAGGAGCAGCGAAACATTGCCAATGTGCCAACCGAGAGTCTCGAGGCCTACGAAGCTTATCAGCTTGGCAGGCAAGCACTAGAGAGACAAACGGCAAACTCCACCGGCCAAGCAATTGATTTGTTCATCAAGGCGACCACGATCGATCCCAATTTTGCCCAAGCCTGGGCCAAACTGGCGGATAGTTATGGGTTCATGGTTTGGTATTCGGGTCAAGACGTCGCTGAATTGAACGAAAAAGCGTTTGCGGCCGTTGATCGAGCATTGCATCTCGATGATCAAGACAGCGAATCGCAGACAGCGTTGGCAATCGTGTTGCAAACTCAAGGAGATTTGCCAGCGGCCCGGCGGGCGATCGAACGGGCATTGCAACTGAATCCGAATGATGCGAATGCGCGTTACCGATATGCGTACCTGCTGCATGAAACGGGGAATTTGAAACAGTCGCTCCTGGAACTCGAACAAGCCGTCCGACTGGATCCACTGTCTCCGACCATTAACAATTACTACGCATTCACGTTATCAGAGGTCGGTCGATTTGACGAAGCGTTGTCACGCTACCGAAAGCTCGATGAAGTAGATCCGAAAAATCCAATGACTGCAGTCAGCATTGGCACGATCTATGGACTTTCCTATGGACGATTGGATCTTGCCAATATGTGGTATCGCAAAGCCCTTGCCCTCGATCCTGGTAATCCATGGCTACCGGCCTTACTCGGACTTGTCTTTCTAGAACTCGATGATGACGAAACCGCCGAGAATTGGATTAACCAGGCGTTGCGGCAAGCGCCTGAGCATGCCTGGGCAAACGGCGCAATGGCGATGCTGCAATCTTATCGCGGAGACTCGGAGCGAGTTCGGCATTATGCCGACGAAGTCTTGAGAGTCGAGCCTCGATGGCGATTCGGCACCGTACTGTCACATGGTCGGGTGCGAGATTTACGGGACGGCAACTATGAAGAAGTATTAAGCCGGTATGAATCAAGTTATCCGGAATTGTTCGGCGACACGGCAGAGGTGAACTCCGTGACCTATCGACCGGCAATTGATGTCGCGGGACTGCTTCTACTGAGTGGCGAGGCTAAGCGTGCCGCGGAGTTGTTAGCCGATTGCCAGAAGCAGATCGCGGACACGATACGAGTCGGGATTTACGGCTTCTGGGTTTCGGATGTGCAAATTTTGGCGTTGCAGGGCAAGACCGATGCAGCATTGACCGCGCTAAGGCAGGCCGTTGATCAGGGATGGCGTACCGATTGGCGTTACTTCTTTTACGTCGATCCGAACCTCGATTCGATACGTCAGGAGTCGGAGTTCCAGGCCATTCTGAGCGACGTTGCAAAAGACCTCGCAGCTCAACTCGAAGTCGCGCGAACGATGGAAGCCAACGGTGAGTTAGCAGCAATTCCGGAGGATAAGAAGTACCAGTAGCCATCAAATAGCCACACGCTAGTTCAATATCAGCCTGGAAACATCAACGATATATTGTTGCCGACTGCCCTCGTGCACTGAATCGATGCTGACGTGGCGGTTATCCGGGCTGAAACGCGGATGCAGGTCACAGCGATTGTGCTTGCCCAGATCGGGTGGCGTGAAAAACTCGCCGATGTTGTAACTCACGTCGTTGTCAGTATCGAACAGCAGCAGCAAGCGCTTATTTGTCTGTGCATCGGGATAAGTGTCGGACAAAATCCAGCGGCCGTCGCGAGAGTAGGACATATGGCCGTTTTCGAGCAACGTGTCTTTGCCGATAATTTCAACGCTGTTATCGCGGTCATTGTAAAGATGGTAGTGAATCGCGCCGTCGTGCGGCGCCCATGCGATGATCGACTGCGAGTCTTTCCATGCCGGGTGGGATATCTGGTATTCCGACTTTTCATAGTCGAAAGTACCGACGGTGTGCGGGTCAAAATCGACCTGGAGCTGCGGCAGCGGATGATCTGTGCACTCCAGCAATCTGAGATCACTGCCATCCGGATTGACCGTAAACAGTCGGTGCAGGAAACAGGTCTCATCTTCGACACGCTCGGTCCAGCGATGGATAAACAGAAAACGCGACGAATCGGGCGCTATCTCGAGATGCGTCACCCAGTGGATCGCCTTGTCCATCGAGGCGACCGGCCGGAATTCCCGCAGTTGCCGCAGCGAAAGTATTAATTGCGCCGCACCGCCTATGTCTCCGGCTCATCGGTCATTAGCCGAAGGTATTCGTAACGATCCGGCGCAAACACGGCGAGCACGCGAATATCACCGCGCCGCACGAAGCGGGTAGCAGAACTGGCGGATGGCACGGCCGCCTCGACCTGGTTGCCGAGCAGCGCGGTTATTGATGGCGCTGAGCCATTGAAAGGTATGAAGTTGAATTCAACGCCGAGCAACTTCTCGGCTACGACAAGCTGCAACTGATTGTTCGAGTTTGGGCCGTCACCTGCCACATTCAAGGGATGGTTCGATGCATTTGCAGCTGCCAGGAGCGCATCGAGAGACTGGTAGGGACTGTTCGCATTCACCGCAAGAACGACGGGATCTTTCTGCAGGCCCACGAGCGCTTCAAAATCAGCAACGTTGATGCCCGATCCTTGCCGTAATTTTTCCAGCATCAGTATCGGTGGTGAGGTGATGATGCCTATGGTGTATAAGCCGATGCCTAGTGGCACAGCGAATTTAACTATCGAGTTCACTCTTGCAATGATTACAGCGTTATCGAACTCCGCCTAGTCTCGACGTCTTGCTCTGATTTCTGGATACTTCTCTCCTTTTCTACTCTATATGGGACGTATTACTCACTTGTAGCATATTGAGCCGGATATTGAATAACAGGCATTCCCGTATTGGGTGGCAAATTGCTTTTGACAAAGCCAGCATCCCAATCGTTTTGAAGGCAGGCAGCGATGTTTGATGAGTAAGAACTTGTTCCGACGAGAATCGATTGACGCCAAGAGCAACCGTTTCGAGTCCAATTCGAAAATCGTGTCCTCCATAGGATTTTTGACTTACTTATTGTTCATCGCCATCGTCGCAATATCCGTGGTCCTGTTCGTCTTTTTCGGCAAATACTCCCCAAAAGACACCGTACAAGGCTACGTTACCACCACCGTGGGTGACGTAGAGGTCTATTCTCACAGCGACGGCACGATCCTTGCTTTAAAAGTTGCAGAAGGTGACCTGGTCGTTGCAGGCCAGGAGCTGATGAAGCTGAGTACGTCCAGGGCGATCGGTCAATCTGCGTTAACTCGAAAGGAAATTATATCTTCGCTTCGTTCTGAACTGGCAGATTTGACGATTCAGACACAACGCGAAGGTGACGCGTTCGGGCTTCAGGTACAGGGCGTCAACGAAGAGATTGAATCGCTACGTAATCGACTAACGATGCTGACCAGGCAGCGCGATGTGCTTGGCTATGGTCTGGAACTGACTGAAAAAAACTTGACGCGCTTGACGGCACTCGATGCTGCCGAATTAGTTTCGCGGAAGGTTCAGGATCAGGCGCGCGCTGCGACCATTGAGTTCCAACTTCGAATGCATGACCTGGATCTGTCGATCGACACCATTCAATCAGAGATCCGTCACAATCAACAGTTGCTGTTGGAGATTCCTGTTCGTCGTGACGCTCGCGCCGCCGAAATGCGGGCCAGGTCCCACCGGCTCTCCATTGAAATTGCCGAGGGCATGGGGCGCGACGAGCAACGCGTACTCGCTCCATCCACGGGTGTGGTCTCCGGATTGCTGGTCCGAGAAGGCCAGACAGTGACGATGAACAACCCGCTGCTCAATATCGTTCCTGAATACGGTGAGTTTTATATCGAGCTCCTGATTCCAACCCGGACTATTGCCTTTATTCAACCCGGTGCCACCGTCAGGATCAGGTTTGATGCTTATCCATACCAGAAGTTCGGCACCTATGATGGTGTGGTAGCCAGCATTTCGCGAACGACGGTTCTCCCAACGGACAAACGATTTCGCGTCACGATTACGGAGCCTGTTTATCTGGCCACTGTGCAGATTCGGCGTCAGGCAGTGAGCGCCCATGGGGAGCGTCACGGTCTGCAGTCAGGGATGACCCTCACCGCAGATATATTGCGCGATGAACGTCGGCTCATCGAATGGTTATTCGACCCATTGATCAGCGCGGCGCAGAGACTATGACGCCAGCCTCCTTGTTGAATCTGCGATTCTATCGCCGCACTCGACTACGGATTCAGTATCAAACCACGGCAGCCGAATGCGGTCTCGCCTGCCTGGCGATGATACTCACCTATCATGGCAAACGGACTGACCTGTCCGCCTTGAGGCAAATGTGGCCGATCTCGATGAAAGGCATGACTTTCGCGCAGTTGATCGAGACGGCCGACAGTCTGGGATTATCATCGAGGCCGCTGAGACTGGAACTGAATGACCTCAAGGATCTTCGGGTTCCCTGCATTCTCCATTGGGGCCTGGATCACTTCGTAGTGCTCGAGCATGCTAATGCCCGTTACGCAGTAATATTCGATCCGGCGATCGGCAGGAAAAAGCTCACGACCGCCGAGGTATCGAAGATGTTTACGGGCGCAGCACTGGAGTTGACGCCAACCAGTACGTTTAGCAGCGCACCGGCCAGGAGCACGCTGTCTCTTTGGCGATTCTTTGAAAATTCCAAAGGCATTGGTCGTGCGCTCCTGCAGCTTCTGGCGCTCTCAGTCGCCCTGCAGGTATTTACCTTAGTGACGCCGTTCTACTCGCAGCTGGTCATAGACGACATCGTCTTGAGTGGTGACGTTGACCTGTTGTTGATCGCGACAGTCGGTTTTGGCGGACTGGCCTGTTTCATCGCGATTACCACAGGATTCCGCTCATGGATGATCATATACCTGTCATCGATACTCAGTTTCAGTTGGTCATCGGGACTGTTTCGACACTTGATGCGACTGCCCTACGATTTCTTTGAAAAACGACACATTGGAGATATTCAATCCAGATTCGGGTCCTTGAACGCGATTCGCGATCTTTTTACAACACAAGTCGTGGAAGCGGTTATAGATGGAATAATGGCAGTGACCACGGCGATCGTCATGTTCTTGTATAGCCCTATGCTCGCCAGCATTGTTGTCATGTCGGTCGTTTTCTACCTGACTATTCGGTGGATGCTATTTGTTCCAATGCGCGCCGCCTCTCTCGAAGCCATCGTACAAATGGCGGCGCGAGATTCTTTTTTTCTGGAAACAATACGCGGCGTATTGGCCATCAAGAATTTTGGTAACGAGTCATTCCGCAGGCTGGGATTTGAAAATCGAGTGGCGGGCGGAATTTCTGCAACGGCCGACGCTGGGAGACTTCGCGTCTGGGGCGAAGTATTGAGTGGCTTGGTGTTTGGAGTTCAGAACGTCCTCTTGATCGGCCTTGCAGCTCGAGAAATCATTGCTGGCAACTTTACGATCGGAATGATGATCGCTTTTTTAGCTTACAAGGTACATTTCGTGGCGCGCTCTGCAGGTCTGGTCGACAAACTGTTCCAGTTTCGGCTTGCACGAATACACCTGGACCGACTGGAGGACATAATCGAAGCGCGACCGGAGAGCTTACTCGAATCGGAAACTTGCGTGAATGTCTCAGGGAGCCAAGCACTGTCCGGTCGAATTGAATCTCGTGACATTTGGTATCGATACGGATTGAACGAACCGTTCGTAATTTGCGGGCGAAACTTTCGAATTGAAGCTGGTGAACATGTTGTCATTACCGGTCCTTCAGGCGTTGGCAAAAGCACACTTTTGAAAATACTGATAGGACTGACAACTCCCGAAAAGGGGAATGTACTCATCGATGGCAAGCCACTAACTTCACTGGATCTGCGCGTATACAGGCAACAGATCGGCGTCGTGATGCAAAATGACTTTTTGCTTAGCGGTACCTTACTGGACAATATCGCGTTCTTCTCCGCAAATCCTGACAACAACAAGGCGGAAGAATGCTGTCGAATTGCAGGGATACATGCGGAGATCGTGGGGATGCCGATGGGGTACTTCACGCTCGTTGGAGACATGGGCGATGTATTGTCCGGTGGACAAAAGCAGCGAATCCTCCTTGCGCGAGCTCTGTACAGAGACCCGAAAATACTTTTCCTGGACGAGGCAACGAGTCACCTGGATTCTATCCACGAAAATCACCTGGTCAGGGGGATTTCCAGCTTAAACATCACGCGTGTGGTCATCGCACACCGGCAGGAAACCATCCGGCACGCAGACAGGATTATTGATCTAGGGAACAATAATGAAGGTGCTTGATCATCAGCACTTGCGAAGGCGTCGACCGGGAAGAACTGGCCACATTATTTCTGCGGCGGGCTAGAGTGCTGCCGAAAAACTCGATATTCTTAAGCAATGCGGCGTAACGATCGTACCCAACCCATCCGAGTTCGGTGCAACGATGGCGAAGGTTCTCGCGGACGCTGGGGTCTAGGGAAGCTCTGATCTAATCATGGCAAAACCGAGAGTCATCGTTACACGAAAGTGGCCCGCCGAAGTTGAAGCCGAACTCAAGGCGAACTACGACGTACAGCTCAATGAGCGGGACATCGCCATGACCGCAGATGCTCTGCAAGACGCACTGCGAACGGCGGATGCCTTGCTGCCGACTGTGACTGACCCGATAACAGCTGACGTCCTGAGTGCTGAGCCGTTGCGAGCAAAGTTCATTGGCAATTTTGGCGTCGGCTACAACAATATCGATATTGACGCGGCCAAAGCTCGTGGCATAACCGTGACCAACACGCCGGACGTATTGACGGACTGCACAGCTGACCTTGCGATGACGTTGCTGCTGAGCGCCGCCCGCAGCGCCGGCGAAGGAGAACGTCATGTGCGCAGCAGGAGCTGGACCGGATGGCGCCCAACGCACATGATCGGTGCGAAAGTCACGGGCCAGACCTTGGGCCTGATCGGCATGGGACGAATTGCCTGTGCGGTTGCGGAACGAGCACATTTCGGTTTTGGCATGACTATCCTGTTCAGCGATCCGTATCCGCCGCCGGTCGAGGTGACTGCGCGGCTGAATGCCAAAGAATGCACAACGGAGAAATTACTCAAAGATGCAGATTTTGTGTCTCTGCACTGTCCTGGCGGCGCCGAGACTTTTCACCTGATCGACACCGCGGAACTAAAGTTGATGAAACCTGGGGCAATACTCATCAATTCCGCACGCGGTGACGTTGTAAATAATGAAGCTTTGATCAGTGCACTGCGCAATGGCGAGATTGCGGCGGCCGGACTCGATGTGTTCGAAGGCGAGCCGCATATAAACGATGGCTTTCTCGACCTGGAGAACGTCGTGTTGTTACCGCACCTGGGCAGTGCCACCCACAGCACGCGTATTGCCATGGGTAAGCGCGTGTTGCAAAACCTCAACGCCTACTTGGCAGGAAAAACTCCGCGTGACAAGCTCGTATGAACATACAAAACAACTTTTTGCCGTTCGTCTATGACCATGACCATTTTGACGCTGTCCTGGGTATCGGCAATATACGCTAGCACTCCCGTGCTTGACTGCAAGCAACTATATATGGGTCGGGCCTGGATGGAGCACCCGGGCTGTCCTGAAGTATTTCTATCCTCTCCTCCTTGCGTTTTTCTAAGTACGCTTGCAGCTCTTCATCACTCATCGAGTATCTTTTACCCGTAAATTTGTCATCCGAGTTGTAGCATTCAACTACTTTGACTGATGGGAAATCTCGATCATCAACATGCTCATATCGGCTACAGTCAAAACCTCCTACCAAAAAATGTTCTTCGTCGATGACCACCAGGCTTGGATACAGAGAAGTGCACCCCCAAAAAATAGTAGCCGCTAATGCGACCAATATAGCGTCTATCTTTTTCATCAGCCTATAACCTCTCCAACCGGAAAAGGTTTATTGAGCTTACTCCCGTTTGCCATCAGTCAATAGCCCCGGTTCAAAGTCAGCTTGTTCTTTTGGCGGTTTCCCAAGCAACTCATTAGCTTGCAGCAGCAGCTTGTACCATTACACTTTTTGGATCAGTTCAGCGAGCAATTGATTTCGCCTGATCGCCGCTACTTCAATGGGACAGTAAGTAGCTTATTGGCGGAATACGCGTCGAGCATTAATACCTCGATTATTATCGGTCGGCCTGCGAATATTTGTCGGCCCAGTAGTCAAGCTTCATGTCCCTTAATAATCTTATAAAACGTGGATCTGAACGTACTGACAGCGACTTCACTAGAACCCCCATGTAGGGTGCGGTGGGATCACCTTTTCGAAAAGCGATTTCATACCAATTAATGGCCTTCTTTACTGCCCCGGCTTGCTCATAGAGTGTCCCGATATTCATTGGTGCTACATGCGTACTTTTCGAATATTCAACGAGAACCTCAGCCGCGTGGAGCATCGCACCGGAATAGTCCCCATCGACATACGCTTTTTCCAGCGCCAATGCACCAGTTGGATCGCCCCGGGTAACTCGAAAATGCTTCGCGGCAGCCACAATTGCTTTGTCCTTGTCTCCGAGCACGTGATAGGCCTGCCAGATAACGAGATAGCCAAAACCAAATCCAGGTGTGGACGCGTGAACGTCCTCTATGACTCTGACAGCTCCGTGGAGATCGTCGATCATGAATAGTTGCGCCCCGTACAGGGCCTGTACAAAGGGATTTAGCGGGTCGAGTTCCCGTGCCAGACGCATTTGTTCCGTGCCTTCTTTGCCGCGCCCCATCAACGTCAGGTAATGCGCATAGAACATTCGTGCTTCGGCATAACTGGGGCTCAGCTCGATTGACCGTCGGAACGCGATACCCCCTTCCTTCCATTTGAATTGCTGCCACGTCATGTGACTGGCATACCCCAAATATGCTTGAGGCAGTGAATCGTCGAGCTCCAGCGCCTTTATGATCGGCGGCAAACATTGCGCACGAGCTTGATTCGGCGTAATTAGACCGGCTTGGGCTTGAAATCCGCACAATTTAGATAGACCCCAATGCGCCAAAGCATAGTCGGGATCAATCTCCACGGCCTTTTGATAGTACTGTGTGGCCAGCATCGCATCCTGCGGCGTGAAGCGCTCGACATGAAACTGGCCCTTCAAGAACGCTTCGTACGCAGCTGGGTTGACGCTTTTGGCGCTCCTCAACTGATCCTGTTCATCTGGAGTAATCGTAACTTCAACCTGTTCTGCGATGGCTCGCGCGACTTCGCTTTGCAGCAGCATCACATCCTTGACGTTGTTTTCAAAAATCTTCGACCAGATATGCTCGTCGGTCCTGGCATCCATCAAATTGATGGTAATGCGTACCCGATCGCCTACCCTGAAGATCGATCCCTCGATCAATTTGGCCACGCCCAATTGTGTCGCAATCTTTGGCAGCGATTCGACCGTATCTCTGTAGCGTATCGTGGAAGTCTTCGACGTTACTTTCAGCGCGCTGATGCGGGACAAACCAGCGATCAAGGCATCCTGCATTCCCGAGACGAAGTACTGTTGCTCCGGATCTCCCGATAAGTTCTCGAGCGGGAGAACCGCAATCGAATTAGGATCAATGTCGTCGTTGCTGTATTCAAGTGTAGAAACGGGCCCAGTGTCACGAATACTCGCGGTAAGCTGCAAGGTGATAGTGACGCTGATAACCACCAGTGCACTGAGGATGAAGTAGTCCGCCCTGCGTAATGACAAATCAATATTGTCAGAAGCATGCGCAGGCGGCGTGCGCGTCAATCCCTCCAGCGTGAGATCGTAATACCACGCGAAGACAATGATTAATGGAAACAATAGAATCGCGGCTAACCAAACATAGCGTAAAGCCATATCAGGCACATTGACGGCCGGGAATACCAGGCTTGCTACTTGCACAGCAACCCAGGCGGCTACTATGTAAATCCCTGCCGCGCGGAAGATCTTTCTGCGCCGCAATTCCGTAACCAGCTGCTGAAGTCGCGTCATCACGCTAGTCTAGTTCATGACGACACAACCATGAAGTAATGACTGTAAGTCGGTCCTGAACGGGCCGATAACTTGACTTAATTGGCACGCCCGGACGGACCCGAGCCACCGACCACCTGGTTCGAAGCACGAAGGGTACTGTAAGTGATTGATCTATACGGCCTAATAGACGGCGTTTGTTGCGATTTCGCCCCACAATGCACAACAATGCACAGCTGATGTCGGAAATTTGTCGGAACTACCCTCTCTTAATGCACGCGCTTACGTCACGACATAAGCACCCCAACAACAGCTATTGAGTTGTAAATCCGAAGTCCACCAAGATTTCCTGACAACCAGAATCTGAAAGGCAGCTACTGGCGCACACCAGACGTTCGCGGAAGCAGAGTACTGGCCTGGTGAGCGATCGAGCAGTACATGTACAATCTAGTCGACAAGGCACCATTGCCACCAGACGAATTAAGCTGATGCAAAATATCCGCAAAAAGTTGTCACAGGCCGATATTACGGAATTGATGAGCTTCCTCATCAGCCCGCAACGCCCGGACGGTACATTGTGCTTCCCGGAACTGCAGGGTTTCTTGTTTGCTGTCGCCAGTTCTCCGGAGATCGTTCAGCCCTCGGATTGGCTGCCAGTCGTCAGCAACGATGAAGACATAGGCTTCAAAGATCAATCCGAGGCTCAGCGCATCTTAAGTCTGATTATGACTCTGTATAATCAGGTTAATAGCGCGGTACTGGAACGCAGTGACGGGATGCCTCCTGGCTGCGAATTCCAGGCGAATATTGAAGCCAACTTCGACGAGGAAGCGGCGGTCTCACAATGGTCGCGCGGATTCATGCTCGGCCACGACTGGCTAGCGGACCTGTGGGACGAATACGTGCCGGAGATAGTAGACGAAGAATGCGGGTCCAGCGCCATGGTGCTTTCGTTCTTCGCCACAAGACAACTGGCCGAAGTGTACTACGCTGAGACGACGACTACACCACGCCGTCGCAAACCTAGGATGTCGTTCAGTGAGTTCGCAGAACTAGTACGTGACCTTTTTCCCGGTGCCCTGTCATCATATGCACACTTGGGTAGGTCCATATCCGAAGTGATAGCAGCGGCCGCGGAACCTAAGCACTGACTCGAATCAGCGTTCGATGCTAAGCCCTTCGGATTCACACCAGTATTCAAGCGCTTTGATTGTATGCTCCTCGCCGTAGGCATACCATTTTTCGAGCAATTCTCGCCGATGCAGAAGCTCTTTGAATCTTCGATAGGCGCCTTTGCGACGAAATATATTTCGAACGTCGTCGTACTGCTCAGCGAGATATTGCGCGGCGAAATCGAGCGCCAGCGTTATGCCGAGATCAAGGTACTGTTTATCGGGAACCAACACGTACTTCCCAACGTCATGGATATCATCCGGAATAATATCCTCTTCGTCAGCCATTCCGCCGTCACCAGAAAACCAAAATACTCTCCCGGATTGCCGACAAACGTAGGCTTCATTATCCAGGACGTCGCTTGACACCCAATCCACTGCACCCTGTAACTCATCTAGACTAACGTTCGGCATAGTTTGAATAGTACGTTCTATGGGTCGCCGAAAACGAAGATTCTGGAACAATCCCATTCATGAATGACTATCAATCCGATCTACTGAAACTGATTAATATGACCGTCTGCTATGCGGTGCGATCTCAACCGATCGACGCAACACATTCAGCCCGTCAAAAGCCTACCACGTGAACGGCAGCTATAGGATGCAAAGCGGAAGTCAGACCACAATTTTCGCTAACCGAAGATTGACTGGCAGCTTACACCCGGAGCAGTCATTCAAACTGCCGCAAAACCCATACCGCGGACGGCGGGAGTCGGCCATTTGCGGTCACTACGACATTTTATTTTGGTTGCTGCTGGTTCTATTCACCTAGTCGATCCTTGATCATCTGAAAGTACTGCGTTTGATCAGGCTCATCGTCGTACACGACCGTGTCGATTTCCTCAAGCAATTCGGCAGAGGTTACGTCCTCTCTCTGCTGTTCCCACCATGCTCTTCCAAACTTTGACCTAAGAAACCACCCGTTCTCGGACCGAATCCGTCGTTTCCATTCATCACCCCAAAACTCGCGATTTTCGTACAGGTGGTTGTACTCCATAATCGTTCGATAGAAAAATCCTTCCATGACTCGCATCTCTTCCAGCGATAGTCCGGAGGGATTCTCCATCGCTTTCGCCCAAACTCGAGCCGGGTTTTCACCCAATATCGTGTTTTCCTTTTCGACACTGAGAACGAAATTATTGTGCTTCAATTGATAGCGAACCAATTCGGTATTCTGGTTTATTTGGATAGCGACCAGAATCAGGCCGGCCAAGACAGCCATATTGGCACCAATCTGAAGCCACCCTATCAACTTCGTAGAATTCACGGCTCTGCTCTTGTGTGTGCCATATTCTAGTCCTTCCACAGTGTAATCCAGCCCGTCCGCTTTGGGTCACAAGC
>JADFNV010000029.1 GCA_022563195.1 Pseudomonadota bacterium
CAATTGCGCGCACCGTTCCCGCGACAGTGTCAGGCAAATCAACCCACGACCGTTGGTCGCCATGTAGTTGATATTCTCGGGGCGCACCTTCTCGGCCGCCATCAGCAGGTCACCCTCGTTTTCACGATTCTCGTCGTCGACCATGATGACCATTTTGCCGGCCCGGATATCAGCGATGATGTCCTCGATGTCGCCGAATGGTGTACCGATCGCGCTCGGATGCGTTGTTGTATTGTCAGACATAACCATTTGCTCTCAAAAATTCCATGGACAGCCCGCCTTCTGCCCTCGCGAGCAAGCGTTCAATGTAACGTGCGAGCATATCCACCTCGATGTTCACCGCAGTGCCGGTTGCGTAGTCGCCGATAATTGTACTCTCGGCTGTATGCGGGATGATATTCAAGTCGATGACATTGTCCGATACCTCGTTAATGGTAAGGCTGACACCGTCGACACAGACCGCGCCCTTCTTCGCAATATATCGCAAGTACGGGGCTGGTATTTCGATGGCCAGTCGAATCGACCGCGCATCGGTCGCGCGCTTTATCACGGACCCAATGCAATCGACATGGCCGCTGACAAAATGCCCGCCCAGCCTCTCGCCGACACTGAGCGATGGTTCGAGATTGACCGTAGCGCCAACCGCCAGGTCGGCCAGCGCCGTAACGTTCAAGCTCTCTATGGATACATCGGCATCGAATCCATCCTCGCGCAGCCTGACGGCCGTGAGACATACACCGTTGACTGCAATGCTTTCGCCAACCTCGTAGGTCGAGAACGGCAATTGATCTGAACGCACCGATAACGTCACGTCGCCGCCAGCCCTGTCGATCGCCGTTATCGTGCCTTTGGCCTTAATGATTCCTGTAAACACGCGTCTTAGCCCAGACTACTCATGAATGCGCTCGCAAACTGCGCCGTAATACGCGTGTCGCCGCCTACTTTGCGCACGTCAGAAATGTGCAACGCGCGCCGATCCGTCAGGTCCTGCCACGTTGGCGTATGAAACATCCCCATCGTCTGACTGCCCATGATATGTGGAGCCTGGTAGATCACAAGCTCGTCCACGAGATCTGCTTCGATCAGTTTGCCCGCGAGTTTCGGCCCGGCCTCGACCAAAACGTCATTGACACCACGCGCGGCGAGATCCTCAAGCACTTGCAGCAAGTCGACCCCGCCATCATCGCTGTCGACCACAATGATTTCAGCGCCGGCATCACCCAGCGCCTGCCGTTTTTCATCGTTGCAACAATACACCAGTGTGGTGCCTGGGAGCGCGAGCATTGCGGCGGACAACGGCATACGCAGTCCACTGTCGAGGACGACGCGCAAGGGTTGTTTACCGCGCGTGTCAATAGATTTTTCGCGCACCGTGAACGCCGGATCATCGGCGAGAACAGTACCTATGCCTGTGAAAATTGCGCCTGAGCGCGCACGCAAACGCTGCACGTCGGCACGCGCCTCCGGGCCCGTGATCCACTGGCTTTGACCGTTGGCCATTGCAATGCAACCGTCGATACTCGACGCCATTTTGAGACGCACATAGGGCCGGCCGCGAGTGACGCGACTGATAAATCCAGTCAATAGCGACTGCACCGAATCCTGCATCAGACCCTTGCGGACGGATATGTCGGCTGCCGCGAGCGCATCGAAGCCGCTGCCGCTTACAGCCGGGTTTGGATCTTCGAGGCCGGCTACGACTTCTGCAATACCGGCCTCGATCAACGCATCAGTACAAGGCGGAGTCTTGCCATGATGTACGCACGGCTCAAGTGTTACGTACGCCGTCGCTCCCCGCGCATCTTTTCCCGCTGCCCGCAACGCATTGACTTCGGCGTGAGGCTCGCCCGCAAATTCGTGCCAGCCCTCGCCAACCACCGCGCCACCATTTACAAGCACACAGCCAACCATTGGATTGGGATGCGCCGTATACAAACCTCGCTTTGCGATGCGCAGTGCTTGCGCCATATACGCGCATTCAGTTGCTGAAAACTCGGCCATTCACTTCTACTTTTTCTTGCCAAAGAACTCGGGCAGCAAGGACATTTGCTCACGACTCGCGGCCGAGTCGGAAATACTTTGCAGTCGCTTGATCTCCTCCTCGAATTCGGTGACATCCTGGAAACGGCGATACACTGATGCAAAGCGCACGTAGGCAACCTCGTCGAGCGAGCGCAATTCTTCCATGACGAGATCGCCGACGAGGCGCGACGGCACCTCGCGTTCGCCCATTGTTCGCAAACGGTGAATCAGGCGACCGATCGCCTGCTCAAGCTTGTCACTCGGCACCGGGCGTTTTTCGAGAGCACGAACCATGCTGCTGCGAATCTTGGATTCGTCAAATGGCTGGCGACTGTTGTCGTTCTTGACGACTCGTGGCATGACGAGTTCCGCCGACTCAAACGTTGTAAATCGCTCGTTGCAGTCGAGGCACTGTCGTCGCCTGCGGATCTGCCTGCCCTCGCCAGCCAGGCGCGAGTCGATGACCTTGGTCTCCTCGTGACTACAAAACGGGCAGTACATTGCTTATTTGCTTCGTCAAAATGATATTGATGGACTGCCTGAGTCAGGCGTACACAGGAAATCGCTGGCAAAGTAGAAGAACCTGGCCGCGTACGCGCTCGATCGTCTCGTCGTTATTGATGTCGTCGAGTATATCCGCTATCCAACCCGTAAGCTCCCGCGTCTCTGCCTCTGCAAAGCCGCGCGTTGTGATCGCCGGCGTGCCAAGGCGCAGACCGCTGGTGACAAAAGGCGACTGCGGATCATTGGGCACCGCGTTCTTGTTCACCGTGATGTTCGCGCGTCCCAACGCTGCATCGGCGTCTTTACCGGTGATGCCTTTGTCGATCAGGCTGAGCAGCATCAGGTGATTTTCGGTGCCGCCCGACACAATTTCGTAGCCTCGATCGATGAGCGTGCCCGCCATGACCTTGGCGTTTTTGCAGACCTGCGCCTGGTAGTCCTTGAATGACGGCTCCATCGCTTCTTTGAGAGCGACCGCTTTGGCGGCGATAACGTGCATGAGCGGGCCGCCCTGGGTACCCGGGAAAACCAGCGAACTGAATTTCCTGGTCAATGCATCGTTTTGCCGTGCGAGGATCAGCCCGCCGCGAGGTCCGCGCAGTGTTTTATGCGTCGTCGTCGTGACGACATCGGCGATCGGCACAGGGTTCGGGTAGTGCCCCGTCGCAACGAGGCCGGCAACGTGGGCCATGTCGACCATGAGATAGGCTCCAACTTTGTCGGCGATATCACGGAAAACCTGCCAATCGATGACTTGCGAGTAGGCCGAAAACCCGGCAACGATCATGCGCGGCCGGTGTTCATCGGCGAGTGCGCCCACATCGTCGTAATTAATGAGTCCGGTGTCGTGATCGATGCCGTATTGCACGGCGCGATAAAGCTTGCCCGAAAAACTCACCTTGCTGCCGTGTGTCAGGTGGCCACCGTCTGCCAGGCTCATTCCCAGAATCGTGTCACCCGGATCGCAGAGCGCCATGTAAACAGCCGCATTGGCCTGCGATCCGGAATGTGGCTGCACATTGGCGTAGTCGGCGCCAAACAGCGTCTTGGCGCGTTCGATCGCCAGCGTCTCGGCCTTATCGACGAACTCACAACCGCCGTAGTAACGCTTGCCCGGGTAACCCTCGGCATATTTATTCGTCAGTACCGATCCCTGTGCGGCCATAACCCGCGGGCTCGTGTAATTCTCCGACGCGATCAGCTCGATGTGTTCTTCCTGGCGGCGATTCTCGCACTCGATGGCCTGCGCGATTTCGGGATCAAATGATTCAATCGTCGTCGAGGTATCGAACATGGGGGGCGTGCTCCGGGCGGCTGGTCTTTAAAAGGAAAGCGATGTTACCTGTTTAACCCGCCTCGACAAAGGACTGCACAACGCGAGTCCAGGCGCGAGCCAGGTTGCGGCGATTGTAGCCGCCGCCGCCGGTACCGACGAGCCTGCCCTGGCTGTGTTTGTCGGCGATCCGGCACAGGGCGGTCGCGGCATGTGCATGGGTTTCTTCGCTGTAGCACAGGTGCGTTATCGGGTCGCCCTCGAGACTGTCAGCACCGCACTGGAACAGGATGAATTCAGGCGCTGCGGCATCGAGAAAGGCCTCGACCCTGGCCCATGCCACGCGAAATTCCGCATCGCCGGCGCCGGGCGCCATCGGAATATTGAGTTTGCTACCTTTGGCCTTGCCTGTGCCGGTTTCCTCGGCTGCGCCGGTACCGGGATAAAGATATCGACCGTCCTCGTGCAGATCGGCAATAATCAGGTCGGGGTCGTCTTCGAAACCATAGAACATGCCGTCACCATGATGCGCGTCAATATCGACATAGGCGATGCGCTGCACGCCGTATCGGCTGCGCAAATATTCCACCGCGACGCCGCAGTCGTTGAATACGCAGAAACCCGCGGCATGATCGCGACCCGCATGGTGCAGCCCGGCGATCGGCACAAAAGCACGGCAGGCGGGGCCGCTCATCACAGCATCAACAGAGGCCAGCGTCGTGCCGACGACATGGGACGCCGCCTCGAATATTCCCGGGACGGCCGGTGTGTCACCTTCGTCAAGAAAACCGCATCCCTCAGCAGACTTCCGGGACACCATGTCAATGTAGTCTGCCGTGTGAAATAACAGCAGATCATCGACGCTGGCACAACGCGGGGCCGCGTACTCCACACCGCCGTCGAGGCCTGCGTTTTCGAGTTCCTCCTGAAAGACATCGTGGCGGTCAAAACCAAACGGGTGCGGATCACCAAAACCGTAGCTGGCGAGATCGTCTCCCTTGTAAACAAGTACCGGATCGCTCATCAATGCGATTTCTTTTATGTTTGCTATCGGTGCAGCATACCGGATAATGCGCGCTGCATAACAACCACCTGACAGCAATGGCGCAGTACATCTACACCATGAATCGCGTGGCCAAAATGGTCCCGCCGAAACGCTTCATCATTCGCGATATTTCGCTGTCGTTTTTCCCCGGCGCAAAAATCGGTGTCCTGGGCCTGAATGGGTCTGGCAAGTCAACGGTGTTGCGAATCATGGCCGGAATCGACACCGATTTCGATGGCGAAGCCCGGGCCCAGCCTGGCATCAAGATCGGCTTTTTGCCACAGGAACCCGAACTCGACCTCACCAAGGATGTGCGTGGCAACGTCGAAGAAGGCATCGGCGAATCCAAAGCCCTGATCAATCGCTTCAATGAGATTTCCATGCAGTTTGCGGAACCCATGGGCGACGACGAAATGAACGCGCTGCTCGAAGAACAGGGCAAATTACAGGACGAAATCGATACGGCGGGTGCGTGGGAACTCGATCGCAAACTCGAAATCGCCGCCGACGCATTACGCCTGCCGCCGTGGGATGCCGATGTGAGCACACTGTCAGGCGGCGAGCGACGCCGGGTCGCACTGTGCCGATTATTGATATCGCAGCCTGACATGCTCTTGCTCGATGAGCCGACGAACCACCTCGATGCCGAGTCTGTCGCCTGGCTCGAGCGTTTCCTGCACGAATATCCCAGCACGGTCATCGCCGTCACCCATGATCGTTACTTTCTCGACAACGTAGCGGGCTGGATTCTCGAACTCGATCGCGGCCACGGTATCCCCTGGAAAGGCAATTACTCCTCGTGGCTGGAACAGAAGGAGCAACGCCTCGCGCACGAGGAATCGGCCGAAAAAGCCCGCAGGAAAGCAATACAGGCTGAGCTCGAATGGGTTCGCAGCAACCCCAAGGGTCGCCAGGCGAAGTCGAAGGCACGCTTGCGACAGTTCGAGGAGATTTCTTCATCGAGTTATCAAAAACGAAACGAGACGAACGAGATCTATATTCCACCCGGTCCACGGCTGGGCGACGTGGTCATTGAAATCGACAATCTCAGGAAAGGCTATGGCGACAAGTTGCTCATCGATGGACTGAGCTTGCAAGTACCGCGCGGTGGCATCGTCGGCGTCATCGGCCCCAACGGTGCCGGCAAGACCACATTATTTCGCATGATCACCGGCAGTGAGCAACCCGACTCCGGCACGATCCGCCTCGGCGATACGGTGCAAATCGCAAGCGTTGAGCAATCGCGTGACAGCCTCGACGACAGCAAGACTGTCTGGGAAGAAATCTCCGACGGCCTGGACCTGATCAAGGTTGGCAACTACGAAACATCGTCACGCGCGTACGTTGGGCGCTTCAATTTCCGCGGCTCCGATCAACAGAAAAAGATCGGCGTGTTGTCCGGTGGCGAACGCAATCGCATTCACCTGGCGAAAACATTGAAGTCGGGCGGCAACCTGTTGTTGCTAGACGAACCGACCAACGATCTCGACGTTGAGACACTGCGGGCTCTCGAGCAGGCGTTGCTGGAGTTTCCGGGATCCGCCGTCGTCATTTCACACGATCGCTGGTTCCTCGACCGCATTGCCACCCATATTCTCGCGTTCGAGGGCAACAGTGCTTGTGTCTGGTTCGCGGGCAACTACACAGATTACGAAGAGGACAGAAAACGTCGTCTCGGGTCTGATGCAGACAACCCACATCGTATAAAATACAAACGGCTTGGGACTTAGTACTCCGTCAAGGTGATATTAACGGGCTCAGAGCCGGAGTTTTCATGAATACGCTAATTGCCACCGGCGCAATTTTCGTGCTTGTCGCATTGCTGTTTCTGCGGTCAACAGTGCGTCACGTACGTCGTGGACGCCTGCTTCGCGCGGGCGGCTCAGCCACGTTCTGTGCAGTGACGGCCTCACTAGGCACCGCGGGTGCCCTGCTGCTAATCAGCTACCTCGGCTACGAACGATTGACGGCCGAGCAACTCGTCGGCGTCATCGAGTTCTCACAAAATTCGCCGCAGGAATTCACGGCCCGCCTGATGGTTGACGGTCAGATCGATCGACTTCTGATTCTTCGCGGTGACGAGTGGCAGCTCGACGCCCGTGTCATCACCTGGAAACCACCTGCGACGATTCTCGGACTGGAGCCGGTGTATCAGCTCGAACGACTGAGTGGCCGCTATACATCGGTCGACCGGGAGCTGACCGAACCGCGGACGGTCTATTCACTTGCCGAGGAGCGATCGCTGGATCTCTGGAGCCTGGCGCGCAAGTTCCCGAATTTCACTCCCGGAATCGATGCTTTTTACGGCACCGCCACCTACGTACCCATGGCGGACGGCGCCCGATTCCGAATCACCCTGAGTCGTGACGCGCTCATCGCCCGCCCAATCAACGATTCCGCGCACAGAGCTGTCGGAGCCTGGGGGCAGGTGGCACAATGATTCCGGGATTATGTAAATGGTTTACGGCAGTCATTGGCGGTTCATGCATACTAATCGGGCTGATTAAAATCGCACCCAATAATCAAGAGTGGCTATGACAATCATTCTGGACAGGGATCAGGGGCTCCTGGCAGAAAATGACGAACATTTCGGGCTCGAGTGTCCGTATTGTGGTGTCTATGCGCACATGCGCCCGCAATCCGTGCCGAACGCTACGGCACTTCTTGATGCGAAACCCAAACACGTCGGACTCGTTTATCAATGCGCCGCGTGCCTGGCGCCGGTATTTTTGCGTTTTGCCGTCAAACAATATGGCGAGGATCGCCTCGAGTTGTACCGCAATTTTGTGGAACTCGAACGCCCAAAAGAACGATTCGCATTCTCCTATTTACCCAGTCGCACCGAGACCCTGTTCCGCGAGGCCCTCGCCTGCTATTCAGGCAATAATTTCAACGCATTCGCGTCCATGTGCCGACGCTCGGCCACGAGCGCATTCGCCGCATTGGGTGAAGGCGGCAAGCTGCAGGCGTTTGAGGAGATCCTGATTGCGCAGGAAATCGTCGGCATTGATGACGACAGTTTTGCACCAATAAAAAGCATACTTTTTGATTCCGGCGAGGACGACGAGCTACCGCTCCTGAACCGTTCGCAGGCGGGCATCCTGCTTGAAGTTCTTAAAGACATGTTCTATCAATGCTTCGTGCGCCGGGGCAAGCTGGCACGCGCGATCAAAGTCCGGCGTTTCTTCGTACAGGAAAGTAGCAACAACCTGCAATCCACCGCGTAAGCACGATCGCCCGCAGAGCGGGGTCCATTAGCCGATCGCAACCCGGGCGTTTTGAAACATCCGCAGCCACGGACCGTTATCTCCCCACTCGCGAGGATGCCATGAATTCTGCATCGTGAGCGCGACCCGCTCGGGATGCGGCATCATGATCGTGACACGACCGTCTTCACTTGCCAGACCGCAGATTCCATCGAGCGATCCATTTGGATTCGCTGGATATTGATCCGCGACATCGCCGTAGCTGTCGACATAGCGCAGCGCAATGGTATAGGACGCCATGTAACGATCCGTGTCACTGCTAAAGGCGACGCGGCCTTCTCCGTGCGACGTTGCTATGGGAATTATTGAGCCCGCCATGCCATCCAGAAACATCGACGGACTTTCCAGGACCTCGACAAGACTCAGGCGCGCCTCGAATTGCTCGGACTTGTTGCGCAAGAATCGCGGCCAGTTTTCTGCCCCGGGTATCAAGTCACGCAGGTGCGACAACATCTGACACCCATTACAGACTCCCAGCGCGAAGGTATCATCGCGCGCGAAGAATTCGGCGAACTGATCCCGCGTTCGCGAGTGGTAGAGAATCGATTTGGCCCAGCCGCCGCCGGCTCCGAGCACATCGCCATAGGAGAAACCGCCACACGCAACAAAGCCCTGGTAGTTGGCGAGATCGTCGCGCCCGCTCAGCAAATCGCTCATATGAACGTCAATCGCATTGAATCCCGCGCGCATGAAGACCGCTGCCATTTCGTACTGGCTGTTAACGCCCTGTTCGCGCAGCACCGCCACACGGGGCCTCGACGTGCCACGATAAGGATGTCCGATATCGTCGTTGATATTAAACGTCAACCGCACATTCAGCCCTGGATCGTCGTCGTCGAGAATACGATCAAATTCTTCGAGGGCAGTGGCTGGATTGTCACGCAAGGCCTGAATCCTGTAACTCATCTCAGACCACTCTCGCTGTAGCTCCGAGCGCGCCATCTGCAACACGACATCGTCATTGCTGCGAATCGTCAAACACGCGTCCTCCTCCACTCGCCCGACTGCTGTCGCTTTGGCGCCGATGCGATCGAGAATCATCTGCACCTGCATGAGCTTTTTCTTTTCAACCTGCACGACGGCGCCGGCCTCCTCATTAAACAAAGCTACCAGCAATTCCTGCCTTGAACCGCTCAGTTGCAGTGACACACCGAGGCGACTGGCGAACATCATTTCGGCAACCGTTGCGATGAGTCCACCGTCGCTGCGGTCGTGGTATGCCAGCAATAATTTGCGCTGGTTGAGTTCCTGGATCGCTGCAAAGAAATTTTTCAGGAGATCAGGACTGTCAACATCTGGCGTGTCGCCGCCCACGCGACTGTAGGCCTGCGCCAGACACGAGCCACCCATACGATTCTTGCCCAGCCCAAGATCAAACAACAACAAATAACTCGACTCATCGACGGCGCGCAATTGCGGCGTAAGATGTTCGCGCACATCCGTAACCGGGGCGAAGGCGGAGACGATCAACGACACGGGCGACACGACCTGAAAGTCGCCCTTCTCCTCTGTCCAACTCGCCCGCAGCGATAACGAGTCCTTGCCCACGGGGATCGCGATACCCAGATCACGACACAACTCGTCGCCAACGGCTTTGACCGTATCGAAAAGATTCGCATCCTCGCCTGGATGACCGGCCGCCGCCATCCAGTTTGCAGACAGCCGAATCCGGTGGATGCCATCGATTGGCGCCGCCGCGATATTCGTTATCGATTCGGCAACGGCCATGCGCCCCGACGCTGGTGCGTTAAGGATCGCAAGCGGTGTTCGCTCACCCATTGCCATCGCCTCGCCCGTGACACTTTCATGGCCCGTCGCTGTGATTGCAACGTCACTGACGGGCACTTGCCAGGGCCCGACAAGCTGATCGCGTACGCTCAGTCCACCCACGGTGCGATCGCCGATGTGAATCAGGAATGACTTATCGGCAACAGCCGGAAATCGCAATACGCGGAGTACCGCCTCGCGCAGCTCTATGCCGGACAGATCGAGTGAAATTGTTGGTTGCGGTATACGTATTACGTCACGCGTCAACTTAGGTGGATTGCCCAACAGCATCGCCATTGACATATCAACCACACGATTGTCGAAATCGCTATCGCTGACGACCAGCTGACCATCGTCAGTCAAGGTGCCGATGACCGATAACGGACAGCGCTCACGGCTGCACAGAGTTTCGAATTCTCCGATGCGATCATCGGCGATGATCAGGACGTAGCGTTCCTGTGCCTCGTTGCACCAGAGAGCCATCGGCGACATACCGCGTTCGGCATTCGCAATATCACGCAACTCAATACGGGCACCGTGCTTACTGTGATCGACTGCTTCCGGAACCGCGTTCGACAATCCGCCTGCACCAACATCGTGAATAAGCAGAATCGGATTTTCGTCGCCCATTTGCCAGCAACGATCGATGACTTCCTGCGCCCGGCGCTGAATCTCCGCATTACCGCGTTGCACGGACTCGAAATCGAGATCCTCACTGCTTGCGCCGCTCGCGAGGCTGGATGCCGCGCCGCCGCCAAGACCGATCAACATCGCAGGACCACCGATAACCACGATTCTCGCGCCTGCAGGCACATCGACTTTTTTCGCGTGTTCCGCACGCACGTTGCCGACGCCACCCGCGATCATGATGGGCTTGTGATAGCCACGAATCTCGTTATCAGGCAGCCCGGGCAGATGGCTCTCGAAAGTGCGGAAATAGCCAAGCAGATTGGGCCGCCCGAACTCGTTGTTGAATGCCGCGCCGCCGATCGGGCCATCGATCATGATCTCCAGTGGCGTCGCCATGCGCTCGGGATGCGGAAAATCAGTCTCCCAGGGTTGTTCGAAGCCCGGAATGCGCAAGTGAGACACCGTGAAACCCGTGAGCCCGGCTTTGGGTCTGGCGCCGAGGCCAGTCGCGCCCTCGTCGCGAATTTCGCCCCCCGTACCCGTCGCCGCGCCCGGAAACGGGGAGATCGCCGTCGGATGATTGTGTGTCTCGACCTTCATCAGGATGTGCACCGGCTCGTCGCAATACCGATACTCCCGGTCAGGTCCAAAAGGCATGAGCCGCAATCCTTTCCAGCCTTCGATGACCGCGGAATTGTCGGTGTATGCCGAGATGATGCCCTCAGGGCTAGCCTCTGTCGTCGAGCGAATCATGCCAAACAGCTGCTCGTCCTGTGCCCGGCCATCAATCACCCAGCCGGCATTGAATATCTTGTGCCTGCAGTGCTCGGAATTTGCCTGGGCAAACATCATGAGTTCGGCGTCGGTAGGATCCCGACCAAGCTGCGTGTAATTGTCGACGAGATAATCGATCTCGTCATCGACAAGTGCGAGACCAAGATCTGCGTTTGCCGTCGCAAGCGCCGCACGGCCACCTTGCAGTACCGGGACCGTCATCAGCGGTGCCGGTTCATGTACCTCGAACAACGCGCGGGCTTCACCGCCGCTTTCCAGCAGGACCTCGGTCATGCGATCGAACAGTAATGAACCCAATGATTTGACTATCTTGTCGCTGACTTTGCCCCGGAAATGCAGGCCGTAACAAATACCGCGCTCGATCCGATCAACCACGTCGAGATCGCAAGCCTTTGCGATATCGGTCGCCTTGCTCGACCACGGTGATATCGTTCCAGGCCGCGGCACAACGTAAATCCTGGCCGCCCCCTTGCCCAGGGCGCCTGGTTTTTCTCCGGACAAAAGCAACGCGTTCAGGCGTTGTTTTTGCTCTTTGGACATCGATGAGTTAAGCACGACAAAATAGCTGTAGCGCGCACCTACCGATTCGACGAGCGCTTCTTGTCCTTGCAATGCGTGCAGGAGTTTCTTCAGGCGGAAATCTGACAGGGCGGACTGCCCGGGCAATTCCAGCATGTCGACGAGGTTCTGAATCCCGAGATCAGTTACAGGTTTCGACAAGCGGGTAGGACCTTAGAAGTGGGTGCCTGGAGATGCACGCGATGATACAAGAACCCATCTCATTATTCCGCATGGCCGCTGATTACTTCTTGGAGTCTCCTGGCGTGTAGATCGGCATTGGAAACTGAGCAATGTTACTTCCCTCGAATTTGCTGATCTTGCTCGCGCCCTGTTTGTCGACCTCGTCGATACGAATGATCGAGTGCATCGGCAGATAGGTCCGTGTCACGTGCTCAAACTCAGTTTTGATTTTTTCCTCGGACGGATCGACGACGACGGTCGTGCGTTCGCCGAATACCAGTTGCTCGACCTCGACAAATCCGAACAGGTCGCCCTGACCCACCTTACGGGCATAGATCTCGTAGACCTGTCCCTGGCTCATGAATACAACCCTGTAAAGCTTCTTCTTGCTCATCCAGTCAAAAGTTCTTCCGTGATTTCACCGCCACGCCATGCGGGGCGCGTAGTGTAACCAAATCCGCTCGCGATGACTTAAGCTTTCTCTCTACTCTCACCACATACTCTATATGGTCTGTTTATCCTATTTATAGTAGTTTCGCGACTCGCGTCGATTCCGATTTATGTGAACTACTAGGCAGAGTATGCCGTTGATTCTTTGCACTATTCGTCTGTCATGGCATTGCAACTTGAAATTGTGAGCGAACACCGCAGTCTTGTCGGCACCGATGCCCGGCGCGTGTTTCGCGAAGATGGCGGCACTATTGGCCGATCTCTGCAGAATGACTGGATTCTGCCGGATCCGGACCGCTTTATCTCGGGCCGCCACGCGGTAATCGATTTCAAGGGCGGCATTTACTACCTCGTGGACACGAGTGCCAATGGCATCTACATCAACGGCGACTGCGAGCCCATCGGCAAAGGTAATCCTCGGCGACTATTCAATGGCGACATAATTCGCATGGGCGACTTCGAGATTGCCGTCACCGTGGAGCACGGCGAAAGCCTGACAATTCCTTTGGAAGATACCGCGCCTGTCGTTACGGATCACAGAAATTCACTCGTTGAAGAAGATGTTCTGAAGACCGGCGCATTATTGCTCGACGAAAAAGAAATGTCCGACGATGAAGAATTTCAATCTGTGCTGTTTGGCGATCTTGTCGAAACGGGCGTTGTGGATGAACCCACAGCGGCGACAGACACCAAGCCTGAAAACCCAGTAGCCACTCCGCTGGGCGAAGCCGACCTGGTTGCGACAGATCTGCTCGATTCATTTCTCGACGGGCTGGGCATCAACCGCGCAGAATTGAATCCGTCCACCGACCTCGGCGAAGTCATGCAAAATGCCGGCGAAGTATTGCGCGAGTTTGTCGAAGGCACGAACGAACTTCTCGCAAGCCGCGCCAATCTCAAGACCGCGTTCCGGCTGGATCAGACGACCGCATTACCGCGGCGCAACAACCCGCTCAAGTTGGCGGCTGATACCAAAGATTCGATCAAACAGCTGCTCGTTGGCAAGGAAGGCGAGTACTTAGGTCCGCGCGACGCTGTGCGCGAAGTATGTCGCGATCTTCTTTTCCATCAGGATGCGTTCCTCGACGCGATGTCCAGCGCGTTTCTGGACTTCTCCGATCGCTTTGACCCTGACGAGCTCATCCAGGGCTTTGACCACACCATGGGATCCAAATCGATTCTTGGCTTCGTCAGAAAGGCGAGGTATTGGGCTTTGTACTGCGATCAGTACCCGATCATGACGGAGAAAGGCGGTGGCCGTTTTCCGCACTTGTTCGCCGAAGATTTCGTCAAGTCGTACGAGCAACTAATCGCTGACTTCAGGCGCGTCGGTGGCTCGGCCAATCATCTCGCGCAGACAGTCGTTTTGGACAAGTCCAAGTTACAACCGAAGTCTGAATTGGGCAAGAGCGCCAATGAGGAAATTCCCGAGGAAAATGCCGCGGACGATAATCCCTCTGATCAGGCCGAAGCCTGATCAGCTCACGCGATTCTGACGATTTTCGATCAAATCATCGACGACAGCGGGTTCGGCCAGTGTCGACGTATCCCCGAGTTCCGCAAAATCATCCGCAGCTACCTTGCGCAATATGCGGCGCATGATCTTTCCGGAGCGGGTTTTTGGCAAACCCGGGGCCCATTGAATCAGATCGGGCTTCGCGATCGCACCAATCTCCTTGCGCACCCATTGTTGCAATTCGGCTTTGAGATCGTCACTAGATTCAACGCCCGCCATCAAGGTGACATAGGCATAAATTCCCTGTCCCTTGATGTCGTGTGGATAACCAACGACGGCCGCTTCGGCAACATCGGTATGCGCGACCAGCGCGCTCTCGATCTCGGCCGTGCCCATGCGGTGACCTGACACATTGAGCACATCGTCGACTCGGCCCGTAATCCAGTAATAGCCGTCTTCGTCGCGACGAGCACCATCGCCCGTAAAGTAACTGCCTTCGTACGTTGAAAAATAGGTCTCGATAAAGCGCTGATGATCGCCGTAGATCGTTCGCATCTGACCGGGCCAACTGTCGGTAATGATCAGGTTGCCCTCGGTCGGACCGTCGCGAACGACGCCCTCGCTGTCAACGATGGCAGGCTGGATACCGAACAGAGGCTTCGTGGCCGACCCCGGCTTCAACGCCGTCGCACCGGCCAACGGGCTGATTAATATGCCGCCCGTCTCTGTCTGCCACCAGGTGTCGACTATCGGACAACGCGAATCCCCAACGACGTGGTAATACCACTCCCAGGCTTCGGGATTGATCGGTTCACCCACGGAACCCAACAGCCGCAAGCTTTTTCTCGATGTACGCCTGACGGGTTCGTCACCATCTCGCATCAACGCGCGAATCGCGGTTGGCGCTGTATAGCAGATGTTGACCTTGTGTTTGTCACAGACATCCCAGAATCGAGACGAGCTCGGGTAGGTCGGCACGCCTTCGAACATCAACGTGGTCGCGCCATTGGCCAGTGGCCCGTAAACGATGTAGCTGTGACCTGTTACCCAACCGACATCGGCGGTACACCAGTAAATATCGCCGGGGTGATAATCGAATACGATTTCGTGTGTCAGCGCGGCGTAAACAAGATACCCGCCGCTCGTGTGCAACACACCTTTGGGCTTGCCCGTCGAACCCGACGTGTAGAGGATGAAGAGTGGATCCTCGGCACCCATTTCCTCGCAGGGACAATCGGCATCGACTTCGGCCTCGAGCTCGTGCAGCCAGGCATCACGTCCGTCCACCCAGTCGATATCGTTGCCTGTATTTTTGACGACGAGGACTTTTTCGAGCGTCGTCACGTCAGCATTCCTGGCTGCCGCATCGACATTCGCCTTGAGCGGAATCGACTTGCCACCGCGCATGCCCTCGTCAGCGGTGATCACAATGTTCGACTCACAGTCGCGAATGCGACCGGCCAGCGCATCGGGAGAAAATCCGCCAAAGACGACGGAGTGAACCGCGCCGATACGTGCACAAGCCAGCATCGCGACGGCGGCTTCCGGAATCATGGGCATGTAGATCGTGATGCGATCGCCTTTCTTCGCGCCCAGCGTTTTGAGCGAGTTCGCAAACTTGCAGACACGCTGGTGCAATTCGCGATAGGTAATCTTGAGATCACGCGATGGGTCGTCCCCTTCCCAGATGATGGCAACGTCATCGGCATGCTCGGTCAAGTGACGATCGACGCAGTTGTAACAGACGTTTAGCGTACCGTCGTCGAACCAGAGAATATGCAGATCATCTTTGGCGAAGGAAACGTCTTTGACTCGTGTGAACGGCTTGATCCAGTCAATGCGGCGCGCCTGCTCTGCCCAATACTTCTCGTTGTCATTGACCGAGCGGGCATAAGTCTCTTCATACCCGGCCTCATCAATTAGCGCGCGCGCCTGCACCTCCGGATCGACGGGATAGATCTGAGTCATTTTTTCACCCTTCTTCTTAGCGAGCGGCGAGTTTCTTTGCGAGCAGCAGAAGTCTCTGCGCTTGTACGAAATGCGGACGGTCTATCATCGCACCATCCATTCCCAGTGCTCCTGCATCGGGATTGTCATCGAAAAGCGCCACTATGCGTTCGGCCCTGTCCAGTTCTGCCGGCGTCGGCATGAACGCATTATTGATTGCGTCGATCTGTGCCGGGTGAATCGCGAGCATGCCGGAAAACCCGTCGCGTCGTGCATTGGCTGCGTAATGCGCCAGGCCCGCAGAATCCTGGTAGTCCGTGAATACCGTATCGACGGCTGCAACCTTCGCGGCGGCGGCCGCAAATAAACATAAAGACCTGGCAAGTTCGTAAGGCGGCAACCAGTTGCCATCATCATCGCGGTTACTACTCGCGCCCACGGAGGCAGCGAGATCCTCGGCTCCCCAGGTCAGCGCCGCCAGTCGCGGTGTTGCGGCGTCGTAACTGCCCAGCGTAAAAAGTGCGTCGGGTCGTTCGGTGCACAAGACGATGATGGCAGTATGGCCGGCTGCAATGCCATGGCTCTCTTCGAGTTTGTCGAGTTGCTTACTCAGTCGTACCACGTCGGCAGCGCCTAAGGACTTTGGCAACACGATGCCCGCCGGCGTCGATGGCATGACAGCGGCGAGATCGGCTACGGCGTCTTCAGTATCGATTGGATTGATGCGTACCCAGATATTGGCTTTACCCTCCAGGTACTCGGCTGCCAGCGCACGCGCCTCGGGCCGCGCATTCGCTGCCACCGAATCCTCGAGGTCGAGGATCAACGCATCGGCACCGCTATCGCCCGCCTTGCGCATTTTTCGCTCACTATCGGCCGGCACGAAGAGGAAGCTGCGATTCATTTTGGTTTCTTGTGCATCAGCGCCGTACGTTTGCACACTCCAACGAGCACATCGTGCTGATTGAATGCGCGATGGGCGAAGGTCACGATGCCGTTGTCGGGTCGCGACTTGCTCTCGCGCAACTCCAGCACCTCGGTTTGTATGTGAATTGTATCGCCGGGATACAGCGGCTTGGGGAAGCGCACCTCGTCCCAGCCGAGGTTGGCAACCGTCGTGCCCAGCGTCGTGTCATTGATCGAAATCCCGACCATGAGTGCCAGCGTCAGGCAGCTATTGATGATCGGCTTGCCGAACTCCGTGTCTTTCATGTACTCCGCATCGAGATGTAACGGCGCCGGATTGTGCGTCAACGTCGATATGAGGACATTGTCTGTTTCCGTGATGGTTCTTCGAATCGGGTGTTCGAAAGTCTGGCCAACCGAGAATTCGTCGAAATAAAGCCCTGCCATAGCTGCATCTTCGTGAATACGGATTGCCCATCATAGTGCGCGGGAGCACTGAATTGAATCGGTCACACAGAATAAGTCAAACAATTACGGGTACAGAATCGCCTGCACCGGATCGGGTGATTCGATCGGAAAATGCTCGCCGGGTCCAGATTGAAAGAACGGGTCCTCACAAGGGACCCGTTGCGTAATCTGACGTCCACAGCGCGCGGGTAGCTAGCCGCCGGCTGTTCCCAAAACTGCAGGCCGGAGTGATTCGAGGATGGCAGCAACCTCAGCTTTTTCAGCTTTACCAATTCCATTCTGGTCTATAGCACGAAGAACGTCAGCAACGACACTGTCAAAGTCGGCATCGGAAAGCCCCATCCCGGTATGCGTCGAAGTCATGTCACGTCCTTCATAATTCGATGGACCTCCCATCCCGGCAGTGAAGAACGCCGCAACGTGCGCAGCGAGTTGTTTTACGTCAACGTCCTCGAAGTAATGAGAAATGGCCGGGTTCTTTTGGTGGTTGGCTATCGTGTCCCGAACGACCTGGTTAACGGCATCCCGGCCACCGAAACGCTCATAGAGGGTGGCGGTCTGGACTTCCACTTCCTCTGCGGACGCGCTCAGGGTGATCGTCAGGAATCCAGAAGAAATCGTCAGCAAGCTGACGACCAGTGATCTTGCAAATATTTTATTCATGCGTGATCTTCCCAGCAAAAAATGCAGGCTCAATTCTGTGCCCTGGTAACGTTTCGTTCATGAGAATTCGATGAGAATTTTCCACAGGAAATCATAATCTCAGGCCCGCAACCGGTAACCGACTCCCCGCACAGTTTCAAGGATATCGGCATTTTCGTCGCACTTTTTGCGCAGGCCACGAACCACGGCGTCCACAACATTGCTGCCCCCTTCATAGTCGTGCCCCCAAACCTGCCGTAGAAGTTCAGCTCTTGAAACCGCCCCTCCGGCGCGACTCTCGAGCATTGATACCACGCCAAATTCCAGTGGAGTCAATGGTATGCGACGGCCGTTCAGAACGAGTTCCCTTGCGGGAGCGTCCAGCAACCGGTCTTCGGTAACGCCGAGCTCGGCAGCAACAAGGTTACAGATCCAGCCGTCGACAGAACCAGGACCGAAGTCGAGCATTGCTGTGTAATAGGGCGTGTCGCTCAGGCTCACTACAACTTCTTCGAGTACCGTGAATCCGAGCTGCGTGGCCACCGGCCCATAGGGCCCAATATTCTGCAGCGTCAGATATACGCGACGTAGCGCCGGTCGAAGTTCCAGATAAGTTCGTTTTATGTCGACCCATGCTGCCGCTTGCACGGCAGACGGCGCCTCGCCGTCTTCGTAGCTTAGCCAACGCCGAAGAAACAGCGAGGGAGCCCTGGCTGATTTGCCGTTGAGATTCAGATGATATTGCCAGCATCGTGCGAGCGGGTCGAACTGCATCCAGTCAGCGCCGACGTATTCAGGCCTCGCCACACAGTAAAAGCCCACGATCGTGCCTTTGGCGTCGCGTACGACATGATATGCAGAAGGGAGGTTTTGCCACCAGAGTTCCAGCACCTCAATCGCCGCGGGCGGCTCGTGACGCCTGACGATATTCATCACATCCTCTTTATCCACGGCCATCGCGGGCTCGACGGAAAACTGCGCTGATTCACTCGGAAAGAATGCCTCACGAATCACCGGGTTTTCAATGAGATAGATAACGTCAGCAGTGCATCTCCAAAGATCAACGCGTGTCGATTCTTTGAGCTGCTGCCGAAGCAGCTTCCACGCCTTCTTTTGATAATGTCTGTATTGTTCAATGTCGGCAGCCTGCAGGCGACTGGCGATTACTTTGTGAACCGAATCCTGGATGGCCAGACCATCCCGTCGGCTTTCCACGAAGGATAAATCTGCCAGTTTCTCGAATAGCTCGTCCGCTGGTATCTCCGGGCAAAGCGCAGCCAGCATCGGTCGTGTAATTCGCCTGATTACCGAGACAGCGTCCAAAGCCTGTCGGATTTCACTTTGTGGCACTTCCTCCAGGTAGCGACGGGCTAAGTCTTCCGGGCTTTGCTCGGCTGAAGCTTCAAGCGACACGGTCCGAAAGTAGTCGCGCCATTCCGATGCACTGATCCATCCTGCGGCCGGCGGCTCGCGACTGACCAACACGACGCGTACCGTCTCAGTAAGCGCGGGAATGAACTCCCGGCGCAACCATGAATCCGCAAGCCTGAATACTTCGTAATTATTAAAAACAATGACCACTCGGCCGTCGTACCCCGATAACAGCATTGCGGCATGCTCAAGATCCTTCGGGGAGGCGTTTAGCGATTCTCCCAACGCATCGAGAAAGCCGGATACCGTTGGTTCGACGGTACGGCAATCGATTTCGAAGATTGTCGCCCCACCATCCTCGGCACTCTTCGCAAAGGCAGAAAGCAGTCCGGATTTTCCGGTGCCGTTCGGGCCGTGAAGCCAGACAACAATGGGTCCCGTATCTTGCAGACATTCAGTCATCCTTAGCAATTCGGCGTTTCGATCGCCGGATCGATCCCGAGATTGGCTTGAGAGAATGTCGCGAATTCTTTTTTTCATTTCTTAGCACGCACACTGAGTACGTTTCTGCTTTGGCGAAAAGAATTATAACCTGCCGGCCAGCATCTCTGCACCAGCGCCGCGACAACAATCTTGACACACACCGCCGGAGACATGGGTAACACCTTCTCCCTTTGCGGGAGAAGGTGCCATGCCCTGGAAGGAGTGTAATATCGTGGAAGAACGTCTCCGATAGGTTTGTATCCCCGATCAATTTCTAATTTGAGAATATTGCTGCAATTTTCGTTTTGATCCTCCGGCCCTCTTCGATTTGCAAATCGGTCTTAGCAAGTCGGGTACGCATTACGTCTTCACGAATCATTTTGTGCCGGATTAGTTCCCGAATGAACTCCACGTCTTTATGTCGTCCGGCAACGATCTTCGAGATTGCCAAGTCGTGTACTTCTAGGCAAAGACCCGTTATGCCGGCGGTATTCTCATTTTTGACTTTCACGAGCCGATCGCTCCAGCCCATTGGCAATACCGCTGTCTCGGGCCCAACTCCTTGCGCGTAGTAGCCATGTAACTCATGAAATCGGGAGCCCTCGCCTATTGCGCCGTCAATTTTGTCGGCCAATTCCGGCCGGTGTTTGGGATAGACATCCGCTTCCATCGACATCAGAAGGCGCACAGGGGCATCAGGGAATTGACCCAGAATCGACTGGCTCCCAATGATGACGATCTCATCATCCTGGGCAACGTCACCACTTGCACGAATGATGTGCTCAAGCTCTGAACGCTGCATATATCTGGTCCCTCTCTTTATCGCTCAATATTCCCGCAAATGGTGACGATGAACGACGGCGAGTGGCATCCTCGCTCATACTCGTTATGGTCTCAGATATTTCCGGCCACGGCTTTTCGAGAATCTCCTTCCATTCCTCAATAAAATGCGGCTTGGGTTCGTCGTACTTGTCGCTCCAGCGTGAGAGATTTGCTTTTGCTTTTTCAAGTAAGGTCAAATCTCGCGAAATTTTTTGCGCAATTTTGCAATGCATTGCCAAACTCCGTGCATCGAGAATTCGGTGATCGGAATAACGATCAACCGGCGAGCCATCTGCGGGCTCCCAGCGACGTTTGCTCGTCAAACCCGCATCGCGCTTACGTTTTCGATAGGTACGCATGCGTTCTGCAGCGCTTTTAGCATCCGCCTTTCTAGGTCTGCCGCGTTGTTTTGTCGTTTTCTTCACGAATTTATCGTAACGCGTTACGATAAATAACACAATGCTTTTCGGAGATAGCCTTCGAAGGCTGATCGTATGCCTGACTATCTGGCGGAGACGGTGGGCCTTAGCCCTCTGCCGGAACGGCGGCTCTAGTCGCTTGCGCCTTACTAAGCGCTTTGATTTCTATGAGCTGCTCGACGGTAGCCTTGTAGATCCTGTCAATTGGGCATCCCCGGATGGTGTCGTGCGGGCGCAGATAGCTAGGATCGTAACGATGATCCACCATCGCCGCTGTGAATGTCTTGCTGCGCAGAGCTCGGCAGCGCGAGGTAAATTCGACCAGGTAGTGGCGATTCCCGATGGAAACGGTGAGGAAAGAGTCATTCACGTAGGTGTAGTACAACTGTCGGTGAAGACGAATAATGTCGACTCGCTCCAATTCAGACACGACGATAAAGTCGCGTACCGCCCGAGCCTCCTGCGTGACAACCATTGTGCCGCAACCCGTCAGCAGCACAGCGGCCGCGATCAATCTCAAACTCATGACAGATGCCCCTGATTGTCAATTTTTAAGTATGACAACAGTTGGGCACCGATAGTTTAACTAACATGGCCGGCGTTTCGTTTTTCTGGCGGAGGATGAAGTCTACAGCGGAAGATGCTCTGTACTGTTCTGACCAGTTTCGCTGATATGTGGGAAATCTACAGGGGATTTGTCAGCTGTTGCCCGCTCACAGCGCATGAACCTATTGCTTTATCTATGAATTCTGGGGCTTGATAGCACAACGCGGAAAATTGACTGTTCAGCAACAGGGAATATCAGTAAACATTATTGCAGCGAGGTGTCTGTTATCCATTCCTAAGACCTGGGAGACTTTGGCTATTCGTACCTTTCGATCACATGGCTATTACAATATCACTACCTTTTGCTCTGGAACAACAAGTCATCATGCGGTCTAGACTATTTTTTTCTTTGTTTGTTAATACATGATCCCTGTGATCAATCTTGCCATCCAGAACAGGCACCTCGCAGGTGCCGCAGATACCTTCCTTGCAGTCGTGAGGAGCGTCGATGCCGATGGATAGCAAGGCGTCAAGAATGGTTTGATCAGCTTTAACGCGCACGATAATATCCGAATCTTTCAGCATTACATTAAATTCATGTTCGTCGTCAGGGTTCAGCGCCGAGTTCTGAGAAGAAAAGCGTTCCATATGAAGCATATTTTCGGGCCAGTCGGCCCCAATGGTTTCCAATTCATCAAGCAGTCGTTCCGGCCCACAGGCATAGACCTGCTGTCCTTCATTAACATCGCGAGTGGTGACATTAAGACTTAATCGCTCACCATCCTGTTTCGAATACATCTTAAGATGGCCTGCGTGGTTTAACATCAGTTTTTCTCGCATCGCCATTGATGATTTTGATTTTCCTGCGTAGTGGATGATATATTTTTTACCCAATAGCTTTAATCGGTCCGCCATCGCGATTATTGGCGTAATGCCAATACCACCCGCAATAAGAATGTATTCAGCCGCACTTTCATCTAGTCTGAAATGATTCTTGGGCCCGACTATTTGTGCGAGTTGGCCGATTTTGACTTTGTCGTGAATATGGACCGATCCGCCTTTGCCCTGCGGTTCTTTTAATATGACTATCTCGTAGGAAGTCTTGCGCGATGGGGAGCCACAAAGTGAATATTTACGGTTAAACCCATCGATAATTAAATCGATGTGAGATCCGGGGCTCCACTTGGGCAATGTTTGACTGTTCGGCGTTTTTAGCACCAAACGTACAACATCATCACATTCATTATGGACTTCCGTGACTTCGATTCGGCGCGTAATTTCATCCTTCGATGGTGAACCGATTTGAAAATGGTGATGCTTTTTCAACAGCGCCGGGTCGGAACGCTCAGGATTGAGCTTCGGGTCCCACTGTACCCATAAGCTTGACGGTCCACGAAACGACGTATTCGGTAAATAACTAAATTCCTGGTCAGGTACTATCTCCAGGTGCGGTAAGCGCCTGGTAAATTCTTCCAGAAAAATACGCAGTTCCATACGCGCTATATTTTTACCCATACATTGATGGCTGCCGTAGCCAAAGGTCAGGTGATCGGTGGTATTTTCGCGGTACAAATCCACCTCGTCCGGGTTTTCGAATTGACGTTCATCATGATTCGCGGAGGCGAGGACGATGAGCAATCTGGCATCCGCCGGAATGTCCACACCGTGTATTTGTGTGTCCCTGGTCGCCCGCCTTCTCCATGCAACGACCGATCCCTCGATGCGAAGGCATTCTTCAACGGCGTTCGGTATTAAGTTTGGATTTTCGCATATTTCCTGCCACGCCTTCCTGTGCGTGAGCAAAAGGCGTATCGCATTTGCCGCGGCGTTTGACGTTGTTTCATGGGCGGCAACAAGAATGGCCATCATCATAGAATGCAAATAAGATTCAGTGACAATTTCCGGATATAATTTATGTTGGCGGATCGTATGATGCATCCATCCCGGCCCGTCGGGGTTTGCGTTCATTTTTTTTATGATCCTGCCGGCAGCCTGCCAGAATTTACCAACAGAATGTGCCACCGATAGCTGCTCATCGGGCGATGGACGCCCCCAGGTATTAACAGTATGAGCTACGGAAAACTCACGTAAGCGGTCAATATCTTCGCCTGAAACACCCAGAAAATGCAGGGCAACCATCAGAGGGATTTCCCAAAACATTTCAGCGACCAGATCGACCTTACCTTTATCGATAAGGCGGTCCATATATTGACGTGTTAATTTTCGTACCGAGTCCTGATGTTGTTCCAGATTTTCGGGATTGAAGCTATCCATCAGTACGCGGCGGCGCTTCATATGGGCAGGCTCGTCCTCATTAACGAGGGTACGGCTCATGGCATAACCATACGATTTTAATATTTCCTCGGCCTCAGGTGGGGCCGACGTTATTTTTTCGAGCGCAACGGACGGTGAAAATAAAATATTGTCACGAAATACTGCTTTAACATCATCGTAACGTGTGACAACCCAATACCCTAAATTCGGATTGTAAAATACCGGCTCTCTATCCCGCGACCAACGCAGTACTTCTGCAGGATTAACCTGAAAATCTCTACCAAAGACATCAAACTGTGCTGCTTGCGCCGAGATAGGACAGCCAGTCGGGGACGTTTTGCTGCCATGCTGTGTTTTTTTGGTTCTGACAGTTATTAACCGATCGGAGCGACTTTTTGCTCAATAGCACCAAAAAGTGAGTTGCCGTCATAATCCTGATGATCAATCTTTACAACGTCGCCGAATTCAAGCAGGTCGGTCTTGGCACTACCCTCGTTTATGATTTCCACAGCTCTCCGCTCTCCAATACAGCCGAACCCGACCGATTCATCCTCGTTCGATACGGTACCGAGGCCGATGATTGTGCCGGCCTCAAACGCTCTGGTTTGTGCGACATGGGCGATCGCATCGCCATAATCAAATGGTGTACCAACACCGGATTCCAGTTCGCCAAATTTTTCGCCACGCACCCAGCAGTTCATCTTGCCAGATACCAGTTTTCCGTCCCATAGATCACCAAGCTCATCCGGGGTAACAGCGATCGGGCCAAGTGATGAGCATGGCTTACCGGTTAGAAAACCGAATGATCTCTTAAGCTCCGGCGGGATAAGAGTCCTGAGGGAAATATCATTCAAAAGCATGAAAAGCTTGATATGCTTTGTTGCCTCTGCGGATGATACGCCGAGCGGAACATCGCCGGTAACCGCGGCAATTTCAGCTTCAAAATCTATTCCCAAATCTCCACCGGGTAATTTAATCGGATCGTTCCAGGCCATAAATCCGTGGGATATGCCCTGATAAATCAGCGGTGCATCCAGGATGTCTTCGGGAAGGCTGTCCCCGCGTGCAGCCCGGTTACGCCTGATGTGACTTATGTAACAGGCACCATCCAGATACTGGTAAGCCCGTGGCAGGGGCGCACAGAGCGCGTTGAAGTCAAGATCATAAGCTCCCTGCGCTGTATCCTGGTTAAGATCATCGTAGAGAGCTTCCAGTGCTACCGATGCATTATCCCAGTCATCCAGCGCCGCTTGCATGGTTTTTGCAATGTGAGTGGCATCCACTGCGTTTTTAGTATCTTTACTCACGACAATCAGTGCACCGTCGCGTCCATCTCTTCTCGAGGCTAATTTCATTGTCTAATTCCGTTTATAGCCAGTTTGGCCGCCAAATATTTTTTCTCGTTGTGACCAGTCATGGGTCTCGCTCCATAAATCCAAAATATCATAGGCCTCGTTTTCAAAAACTCTATGTCGATCTTTTTCACAGGTATTTACGGTCAGCTCCAGACGATGTCCACTCGGGTCAAAAAAGTAGATCGACAGGATAAAATCGTCATGATTTATCGGGCCGAGCACATCTATTCCCAAGCCTTCAAGTCTTTCTTTTTCAGCAAGCAAAACATCAACACTTTCAACCTTAAAGGCGAAATGCTGCACCCATTCGGGCATTTCAAGATCTTTCATGTTGCCTTTATCTTTTGGCAGCTCGAAAAATGCGATACAAGAACCATCTTCCATTTCAAGGAATATGTGTATGTGTGGACTATATGCCTGGGTCGAGGGCACATGGTCCTCGCCCATCGCATGAGAGAATTTGAGGCCCAGGACATCAACATAAAAATCTACTGTTTCCCTTGCATCTCGGCATCTGAAAGCCGCATGGTGAAGTCGCTTTATGATCATTTTCTAATCCTTAAATTATTTCCTGTTTCTTCATAAAATTTTACCGGGCCTATGGTTATTCTCATAAGTCGGATCAGTCGGGAACCAATATGGCCGGCCCCGCGCCGTCGTTGAACTCGGCGACCCGTTCCCCGACGAGCCGGTCCCAGTCATCCATCGCGGCCTGCCAGCGCGGACGCAGGTCCGCGAGCCGGTCACGCTGGCCACGCGTCAGGCCGAGCACGGCCTCGTCAACGATCCGGTAGATGTTCGCCAGAAAGGCTTCGAGTTTCGGCGGAAAGTGCAACACGTCCTGGTTGTTCGTGGCCTCGGGCGTGGACACGCTGTCGCGCCAGGCGTCGAGATCGTCGAGCAACGCCCGGGCGGATTCGGCCAGTTTCGAATCGCCGGCCGCTGCGGCGAGCTTGCGGCGCATCTCGACCTGGGATCTCAGGTCGGGGAGCGCGGCCAGCCGCCGGTAGACGGCGTCCAGCATGTCGAAGGCCTCGGCGACAGTTCGCTGCTGCTCGGCGATCCGGGCCGGGTCGTAGTCGTTGACCGGGTCCCAGGCGACCTCGACCGCCGACTCGCGCACCGTGTCGCCGTGCGTGAGTCGGAGGCGGTAGGTCCCCGGCGCGACGCGGTATCCCGCGACGGGCCGGCCGCCGCCGGCGCCCACCAGGAACGGGTAGTCGACCTCGACGGTCGGGGCCGTGCGCAAGTCCCAAAGGGCACGATTGAGCCCGACCTCCGCCGGCAGCGCGTAGGCGACGCCACCGCCGCCGCCCTCATTGCCGGTCGCGACGTCCGTCGCGAGCCGCCGGATCACGTTACCGTCCGAGTCCAGAATCTCGAGGACGACCTCGTCCTCGTCGAGATCGGGCTCGCTGCCGAGCGCGTAATAGATCAGCGCGCCGTCCGGGGCGCTCGGCGCGAACATCTCGCCGCCGGCATTCCGTCCGCGCGTCGGCGTCAGCCGAAAAGCTCGCGCTGGCTCGTACAGGTGCAGGTCGGCGTCGACCTGCGACGCGGCGTACTGCCGCAGCGGGGAAAGGTCGTCGACGATCCAGAACGCGCGTCCCTGCGTCGCCAGCACAAGGTCGCCGCGGCGCAACATGAGGTCCGTGATCGGCACGACGGGCAGGTTGAGCTGCAACGACTGCCAGCTATCCCCGTTGTCGACAGATACGAAAAGACCGCGCTCCATGCCGGCGTACAGGAGGCCGCGACGCTCGGGGTCCTCGCGCACGACACGTACGAAATGCTCCTGAGGCAGACCGCGGGCGATGCGCTTCCAGCTTCGCCCGTAGTCGTCTGTGCGCCACGCGTACGGGGCGTTGTCGCCCTCCTTGTACTTGATCGCCGTAACGTAGGCGACGCCGGGCGCGTGCTCCGAGGCGTCAATGGAATTGATCATGCCGCGGCCGACGCCGCGCGGCGTAACCTCGCTCCAGGTCTCGCCGCCGTCGCGCGTCACATGCAGCAGGCCATCGTCGGTGCCCACCCACAGCGTGTCCGCATCCTGTGGGCTTTCCTCGACCGAGAAGATCGTGTTGTACATTTCAAGGTTCTCGTTCGTGTAGGGACCAGCGCCCTTGCCGTGCTTGTCACGCTCATTGCGCGTCAGGTCCGGGCTCACGGCCTGCCAGCTGTAGCCGCGGTCCGTCGACTTGAGCAGCACGTTCGCCGCGTGGTAGATGACGTCGCTGTCGTGCCGCGAAACGACGATCGGCGCGTTCCAGTTGAAGCGGTATTTCTGCTCGCCCGCCGGCACGCCGCGACCCAGCTCCTCGTAGGCCCTGACCGAGCGGACGGTGCGCGTCTCGGTGTCGAACTCGTCGATGCGGCCCCAGGGAGAGCCGGCGTAGGTGTAGCGCGGATCCTCGGGATCGAAGGCGACGTACGCGCTTTCGCCGCCGCCGTGCACTTCCCAGTCGTCGCGGCCGATCGCCCCATCGCGGGAGCGGCTCCGGATCGCGACCGTCGAGCTGTCCTGCTGGCCGCCGTAGACGCGGTATTCGAAGCGGTTATCGGTGTTGACGCGGTAAAACTGAGCGGTCGGCTGGTTGTCCTGCCGCGACCAGCTCGCGCCGCCGTCGAAGCTGACATTGGCCCCGCCGTCGTTCGCGTTGATCATCCAGCGCGGTTCGTCCGGGTTGATCCAGAGGTAGTGCTGGTCGCCATGCGGGACGGATATGCGAGAGAAAGTATTGCCGCCGTCTACGGACTTCATGAACGGGGCGTTCATGACGTACACGGTGTTCTCGTCAACCGGATCGGCGAATACGTGCATGTAATACCAGGAACGCGTGTGCAGCACCCGCTCGCTGTTTAGCTGCTCCCAGGTGTCGCCGCCGTCGTCGGAGCGGTACAGGCCGCCCTCGTCGCCCGCGGCCTCGACGATCGCCCAAACGCGCCCGGCTTTCGCCGGCGAGGCGGCCACGCCGATCTTGCCCATGCCCTCGGGCAATCCCCCGGCAAGCCGTTCCCAGCTCTCGCCGCCGTCGACAGAACGCCAGATGCCGCTGCCGGGACCGCCGGAGCGCAGGTCCCAGGCCGTCCGCTGGTTGTCCCACATCGCCGCATAGAGGATGCGTGGGTTGCCCATGTCGAGCGCCAGGTCGACCGCGCCGGTCGTGAGATTATCGGGCTCGAGGACGCGTCGCCAGGTCGCGCCGCCATCGGTTGACTTGAAGATGCCGCCGTCGTCCTCCGCCGCATAGGTGTTGCCCTGCGCGGCGACCCAGATGACGTCGGGGTCGCCGGGATGGATGCGGATCTCGCCGATCTGGCGGACGTGATCGAAACCGATGTGCGTCCAGCTCCGTCCGGCGTCCGTCGACTTGTACACGCCGTCACCCTGGGACGACATGGTGTTCCGGAAAGGCGACTCGCCCATACCGACCACGACGACGTTCGGGTCCGACGGCGCGACGGCGATGGCGCCGACGGCGGCGCTGCCGAAGTCCTCGTCCGATACCGGCTCCCAGGACGCACCGGCGTTCAGCGTCTTCCACACGCCGCCCGTCGTGCCCATGTAGTAGACGTGCGGATCCTGACGCACGCCGACGACCACCATCGCGCGGCCGCCGCGGTAAGGTCCGATCATGCGGGCTTCAAGTCCGTCGAAGAATTCCCGCTCCTCCCCGGCCGCCGGCAGGGCCGTTACGGTGAAAGCTGCGACCAAGCCGATCAGTACGGCGCTCCATCTCATCGGTGTCTCCCAAAAATCCTGCCTAGTAAGACTTTATGTACCGCATAGTGGGATAAGGCTATCCCCGTACTGAACGGTTGTCAACTGCGTGCCCGGTAAAATCTGCATCTCGCTTGTCAACGCGGTTGGCACCTCAGGACCGCTCGAAGATGACGGTCTTCGAGTGAAGATAGCCGTCCAGCGACTCCGGTCCCAGGTCCCTGCCGTAGCCTGACGCCTTCTTGCCGCCCTCGGGCAGTCCGGGGTACGGGAAGCCGGGCGAGTTCACCGAGACCTTGCCGCACTCCAATCCGTCGATCATCGCCTCAGCGTGGCCGAGGCTCGATGTCCAGACGGTGGCGGCGAGTCCGTACGGGGTTCCGTTCGCAGCCTGCAACACATCGGTCTCGTCGTCGAACGGGTAAACCGAGAGCACTGGACCGAAGACCTCCTCCTGGGTTATCGCTGCCCCGTGCTCGGCGCCGGTGACGATCGTGGGAGCCACGAAGAAACCTTGCTCGGGGATGGAGTGGCTCGAAATGAGCTCGGCCCCGTCGCTCTCGGCGGCGTCGATGTACCCGTCGACCCGTTCCTTGTGGCGCCGACTGATCACCGGCCCGAGCGTCGTGGCCGGGTCGAGGCTGTTCCCGAGGACGTGCTTCGATGCGAGAGATGCGACCCGGTTCACGATGTCGTCGTAGGCCTTTTTCTGCACATACAGCCGGGAGCCGGCCACGCAAATCTGTCCGGAATTCAGGAAGATCGCCTCTGCTGCACCCGCAGCCGCAGCCTCGAGGTCGGCGTCGGCGAAGATGATCGTAGGCGACTTGCCGCCTAGCTCCAGAGACACGGGTTTGGTGTGTGAAGCGGCTGCTCGGCCAACGGCGATCCCCGTCGTGGTCGAGCCCGTGAAGAAGACCTTGCTGACCAGCGGGTGCTCAATGAGCGGCTGACCGGCTTCCGGCCCAGTCCCCGTGACGATGTTCACGACCCCCGGTGGGAAGCCGGCATCAAGGACCAGATCTCCCAGGAACAGTGCCGTGAGCGACGTGTCCTCGGCCGGCTTCAGGACGATGGTGCATCCGGCGGCAAGCGCGGGCGCCACTTTCCAGATCGCCAGCATGAACGGCACGTTCCACGGAATGATACCGCCGACGACACCGACGGGCTCGCGGCGGGTTTGACCCATCACCCGGTTGCCGAACGGACTCTCGAACGCCATGGTCCGCCCAGCGATCTTCGTCGGCCATCCCGCCATGTAGCGCAGGACATCCGCGGCTCCCGCGATGTCGAGGTTGTGAGCCAGGGGCAACGGCATCCCGTTGTCGAGCGACTCGAGAAAGGCCAGCGTCTCGATGTTCTCATCGATGAGGGTTGCGAGCCGGTGCATGAGGGACTCGCGTGTTGCCGGGCTCACCTTCGTCCAGGATGAGGATCGCAGTGCCGAGTCCGCCGCCTGAACTGCGGCGTCCACATCCTCGGATCGCCCGCGCGCGATGTGTGAGATCACGTCTCCGGTGGACGGGTCGACAACTTCAATTTCCTCACCCGACCCAGAAGGTCGCTTCGTACCTCCGACGAGGTGTGCCGGTGCACTTCGCAGGAACTCCTGGACCTCCCGCGGTGCAGAGGTGACTGACGTCGCTTGCTGTTGCGTTGACATTTTCGCGTCTCCTTCTATCTGTCTTCGTGCTAGCTGATCCGGTAGCTCCCGTCCGGGTCAAGGATGGCGACGACACGGACTCCGCATCCGTCGCCCTCGGTCCATCGCCACGGAAAGGTAGCAAATGTGCATCGCCTGCCCGTCACCGCATCGAGGTCTCCACCGACATTCTCAATACCGGGTATCCCGTTTCCCATGAGAATCTTGTGGGCGGGCTCCCAGTGAGGGAAGTCCACGGCGGGGTCGTGCCCGAACTCTCGTCGGTACTCCTCGATGAGATGAGGGTGAGACGGTCCCGGTCCATGCTCGACGAGTTTCGTGCCGAGCGGATGGTCCATGGCCTGGACGCCGATGCCGACAAGCTTCACCTGCCGCTCGACGAGCCAGCGGGCGGAATCGTCGTAGAGGCCGGGTGAGTAGTTGAAGTAGTCGTCGTTGTCGCCGAACAGCCGATGCGACCCGGTGTTGATCATCACGATGTCGTGGGGCTGGATGCGCGGCTCGGCTGCTTCGAGGTCGTCGGCAGTAATCACTTCCCACCGGCCTTTCGGAATCGAGACGGCTACCCCCGTGCCGAAGAAGCGCCACGTTTCGTAACCCGTGATGGTCGGCCAGTCGGCCGTGACGTGAACGGGTGCGTCCATGTGTGTCCCGCGATGCATGATCGCATCCATTTCGTGGACTAACTGCCCATCCTTGGCGTGGAATTGTATCTGGTTGACGCGGATGCCGGGAGAGGAGGGCCACTCCGGCATTCCGTGGCCCCATGCATGGCTCAGGTCGTAAAATTCAAGGCCGCTCACTTCGCTTCTCCCGTCTCGATTCGATAGTCACCTCGGTCGTCCCGCAGGGCGACCAGTCTCACTGGGCAGGCGTCACCTTCGGGCCACCGCCAAGGGAACGACTGGATCGTGACCCGCTTGCCGAGGAGGAGGTCGACATCGCCCCCCACGTTCTCGATAGTGGGGATCTCCGCCTCGAGTAGCGCCCGGTGAGCCGGATGAAGCTTCGGGAAGTCTTCGGCTGCGACTCTGCCCGTTTCCGACTCGTACCGAGGGACGAGGTACGGCGCGAGAGGGCCACCTCGATGATCGGCGAGTTGTGTCGCCAACGGGTGGTCGACATACGGTGTGTCGACGCCCACGAGCTTTGCTCCGGCATCACGCAGCCACAGGGCCGCCTCCGGGGCAAGGCCTGGGCCATGACCGAAGTAGTCCTGGCTGTCGGAATAACGCCGGTGCCATCCGGTGACGATCAGCACGATGTCACCCACTGCGACCGCAGGTGTTGCCGACTCGAGGTCGGCCGCGGTGACGAGTTCCCACTGCTCTTTCGGGATATCGAGAACGACACCGTTGCCGAAGAACAGCCCCAGGGGGAGCGTGCCGATACCCGCGGCTCGCTGGACGAGATGGATGGGTGCGTTGACGTGGGTGCCCGTGTGCATCACCGTACGAATGCGCTGGGCCATGACGCCGTGACGAGCGTGCGTCACGGAACGCTCGATCCGCGTGTCCGGGTAGCCGGGGTAGGCCGGTGCCCCGTGGCCCCACGGGTGACTCAATTCGTACAGCTCGAGGCCGGTCTGAGGATCGACTACCGGGCTCGACGCAGGTGTGGGTTCGTGGCGCGTGACGCTGGGATTCATATGCTTCTCTTTGATTTGAGCGGTTCGGGGTCAACTTCGGCTTGCGACGTCCGGGTGTTCCATCGATCGAGCCGGTCGCGGACCGCTTTCGCCGCTGATGGGGTCCAGGTTCGGAAGCCGGCGCCGGCATCCATGCCGAGTTCGCCCTTGTCGACTTTCTCTATGAGGTAGGGGTGAGCGCCGGCCGTTCTGTCCAGCGTCGGCATGAGGCTATCGTGGATCGCGAGGGTGAGGTCGAGCCCGACGAGGTCCGACTGCTCCATCGGACCGAGCACGGCCATTCGGGCTCCGAACCCGAGCTTGACGACGTCGTCGATCGTGGCGGCGTCGCAAACGCCGTCTGCGATAAGCGCAATCGCCTCACGTTTCAGGGCGTGCTGGAGCCGGTTCCCGATGAGTCCGGGGACCGCCCGCTGCAGCAACACCGGCGCCATCCCGGCACCTTTGAGCCAGTCGACGACGGTGTCCATTGCCAGTTTGTCGGTGTCTGGTCCGGGTGCGACCTCGACCAGAGGGATGGCATAGGGCGGGTTCCAGAAGTGGGCGTAGACCAGTCGCCCAGGGTTCGGAAAGCCCTGAGCGAAACTCTCGATCGGCAGCGATGAGGTGTTCGTGCCGACCACGACGTCCGGCCTCGCCGCCCCACCGAGTTCGTCGAACAGAGCCCGCTTGATGGCGGTGTCCTCCGGGGCGGCCTCGATGATCAGATCGGCTTGTTGGACGACCTCGTTCAGGTCACCGGAAATGAGAATGTCGGAAGCGTGCGGACGATGGAGCGCCGTCGCCACCTCTCGGAGGCGGTCACTCGCCCGATCGCGCGCCGATCGATCGGGATCATACAACCGAACGTGGTGATCGCTGCGGGCAAAGACAAAGGCGATGGCCGTCCCCATGCGTCCTGCGCCGAGGACCGCGACGTTCGGTAGTCTGCTCATCATCCCGCCGTGTAGCCGCCGTCGACGTACATGACCTGACCGGTGCAGAAATCCGAGGCGGGAGACAGCAGGTAGATGGCCATGCCGAGGAGGTCGTCGACTTCACCGAGCCGACCCAGGGGGATGCGCGCCAGGCTCCGTTTCCGCGTGGCGAGGCCGAGCTCGTTATCGCCGAACATCCACGCGGTCACCCCCGATCGAAACACCGTCGGTGCGATCGCATTGACGGTGATGCCGTACTGCGCCCATTCCGTCGCCAGCGAACGCGTCAGCGCGTCCGTGGCGCCCTTCGAAGTGCAGTAGGCCGTGTAGCCGGAGTAGTTGCCGTGACGACCGCGCACTGATGAGATGAACAGGACTTTGCCGCCTGTTTTCTGGTCGAGGGCTCGCTTGCCGAACGCCTGAGCCATCAGCCACGCCCCACGGACGTTGGCATCCATAACCTTCTCCCAGTCCGCCAGATCCTGCTCGTGAATGAAGCCGGCCTGGTTGAACCCGGATGCGACGACGAGGAGGTCGACGGACCCGAATGCGTCCACACCTCGCTCAACAATGGCCTCGGCGTCCTCGAGACTGTTGGGTCGACGGTTGACGGTCTGTGCCACGCCACCGGCCTCTGTGATCCGTCGGGCTAGGTCGGCGAGCGACTCGGCATCGCCGGAGGCGAGGGTGAGCTTCGCGCCCATCGCCCCGAGGGTCTCGGCGATGCCGCCCCCCAGTGCTCCCGAGGCGCCGGTAATGACAGCGCTCTTCCCATCGATGGCGAATCGATCGAGGGGGTGTGGTACCGGATCGTCCGTTGGGCTCGTTTTTGTGGTCACAGCGTTTTTATCCTGCCTAGTAAGAAGTCATGTACCGCATAGTGGGATTAGGCTATCCCCGCCATGAATGCTTGTCAACTGCGTGCCCCGAATGATCTGCACGTAGCTTGACAATGCGGTTGGCGAATCACCATACTATCCCATAATGTGGGCTTTCGCATCCCACATCGTAGGGTGGCCTCCCGGTTCGAGGGCGCGCCCGAATCAGAACCCGTGGAGAACCGCCATGAAAGTGCTACCGGCTGCCATGCTGGCAGTCGCCCTGTTTGTCGCAGCATGCGGCAACGAACAAGCCGAGCCGCCGGCCGACGTGGCTGACCCGACCGCGTCTCTGCACGCGCTATTCGACGAATTTTTCGAACGCGGCCTTGAACTCAACCCGATGCGGGCGTCCACAATTGGCGATTACCGCTTCAACGATCAGTTCGCCAATTCGATCGGTCCGGAACATCGTGAAGCCAGCCGCCTGCTCGATGAGACGTTCCTCGCGCGCCTCCTGAATATCGAACGCAAGCAACTCTCGCGCCAGGACAGATTGAGCTACGACATGTTCCGGCTCAACCGTGAGCAGTCGCTCGAGGGGGAACGATTCCCCGGCCACCTGCAACCGATCAACCAGCGTTTACAGGTCTTGAATTCATTTGTGCAACTCGGTAGCGGCACCAGCGTTCACCCGTTCAAGACGATTAAAGACTACGATGACTGGTTGTCACGGATCGATGGTTTCGTCGTGTACGTTGACCAGGCGATCGCCAACATGCGGGAGGGCGTGCGACAGGGCGTGGTGCAACCGCGCATCCTCATGGTCAAGTCCCTGCCGCAGATCGAGTCGCAGATTGTCGACACGGCACAAGACAGTGGTTTCTGGGCGCCGATCGAAAATATGCCCGACGCATTCAGTAACGAGGAACGGGAACGACTGTCGGTGGCATTCAAAGATGCTATCGAGAACAAGGTTATTCCAAGTTATAAACGAGTTGCCAATTTTATCGGCGACGAGTACCTGGCGGCGGCCCGGGACACGGTAGGGCTGTATGCTTTGCCTGACGGAGCAGAATGGTACGCCTACAACGTCAGGCGTGTTACCACCACTGACCTGGCGCCGGACGAGATCCATCAAATTGGCCTGGACGAAGTTGCGCGCATTCACAACGAAATTCGCGGTGTCATGACCGACGTCGGCTTCGAGGGCGACCTCAAGGATTTCTTCGACTACATGAATGGCGAAGAAAAATTCTATTTCGATGCAGGCGAAGAACTGATTCAGGGCTATCGCGACATGTTCGAACGGATTTCGGCATTGTCGACGAACCTGTTCGACGTTTTCCCGAAGGGCGGCCTCGAAGTGCGTCGAGTCGAGCCGTTTCGTGAAGCGTCAGCGGGTGGTGCCTCATATCGTACCGGCACGCCGGATGGCAGCCGGGCCGGCGTTTTTTACGCCAACACCTATGACATCAAGTCGCGTCCAATCTGGGTCATGGAGTCGTTATTTCTGCACGAGGCAATTCCCGGCCACCATTTCCAGCGCTCCCTCCAAGTAGAAAATGAGGACCTGCCAAACTTCCGGCGCTTTGGTGGCTATTCGGCATTCACCGAAGGCTGGGGTCTCTATGCCGAGACTCTCGGCAAGGAAATTGGCGTCTATACCGATCCATATCAGTACTTCGGTGCCTTGAACGGCGAGCTCTGGCGCGCTATTCGCCTGGTCGTTGATACCGGCGTGCACACAAAGCAATGGACGCGACAGGACGTGCTCGACTTCATGTACGCGAATTCGGCGGTAAAAGAAGCGCGTGCCGCTTCTGAAGCCGACCGTGTCATCGCCGTTCCGGGCCAGGTCCTGGCATACAAGATTGGTCAGCTCAAGATCCGTGAACTGCGCGATGACGCGGAGGAACGTCTGGGTGACCAATTTGACGTCAAAGCATTCCACACCCAGGTGCTGATGGATGGCCCGATGCCGTTATCGATGCTTGAGGACAAGATCGGCGACTGGGTGGAATCACAACTGTAGAACGATTTCGTGGCACGAAAATGGGGGTCGAACCGGTCGTGCTGCGAAATCGGTTCGACGCCTTTCTTCCGCCTGGAATCGGCTCAGTCTGTCACGCCGAACGGGATGCGCTTCATAGCAAGTTGTCCATTACTCATCACGAGCAGAACATCCTGCAGCGCCCGGATATCTTCCAGCGGATTGGCAGGGACAACGATCATGTCGGCTTCGAACCCCTCCGCGATGCGCCCGGTGCGATCATCGACCTGCAGCAACTCCGCTGAATTCACGGTGCCCGCCTGCAGCGCCTCGAAATGGCTCATGCCAATTTTCACGAAGGTTTCAATCTCCATGGAAATGCGATTGATTGATTCCGCCTCGTAATAGTTATCCGCGCCGGTGGCGAATTTGACACCGAGCCTGTACGCCTCGCGCATCACTCCTTCGAGTTGCGGCACCATGTGCCTGCCGCGCAGGCGCAATACGTAGTTGAATCGCTCCTCGACCAGATCTTCTATAGTTACGTGTGTCGGCACGAACCCGGTGCCGCGCTCC
>JADFNV010000076.1 GCA_022563195.1 Pseudomonadota bacterium
ACAGGGTCGCTGTGGTCACAAATCCGATCGCAGGCAATCAGCGGCCCGCTGAAAGGCATCCTGATTCCGGCTATCCCGGCGGCGCATACCACATGGCAAAACTGGAAGAGCCGCTATCCAGCGACGCAAGTGTTGTCGACTGACACGGGCTTTGGTTTCAGGTACGTATCATCGCCCTACAAGGAATACGAGCGCTCAGGTCAGCTGATGTTTCCGGTCAAGAATCGCAGCAGAGATTATCGCAACAAGGAACGCGTACTTGGCATCAAGATTGGCGACGTGCAGAAGGCATACCCATTCAAGGAGCTCCGCAAACACGGCCTTTCGTCTTTCACTGACTCAGTTGGCGACAACACGGTGACGATAGAGTGGCTCAAAAAAGACAGGTATGCGCGAGCAATCGACAGCAATGGCGAGGAAATCCCGACCGTGATTGTCTATTGGTTCGCATGGTATGCGTTTCACCCACATACTGAAGTTTTTGAGGCTGATCCGGACTGACAGTAGCGCGTATGCGGCGATCGGCGATGTTGATAAAAAGAGCGGAGAACTGCACTATCTCGATGCGCCGGAAAAATGTCGCTGTACGGATCCGCTAAGCGATAAAATAATAAGGCAACCCTTATGCAGCACGAAAACGAGTATCACGACAACATGGTTGCGATGCTCGAGCTCATCTGGGGCAAGGGTTACATGGCGCCTGGTGGGGCCGGCAACGTTGCCAGGATGCTCGATGGAATCGAGACGTACGGCAAGCGCATCCTCGACGTCGGCTGCGGCATCGGCGGACCCGTGTTCGAGATGGCGCACACTTTCGGCGCAGAGGTCGTTGGCATCGATCTCGAGTTGCCGTTGATTGAGCGCGCCACTGCAGCGGCCACGGCACAGGGCCTGAGCAAGCAATGCACGTTTCAAGCGGTCGAAGCTGGCCCGCTGTTGTTCCCCGATGAGTCATTCGACATTGTCGTGAGTGCCGGCGCCATCACTCAGATCAAGGACAAGGCGGCCGTTCTGGGCGAGTGCTGCAGAGTCCTGCGTCCGGGCGGAACCCTCAGCTGCTACGACTGGTATCGCGACCAGGCCAGTCACGAGTACGAACTCATCAAAGGCGTCTTGTACCCGAGCATGGTCGAATTGCTCGGTCAGTCCGACGCCGATCATTTCGTCGAGAACTGGCGCGCGATGGTCGTCGTCATCGACAAAGGCGAGATGCGGCAGGGTTACTGCCGCGGCCGCCGGCCTGACTGATCCATTCAGATCGAGCGCGTGGTTTAAGGCTTCGATGCACGACGTCTGGATTTAGTCTGTCGCCCGTCCGATTTACTGTAAAGATTTCCGTGCACTGAGACCACAGTCATTGAAGTCAGGCTCAGACACAAGCAGAATCTGACGGATCACCATTGCAGAGATTAATGTGCTGTCGTTCTTATCACCCGTAGCTTATGTCACATATGTGTTTCGGCACATCGTACTGCTGCTCATCGTATCGGCGCTGACCGCCTGCGGCGGTGGCGGTGACAGCTATGGCGGCGGTGACCGTGCCCAGCTTACTTATACTTACCAGGTACCGGCCACCTTGAATGACGGTTGGGCAGTTGGGCACCTCGATGATCACGACATCGACACGGATCTGATTACATCGATGATGAACGGTATCGTGGGATTTCAATATACAGGCATCGATTCTATTTCTATCGCACGTAATAAGACGTTGGTTCTGAATCAGGTGTTCCGTACGCAGTTGGACGAGTTCGACTCCTGGACCAGCAATACGCGACTGGATGTGCACGTTCTCCATTCCACCAGTAAGAGCTTCACATCTGCGCTTGTCGGTATCGCAATCGACCAGGGATTTATCAACGAAACGGACGCATTGTTCTATGAGTTGTTTGCCTATGCCAGCTATGACCATTGGGATTCGCGCAAAGCGAACATGACACTGGATGACGCATTGACCATGCGATTCGGTATTCAGTGGGACGAATGGAGCGAACCCTACGGCGCACCGGATAATTCGCTGACTATTTTGACTGCATATAATGACGACTACGCCAAGGCGCTACTGGACCTTCCTGTGGACGCGGACCCCGGCACAAATTTTGTTTATAACACTGCAGGATCCGTCGCGATCGCTCAGGCTCTCGAGAACAGTGTCGGTGTACCCATGGCAGATTTCGCGGCCGTGCATTTATTTGCTCCATTGCAGATAGTCGATGCACGTTGGGGCGAGACACCAACCGGGCTGCCCAATGGAGGCAGTGGTCTATTCCTGAGCACGCGCGACATGGCCAAGTTTGGACAACTATTCATTGACGGCGGTGTCTGGAATGGCGAACAGGTTATCAGCGCTGATTGGATAACGCGCTCAGTGCAGCCCTATACCACTCTGACCTGGGGCGACACGTCAGGCTATGGTTACCAGTGGTGGATCGATCGCTTCTTTGTGAACGGTCAGCAAATCGATTCGTACTCGACGCGCGGCTATGGTGGGCAATACATCTTTTGCGTGCCGTCGTTGCAACTGGTTGTCACGTTCACAGGGAGTAATTACGGTAACGACGGTGCTGGTCAGTCGTTCGAAATGATGCAGCAATACATTCTGCCCGCAATGTTGTAGTCGTCAATCGCCGAGCGCCGCCGTCACGGCTCGAAAAAATGCGAGCTGCAGGACCCGGTCACTTGCTTGACTGGCGACATCGCGAGCACTGTGTTGTGCAATCACTAGCTTATGCACGGGATCGATGTGTATGGCCTGGCCGAAGATTCCCGATGCTGCGTATGTATCATCGCCCCTGAGCCACCACAGGTAGCCATAGCCTGCGAGACCCTTGGAAGGCGTTGTTGAGGCCGCCATCCAGTGGTCCGGCAACACCTGCGTACCATCGCTAAGGCGGCCATTGCGCAGTGCGAACAAACCGAGGCGACCATAGTCGCGCAATGAGGCGCTGAGGTTGCTGCCACCGAATTCTCCGCCGCCCTTCTCACTGAGCTTCCAGTTGGCGTCAAACTCCATGCCAAATGGTTGCCAGATTTTCTCCGACAGGTAGGTTGAGATATTGTTGCCGATCGCAGAACGCAACAGCGTACCGATCAGGTAAATTTCGGCGCTGTTGTAGTTGAACGTCTCGCCAGGCTCGGCGACACGAGGTTTTCGCCGCAGGTATTCGAATACGCTCAGCGTATCCCACTGCATCGTGCTGATGTCGGCTTCGCGATCCGTATAGTCCTCATTCCATTCGACGCCGGATGCCATCTGCAGGAGATTTCGAATAGAGGTGTGGTCGTAGGCAGAATTCTTCAGGCGTGGTAGATAGTCGCTCACTTTTTCGTCGATACTTTCGATATAGCCATCGCGAATCGCCGCGCCCACCAGCATGGATGTGACAGATTTCGCGACGGACCAGGACAGCCACAGCGACTCAGGCGTATTTCCCAGCTCATAGCGCTCGTAGACGATCTTGCCGTCCTTAATGACGAGCAGCCCGGCAACATTGTGTTGCCTTACGTAATCGTCGATCGTGACTACGGTATCCTCGTATTCAAACTGCAACCCACTGAGATCGACTTTGTCATATGGAAGCGGGAACGGCTTATCGCCCGCCAAGATGCCCCTTGTCCAATAGAGCCGGTTGATGTTGCGAAAACCCGAAACTTTTTGCTCGGGCGTCCAGAACAGGATGTCTGCAGTCACTCCAAAGTGTTTATGATCGTCCGCCGGGTCAATAAACGGGGCATCTGCGAGACCGGGCGTTGCCCATGACAATGCCATTACGCAAGCTATGGTGATGAGAAAGTGATGCATCAAGTTTTCCTCAGGGCAACATTTGCACATATTACCAAGCGCCTATGCAACTTAGACAGCGGACTCCTTCGAGTTTTTCTTATTCGCTGCTCGCGGCGCCTTAGTCTTGAGGCAACGGCTCACATTAACCGCCCGTGCCGAGGCCAATCAATCGTTGTCCGCAACCGACTGCACCATCAACACAAACCGCGAATATTCTCTGACGACGTCGAGTCGTTCCTGTAGCGACCTGGGAAGATCATTCCGGTGGTTCAATTTCACGACGACGTAGTCTCGCCCGGGCCTGTCCAATAAGCGACCGGCTTCTTCGGGCGATGTTGCAATGGCAGCCTTCCCAGCCGAATAGAAATTCGCGGAATATGGCCGCTTATACAGATAGACAAGCCGGTCCACATCGGTCCTGTTTTGAACATATCGGATCAGGTCATGCTGCGATCTGTCCGCCAGGCGCTCGTAAATGACGAGCGGGCCCAGAACTACGACGAGAATTGGAATGATCCAGGCAACGTGCAGAAGCGCGCTATGTCGCACGACGAGTGGCCTGGCCAGGAGCAGGGCAAACGCCGGCACGCCCGGCAGCACGTAAGCAGGCAGGATGTTCCCCGCAAATGAGAAGAACGCCATGGGCATCACCGCCCATAAAATGAGGTATCGATGCCAGTCCGAAAGTGCGGGCCGCGACACGTCTCGCCGCCATCGCTTGAAGACCAGAAACGCAACTAGAGACCAAGGGAAAATACTGCCTAGCCAGAATGGCCAGATCATCCCCCTGGGTTCGGCATGCGCAGTGCCATAGAGGTCGCCGGCCCAGCCACTGTCCACAAACCTCAGCCAGTGCTCACCAACAAGAAAGTAATTCAAGAACCCTGGCGTTTTCATTTCGGCTGCGAGGTACCAGGGCACGGCGATAACTACAATCAGAGCCAGGCCCAGGCCCCAGGGTAGTTGTCGGCTCACTGCTCCCCATTGGCGCCGCCACAGTACCCACGTTCCGATCGGCACGAGGCTGAGTACCCACGCTATCGGACCTTTAGCGAGCAAACCGAGCGCCAATGCGACGAAAAAGACGTAGCCCCACCGGGTTTGCCGACCGATGACTGCACGCCAGAACGCCACCATGACTAACGTTGTGCTAAGCAACAGCGCCGGGTCGGTCATCACGGCACCAGCGCTTACAAATCCAAGGCCCGAAGTCAGAATGATTGCCCCGGCAGCGAGCCCGGTTGTCAGATCATGAGTGGTCTTGCCAAAACTGACGACGACCCACACACATCCGAGTAACAGCAGGAAAGCGGGCAAGCGGGCTGAAAATTCGGATACGCCGAATGCCTTGAAGGATGCGGCCGTTAGCCAGGTCGACAACGGCGGTTTCGCCCAAAACGGCACATTGACTTCTATTTGTGGCGTAATCCAATCTCCGCTGACCAGCATCAAGCGCGCAATCTCGCTGTAGCGCGCCTCGGTCGTATCGGCGAGTGGATAGGCACCAAGCGTGGCCAGGCGAATCGCGGCGGCCACCAGCAGGATGGCGACGCACGTCCATGCCAAGCGGCTCATACGTGAATGGCGGCCATCGTGGATGTTGATTCTTGCACAGGTAACGGTAACGTCGGCAGATTCGTCGAGCGAACCAGGTACATCGGTCGGCGCTTGGTTTCTACGAACATTCGTCCGAGATACTCGCCGAGCACACCGATGGCGAGAAGTTGCACACTGCCGAGAAACGTAATGGTTACCATTAGCGCTGGAAAACCTGCGACCGGATCACCATAGACCATTGTTTTAACGACGATGACAAGGCCGTATACGAACGCGCCGAGTGCTGTGATCAGGCCGATGTAGCTGGCCAGTCGCAACGGCGCGATACTGAATGACGTAATGCCGTCGACCGCCAAGCCAAGCAACTTGCCAATGGGCCACTTGGAGTCTCCGGCGTGGCGTGCCTCACGCCGGTACGGCAATTCGATGTAATTAAATCCGACCCAGGCATACAGGCCTTTCATGTACCGGTTACGCTCTCGTAGTTGCTTGAGAGCATCGACCGCGCGCCGACTCAGCAGGCGAAAATCACCGACGCCGGGCGGAATATTCACCGGACTTAGCCAGCTCAGCAGGCGGTAGAAGACGCTAGCGCTGACTCTCTTAAACAAGGTGTCGACGGAGCGGTCGGCGCGTTGCATCGCCACGACATCAAACCCTTTCCGCCAGGCCTTCACCATCTCGACGATACACTCAGGAGGATCCTGCAGATCGGCATCAATCAACACCACCGCATCGCCGCGGGCGTGGTCGATGCCTGCACTCACGGCCAGTTCTTTGCCGAAGCGACGACTCAGATCAATGACACCGATGCGGCAATCTTTATGTTGGAGCATTTTGATAACGTCGATGCTGTCATCGGAACTGCCGTCATTGACGAACAGTATTTCAACATCAAGAGCTAGTGATTCCAGAGCACCGCTCAGTCGCCTGTGAAATTCAATCAGGCCTTCTGACTCATTGAGTACAGGCACTATCACCGACAACGTCGGGTGGCTTGCGGCATTGGAAGATAATTGGGAATTGATGAAATGACTAGTCACGGAAACTCCAACCTCGATTGAGTGAAAAGCCGCCAAGCAGCACGATCATGCTTGCGACAATCTGCGCGCCAACGGCGCCGATCGATGGTGCACTGATCATCAGGACAGCGGCATTGACGCAGATCCCGATCAACGCAACCACCGTGAACTTCGGCAGAGCGACCTGATGTGAAACCCGACTTTTGAATACACGCCGGTGCGCCAGCACGTAATTGATCAGCCCGCCGATGACAGCACCAATCGTGGACGCCACGACCAGGTGGCTCAGACCGGATTGCAAAAGTGCCGTCAGCGTCGCCCAATGGACGGATGTGCCGATCAATCCAGCACCCGCGTACGCCAGCGCCTGCAGCGATTTTGTACCGGGATAAAGCGATTCAACGGCTTGCATCATTTCTCCTCGGATAGCGCCCGAATCTACGGCGATCACCTTATTGGACGGTATTTTGAAGAAATTCCGGTTCATCGCTTAGAAGCTCCTCTTGGCCTCAATTAGTAGTTGCACGGTGCTGATATCGCCGTTGCCATCCAGTGGATAGGCCAGGTCAATATGCAGAATACGGCCGATACTCGAGCGACTGTTGCCGATTCGGAGTCCGAGCCCGACGTCTCGCAACCAGCCTAGATTCTCGCCGCCCGAATGGGACTGGCCCCATGTTCGTCCAGCATCGAAGAAGGCGGCCCCGCCAATACGAAATAATTGGAATGGATACCAATCAGTGAACAGGCGCTGTTCGAGAGTTATCAATACACTCTTGTCGCCGCCTTGATAACGAAGCGGATAGCCGCGTAGCCCGTTGTCGCCACCCAGATAGATCGGACTGTCGATGTCGAGATTTCTGCCAACATTTGCCGCAAGCCGGGCATGGAACAGCCGCTTGCTGGACTGGCGCACGTCGTACCGCGCAATGGCGGAAAACAGCAGGTTATTAGCCGCACCGTCTTCGAACCTGCCGTGAACGGCACCTCTGAATAACAACGTCGAGTCCTTGCTCGGCCGGATGGAATTGCCGAACGTCGATTGCATAAAAGAAATGCTCGGAACCGTCGGCCGCGAAGGACCACGTCTTGTGAATCGGCATCCGCGCCCCGACGAGCGGACCGGCCAACACCGACGAGAGGAACGCCAACCCGTATCCGCGGGCGCCGGAAGCCGGCAGCAATGTCTTGGCGGCGTTCGCGTCAGTGGTTGGTTCGCCGTTTTTGTCGAGCGCCCAACCGGCCGGCAGTTCGCGACCGTACATTTTGAAGCTCTCAACTTTCCCCCACGAGGAAACCGCACACGCCATGTCGAGTACGAACGGCGGGCCGCTGCGCGTCGGAACAGCCCAAGCGAACGCATTGTTCGCGACCGCGGGCGCGCTGCTGCCGTACGCGGCCACCGTCGGCGGACCGGTATTCGTCGTACAGTAACCGATCATGCCGGCGTCGGCGGCCATCAACGAGTAGACGCTGGCCGCGCCGAAATGCTGGCTGCGTTTGACGGCTACCGTTCCCGTGCCGACTTCGGTTGCTTTGCGAATCGCCAGTTGCATGCCCTTCGTCGCCGCGACGTGTCCCAATCCCATTCCGCCGTTGAGGACGGCCATCGCCGCGGTTTCGCGTTCCGTGAGGACTTCCGCGCGGGGGTCGACGTCTCCGGCGTCCAGCGCTTCCAGATAGCGCCACATCGCGCGGCTGCCGTGCGAATGAATGCCTCGCAGGTCGGCTTCCACCAATCGTGTGGCTCCAATTTCGGCATCCACCGCGAACATGCCTTTGCGGACGAACATCTCGACGAGCAATTGTCTCAGCCCGTCCGCGGAAACGACGACGTCCCGTTGCGAATCGTGGGGAAAGTCGGGAGTTGCTGTCATCGATGTGTCCGTTTCCGGTGACAGGTTCTTTGGATATCTCAAATCAGTAGGTCAGGCCGCCGCCTGACGCAAGCGGCCATCGACGTCTTCGCTGAATCGCGTCAGGCGGCGGCCTGACCTACTACTTCAGGGTTGCGCGATGCAACGAAAGAAACTCAATCGGCAAATCCGAACGGCCGTTGAGCGAGAGATCGGCCATCGCTTCGCCCAACACAGTTGTGAACTTGAAACCGTGGCCGGAAAACCCGACGCCCATCACCACGTTCGCGTATTCGGGGTGATGATCGACGACGAAGTGCCGGTCCGGCGTCACAGTATACATGCAAACGGAATGCTTCGACGGAAACGGATTCACGCCCGGCAGCGAATCGGCGAGAAACCGCGCGATCGGGTCCCTGTCCGCCGCGGAC
>JADFNV010000003.1 GCA_022563195.1 Pseudomonadota bacterium
AGCGCATTGTGCGATCCAGCAAATACGCTGCTCGGGCGAGGTAGCCCGAGTCCTCCAGCAAAATGATAAACAGGAACAGGATGATAATTTGCGGCAGAAAAATGATGACACTGCCAACGCCCGCGATGATGCCATCGGTGACAAGGCTCGAGAACGCGCCGCCGCCCAGTTGCTTTGCGACTAGCGCTCCAAGTACGGCCGCCGATCGGTCAATCAGTTCCATCATCGGCGTCGCCCAGGCGAATACCGCCTGAAACATAATCGCCATAACAAGAAACAGTCCGATCGTGCCTGGTACCGGGCGATTGACCCACTCGGCCAGACGCGTCCGCCAGGTGTGAAACGGTGGCGCCTTCTGTTGCACATCCGCGAGTACGTCGCGTACCCAGCTAAAGCGCATTCGCGCTTCGCGTGCGAGCGCGGGTTCTGCTCCGAACAATTCGGCGCGAATATCATCAAGCTTACTCGCCGCATCATTGCCGATAGTGTCAAGCAAGCGATGATTCAAAGCCGTGGGTTCATCAATCAGTAAACGCACAGCCCCGGCAATACGCATTGGAACCGTCGACAAAGCTGCGAGCTTGCGCGCCGCAGTCGTCAGTTCGGGCCAGGCCAAAACTGGCGCTGCCGGCTCCATGTCGGGCAATTTCGCGAGCATCAATTTTAGCTTGCCAATTCCTGCCCCGGTTGTGGCAACAACCGGGCACACGGGAATCCCACCGAGACACTGCGCAAGTTTGTCGACATCGATCCTGAGGCCCTTCGCCTCGGCTGCGTCGACCATCGTCAATGCAAGCACAAGCGGCGTTTCGAGCTCAGTGAGCTGTTGCACGAGGTACAGACCCTGATACAGGTTGGTCGCATCGACGACGGCGAGAATGCCATCCGGCGCACTCGTTCCCTCCAGGCGCCCGAAAATGACGTCGACCACGAGCTGTTCTTCAATGGAATGCGCGGAGAGCGCATGTGTACCCGGCAGATCGATCAGCTCAAGCGTGTAATCATCGCCCTTCAACGAACCGACATGTCGCTCGACCGTCACGCCCGGATAATTGCCAATACGCTGACGGAGTCCGGTGAGTCGATTGAAGAGTGTGCTCTTTCCCGAATTGGGACTGCCGACAACCGCAATGCTGGCATCGGCTTGCCGGCGTACACTGATGTCTGCTACGGGTATTCGGGTTTCGCTCGACCTAGTCACCGCGATCGCTAAGCGTTACCGTAAAATGTCGGGCCTGCTCCTGGCGCAGAGAAATGCCGCAACCGAACAAACGGAATTCCATAGGGTCGCCGCCCAATGCGGCACCTGCCAGTTCGATCTCGGCACCCTCAACGAGACCCAACACCATGAGTCGCTGTATCAGAGGGTCACTCGCATCAACCGATTCGATGATGCCCTTCTGGCCGCGTTTCAAAGAGGCGAGCGTATTGCCGTTGTGGTCCATTATTGAATGATAATGATTCGCATTTAGATTTGCAATAGCGGCCCGCACACGTTTGTCAAAACAGTGCCTCCTGGACCGGATGATGCGTGACTGATCCGGGCTAGAGGCTTGGCCTGCCGAATTCGTCGGGCAGCACGGCCTCGATTCGTTCCATCACGTCCAACCGATGCAGCAAATCGTTGATGTAGTCCAGTTTGTCTGTGTCCAGGACCAGAACGTCGCTCATGCTGTACGATTTAATCCACTTCTCGTACAGCCGATCGAGCCGTTTGAGATAGGCCAGCGGCACATCCTGCTCCATTTCCCGCCCGCGCAGGCGGATGCGCTGGCGCAGCGTTCGCATCGAGCAGCGCAGGTAAATCATCAGATCCGGAGGGCGGATCGCGTCCAGGATTGCGCCATAAAATCCCTGGTATGTGTCCCAGTCTCGTTTCGAGATCTTGCGCATTTGCATCAGGGCCGTGGCAAAAATTTCCGCGTCTTCGAAAATGGTTCGATCGAGAGCGACAACACCGGGCTGTCGATCCAACTCCTGGTGCAGACGAAATTTGTTGCTGAGAAAATAGAGTTGCGACTGATACGCCCAGCGTTTCATGTCCTTGTAAAAATCGGCGAGGTAGGGATTCTCGTCATTCGGCTCGTAGAACGGCATGACTCCGTACGTGCGCGACAGAAACTCGACGAGCGTCGACTTGCCCGAACCCATATTTCCGGCGATGGCGATTGAGCGTTTCATCGACTGCGTACCTTACCGCATTCACGTCTGGCATCCACCCGAAAGATAACCTATGCTCGCGGCATCCGACCATCTTGCCCGGATCATTCATGATGAGCGAACCATCTCCACCGGTTCTGATCAGCGAAAGCGCAATCGATGCACGCGTCCGCGAACTGGCCAGAGAGATATCTGATGACTACAGCAACGGTGACGGCATCATTTTGATCGGCGTGCTCAAGGGTGCGTTCATTTTTCTTGCCGATCTGTCGCGACGCCTGACAATACCGCGCACGATTGAATTTATCGCCGTATCGAGCTATGAAGACAGCGATGTTGCAAGCGGCGCAGTGCGCCTCGTCATGGACGTACGCGGCAACATAGAAGGACGTGATGTTCTGATCGTCGAAGACATTGTCGACACAGGCCAAACGCTAAGCTACCTGATCGGCATGCTCGAGTCCCACGGCCCTGCCTCCATTCGCACTTGCGCCCTGTTGCACAAGGCAGAACGTGCCGAAGTCGACGTCAATATCGACTACCTCGGATTCGGTATCGGCGATGAATGGGTCGTGGGTTACGGCCTCGACTACGCCGAAAAGGACCGGACATTACCGTACATCGGGGTCATTGATCCTAGCTAATGATCGGCGCAGTCATCGGTTTCGATCTCGATCGTCGAGTGGCCGATGCCGTACTCGTCGCGAAGAATCGTTTTGACGCATCGAATAATATCGGTCGGGTTTTCGGGTGTGCTGTGCACTCGAACATGCATCGTCAGCATCAGCTCCTGAGGTGTCAGGCCCCAGACGTGCACATGATGAATGTTGCTGACCTCGGGAACACGGCTGATGAGCTTGTCGCGCATATCGTCCACGTCGAGCCATTCCGGCGCGCCTTCCAGTAGCACATGCGCGCTGCGCTTGACGAGCACCCACGCACTCCTGAGTATCAATATTGCTACAGCGACAGAAAGAATCGGATCGATTGCCATCCACCCCGTATAAATGATCACGATCGCTGCGACGATAGCCGCTATCGAGCCCAGCAGATCGGAAGCGACATGCAATGTCGCTCCACGAATGTTGAGATTGTCCCGGTCACCGCCGTGCAATACGACAAAAGCGATGATATTGACGACCAGACCGGCGCTCGCCACGACGAGCATTGTAGGCCCAAGCACATCCGGTGGCGCGAGAAACCGCGTGACTGCCTCATACAGTATCCAGCCAACGATAAACAGCAGGCTCAGTCCGTTGACGAATGCCGCGAGGATCTGAAATCGGTGATAACCGTAGGTCAGTCGTGCATCGGCAGGTCGCGTGCTGACACGAAACGCAATCAACGTCAGCGCAAGCGCCATCGAATCGGTCAACATGTGCCCCGCGTCCGCGAGAAGAGCGAGCGATCCCGAGAGTATGCCGCCGATCACTTCGACGACCATGAATGCTGCCGTCAATATCAGCGCAATCGTGACACGCCGACTGTTGCTGCTGATGTGTGCTGTACTCACGACCGGAAAGCCAAGTGTCAGCTAGTGCTCAATGCTCAGTCTGTAAATCAGGATAGCGGCACGCTTGATGGCCAAGGGCATCGACGTCAGGTCCAGGCTCTCGTTGGGCGTATGGCCTCCATCACCCAGCGCACCGAGTCCAGCAAGGCCATCAGCATACGGCGCGACAAACGATATGTCCGCCGCCCCACGCCTCGATGGATCCAGTGCCGGCATCGGGCCGCGACCCAGCGCCTCATTAATGGCCGAATACTCTGCCATTAAACGGCGATTGCCGTCGGTCGGACTCATGGACGGGTACCTGTCCTGAAACTCGATCGTTGCCGAGGTGTGCGGCAGACTGCGTGCGACAACGACACGCATTTTATCCCGTGCACGTTCCAGTTGCTCGTCGGAAATTGTGCGAATGCCCCCATGCACGACCACACGCCTTGGAATTACGTTGGTCTTGCCAAACGTATGGCCCCTGTTTTGTTGCGCGTCGTAATCGACATCGGTGCCACCGGAAATTGTGCCCGCATTGAAAGTGAGGTGCTCTTCGCCGCGAACCTCAACGTAAAAATCGTGCAGAATTCGCGCGGCCTCGAAAATTGCTCCGGCTCCGGCATCCTCGCTGAAAATGCCCGACGAGTGCGCCTGTCTGCCCGTAACCTCGAGCATCCAGCTACTTGAGCTACGCCGCGAAACCGTCGCCCAGTCCTTGCCGTCGTAATTGATGGCCGACTCGAAACCCAGCGCCACATCGGCCCACTGCCCTGCCTCGATCAGGTGCTTGCGCGATATTGAAAGGGGCTGTCCGGATTTTTCCTCGTCGCCCGTATAGGCCACCACAATCGCAAGATTATCCAGCACACCGATCTCGCCAAGTGCTTTCAGCGCGTACACGATAATAACGTTGCCCGCCTTCATGTCCTCCACGCCGGGCCCACGCGCCATGTCGCCATCTCGTTCAAACGATTGAAACGCGTCGTCAGCTTCGAACACAGTGTCCAGGTGACCAATCAGCAGAAACTTCTTCCCCTGCCCGTCTTTGCGGCCGATCAAGTGGCCGGCCCGATTGACCTCGGGCGGCATTTCGATCCACTCGGTGTCCAGGCCCAGGCCATCAAGCTCGCGACGCATAACTCGGCCGACTTCGCGGACACCATCATGATTCATCGTGCCACTGCCGATGTTGACGGTTTCGGCGAGCAACTCAATCGCGTTCTCGGCGTGCGCGTCGATCCACTCGATCATGCGCTGTTCGTCTGCGTTGAAATCCGCCGCCACCACGCTGGAAATGAACAGCGTAGAAACTGCGATGATGGATGCAAGCGCATGACGTCTCATACGTGAACCTAATCGAAATGCCGCGGCACGCGGATCTGCTCAACCATGTATTGTATACGCTCCGGAGGCGGCGCCGTCATGTGGCTAACCGTGATGGCAACGATGAAATTCAGACACATGCCGACAGCGCCTATGCCTTCCGGTGAGATGCCGAATAACCAGTGCTCCGCGACATTTTCGCCCCAGGGTGCGCCTGCCCATTTCAGGAACAAGCCCTTGAAGTATTCAATATAGCCGTAGGTAAACACCAATCCGGTTAGCATACCGGCGATCGCGCCCTCTTTGTTGACCCGTTTGAAAAAGATGCCGAGCAGGATTACGGGAAACAGCGATGCCGCGGCGAGTCCGAAGGCAAAGGCGACGACCTGTGCGACCCAACCGGGCGGATCGAAGCCCAGGTAGCCGGCTATCATTATCGCGAATGCCGCGGCAATTCGGCCAGCGAGCAATTCTTTCTTCTCCGAGATATCCGGCACGAAAATGCCCTTGATCAGGTCGTGTGATATCGCTGCTGATATGACCAGCAATAGCCCGGCCGCTGTCGACAGTGCGGCGGCGATGGCGCCTGCAGCAACCAGCGCAATCACCCAATTGGGCAATCCTGCAATCTCCGGATTGGCCAGCACCATGATGTCGCGATCGACAGTCAGTTCATTACCCTGCCAGCCGTATTCGGCTGCCTGTGCGGCGAACTCCGCATTGTCGTCATTGTAGTACTGAATTCGGCCATCGCCATTCTTGTCCTCGAAACCGATAAGACCCGTCTTTTGCCAGGTCTCGAACCAGCTCGGAAGATCGTCAATGGCCAGGTTGCCGTCCACGGCGCCAATTTCGCCGGGCTGTATCGTATTGATCAGGTTGTAACGAGCCATAGCCCCCACGACAGGTGCTGTCGTGTAAAGAATGGCGATAAACAGCAGCGCATATCCGGCCGACTTGCGGGCGTCGCGAACCTTGGGCACGGTGAAAAATCGCACGATCACATGCGGCAAGCCGGCCGTGCCGACCATCAGGGCCAGAGTGATGCAAAACACGTCAATCATGCTCTTGCTACCCGACGTGTACTGCTTGAATCCCAGCGATGTAACGATGTCATCAAGCTTGTCCAGCAAGGCGGTGCCCGTCCCCACGATCTCGCTGCCGAATGCCAGCTGCGGTATCGGGTTGCCCGTTATCTGGATGGCAATGAAGATGGCCGGCACCGTGTAGGCGAAGATCAACACGCAGTATTGCGCGACCTGCGTATAGGTAATTCCTTTCATACCGCCGAGCACGGCGTAAATGAACACGACCGTCATGCCGATCACGAGGCCCGTCGTTACAGGAACCTCGAGGAAACGCGAGAAGACAATACCGACGCCACGCATCTGCCCGGCAACATAGGTGAACGATATGAATATGAGGCAGATAACGGCAACGACACGTGCCGTCTTCGAGTAGTAACGCTCGCCAATGAATTCCGGCACCGTGAACTTACCGAATTTGCGCAGATAGGGCGCGAGCAATAGGGCCAACAAGACATAGCCACCGGTCCAGCCCATCAGGTAAACCGATCCGTCATAGCCGAGAAACGCGATCAGGCCAGCTATCGACAAGAACGATGCAGCACTCATCCAGTCTGCTGCCGTGGCCATGCCGTTGGCGAGCGGCGATACCCCCCTGCCCGCTATGTAGAAGTCACCCGTGTCTTTCGCACGAGACCAAAAGGCGATGCCGATGTAGAGCGCAAAACTAATGCCCACAGCGAGATACGTGAGCACCTTCAAACTCATACCCGTGCCTCAATCTTCATGCACATCGTACTCTCTGTCGAGGCGATTCATGCGCCAGGCATAGAAGAAGATCAATGCCACGAATATGTAGATCGATCCCTGCTGCGCGAACCAGAAGCCGAGTTGAAAGCCGCCGATACGAATCCGGTTCAATTGCTCGACCAGCAGAATACCGAAACCATAAGAACAGACGAACCAGATAACCAGGCACATCGCGACAATGCGCAGGTTGGCGTGCCAGTAGGCCGTACGTTTTTCAGAATCCATAGGGTGCCAGGGGGGTTTGTTTTTATAGGCAGCTAATGTAGCAAAGCAGAATCAATCAGGCACAAAAAAGCGGCTCCTGATCGGAGCCGCCTCTTAACCATCGTCAGCACGTGGTTCCTGGCCCCCTGAATCCCCCGCCAAGCCGTACCTGAAGGTGTCTTGCAAATCGTTGCGCGGCCATCTGTTGCTCAAAGGCTACGCTTGTCAGACGAAAAGGTCGCAGAAATACAACCATTTGTCAATTCTTTACAGCCCGTCTGCGACGAATTCCACATTTTTTTGCTAGCATTGTGGTGTTTTTACAACACGATGTTTGAACGCTTGTTGCGCAATTCACGATAGGGTCCCATCGCCTCACTGCGATGACGATTCTCAGCGCGCGTCAATTATCCCGTGAGTTCCCGTTTTTCTATTGATGGCTCCAGTTGTTCGAATCCTTGGGATCGCCGGGCGACAAGCCGATAATATCGCCGTGCGATTCGATGCCCAGGCCAAGAACCGTGCGATTGGCATAGGCGAAGTAGGCCGTAACCTGGTTGATCTCCAGTATATCGCCATCATCAAAACCTGCGGCTCGAAGCGCCTCGATCTCCTGTGCTGATACGGCTGCAGCGCCGACGGTCAGCCGCTGTGCATACTCAAGTCCTGCAAGCTCCTTGCCCGCAAACGCTGCGGCGGGGTTTCCGTCCAGCAGCGCGTGACGAATCTCGGCGACTCGCACGTCGTCGGACAACAACCGTGACAACCCGGCGACATGATGGTCCACGCAATACTGGCATCGATTCAACATGCTGACGTAAACACCAATCGTTTCGAGGTAAGACTTTGGCAAAGCGTTGCCGGGATGGTGCAACACGCTCTTGTACAGTGCCATATGCCCTTGCATCGAATGTGGTCTCAGGCTGTGGGCGAGCATGATGTTGTCGATGTTGTTGCCCGGCCCCTTGATGCGGTCATAAAGCTTGCGCAATGCCCCTCTGGCTTCGTCATATGAGATAGTTGCAATCCAGGTCATCGTCTTGGTCTCCGAATCCTGTCGGATAAATAAAGGCATGAACATTACAGCGAGTATCATTATCATCAGCGCCCGCAGGTGGCAACAGATCGATGTCTAGGCGGCGAGCACTGATTTGTCTGGCCGTGCTGTGGCTCTGGTCGGCGCAAGCATGCGCCCAGACCCTACTGCACAACATCACGGGATATACATCAACGAATGACGGCATTCGTGAGTTCACCGCGCTCGTCATCGACAGCGATGGCCGTATCGTCACGACAGGCGATGCCGATATTCTCAGAGACTACGCCGGCGCGACGCGGATCGACGGCCACGGCCAATATGTACTACCCGGCTTAACCGACGCTCACGCCCATGTGTACGGGCTCGGCATCCTGGCAGCAGATCTCAACCTCCTCGGCACGCCCAGTGTCGATGATGCCGTGCGCCAGATCGCCGAATTTGCCCGTGATCATCCACATGCAAGCTGGATTCAGGGCCGCGGCTGGAACCAGGTGCTGTGGCCGGTCAAGGAGTTTCCAAGAGCCGCAGACATAGATGCCGTGGTCAGCAACAAACCCGTCTGGCTACGGCGTATTGACGGCCATGCCGGTTGGGCCAACAGCTTTACCCTGGACATCGCCGGTATCGACAACGACACGCCCGACCCAATCGGCGGCAAAATCATTCGCGATCGCAACGGCAAGGCGTCTGGAGTGCTGGTTGACGCAGCAATGAACCTGGTTACCGCACATATTCCTGCACCCGGGAAAGACGATATCCGCAGGGCATACCGCCTGGCGATCAGGACTTTGTTGTCACTCGGCATGACGAGCGTACACGACGCAGGCATCGACATTATCGAGGCCGAAGTCTATATGTCGATGGCTGACGATGACGAGCTCGATATGCGCATCTATGCCATGCTCGGTGGCGCCGGCAGCAATCTCGACGCGATAGGCAAGCCGATCGTGGGCTATGGCCGGGACAGGCTCGATATCAGGGCGGTCAAACTGTATGCCGATGGCGCGCTAGGCAGTCGCGGTGCCGCATTGCTGGCACCCTACTCCGACGACGTCGAAAATCGTGGCCTGCCTTTGCATACGATGGATGAGCTGCACGGTTTTGTTGCCAAAGCCAATAACATGGATTTCCAGGTCGGTATTCACGCGATCGGCGATCGCGGTAATCGCATGGCGCTCGATGCGTTTGAGAAAGCCCAGGGCGGCGCCGCATCGCCACTTCGAAACCGCATCGAGCACGCGCAGATCATTGCACTGACAGACATGCCGCGATTCGCCAAACTCGGCGTCATCGCATCCATGCAGCCGACGCATGCGACCAGCGACATGAACATGGCCGAAGCTCGCATCGGCCTCGAGCGACTCGAAGGTGGCTATGCCTGGCGTCGCCTGCTGGCTGCGGGTGCCGTCATTGCCAGTGGTTCGGATTTTCCGGTCGAGCTGGCCAACCCGTTTCATGGACTCTATGCGGCCGTGACACGCCAGGACCGCACCGGACTACCGGCGGGCGGCTGGCGCGCCGATCAGCGCCTGAGTCGCGCGGAAGCCCTGCATTCGTTTACACTGGCAGCCGCTTTCGCCGCACACCAGGAAGACCGACTGGGCAGTCTCGAACCCGGCAAATGGGCTGATTTCATCGTCGTCGACCGCGACTTCTTCGCCATCCCCGCCGCGGAGATCGACGATATCCAGGTTCTTAAAACCTGGGTCGGTGGTAAGCGTGTGTACGACGCGACCGCGAGGAATTGAATCATGATCGTCGAACAGATCTGGACCGGCAATGCCTATCGAAATTTCAATTACCTGATCGCATGCCCTGAGACCGGCGATGCACTGGCCGTCGACCCACTTGATTTTCGCAAGTGCCTCGCCGTTGCCGATGATCGCGGCTGGACTATTACGCAGATTCTCAACACTCATGAACACGGCGACCACACGGGTGGCAATAAAGGTGTCGTAGCGGCGACCGGCGCGAAGATTATTGCGCATGAGAATGCAGGCGACGCTATCCCGAATATGAGCCGCGGCGTCGGTGCCGGTGACGTGATTCGCGTCGGCACATCGGTTGATCTCGAGTGCCTCGATACACCGGGACATACGATGAGCCACATTTGTGTGTTGTCCAAGACCGACCAGCCGGCCTTGTTCAGCGGCGATACCTTGTTCAACGCCGGCGCCGGCAACTGTCACAACGGTGGTCACCCGGACGAGCTTTACGACACATTCAGCAAACAACTCGAGGTTCTCGACGACCGCACGCTGATCTACCCCGGGCACGACTACCTGCTGAATAACCTGCAGTTCACCCTGGATCGGGAACCGGACAACGAGGTCGCGCGACAAATGCTCGCAAACTACGAAAACCAGGATCCCGAAAATGCGCTCGTCACGACGCTGGCCCAGGAACGGCAAATCAATACGTTCTTTCGCCTTGACAGCCCGTCGGTAATCGCGAGGCTGCAGGAGCAGTTCCCGGAGATCGGGGACCACCCCGAAGCGCGTAGCATATTTTTGAAGCTTCGCGAACTACGCAACAGCTGGTAGGAACCCCTCAGAGGAAACGCCCGGCGATTCTGGCCAGCAACGCATCGTCGCTATCGGTCCGTGCTGCCAACCATAGCCAGTGCAGCGCGTCGTACAGACGCATTTGTTCCTGCAAATGGGGTCGCCAGCGCGCGCCATCACCGTCACAGTATGCATTCAACAACAGATCGGCCTGATCGTCTTGCAGCTCGTGATGAGCGATAATCGTTGCAAGATCGAAAAATGGATCGTTATCACAGGCGTACTCCCAGTCCAGAAAGCACAGATGCCTTGCGCGGATGATGTTTTCGGCAACGAGATCGTTGTGGCAACACTTGAGAATCTGCGGCGCTCGCATAGACGTCACAATTTGTGCGCAATGCCTGGCGAGTCCATCTTCACTGTCAGCAATGCTCGCCCGGTAGCGACGGGCCGCGCTGGCCGCATCGAAGTTCCTCCCGGTCAGAGGCAATGCGTGCAATCGCTTTAAGGCCGCGGCCAGATCGATGAGATTCTGCCGGAGCAACAGATCCCCGGCGCCCCATACCTGGCCCTCGAGATACTCGCTCAGGTATGTCTGTTCGTCGACAAACAGTACGCGACCGGCCATATCCTGAGCCGCTGCGGCCGTCTGGACCCGAGCCTCAGCCTCGCGACTGTTGAAGGGAGCGGTGCGTGGGAGGTCGTCAATTTTGAGTACGGCGCGATGACCATGGGCCTCGACCAGATACGTTCGATTCGACATGCCGCCCGAAAGCTCGCGAATGATTGCATGCTCCCAGCCCGCTATTCCCTCGAGGGCGGACTCCGGCGTTCGACTAGCGCTCACGCCTGCGCTTCGCGCCGGGAACGCGTCCAGCTAATCAATCCAAACGGAATCATGACGACATAGACCGCGAACAGGAGCGCGGTCAGCTGCAAATCGCGTTGCCAATAGATGAACAGCGACACAACGTCGATAACGAGCCAATACCACCAGTTCTCGAGTACTTTTCGAGCGACCAGGAATGTCGCCCAGATCGCAGCCCAGGTCGTCATCGAATCGACATACGGAAAAGCGGCATCGGTCCATTTGTCCAGTAGGTAGCCGTTAATCACAGCGACGACCGCAATAATTGCTATCGCCTGCAGGTGAATGTCCGGAGCCCAGATTGTGACCGGTAGTACGTTTTTCCCATCCCGCCCGTGACGCCAGGTATACCAGCCGTACATGGCCATACCTAAGTAAAAACCGTTCAGGACGGATTCCATGTACAACCTGGCTTCGATGAAAAGCAGCACATAGATCGTCGTACTGATGGCGGCAAAGAACCAGCACCAGATGTTCTGGCGGATCGCCAGCAACAGATACAACAACGCGGCCGCAACAGCGATGATCTCGAGAAGCGAATACGCCCGCGCCTGCTCCGCCAGTGCTTGCGCCAGAGTCGACATGCAATCAGAACGAACGGTTCAGCGTGACGCCAACCTGCCGCGGATCCCCCGCACGCGTGTACAGCGTGTTCGGAAAATCGGGTGGCTCATTGCCGAAATAGAAGCCGCGCACCGCGTATTGCTTGTCAAACAGGTTGCGCGCCCAGAGTTGCACCGACCAGACATCGACCTCGTAACCGATGCGCGCATTAACGAGCTCATAAGGCTTCGACTTTTGATCATGGCTGACATCGAAGAAAAACGCGTCGCGCGCAGTCAGGTCCAAGCGGGCAAAAATACCGCTGGCATGATGATAGCTGGCGCCCATCGCGAGCGTATAGTCCGGCGCATGGGCCTGCTCGCGCCCGCTCAAATCGACTTGCGGTGTTTGGAATTCGTCGAAAGTTGCATCGAGCAGGCCGACATTGACGTACATCGTCCACGCGTCGGTCGGCGTCCACCGAACATCTGCTTCGAACCCGACCGTGTCGCCCTTGGCCGCATTGTCGGTAAAGAAAACAAACGAGGCCGGATCACCGGGCACTAGCTGGAATGAGGTCCTGACTTGTTGGTCGTCACGGCGACTCAAGAAAACCGAGGCGTTGATGTGCAAAGTGCTATCGCGCCACGCAGATTTGACACCGACTTCAATATTCCACAACTCTTCGGAACTGAACTCACGACGATCGTCAGGCACCAGGCCGAGATTGAATCCGCCCGCCTTGTATCCCTTGGACAGGCTGACAAAGCTCGTTACCGCGGCAGAGTGCTTGTGGCTTAAGCTTAATTCTCCGCCCGACATCGTCTCCGATGGGCCGGCGCGGAGGTCTGCAGTGTCGTCATAGTCCGTTGTTCGCCGTTCGGCTCGAAGCCCGAAGCTCAGGCGTGTCGCGCTGCCAATCTCATGCTCGTACTGGCCGAAGATCGCGATACTGCTTGCCTCGTATTGGCTAGCAAACGTGTCATCGAGGCTATCGGCATAGTCATAAAACGGATCGTAGTAATCACCCTGGTTGACGGTCACCAGCTCGTCTTCGAGCCGCATCGCGTACACGCCGGTGATCCAACCTTTCTTCGCGACGCGAAATTCCTGGCTTATTGTCTGGCGTTTTCGATCGCTGATCGAAATGTAGTCGTACAGCACCGGTGCCCAGCTATCGTCGCTGCCCCAATCCGCGTCGTAGCTGAACTCAATATCAGAATCTGCAACAGCTGTAATGGACGTCAATGTTGCACCGCTCCAGCCGTCAAATTCGACCCTGAGCGACGCCCCTATACTCTTCTGTGCATCCTTGCCTGGCTTGTCCGACAGCACCGTGTAACTGTTGTCGAGCGCAAACGCGTCGTAGCCGTTATCGATGTCGGCGAACATCGTCGCCAGGTCGACGCTTAAGTCATCATTCACCAACCAGCGCAGTCGCGCGCGAATTGTGGTCTCGTCACGAACGTTGGTGTCGTCGCGGCCGAGGAAGGTGTTGTCGCGAAAGCCATTGCTCCGGTGCTGGTGCGCACTCATGCGAAACATCAGGCGGCCATCTGATGTCATCGGTCCACCCAGGGCCAATCCAGCGGCGAGTGCATCGTCGCCGCCAACCATAAGTCGCAGCCTGCCACCCCATTCGGGGGTGGGCAATACGCTCTGCATATAGATCAATCCGGCCAGGGCGTTGGCACCGTAGCGAGTGCCTTGAGGACCGCGCAACACTTCGACCTGTTGCAGATCGAACAAGGTCGCGATTCCACCGATGCCGCTGAAATCGATGTCGTCGATCAGGAATCCAACTGATGGATTGGGCGCACCTTGGTACTGCTCTAGTTCGCCAACACCGCGAATCTGGAAATAGCGGGCGCGATGGCCGTCACCTGACCAGCTTAGGTTGGGTATGGCATTGACGAGCTCCTCGAAATGTTGCACGGCGAGTTGCTCGATCTCGTCGGCCTCGAGAATCGTAATGCTGGCCGGCAGATCACTGGCAGCACGGCCGCGAAAATCGGCCGTGACAATAATTTCATCGATCGTCTGGGCCGGTGTACTTGTGGGCAACAGAAAAGTCGTCGCAATCGCAGCGACTATCCGCAATTCGGTCGTGGTATGCATGATTCCCTTCCTACGCCGGTATTAGCCGGATCAGGTTCTAAGGGTTCCCTGCAAGGATCTCAGGCCATGAGGCCACCCCTGTGAAGCGGTGATTATATCAGGCCCAACAAATGCTAGGCGCAAGATTTTTTGCGCGGATCAAGCCCTATCGACCGCGCAATAATCTCGCGCATGATCTCCGAAGTGCCCGCATATATTCGCGAAATGCGGGCGTTTGTGTACAGGCGGCTGATCGGGTATTCGTCCATGTAACCGTTGCCGCCGTGCAGTTGCACACAAGTGTCAGTGACCCGACCCTCGAGCTCACTGGTATAGAGCTTCGCCTTGGCCGCATCATCTGCGTTCAGATTTCCTGTCTCATGCTCAGTAACGCAGCAATCGACGAAGGCCTGGGCCACATCGATGTTCATACGCATGTCCGCCATCTGGAAGCGCGTGTTCTGAAAATCGGCGATTGTCCTGCCGAACGCCCTTCGCTCATTGATGTAATCCATCGTGAGATCGAAGGCGACGTTCGCATTCGCAACATAGGTACAGGCGCCCAGCAGGCGTTCCTCTGCCAAGAAGTGCATGAGGTGGTAGAAACCGCGATTCGCTTCGCCGAGCAGGTTTTCTTTCGGCACCTGTACGTTATTGAAGAATAGTTCGGCAGTGTCCTGACTCTTCAGGCCCATTTTCCTGAGATTCTTGCCACGCTCAAAGCCTTCCATGCCCCGTTCAACAACCAGCAGGCTCAGGCCGTGCCGACTGTTGGGGTCCGTTTTCGTGACAACGACAACAAGGTCGGCATTGATGCCATTTGAAGTAAACGTCTTCGATCCGTTCAGAAGATAGTGGTCGCCCTTATCCTCTGCGCGCGTACGGATGGCCGCGACATCGCTACCCGCTCCCGGCTCGGTAATGGCGACCGCGAGAATGGTCTCGCCCGACACGCACTTCGGTAGCCAGCGCGCCTTCTGCTCGTCCGTACCCAGCTCGCCGATGTAAGGCCCGACAAGCCGGCTGTGCAGTGTCATGAAAAAACCCGCATCGCCATGACGCGCGTTCTCCTCAATCAGGATCTGTTCATAGCGAAAGTCACTGACGCCCGCCCCGCCATAAGCCGCATCGGCCCACATCAGCAACAGGCCCTGCTCTCCGGCCTTTAAAAAGGCCTCGCGATCGACGATGCCCTGCGCATGCCATTTATCGCTGTGCGGTTTGATTTCATTGATCATGAAATTCCGCACCGCATCGCGGAACATGTCATGTTCTTCGTCGAAGATTTTCCTGTCCATTGTCTACGTCTCGGTAATAATCGCTGTCGGCAGCGACCTTACTTTCCCTTGAACTCGGGTGTGCGTTTTTCAAAAAACGCCTGCACGCCCTCAATGTTGTCTTCGCTGCCCACCAACTCACTCTGTAACTCCGCCTCGAGGTCGAACGAGCTTGCCCAGTCATGGTCGGCCGCATGGCGCATGGCCCTCTTGGTTGCAGCCAGTGACAGCGGCGCTCGCGTCGAGATGCGCTTGGCCCAATCGTGCGCGGCACTTTGCAATTCATCTGCCGGTACAGCCCTGTTGGCAAGCCCAAGATCGACGCATTGCTGCGCACCAATGCGCTCCGACTCGACGCTGAGCTGAAACGCGCGCCTATAACCGAGCTGACGAACCAGCAACCAGTTCAGGCCGCCGTCCGGCACCAGCGAAATCGTGGTAAATGGTGACAACAGGAACGCGTCGTCTGCCATGATCAAAAGGTCGCAAGACAGTGCGACGGACATGCCGATGCCTGCGGCCGAACCCGGAATTGCCGCGATAACAGGCTTTGGCATCATCATGATTGCCGTGATGACCGGTCGGTACTCAAACTGCAGCTTGCCGCTTACGGGCCGACCTTCGAAACCGCTTTTGAGGTCAGCTCCAGCACTAAAGCAACGACCTGCACCGGTCAAAACCACCGCGCGAATCGACTTATCACTGCCGGCCTTTTCCAGCGCCAATTGCAACTCAAAAGACATCTCGCTCGTAAACGCGTTCATCGAGTCGGGTCGATTGATCGTGATCGTCGCAACCGCGCCGTCTTGTTCGTACTTGATCATTTCGCTCATCAACGGTTTCTCACATGTTGCGGCGGTACTCGCCGCCGACTTCGTACAAGGCCGCTGAAATCTGCCCCAGCGAGTTCGACTTTACTGTCTCCATGAGCTCAGCAAATACATTGCCACGTTCGCGAGCGACGCCTTGCAGCCTCGCGATCGAAGTCGCGGCTTCGTCGGCATGCATTTGTTGAAATTCCTGCACGTGTCGAATCTGATCCTGTTTCTCGGCGTTCGTCGAGCGAATGAGCTCGAGCTCATGAATTTCGTCTTCCTGTCCCTCCTTGGGCAAGAAAGTATTGACACCGATCAGCGGTAATGAACCGTCATGCTTCTTGCTTTCGTAGATCATACTTTCTTCCTGGATCTTGCCGCGCTGATACATCGTGTCCATGGCGCCGAGAACGCCCCCACGTTCCGAGATGCGCTCGAATTCCTGGTAGACCGCCTCTTCGACGAGCTCAGTGAGTTCGTCAATGATGAACGAACCCTGCCATGGGTTTTCGCAGAAATTGAGGCCAAGCTCCCGGGAAATAATCATCTGGATCGCAACGGCACGACGTACCGACTGTTCAGTGGGTGTCGTAACCGCCTCGTCGAACGCGTTGGTGTGCAGGCTGTTGCAGTTATCGAACAGTGCATACAAAGCCTGCAATGTCGTTCGAATGTCATTGAAACTGATTTCCTGTGCGTGCAGGCTGCGTCCCGAGGTCTGCACATGGTACTTGAGCATCTGCGATCGAGCCTTGGCCCCGTAACGCTCGCGCATGGCCCGTGCCCAGATACGCCGCGCAACGCGACCGATCACTGCGTACTCGGGGTCCATGCCGTTGGAGAAAAAGAAACTCAAATGCGGTGCAAACTCGTCAATTTCCATACCCCGCGCGAGGTAGTACTCAACAATTGTAAACCCATTGGCCAGCGTGAACGCGAGTTGGCTGATCGGGTTCGCACCAGCTTCTGCGATGTGATATCCGCTGATCGAAATGCTGTAATAATTGCGCACGCCGTTATCGATGAAGAATTGTTGTACGTCGCCCATCATTTTCATCGCAAATTCAGTCGAGAAGATGCAGGTATTTTGCGCCTGGTCTTCCTTGAGAATGTCAGCTTGTACCGTGCCACGGACCGTCGCGAGCGTCTCTTTGCGGATGCGCGCAAAGGTATCTGCATCGACTACCTTGTCACCGGATATGCCCAGCAGGCCCAATCCCAGGCCATCGTTTCCCGGTGGCAAGTCACCTTCGTAATGCGGTTGATCGCAGCCATCGAAGTATTCGTCAATGGTCTTTTTCGCGGTTTCCCACTGGCCAGACTCACGCAAATGTTTTTCAACCTGCTGATCGATGGCTGCATTCATGAAGAACGCAAGAATCATGGGTGCCGGTCCGTTGATGGTCATCGACACTGACGTCGTCGGTGCGCACAGGTCAAAACCCGAATAGAGTTTTTTCATGTCATCCACGGTCGCAATCGACACGCCGGAATTACCAACCTTGCCGTAAATGTCGGGCCTTTCATGCGGGTTCTCGCCGTACAAGGTGACCGAGTCGAAGGCTGTTGACAGGCGCGCCACGTCCTGGCCCAGGGACAAGTAATGGAAGCGGCGATTGGTACGTTCGGGTGTACCCTCGCCTGCGAACATGCGCGTTGGATCTTCGCCCAGGCGCCGGAACGGGTAGACGCCACCCGTATAAGGATATCCGCCCGGGAGGTTTTCCATACAAAGGAATCGCAGCAGCTCGCCCCAGTCTTTGAAATCGGGTACGGCAATTTTCGGAATTCTCTGCTGACTCAGGCTCTCGCGAAAATTGCGGCCCGTGATTTCGCGTCCACGAACCGTGTAGCTATATTGCTCCGTGCGAACGCCGGCTCTGCGCTCGGGCCACGCCCTTAGCAATTCAATGGACTCGGCCGTCAATTCGCCCAGGGTCTCCTGGTAACGCTGTCTCAGTACGACCAGGCTGCGATCGTCGCCAGCCGTCAAGGCGTCCGCATCGAATGGATCGAATACTGCGGGTAATTCCCGATCGTCCAGCATCTTCAACACTTCGTATAAATGCTGCAGGCGGCTCACCGATTCGGCCTGTGCCACGACGCCAGCATTGATGTCGCGGCCTTGCTCGGCGATTTCTGCAAGGTATCGAATGCGCGCACCCGGAATGACCGCAGTCGCACGCGGCTCCCTGATCGATGTGTCAATATCCGGGGTCCACCGGTGACGGTCCAGACCGATTTTTTCGGCCACGCGCCTGCAGAGTTCGACAAACATCCAGCTGATACCGGGATCGTTGAACTGGCTCGCGATCGTCGGATAAACGGGAATGTCATCGTCAGGCGTGTCAAACGCTAAATGATTTCGCTTCCACTGTTTGCGAATATCTCTGAGCGCATCTTCAGCGCCACGCTTGTCGTATTTGTTGAGCACGATGAGATCGGCAAAATCAATCATGTCGATTTTTTCAAGCTGGCTTGCCGCGCCATATTCACTGGTCATCACGTAAACCGAGAAATCCACAAGATCGACGATTTCACTGTCGCTCTGGCCGATACCGGCCGTCTCGACGATCACCAGGTCGTAGCCTGATGACTTGAGATACAGAATATGGTCACCGAGCATTTCGCTTGTCGCCAGGTGCTGCCGGCGGGTCGCAATCGATCGCATGAATACCTGCTCGGAACGCAGCGTGTTCATCCGAATTCGGTCACCCAGCAACGCGCCCCCGGTTTTGCGCCGCGTCGGGTCGACGGCAAGTACGGCAATTCGCATCTCCGGAAAACAGGACAGGAATCGATTGAGCACTTCATCGGTTACGCTGCTCTTGCCAGCACCGCCAGTACCTGTAATGCCTATGACAGGCGCCTGACCCGCTTTCATTTGCCACTCTTTACGCAGAGTCGAAAGCTGGGCCGCATCGAAAGCCTCCGCCTCGATCGCCGACAGCATCGCGGCGATGTCGATTGTCGAATCTGATCTGGACGGCATCGACGATGCAACCGGACGCCTGCTGGCTATCGTGCGCTCAACGAGATCGCGAATCATGGCCTCGAGCCCCAGTTCCATGCCGTCGTGTGGGTGATAAATGCGCTCGACGCCGTAATCCATCAGCTCTTTGATTTCTTCTGGCGTGATCGTGCCACCACCACCGCCAAAGACACGAATATGCGCAGCGCCCAGATCGCGCAGGCGATCGATCATGTAGCGAAAGAATTCCTTATGGCCGCCCTGGTATGAACTCACGGCGATGCCATCGGCATCCTCCTGGATAGCCGCGCGTACGATGTCATCAACACTGCGGTTGTGACCCAGATGAATCACTTCGACGCCATGCGCCTGGATCAGTCGGCGCATGATGTTGATGGCGGCATCGTGGCCGTCAAACAGCGACGCCGCGGTCACAAAACGCAATGGTGTAGCGCGTCTCGACGTGCTCGGTAGGTCGCTTGCGGCAGTGTTCATTATGGAAACTCTTTAAAAATCAATGCTTTTTGCTATTGAAAAAATTTGAATCTCGATTAAAATAATTCAGTTCCGAGCAAATCTCAAGTACACCGTCAGTGCAACCGCCTAACTCCAGGGAAAACGCATGGCCCGCAACCCCGACGAAACCCGATTTCAACTGCAACGCGACCGCATGCTCAGGGCAGCGGCCTACTGCTTCAATCAGAAAGGCTACAGCGGCACATCATTGAAGGATGTTGCTGACAGACTCGGCCTGACCGATGCCGCACTGTATTACTACGTTCGCAACAAGGAAGAACTCGTCTACCTTTGTTACATTCGCGCAGCTGACGCGGGGCGCGACGCCATGCAACGCGCCATCGACGAGGGCCAGTCGGGCCTCGAGCAAGTGCAGCTCTATATTCGTAATCACATCGAGAGCATCGTCGGCGAAAACGGGCCGCTCGCCATCATGAGCGAAATCCCGTCGCTCAAATCGGCTCATCGAGATGAAGTGCTTGAGTTATCCCGAACGCATAGCGCCAGATTCGAGGCAATACTCGAACGAGGTATCGCAGACGGCAGCATTGCAAGCTGCGACGTTCGTATGACCGGCAATGCGATCATGGGATCCATTAACTGGATACCGAAGTGGTTTCACGGCGATCAGAAAGTCGCGCAAAAAATCCTCGATGAATTTCCGATAATCCTGAGCTGCGGGTTGATGCCCGGACATTGAGGGCTAGTCGCTCGCGTAATACGCGTCGATCTCCCGCTGCGCGTCCCTTAAGGCCTTGCTCAGCATGTCTTGCTCACTGCGACTTAGCGTCTCATCAGAGTCGATCAGCTGCATGAGGTAGTCCACACGCGGTTTCAGCCGTATCGTAGCGTCCGCGAAATTAGAACTGGGCGTGCGAAAATTGTTGCCCTTGAAATCCGGGCTACTCAGTACAGCCGGCCCTCTGCGTCCCCTGAGGATCGCGATGTCCTCTTTAATCAGTTGCGAAATCAGTACCGCATCTCCCATTCGGCGACGTAGTTCGATAAACAACGAATCCGATCGGGCACGTTGTTCATCGTTCATTAAAGCCAGGAGCTTGTCGCGAACGCGCACGAACTGTTCATTGCCGCGCTCTGCCGCCAATCGATACCATGCCGACGCCACAATCGCATCCGCATGCACGCCTTTGCCGGCCAGGTGCATATACCCCACCATGTACTGCGCAAATTTGTCCCCGATCGGCGCCAGTTCTTTTTTGTAAATGAACATCGCGCGCTCGTAATCGCCCTTTTCGAACAGCGAGTCGACTTTCTCCTGGGTTCTCATCTTGCTGCGACTGGGCGCCTGTCCGGGAAACGCGTCCCCGGCGGGTACCGCTAACGGTATTGCGAGCAACACGACTATTAACAGCAGTTGCATGGTTTTTGACATTGCAAACATCATCCACCTTTTTAGCACACAGCGATCTGCACGACTACTTGGGCCATCTACCACCATTGGATCGCGGTGGCTGCCAGAAAGTTCCGCCACTGTAGGGCCATTCGTGGCCAGACGGCCGGCACCAGGCTGATCTACAGCTTAGGATCCGTGAATTCCGGCGTACGCTTGTCGATATTTGCCATTACGGCTTCGATCTGATTTGCGCCACCGAGCAGCGACAATTGCAGTCGTGCTTCTAATTTCAGCGCATCCGCATCAGCCAGGTTCCAGGCATGGTCAAACAACCGCTTGATGGCCCGTATGGCATCGGGTGACTTGCTGGCGATCAGCCGGGCAGTGTCGCGTGCTGCCTGCGACGGATCGTCATGCAAGGCCGTAATCAAACCCAGGCTGAGCCCCTCCCTGCCATCGACTACGCGTCCTGACCAGGCCAGTTCCTTGATCTTGTCCGCGGGCATGATGCGGCAGAGCGTCGTAGTGATTGCCATATCGGGAATGATGCCCCACTTGATCTCCATGATGGACAACCGTGCATCGGGCCTTGCGTAACGCAGATCGGCGCCTAGCGCGATTTGCAGACCAGCTCCGTAGGCGATGCCGCTGATGGCACAAATAACCGGCACGGGCACCTCACGCCAGACATAAGCTGCATGTTGAAAAAGGTTCGCCGGTGACACCGCACCGGGGGCCATGGCCGCGGCGTCAATTGCCGTGTCACCCTGCTGAAATATGCCGGTGTCGATGCCGGCGCAGAAATTGGCACCGGCGGCCTCTAGAACAACCGCTCTCACTGAGCGATCATCTGCAAGACTCTGACCGGCTTTGGCAAGCGCTTCGAACATCTGCAGGTCCAGCGCATTATGCTTGTCCGGTCGATTGAGTTGAACCACGGCAACATGGTTGTCTATCGACACTGTAACGCGTTCAGTCATAGCTTCCTCAGGTCGTCAATGTGCATTTTCCGTTGCGCAAAACGATGCAGTTACGTTCCTTGACGGAACATTGAAATGACACGATATTGCCGTCTTGCCACATGTCCGTCGTTATGGTTTCACCCGGCATAACCGGCGCCGAAAAGCGCGCATCGAATCCTTCGATGAGAGTGTAGTCGTAGTCACAGATTGTTCGCAAAATTGCGCGACATGCAATGCCGTACGTGCACAGACCATGCAGGATCGGTACTGGAAAACCCGCGGCATCGGCTCGCCGTGGATCAGCATGCAGGGGATTTCGATCGCCGTTGAGCCGAAACAACAGCGCCTGATCGACTCGCGTTGGACTGTCACAACTGAGGTCGGGGTCGCGCCGGGGCACACGGTGCGGTTTCGGTCCCATCCCTGACGGCCCGCCGAAGCCGCCGTCACCTCGCGCAATAACCGTCGCGCCCAGCGTGAACAGCGCCGTATCGTCCTTGGCGAGCCGACAATCGACCTCGAACAGGAACATTGCACCGAATTTAGGCCCACGATCAAGAACTTCGACGATGCGCTTGTTGATGAGCACATCAGCCGCTGCCGGCATCGGCCGATAGAGATGCAAGCGCTGTTCCGCGTGCAATACCTGGTTGTAGTCCCAGCCGAGTCCTGGAGGAAACATATCCGGCACAATCGCACTGGCAAAGGTCGGTACTGTTTGCAGCGGACGACGACCCTGTTCAAAGACGTAATCGAGTTCCTTGCTCTCGAGTGGATCAAGCCCGAAACCAATGCTCTGTGCATACAGCATGGCTTCAGTATCGCCGTAGCTATGCTGGATATCGGTAATAGACGTTTGCATGAGTTGTTTGTAGTTCAGGGCCATGAATTACTCGCTACTCGCATATTGCCAGCCAAGATCCGCAAGCGGCTCGACAGCAGCCTCGGCTTGGTCGGCATGATCACTTGCGGCCGTGCCATCTCGCACCCGCCCCACGATGCCCTGGGAAATTGCGGCAATGCGGAAAAAATTGAATGCCGAATAAAACGCCCGATGCTCGATACCTCCCGTTCGACCCGTTCGCTCGCAGTAAAGCTTCGTGTAGCTTGCTTCGTCCGGAATGCCCAATGCGTCGAGTTGTTTGCCCAGCATGCCAGCAAAACCAACGCCAATTTTTGGCATCTGCCACGCCATGAGATGATAGGTAAAATCGGCGAGGGGATGGCCGATCGTCGAAAGCTCCCAGTCCAGAACCGCTATTATCCTGGGCTTGGTCGGGTGCACAATCAGGTTATCGAGACGAAAATCGCCGTGCACGATGCCGGCAGAATCATCGTCGGGAATGTTCTCCGGCAACCATTCGATCAATGCATCCATCGACTTGACCGTCTTCGTCTCTGAAGCGCGATACTGTTTGCCCCAGCGCGAAATCTGCCTGGCGAAATAATTGCCCGGTTTGCCGAAATCGTCCAGACCGAGCGCCTCGAAATCGAATGAATGCAATCGAGCGATCGTGTTATTGATGTCGTCATAGAGCGCCGCACGACCGTCCGGATTCGCATTGGGAAGATCGAGGTCCCAGAATATGCGCCCGTCGACGTATTCCATAATAAAGAACATCGTGCCGATCACCTCGTCGTCTTCACACAAAACGTAGGGTCGCGGCACCGGGAAGTCTGCGCCGTAAAGCGCACTGATGATTCGATACTCGCGATCGACGGCATGGGCGGATTTCAAGAGCTTGCCGGGCGGCTTGCGGCGCAAGACATACGAGCCCGACCTGGCTTTGAGCAGGTAGGTCGGGTTTGACTGACCCCCCTTGAACTGCGTGACCGACAGCGGACCACGAAAACTCTCGACGTGCGAATCCATGTAGGCCTCGAGCCTCGCAACATCAAAGCGATGCGCCTCACGCACCTCACGCGTGCCTGAATTCTGTTCCTGCCTGGTGCTCATTGCGGGCGAGCTATTCCTGTCTCGGCTCAACAAAGAAGTCGGGCGAAAGTTGACCATCGGGGTCAACAGCATAGCGACTCAGATCGGTAACGCCCATGCCCTCGAGCACCTCATCGTCAATGCAGAAGTTTCCGGTAAACTCGCGACTTGGCCTGGTCAGAATCGCATGTGCCGCGTCGGCCATGATCTCGGGTTTGCGAGAACGGCGCGTCAACGCCTCACCGCCAAGCATGTTGACGGCTGCCGTTGCAATCGTCGTCCTTGGCCAAAGTGCATTCACAGCAATTCCCTGTTCTCGAAACTCACCCGCCATACCGAGTACGCACAGGCTCATGCCGTACTTGGCCATCGAATAGGCCAGGTGTGGGGCGAACCACTTTTCGAGCATGTTGAGCGGCGGTGACAACGTCAGTATGTGTGGATTTTCGGCATCGAGCAGCAACGGCAAACAGGTCTTGGATACCAGGAACGTGCCGCGCGCGTTTACCGAATGCATGAGATCGAATCGACTCATCGATACCTGTTCCGTAGTCAGCAACGCGATCGCGCTCGCATTGTTGACGACGATATCGATGCCACCAAATCGCTTCAAGCCCTGCGCGACGGCAGATGCAACGGCTTTCTCGTCTCGAATATCACAAACGACAGGCAGTGCCTGCCCGCCCGCCTCTTCAATCTCTGCTGCAGCCGTATAAACCGTACCCGGCAATTTCGGATGGGGTTCCGCTGTCTTGGCGATGACAATAATGTTCGCGCCATCGACAGCTGCGCGCCTGGCGATCGCGAGTCCGATGCCGCGACTGCTGCCCGTCACAAATAAGGTCTTGCCTGCAAGTGTTGCCATCTGCATACCGCTCAGTGTGAGCGGTCATGATACCGCACCTGCCAACGGGGTCGACTACATGCGGAATATGCCGAATGGTGTTTCGTCGTCGCGTGGATTGTTCATTGCGGCCGACAGCGCAAGCGACAAAATCTCGCGTGTATCGATCGGGTCAATGACGCCGTCATCCCAGAGGCGTGCGCTGGCATAGTAAGGATGACCTTGAGCGTCGTACTGCTCGCGAATATTCGTCTCGAATTCGGCTTGTGACTCCTCTGGCCACTCCTCACCGCGTGCTTCAAGACTATCGCGCTTGACTGTCGAGAGCACCAGCGACGCCTGCTCACCGCCCATCACTGAAATCCTCGCATTCGGCCACATCCACAGCATGCGCGGCTTGTAGGCACGCCCGCACATCGCGTAGTTGCCGGCGCCAAAAGAACCGCCGATGATGACCGTGAATTTGGGCACTGTCGCCGTTGCGACAGCATTAACCATCTTCGCACCTTCCTTGGCAATGCCAGCATGCTCAACGCGCTTACCCACCATGAAACCCGTGATGTTCTGCAAAAACAGGAGCGGTATTCCGCGGCGATTGCAAAGTTGAATGAAGTGAGCGCCCTTCTGGGCAGATTCCATGAACAGAATGCCGTTGTTGGCCACGATACCTATCGGATATCCGCTGACATGTGCAAAACCGCAAACGAGCGTTGCTCCATAGAGTTTCTTGAATTCCTGAAACTCGGAACCATCGACGATACGGGCAATGACCTCACGAACGTCGTAGGGAAACCGGTATTCTCGCGACACAATGCCGTAAATATCTTCTGCCGGGTACGCAGGCGGAACTGTATCTCGCATTTTCAGACAGCTGGTCTTCGAGATATTGAGATTGGCAACGATTTCTCTCGCGATCATCAGGGCATGATGGTCATCTTCCGCAAGGTGATCGGTAACGCCCGATATGCGCGAGTGAACACTGCCGCCTCCGAGAGTCTCCGCGTCGACGATCTCGCCCGTTGCCGCTTTGACGAGCGGCGGGCCACCCAGAAAAATCGTGCCCTGGTTGCGAACGATGATGGCCTCATCACACATCGCTGGTACATACGCACCGCCCGCCGTACACGACCCGAGTACGGCGGCAATCTGCGGTATGCCTTTCGCCGACAGCCGGGCCTGGTTGTAGAAAATGCGTCCGAAATGATCGCGGTCCGGAAATACCTCATCCTGAAGTGGCAGAAACGCCCCACCTGAATCGACCAGATAGATACAAGGCAGGCGATTCTGCTCCGCGATCTCTTGCGCGCGCAGGTGTTTCTTAACCGTCAGCGGATAATAGGTGCCGCCCTTTACGGTTGCGTCGTTCGCCACGATCATGCATTCGGTATCGTTGATGCGACCGATCCCTGCAATGATGCCCGCCGCAGGGACATCCTCATCATAAACGCCCATCGCCGCCAGCTGGCCTATTTCCAGGAACGGCGAATCGTCGTCGGTCAGCACCTTAATCCGGTCACGTGGCAACAGTTTGCCACGCGCCAGATGGCGCTCTCGCGACCGCTCCGGGCCACCCATGAGCACTGTTTCTTGCACATCCCTCAGAGCCTGTGCCAGCAACTCGTTGGCGGCCTTGTTGTTCGCGAAATCTTCCGACTCACGGTCGACCTTGGTCTCAATGATTGGCATTAAATAACTCGCGGCCAATCAACATTCGCCTGATCTCGCTGGTGCCCGCACCAATTTCATAGAGTTTCGCATCACGCATCAGTCTCCCCGCCGGGTATTCGTTGCTATATCCATTACCACCGAGCGCCTGTATCGCTTCGCCTGCCATCCACGTGGCTTTTTCTGCTGCGACCAGAATACAGCCCGCCGCATCGAAGCGCGTAGTCTGGTCGCGATCACAGGCCTTTGCCACCGCATAGACATAGGCACGACAACTGTTCATCGACGTATACATGTCTGCGAGCTTACCCTGCATGAGCTGAAACTCACCGATAGGCCGTCCGAATTGTTTACGTTCGTGAACATAGGGTATGACGACGTCCATACAGGCGCGCATGATACCCAGCGGGCCTCCCGCCAGCACCACTCTTTCGTAGTCCAGGCCGCTCATGAGAATACTCGCACCCCGGCCCTCGGCTGCAAGGAGATTGGCAACGGGCACATGGCAATTCTCGAGCAATACCTCGCTTGTGTCCGATCCACGCATGCCCAGTTTGTCCAGCTTTTGCGGGGTAGACAGCCCGGGTGTGCCGCGCTCAACAATAAACGCGCTGAGCCGGGCACTGCCCGCATCAGGGTCGGTGACGGCGTAGATAATCAGCACATCGGCGAGCGGCGCATTGGTGATCCACATTTTGGATCCGTTGAGAACATAGTCGTCGCCCTCGCGAACAGCAGTTGTGCGCATACTCATGACATCGGAACCCGCACCGGCCTCACTCATAGCCAATGCACCGAGATGCTCGCCCGAAATCAATCCGGGAAGGAACCGGCCCTTTTGCTTGTCGTCGCCCCAGCGTTTGAGTTGGTTGACGCATAGATTCGAATGCGCCCCATAGGAAAGACCGACCGATGCGGACGCGCGGCTAATTTCTTCCATCGCGACGACATGGGCCAGATAGCCCAGACCTGAGCCGCCAAACTCCTCTTCTACCGTTAATCCGAGCAGACCCAGCTCGCCAAGCTCCGGCCACAAATCGCGCGGGAAATCATTGCTCGCATCGATGGCGACCGCGCGAGGTGCGATCCTGTCGGTCGCGAACGCATGCACTGTCTCGCGCAGGAGGTCGATGTCCTCGCCAAGCCCAAAATCAAAATCGAACATCATCATATTCCGTCAAATCAAACCGCTAGCCATTGATTGTCGGCATCGGAGTGTCTGCACTGAATACCCTATTGGTGGTAGCTGCAAATTTCGACATGATCAGCCGCGTGGTCAATCGTGTTACAGATCGCGATCACGATCTCTACTCCGATCAGGAGCGCGACAGATCGTTGATAAACAGCGAAAAAAGCTCGTTCTGCGATGTGATACCGAGTTTTGCGAACAGATTTCGTTTGTGCACCATAACGGTCCCCGGTGCGATGCGAAGCTCACGCGCGATCGACTTCGCCGAGTGGCCACGCAGCAATAGCTGCGTAATCTCGCGTTCGCGAACCGTAAGCAGCGAATCGCCAAAATTCTCGAAACAGCGCGTCAATCGCTGGTGCAGGCTCTCATTTCGTCCGCTTCTGTCCTCGACGGCAACCCACCGCTCCCAGATATTACGCATGGCGGCATACACTATGGTCTCGATCGATCGAATTCGATCCAGCTCCGTTTTCGTGAACATCTTCTCGCGCCGGCCGACCACCAGCACCAGCGTGCTCGTGTCCGACACGCCAAGCAGGAAATCCATCTCGTCCAGGAGATGCGTGCGTTCGCAGTAGTGTCGGTAATACTCACTCGAGCGAAATCGATCCGGAGTCTCATCGCGAAATCGGCAAACAGACGGTTTGTCGACGCGAATTGCCAGCTGATAAAGCGGATCGAGCAGATAGGGGCCCGCAAGGTATCGATCGAGGTAGTGTTCGGCGCCGGCAGGCTCCAGCGTGTGATGTATTACATCGGGAGGAGCGTCGCGGTGAAACGCCAGCAAGCAGGTACCTTCATGGGTGACGGCGAGCCCGATCGCTTTGATCAGTGCATCACAGGAGGACTGTGCGTCGCCGCTTCTGACCAGCGCTGCGATCGCCTGGTGCCAGTCGGGCGAATCGAAACGAGTTCTCACCGCAATGTCATTGCGGGATCAGAACGACATCAGGAAGGATGCCGCATTACCGCCGATGGGCCCCTGTGCCGCTCGCGCCGAGCGCAGGTAATCCTTGCCGCTCGGATAATCATCGGGCTGCGGATTGCATATTCGCAGGACGCGATTGCGATGATACAGACTGAGCTGAGAACGAAGCGGTATCACGAGCTCCGGATTGTCTTGCGTCAGTTCACGATGCAATTCCGGCAACCGGTAACAGGGCACATTCATGTCGAAGTGGTGCGCGTTGTGGTAACCGAAATTGAGAGTCAGGCAGTTCACCCATGCGAATCGCAATGACAGGGGAACACTGAATGTATGTTCCTGCTCCCAGTCGCGATCGCCCTTGTGCGGTGGCTGCTCGTAGCTGAACAGAGTGGCGGTATAGGGATAGTCGTGTTGCAGAGAATCCATGAATCGCAAACCGTGCATCATCAGCAGGTAGGCGACGGCGTACAGTATTGCAACCTTCGGGAAAACAAGCAGCAATGCGATGTAGATCGTGCCTCGAATCAGAATGACGACGACATTGCGCACGCGCTGATCACGCCGCTCTGGAATGATGAACGACGTAAACATCATGATGAAGTGCATGATCAGGTCATGGGCCGGAATGTAGAACCATTCGAAGGCCTGCGTCACGCGCAGAACGAGCGGATGTTCTGCAAAGAACTCTTCGTACTCAAACCACACGACGTCACCGTTATCCACATGATGTCGGAAATGCTTATATCGCATGTCCTCGAAGGTGCCGTACGCCGCGCCGCAGAACCAGCTCATGGCGCGGCCCAATCGGGCATTGAGATGACTGCGTTTGAATATCAACTGGTGGCCGCACTCATGTATCAGGTATGCGGCGATAATCATGGTATGTGCCAGCAACATCGTGGCAACCAGATTGACAGGCCACGCCGAATGGAAAAGACCGGCGAAACCAAGCAGATAGCCGCAGACCGCGTACAGCACACTAATGCTGTAATAACGCAGCCCTTCGGGTTCTTTGAGTACTGTCGTGTGCATTGCCAGTCACCGCTGATTCAAGTTTTCTTTGTACACTTCGCAGGCATGTATTGCTAGCATGGCTGGACACAGGCAGACGATATCAGGAGAGAGCACGAATGAAGCTTGTCACGGCCATTGTCAAACCCTTTCGCCTGGACGATGTTCGCAATGCACTCAGTGAGGTCGGCATCCAGGGCATGACCGTTAGCGAGGTCAAAGGCTTCGGGCGGCAACGCGGGCATACCGAGCTATACCGCGGCGCTGAGTATGTTGTGGATTTTCTGCCCAAGGCCAAAATCGAGGTTGCAGTGCCTGACGACCTCGTCGATCGTATCGTCGAGGCTATCATCGAGAGTGCGAGAACCGGAAAGGTAGGCGACGGCAAGATTTTTGTGACCAACCTTGACCAGGTATGGCGAATCCGCACGAGCGAGACCGGCGACAGCGCTCTCTGATAATTTGGTTCAGTCTTTCGTGAAACAGAACGCGTTCAGCTTATTGCCGTCAAGATCGCGGAAATAGCCGGCGTAAAAATTCTCAAATCGCACGCCGGGCGCTCCTTCGTCGGTGGCACCAAGTTCCAGCGCTTTTGCGTGAAAAGCATCGACCTCTTCAGACGCATGCATTGCAATCGCAACCATGACGCCATTACCGACGGTTGCCGATTCACCATTGAATGGTTTTGTGACCGACATGCCAGTCGCCTTTGGCCCGGTCGACCAAGCGATGAATCGTTCCGTTTCGAACGTGCGACTTGCCCCAATCGTTGCGAAAAGTTCATCGTAGAATTTCGCCGCTTCATCGAGTTGATTGGTTCCGAGCGTTACGTAACCGATCATGATGTTCTCCTTATCGTTCCTAGCCAATAATGCTACGCCATTTGATGAGCTTATTCGCAACCGACATCGCCGCATAGGCCGGGCTGGTCGAGGGCAGCGTTGCATAGCGTACGCTCGCAGGGTCGAGACCCGGTTGAACCAACCTTGACCAGAGTTGCGCCGCCTTCTGCCCATTGAAGCAGACGCGATCAATATCACGATAAATCCGAAAAAACTCCGAAAAATCATTAGTTTGTGCAGACTCGATCTGAATAGAGGCGTCCATGCTGCCGGGCCGGACTGAACTTGCAAGGACATCCCAGAGGGCAATTCGATTCTCGATGAGCGCCTGGCATCGCTCTGCATAGGATCCTGTGGCGCCGAAGAGCTCACTCATGATCAGCCAGAATGCGTTTTGCGGATGCGCGTAGTATTGCCCTGCGTCGATCGAGCGTTGCCCCGGAAGACTGCCCAGAATCAGGATGCGAGCATCGGCGCTTGCGACCGGCGGAAAACCAAGCGAAGTCGTAGCCTGCCCGTCTGACGTCACATCAATAGCCGAGTTCCGGGTTCACGACGTTGAGTAGAGCTTCGCCGGCGACAAAACGCGCCAGGTTCTCCCTGATCAGGATGTTATGCCGCAGCCAATTGCCTCCTCGACCCGCGACATGAGGCGTAATGATGACATTGTCCATACGCCAAAGCGGATGATCGGAGGGCAGCGGCTCAGGATCCGTAACATCAAGCCCGGCCCCTGCGATCTGACCGCTCTCAAGCGCTGCAACCAGGGCATCGGTGACCACAGTACGACCACGCCCAACGTTGATAAAATGCGCGCCACGCTTGGTGGCCGCAAAAAATTTACTGTCAATGAGTCCGCTTGTCTCTGGCGTGAGTGGCAGGGCATTGACGATAAAGTCAGCATCGCCAGCCAATTCAATAAGTTCATGCGACAATCCGACGTAGTCGACAAATTCAGGGCCCTCTCGTGAACTACGGCGCGTCCCGATAACACGCATATCCAGAGCTGCCGCACGCCGCGCGACTTCTGTGCCGATCCCGCCCAGCCCTATAACGAGTAAGGTCTTGCCAGCGATCGATTGCATGCCCTGCGTAAATTCAGGCCCGCGCTGCCAGGCACCCTCAGACATGGACTTCGCGTAGTTTGGCAATCCTCGCGCAAGACTCAATATCAATGCGGTGACATGTTCGGCAATAACCGGCGACGACATCTTCTGCATATTGGTCAGCAGAATCTCATCATTCGCGATACGCTCAATGGGCATGCATCGGTCAGCACCGGCTCCATAAATCTGTATCCAAAGCAATTTCTTCGCGGCCGCAACGATTCGATCCGAGCAAAACCCGATGATTGCATCGGCATCCGCCACATGCTTCATCGCGTCGCTTGCTCGATTGATTGCGATCAATTGCACATCCGGAAGGGCCTTCTGCATTTCCGCAACCAGGTCATTGTCAGCAATTATCAGGATTTTTTTGGGTGTATGCCAACCTGGCCTGTCACTGATCGGCACAGGTCCCGCTTCGATTCCCGTCTCACGAATCAGCTGCTCAATTGCGGACTGGGCGTGCAGCGAACACGCACCAAGCAACAGCAGCGCCGCGATCATTGTACGCAGAAAACGAAAATTCATTGGCTCGTCCCACAGAAAACCGTTGCGACAGCATAATGCAGCGCTTTGGGTTCTGCCAATGACTGAAGGTTTGCGGTCGCTATCAGGCCGGGAAAAAGTCGATCGGTTTCGTTGTCGTGATCGGCTCTACGTCTTTGGCTTCGAAGCGGAACATCTTGATGCGTTGTACGAGCTTGCGTTCGAGATCCAGGTCACCCAGTTCGCTCGAAACGATCTCGCAAAATGTCACTATTCCGTTTGGTGAAATCGTCAGGCGCAGGACGAGCTTGCCCTCCAGCGTCGGGTTGATTCGCAGAGCGCGGTTGTAGAGTGCAAAAATCACACCCTTGTTTCTGTCGAATACAAGCTCGATTTCCTCGCGTGAGCGCGAAGCCCTGCCGCTGGTGCCCGTGCGACGAGCGCCACCGGCCCCTCTGCCAAGGCCGGCAACCGGACTCGAAACCCGGGTCGTCGATCGACCCGCAATGCCGCTACCACCGGTATTGCGACTCAGCTTCGCCGTATTGATACCGCCAGATGCCGTACCGACCTTCGATGTGATCATCGAGCGTTCGTTGCGAACGGATTGACCGACCGACGCCGACAGGTCGCGATTGTCGGCGATAGACTCCAGTAAGTTCTTGTCGACGAGATTTGCGAGATCGTCGACAAATGGCATTAGCGCTGCTTGCGCTTTTTCCCGCGCAATCTTTGTCGTATCGACAGGTTCGGGCGGAGGCTCAGGCTCGAGCTCTGGCGTCTCCTCGGCGACCTGCTCCGGCTCAGGCTCGGGCTCAGGCTCAGATTCCGGTTCAGGCTCGGGTTCCTTTGGCTCTGGCGGCGGCGGAGGCGGTCTCTGCTCAAGCAACAACTGTGCGATGCGCGGTGGAATTTCCACAATCTCGTTCGGGTCGCGTTCCGGCGTTGGCAGGAACGGCCAGATGATGCCAAGCACTGCAACGACGATGAACACGATACCGAGCAAGCGCCGGAACTTCCTTTCCTGGCTCGCCCCCGACGTCCAGGGCAGGTCGTATTCTCTGTAGTACGGTAAATCCACACGCGACTCCTGGCTTTAGCCCTATCTCGCCGCAGCGAGTTCGTGGAGTTTCTCAGAACTCCGCTGCAAGACTGCCAGTGAGATCTGTCCGTAGTCCGATGCTGTACAGGTCGCCATGACCTTCTTTAACAGCCGATATGGAATATCTTTGTCCCCCATGATCGTAACTTCGCGTCCTGCAATGTCGTCCTGAGCTTCCCTGCGCAGCACACGATCGTTCTGCGACTTCAGTGCCTGACGCAGTGCCGGGATGTCATTGCCCGGTGTCGCCATGACCACATCAACCTTGGCGACTAGCTGACCCTGCACGATGATGTCCGTGTCGCTGATCACAATAACGACCGACTCGTTCGCTCTTTTCTCGGCGATCGATTCGGGTAACTGCACGTCTTTCGCATTCGGCAGCACTTCGACATTTGACGAATTGACGAGCAGGAAGAATACGAGAATCGTGAAAATGTCCATTAACGAAACCAGGTTTAGCGTGGCATCGCGCCGGTGGCGCCGGTGGTGTTTCGCCATGCGTTTTGCGCGCGCTGACTTGACCATTGCTATGCACCTCCAGCCGAAATCGGCGCATCGCCAATCGATATTTCCGGGAACAGGTCCGTGCGAACGATTTTTTCTCCCTCGATTGTTTCCGCGAGGCGCACACGGTCCATTACCTGCACCAGGGTGTCATAGGCAATTTCGGCTTCGAGGAGAATCGCCGCGTTGGTCTTCGTTGGGTAGCCCGCTTTGATTTCAGACAATTTCACGCTCAATGCATCGAAATCATAGCCATCTACGCCATTCGGATAGATGCCGAGCAAACCCTGATTGCGGTCGCCAACCTCAATTTGATCCTTACGAACGATGATTTCCAGTTGAAACGCAAGATCCTGCTGTTTCACGGGCTCAGTAGAGGAGCCTGGCAGACTCAATTCAATAATCGCCATTTGCGAGAACACCGCTGTAATCAGCAGAAATGGAACCAGAATCACCATCAGGTTCATGAACGCCGTAATGTTGAGTTCGACCGGGTCGTTATTGCGACGACGGCCGCTCTGGCGGCTACGGATCATCCTTAAGCCTCTGCAGTATTTAGCTGACGTTCTGTAACGGCGTTGAGAAACTTGACGCTGGCCATCTCGAGGCTGTCTACAAGCTGGTTGGTCTTGGTCTGCAACAACGCGTGAGTCAGCAACAACGGAATCGCAACCATGAGCCCGAATGCTGTCGTGTTCATCGCTACCGAAATACTCGCCGACAACAGATCCGCTTTATCGGCCGGGTTCGCATTCGATACCGCCGTAAATGCCCGGATCAGGCCGATGATGGTGCCAAGCAGTCCCAGCAGCGTTGCGATGTTTGCCAGCGTTGCTAAATAATGTGTGCGCTTCTCAAGTCTCGGCAGAACCTCCATGAGGCTCTCTTCCATCGCCTTCTCAATGTCGTCACGACGCCGGGCAGATTTAACGCGGTACAGGCCGTAAGTCAGAATCGAGCCAATGGCGGCCCTCGACTTGGCAGTGACTGCTGCTGCTTCCTGGAAATTACCGGCCTTCAGGAACGGCACGATCTTTTTCCACAAAGAACGATTACTCGCACCGGACATCGTCAGGTATATCCAACGCTCGATGGCGATAGCCACCCCGAATGCGAACACAAACAGGATCGGGTACATGAATGCACCGCCCTGTTGGAAAAAACGCACGATGGCGCCCAAAGTGTCCATTTGATTGCTCCTCTAGTAAATCAAATAGTTCGACAATCGAGCAGGCTCGGCCTACTCGTCTTTTTCTCCGTACAAGTCGCCGTAATAGCGGACTCGCCGAATAAATTCTTCCCGGTCCAGCGGGGCTAAGATCTCGTCCAGCAATGTGTTCACAGGTCGTCCCAGCAGGTCGCCCGGATCAGACTTCTGCCAGGGCACAATGTAGAGAACTTTCGGCAATTCCTGGTTGCCCGTAATCTCCGCACGCCGGAGCTCGAGCCGATCCATCACCTGTCCTGCGGACTGCTCCCTGATCACATCCGTAGCAAGTACTGCGCTCGATACACGCGGCTCTAACTCATCGCGCTCGGCTGCAGTATCAACGGCCGGTTCAGGCACGTCCTCGGTCAGCTCCTCCTGAGCAAGCGTCGCAGATGTCGCCAACAACATGGCAAGCATGATTCGAGGGCTAAACCTTAAGTTTTTGCGAGTATCCATGTCCTTTAGTCCACCGCGTTGGCCGTGCGCTTGTTCGCCATGACACGACGGCTCAGATCGGCTATCCACCTCTCCACCTGCTTGTCTTCGTTGACGAGCTCCTGGTAGCGCTGGAAATGCCGCAATGCGGCATCCAGACGTTGTAAATACAGTTCATTGAGAACGCCCAGGTTGTAGTGTGCCAAGGCGTAGTCAGGTGAAGCTGTGACGGCCTTCAAATAAGCAGCCTCTGCCTCAATAAATTTGCCATTTCTGCGAAGTAGCATGCCCTGCTGATTCAATGCGGGCGGATAATCGGCATCAAGACCCAGAGCTGCATCTATCGCCTCCTCTGCCGCGGTGTCGTTGCCATTATTCGCGTGGATGATGGCGAGGTTCACGTACACACCCGGGTAGCCCGAATACTGCAGCAGGAATTCCTTGAAACGCAGCTCGGCATCGACAAAATCACCGGCCGCCATGATCGCGACTGCTTGCTCGAACATCGTCAGGGCCTGCGCCGGTATATTCTGCGCACTCGCATCTATCGTCTTGTCCTGACCACGGATGGCAGGTTTCGGCCCCGTCGACGCACAGCCTGCGACCACGAGCACAGCGGCTGGCAGCAGTAAGCGTACTGCTGTACTAGTAAAGCGTCGTAACGACATCTTCGCTGCGCTCCAGTTTCGCGTACCGCGCCGGCATCAAGCTGGCTAATCTTTCGAAGCTCTTTTTCACCCACTCGTCGTAGACCCCGTCAGGTGCACGATTGGCATTCGCCTTGTATAGATCTATGGCCTTCTCCTCGAACGGATATACCTGCTCTTCGAGCAACAAATCATATTGCTCGAGTGTCTCGGCATCGAGATCGTGCGGGCGCTCCGAGTCCAGCAGGTCGGCACTGAAATGCTCGTAGACTTCACCGAGTCGGAATGTTGCGGCCGTCGTCACCTCAGCGACGCCATATTCAGCGGCTATTGTATAGACCTCGATAACCTCTTCCATGAGCGCTCGCTTCCGCTTCAGACTGTCGGCCAAAGGCTGGGTCAGTTTGACGACCGCGAATCGCCGGCGCACGGGTTCGGCAAGTTCTATGGATGCCCTGGCGGCGAGATATCGGGTCCGATCGGATCGTTGTGCGCCCGCGGTTGCGTCAACCTGAACGAGATCCATGAGTCGCGCCGTTCGGGCATCCCGGTCGCCACTCGCTTCGGCGATTTCGAGCAATCGGAAACGTGCTTCGATCGATTCGGACAATGGATTCGGATAGCGCGCAATGATGTTCTCGAGGACGCGAAATTCACTGCCGGTCGAGCGGCCTTGCTTATACAGATCGGCTGCTTTCCAAAGGGCCTCGCGGCTCACGGCCTCGATGCTGGTGCCTGCATCCGCGATGCGCTCGAACTCCGCCGCAGCTTCAATGACCCGGCCCGAGTTGAGGTAGGTAATGGCGAGCTTCTGGGTCACATCGTCGGCAAAATCACTATCGGGGTAGTCCCTGCGGTAATTCTCGAGTACGCCGGACGCGCGGTCCCAGGCTTGCAAATTTATGAGTGCGGCTGCGGCATCGTAATCTGCCGTCGCACGAATATCCGAATCGGGTACGACCTGGCCAAGACGTGTGAAGTGGGTAACGGCAATCTCCAAATCACCGGCGTCTCGCGCCAGTTCGCCCTGCTTGTAAATGGACGAGGCAATTCGGTTCTTGATTGCCTGCCCGGCCTGCTGATCCTCAGCCAGTGTATAGGCACGTAGCTCGTAGTATGACTGTTCGGCTACGGCGAAATTCTGCAGATCGAATTGTGAGTGTGCTATTACCGTCCATGCAGTGCGTGCCAGCGGTGTCTTAACAGGCGGCAGCTTGCTAACCACGATCTGGCCGACCGAAATTGCCAGGTCAAACTGGCCTTGTGTAAACAGATCTTCAGCGATCGTTGTCAAAACGGCGCCTGACTCGGGATGTTCGGGATAGCTGTCTGCAAACTTGAGGCCGCTATCGAGGTAGCGGCTGTGCCATTGGGCTTTCCTGCCGCCTTCAAGCGACATTTCATGCTCACGGTAGGCAAGAATGCTGGCATAAGCAGCCTCAGCGGATCGCTCGTGAACAGCGTAGTCGTACGCTGTGCGATCGAATTCGATCATCGCGGCTTCGAATTCCTTACTCTCAAACAGAGTCTCGGCGAGCAGGAAATTCGTGTTGGCGCTGTCCGGCTCTCCCGGGAAGTAGCCAAGATACTTGCGGTACCAGCGAGCTGCTTCGTGATAATCGCCAAGCTTTCCATCGCGCTGTGCTTCTGCATGATAGTACTGTGCGAGGTCGTTCAGGTTTGCCTTCAGGTGTGCTGCTACCGCCGTATTTTCCGACGCCTGATTGTGCAGCCAGAAACCGCCATCCAAGCCGTAGCGAGCGACAAAATCCTTCTTGCCCTCGAGCACCAGGCTCGGGAATTCGCCCAGCTTGTAGGCTTCGATTACCTCAACTTGCAGCAAAGGTGCCTTGGGATGGTAGGGGTCTCGGTCGACAAAGGCTTCGTAGGCTCCCGCCGCATCCACGAAACGCTCCTTCTCCAGGTAAAGATCGCCTAGATTACGATAAATGATGTAGCTGTAAGCCGGATGGCCGCGTTGATCCAGATAGGCATCAATGCTGGACGCACCATCCATGTACGAAAAACTGATGCTCAACACGCGAAACGTATCTTCGACGAGCTCCTGGGTTGCACGGCTAAGTTGTTCAAGCCGGTTGTCGCCTTCGACGATTTCGATACCGCTGATCTTGCGGTCAAGTAATTCGAAAAACGGCACCAGGCTTTTTTCGTGGGCCGCCCGCTTGAATTGTGACCACCCGAGTTTGTATAGCGATTGCTCATAGAAGCGAGATTCGTCGCCGTAGCGAACGACGTCCTGGTAGGCGACTTCTGCATCGTCGTAGTTTTTGCGCAAGAACAGCATCTCCCCGCGCCGAAATTGCACCTCGTCAATGAGCAGTGTCGACGGATATCGGTCCACGAGTTCATTGAGCACGGTAAGCGCATCATCGTTCCTGCCACCAGTTTCGTAGGCCCGACCAAGCTGGTACAAGACCGTGTCATTGCGTCGATAATCCGGATAAGCCTCGAGCAGTCGCTGATATAACTGCACCGCATTGTTGAAACCCACGTGAGTCATCGCGTCGATATTCTGAGTAAGTTGCTCGGCCTCGGTCGCATTAAGCTCAAGATCGCCCAGACGGCGCATCGCTTCAGCACGCAATTCAGGGTCCTCGGATACAAGATCGAGAAACGCGCGATAATTATCACGGGCGAGATCTGTGCTATGAGCTATAACCCTGCCCGTTCGAATCTCGACTTCTTTCTTTTCGAGGCTCTTGATCGTGTCGCGTTTCTTCATCGCGGAGTCGGCTACGGGCGCAAAAAACAGGGACGCACTTAACAGGACAAGCAGAGGTGAGTAACGAGCCATCAGCGTGACACTTCCCCAACAGTTGCAGCGAGATCATAAATCGCTGCAAGCGCGAATCGCGCCTGCACAGTGTAGATGTCAAGCCGTTGTTTTTGTGTCTGTAATTCACCGACTGCAATGGCTTGCAGAAACATTCGTTGATCAGCCATGGAATCTGCAACGCGATTCATCATGGAAATGATGCGCGGCTCGAGACCGTAGACCCGCTGACTCAGTTTCGCGAAGTGAATCGGCTCCTTGCGCATCGCATCGTCGATCTCGCGACGCGAACGTTGCGTTTCGACTAACGCCTCGCCGGTCTGCCTGAGATTTCGACGAATGCGCCACAGGCGGTCTTTGAAATCGCGCTCCAGGCGCCATTGCAGTACACCTTTTAGAAGGCGAATTTTATCGCGAACCTCAACTGCCTCAGGAATGTTCGCCGCGAGGGCCGGAGTGTTCGCGAGCTCCGCTAGATCACGCCACATCCTGAATTCCTGCTCCGTCGCGAGCGCCAGCCAGTCGTGGCTCTGCTCAACGTTGTTGAGCAGCGAATCGAATTCGAGTTTGCGATCAACCATTCCTGCCAGATCAGCCCGAGCTAAAGCATCTTCGACCCGCGGCAGTCGCTCGAAGTATGCCTCGCGACGGGACTCCAACATGTTGACGTAGACTTCGACGCTTTGCTGCCAGTCATCGAGGTTGTGCTGCAAATAGCTCAGGTCACGATAGTTCTTGAGCCCTTCCTGAAACTCATGAGTTGCCAAAAGGTGATACAGGTAGCGCGCCTCGGGTCCGTCAGGCAACTCTTCGAGTCGCCAATACCAGCCCGTGCTGTCCAAAGGGTCATCGGCCAGGAATCCCTCGAAAAAACCACCTGACTCAATGAAGGCGATTGTGCGATCAATGCGATTGGTTTCCTCGTAAAAAGCTTCGATGGCGTTGAGATAATGATCGGCTGCCTGGCTGATCGAATCGAGTTTTGCAAGCGCATAGGGAATCGCCAGCATCGCTTCCTGCACGGCCGGATCGAGCAAATCGCGACCCCTGAGCTCCATCCACGGCACGAGAGCGCGACGATAATTTTCTATTTCTGCGTCCGCCCAACCCACACCCAGCAGCGCCTTGTTCGAGAACGGACCCTCCAGCCTCACACGCTGCAGCGGCTCCTTCGCAGCCAGCGGCTGGCCATCCTGGAGCAGTGAGTAACCGAGCGCCAAGTTGGCTTTGTCACGTAGCGACGTCAGCTCCTCGCTAGTTGGATTCAGCGTGCCTAGTTCGTCGAGAATAGACGCGGCCGCGTCGACATCGCCGCTACGAACCAGTGCTACGCCAAGATTGAACTGCGCATATCTCGCCCACTCGGTATTGCCGCTCCACTGTTGCAGTAACGCTATCGCCGCGTTGTACTGAGCACTGTCAATGAAGATTTGCGCCTGCAGCATTCTTGCTTCCCGGCGCAAATTTTCGGGTAACATTTCGCTGATGTTGTCCAGCGCGGTTTGCGCTTTGAGGAGATATCCACGTTGATGCCAGATCTTGGCAAGGAAAAACCAGGTACGGTCGCGAATATCAGGCGCGACGTTATCGGCCAGCAAACGCTCGAAAATTACTGCCGATTCAAGATGGTGCCCATAGGACAAATACAGGCCGCCCAATAATAATTCGGCCTGCTCTGAATGTTCATCGAACTGAAACTGCTGTTGAGCTGCAAGTAAATGCACGATCGCGGGAACGAAATCGTCCTGATAGAAATAGAAAAGAACCTCGCCGAAGTGCGGGCTTTTGACAACGATCGGTTCAGGACCGTTGTCGGCCACCTGGGCCGACAACACTGGCGCTGCGAGAAGCATAAACAGTGCGATGACGATGGATTGGCAGCGCAACAGCGATCACTCCCATTCCTTGATCACAAATTCCGGTTGTTGCTTTCTCACCCTGTCGGTAATTTCGAGCTCCAGGTATTTCGCGCCAATTCCCTTGTTGAAAATCATCGTCGCACCACGACGATAGTCACGCGTATGCGGACCCTTGCCAGTAAATACAGCGGTCAATTCATGGTCGCCAGTTTTAAGATTTGCCATGTGCACACGTTGCACACCGCCACGCATCAGCGCACCGACTTCGCGTTCTGTGTACAGGTAGTTGGCAACTTCTTTGCCATCGATCTTGATATTGACCGAATCGAGTTCGAAATACTCGCCGATATCCATTGAGATAAAAAACGCCACTTGAGAATTGGCCGGAAAAAGCAAATCTTCTTCGAGCAGGAACAAGTCCCGGTTGAGATCGAGCACTTCCTTCTTCAGATCTTGAACGTTCTCGTCAATGGCGCGAAAACGATGACGCAATTCGGCTTCTGCGGCCTCAGACTTAAGTGTCGCTGCCAGCGTGGAATCCGTTTCTGCGCTTAGCGCTTCTTGTGCGCTTATCACCGCGCTGAACGCGAACAGAAAACATACCCCGAGACTGAAAAATATTCGTCTTGCCACTTTAGATTCTCCTGCGGAACCCCTAAGGCGCCGCTACTCCCTCAACAACGAGCGAATTTCGTCAAGGTATTGCAGCTCGTAACCAGGCTTGTAACCCTGGTGCACGTAGCGAACCACTCCTTCGCGATCGACCAGCACCGTCACCGGCATGGCATCAACCTGGTAGAGTTTGCTCACTTCTTTGCGTGTATCAAACAGCACCGGGAAACTGACACCCAGATCGGTCGCCATGCGTATCGCCTTGCTCGAGTCGTCGTCTATATTGACACCGAGCAAGCTGAATCCGACGCGTTGATAGCGCGAATACAGCTCGTCAAGCAGCGGCATTTCCTGCCTGCACGGCCCGCACCAGGTCGCCCAGAAATTGATCATTACGACGTCACCGCGATATTCGGACAAGCGCAAGTTGACGCCAGTCATACTCTTTAACGCAAAATCAGGCGCTGGCTGCCCCATGAGGCCTGACGACGCCAGACCGCTCGCAGCAAACACGCTGAATACAAGACCCATTAAGCAGTTTTTGAGCTTCATAATCCATTCCTTCGAAATGCCAGCCAGTTTCCTTCCATGGAACGTCGGCCGTCCTTTCGGGCCCGCAAATCTGCACGCCGGCCCATACAGCGTATGGTGACAGCCCAGACACGGTTGCAGCCGTGATCATCGTCACAAATGGCTGCTCCTGTCTGAACATAAGGTCTCTCCAATGCGGCGCTGAAAACCGCCAAAACCACGCCGTTGTTACATTTCGATGAGACCGGCATGCTGCGCGATCGTCATGGATTATGTTAAGTTACTCATTAAACTTCCGGGCTAGGGCTGACGAAGACCGTCGGAATAGTAAATCCGACCCTGATCGTCGATCACGATGCTCTCATAGTCGGGTAGCGTCGCGATCAGGCGCAGTCCCAGATCGACGCCCATCACAAAAACTGACGTCGAGAGTGCATCGGTCATCACGGCATCCGGCCCAATGACCGTCGCACTGTGGATACCGCTCGCGGGAGCACCCGTAGCGGGGCTGAGGATGTGGTGGTAGCGAACGCCGTCTTCCTCAAAGTAGCGTTCATAGTCGCCCGATGTCGAGATCGCCTCGTCATCGAGTGGCACCGAAATTGCCACCTGACCGTCATCACGCGGATCTCGAATACCAACGATCCAGGGCTGGCCTCGACGATCTCCGAGTAAGCGCGAATCTCCTCCCGCCGTCACAATTGCGTTGTCGACATCCGACCTGCGCAAAATGTCGATACCGCGCTCGACGACGTAGCCTTTCGCTATACCACCCAGATTAATACGCACGCCATGGCGTCCGAATCGCACGGTACCCCCAGCCTCGTTGAGGTGCACGAACCGAAAGTCGATGAGCAGGCGCTCCGCCTCAACAGTCGCCTCGTCGGGTCGCTGTCGATTGCGAAAATCGTAATGCTGGCCGACGCTCTCGTAGGTGATATCGAAAGCGCCACGAGTCAGGACCGAGATATCCAGCGCACGTCGGATCAACCGATACAATTCCTGTCCCGCGATGACCGGTTCATCCGCCGCGCGGCGATTGATGTCGGAAATGCGGCTGTCCTCGATATACGTACTCATGAGTCTGTCGATGCGGGCCGCTTCTGCGAACACCTGCTCGACCAGCTGTGCACCGGTTTCAGGGTCCTCGTGCCATAGCCTGACACTGATCTCCGTCCCCATCATTGGTCGCGCATCACCTACCCACTCTGCTTGCGCAGGCATTGAAATCGCGAAGATTGCCAACATTGCTAGAGTTAGCTTTGTGCGAGCGTTATGCTGCCATTCTCGACTATTCGACAAGGAGCGCGACAGTGACTTCATTCCTGATTTTCCTCGCAATTATCGCCGCAGTCGTGTTCTGGACGATCGGCTTGTACAACGGGCTGGTCAACGGACGCAATCGGGTCAAAAACGCATTTGCTCAAATCGATGTACAGCTGACGCGGCGATACGATTTAATTCCAAACCTCGTCGAGGCCGTCAAAGGCTATATGAAGCATGAGCGCGAGACGCTCGAAGCGGTTATCAGCGCTCGCAACGCTGCGTCATCGAGCCTGGACGCTGCCAAAGCCGACCCCGCAAATGCCCAATTGATTAAAGAACTCGGCGCATCTGAAGGAACGTTGACCAATGCACTCGGTCGACTGTTTGCCTTGTCAGAAGCTTATCCTGATCTCAAGGCAAATCAAAACATGATGCAGTTTCAGGAGGAGTTGGCAAGCACCGAGAACAAGGTCGCATTCTCTCGTCAGGCCTTTAACGATTCAGTTCTCAGCTACAACAACTCGGCCGAAAACTTCCCGAACAATGTGATTGCGGGCATGTTTAGCTTCGCACTGGCCAGTTTTCTCGAGATCGACACCGAGGAGAAGCGCGAGGCACCCGAGGTTTCGTTTACCTCCTAATCAGATCCGGATAGGCCAAGCGGAGCAACATTGAATTTCTTTGACGCTCAGGACCGAGCTCGCCGATCAACGCGGTGGCTCGTCTTCATCTATCTGCTCGCTACAGTCCTGATCGTGCTCGGTGTGACGCTGGTCGTCGGCCTTACCTTGTTTAACGTCACCGACACGGGCTACCCGGTCACGGTTGGCTCATTCCTGGCGCAGCAAGCGCCGATCCTGCTCGGCACCGCCACCATTACGGCATTGTTCATTGGCGGCGCCACGCTCGTAAAAACCTCGATATTGTCGTCCGGCGGTGGCCGCGTTGCACAGGATCTCGGTGGAACTCTAATCGCCAGCGACGTGCAGGATCCACTGCGCCGGCGACTGAGAAATGTCGTCGAGGAAATGGCGATTGCGTCCGGCGTCCCGGTACCCGAGATCTATGTCCTCGAACAAGAGAACGGCATCAACGCGTTTGCAGCGGGTTTCGCACCCGCGGACGCCGCCATCGCCGTCACACGCGGCACGCTCGAACTCCTGGACCGCGATGAATTGCAGGGAGTCATCGCGCATGAGTTCAGCCACATCCTCAACGGTGACATGCGCCTGAACATTCGCCTGATGGGCGTGCTGTTCGGCATCATGGTGATCGGGCTTATCGGGCGCATGGTATTGCGTGGCGGGCGTTACGGTGCGTTCATCGGCCGCGGCCGCGATCGCGGCGCGCCCGTTGTGCTGATCATTGGCCTTGGATTGGCTGTGCTCGGCGGTATCGGCGTGTTCTTTGCGCGCGTGATCAAGGCCCGTGTATCGCGTCAGCGCGAGTACCTGGCCGACGCATCGGCCGTGCAATTCACGCGACAGACCACGGGGCTCGCGAATGCGCTCAAGAAAATCGGCGGTTACCCGACAGGGTCTCACCTGCAGGCTGCGGACCCCGAGGAAGTCAGTCACATGTTGTTCGGCACCGGCGCCAGGTTCAGTAGTCTGTTCGCGACACATCCGCCGTTAACTGAGCGCATTCAGGCGCTGGAACCCTCGTTCAAGGATACTGACTACCCAAGCATCGATATTCGCGAGAGCAAGCTCGCGAGTGAATCTGCAGAAGCGGAGCAGCGAATTGCCGGCGTCGCGGCTGCGTTCGCCGGTGTGGCAACCGGCTTGTCGCCAGAGGCTGTAGTTGCAAGTGTCGGCCAACCGGGGCAGCAACACATCGAATTTGCCGCAACGATACGGCGCTCAATCCCTGAGATTCTCTACAACGCCGCGCATTCATCCGAACGCGCCTATCTGCTGTCGATCGCCTTGATTCTCGATCGCAGCGGTGACGTCCTCGGCCAGCAACTCACGCTGGCACATGAGCGCCTCGGCGAGCAGCGTGCCCGACTTGTTGAGCAGTATTACGACGAACTGGCCAAGATCGGTGCCGTGTACCGCCTGCCGTTGCTCGAGATCGCGTTTCCCGCGTTGAGACGACGTCCGCCTGTGCAACTCGGTGGGCTTGTCGAACTTGCCGGTCAGATGATCGACGTCGACGGCAACATCGATCTGTATGAGTATTGTTTTTATCGCATGCTTGTCAGTGCTATCGGGCAGGCCATCGATCCGTCACGCGCTAAAAAACGTAAGCGTGCCAAACGCAAACCCGTGCGTGATGCCGCTGTTAATCTATTGCGCATCGTCGCACATCATGGCCACCGGGAGGACAGGGCCGGAGAGTCGGCGTTTCGAGCCGGTCTTACAGTTTATGGCGACTGGGCAAGCGATTTTGCATACGGACCGAACGGCGAGTTCTCGGCTGCAGCGCTCGACGAAAGCCTCGATATGCTCGTTGCCCTGAATGGCGACGGCCGACAGATGTTGCTCAGGGCCATCAGCGCTGTCGTCATGTTCGATGGCAAGCTAACGGCGTCCGAAGGTGAACTGATGCGAGCCGTGTGCGCCACTCTCGAGTGCCCGCTGCCGCCCATCCTGGCGCAGACATCGCATGCCTGATCGAACCATGAGCGGAGATGAAAATTGGCGTATTATGGAACTCTCTTACTGATTTTGGCTCTTTAGTCAGGTAACTGTCGCTGGGCAGATTCCGGGGCCAAAACACGGGGATACGATCATGTCTGATCTACGATTCAAAGCATGTGTTATTGCAATAGGGCTGGTACTGGCGCTGCCCGCGGCCGGGGCCAGCAAAGAAGAGAATCGCGTCGCCGATGCGGCCGACGTGCTTGACCAGTTGTTGCGCATTCCCGAAAAATCGATTCCGCCGACCTTGCTTTCTCGCGCCTACGCCGTTGCTGTGATTCCGGATGTTGTGAAAATCGGGTTCGGCATTGGTGTGCGCCGCGGCAAGGGCATCATCGTCGTTCGTCAGGACAGTCACACCTGGAGTAACCCGGCGTTCATCACATTGACTGGTGGCAGTATCGGCTGGCAAGCCGGAGTTCAGTCCACCGACGTCATATTGGTCTTTAAATCGCGCAAAGGCGTGGGTGACATTGCGAACGGCAAGCTGACTCTCGGCGCAGATGCATCGATCGCCGCCGGACCTGTTGGCCGTCATACCGGGATAGCGACCGACTGGGAGTTCAAAGCAGAGGTGGTCTCCTACTCGCGAAGTCGCGGATTATTCGCAGGTGTTTCACTGCAGGGAACGGGAGTCACGATGGACCGCAAGGCGAACGTCGCCTTCTATGGTTCTTCGACAATGACGCCCGAGAAAATTTTTGCGAGCTCGCCGAATATCGCTCCCAATATCGCCAATACGTTCGTGCAAATCCTTACAGCACAGACTCGTCGCCTGCCGACCCAACCTGGCATGCAGCTAGAAACAACGTCGAGTCCAATAGTCGCGAGGGATAAGCCGTCGGAGGTTCGAACGTTCGGCTTGCCGGATGCTGACTAGCAAGACCCATAAAGTCCGTTCTGTTGATCTGCATTAAGTACTTTTGAGCGATTTTATACAGCAGGTTCGGCAACTGGCCGAAGTGATCGGCCCCAATGCCTATCTACAAGCGCTCGCCATCGCGTTGGGTTTTATCGTCGTCGGCAAGATTGCCGACTGGGTGTTATCCAGAATGGTGGGCCGCATTGCGAGCCGTTCGAAAACGGATATTGATGATCAGCTCGTCGGTCTCTTGCATAGACCGATCTTCATTTCCTTCGTGCTGCTCGGACTTTCACTCGCGACGCAACAAATTGACCTACCAGAATCGCCGGAGTTTCTAACGCTTGGAATTTTGAAGACGATCGCCGTGTTCGTCTGGTACAACATGCTGCACAATTTGACAACATTGTTCGCGCAGGTCTTCAAGCGCCGACAAACAAGCAAGCTCGTGCAAACCGGCATGCTGGTGCTGTTACAAAACGTCGTCAAGATCGTGTTATTCGCGCTGGCCATCTATTTCGTATTCCTCGCCTGGAATATCAATGTCACTGCCTGGGTGGCATCGGCCGGTATCGTCGGTCTCGCACTCAGCTTCGCGGCCAAGGATACCTTGTCGAATTTGTTCGCGGGCGTGTCGATCATTATGGATGCACCCTATAAGAGCGGTGACTTCATCATCCTCGATACGGGGGAGCGCGGCATCGTCACACACATCGGCTTACGCAGCACAAGACTGCTGACTCGCGATGATGTCGAAATCACGATTCCAAACGGCCTCATCGGCAATAGCAAGATAATCAACGAAGCGGGCGGACCATCGGAGAAACACCGTATTCGGATTGCCGTTGGCGTCGCCTATGGCAGCGATGTCGACTATGTCATTGAAACCTTGCAGCAGGTCGCCGCTGACAATGCCGAGATTTGCGCAGACCCGGCCGCGCGCGTTCGATTTCGTCAGTTTGGCGAGTCAAGCCTCGATTTCGAGCTGCTGTGCTGGATAGAAAAACCGATTGATCGTGGGCGCCTCAAGCACGAATTAAACTGCGCGGTCTACAAGGCCTTCAATACCAACAATATTGTAATTCCGTATCCGCAACGCGATCTTCACGTACGTTCGATGCCAGGGTCACCCGAAACGTCCACGTGAACCTGGCAATATTTCCTGGCTAGTTGTGCGATTCTTCATCGCGTCGGCGCAGCTAGTCGCGTACTTCATCAAGATCGCCTTCAGGCACGCTCACCGCGACTGGCGCATTGCCACCATCCGAAGCCGAAAGCGGCACATCAGGTATTCGCACGGATACTGCATTCTCGATAGCCTCGGGAATCACCGCGCCGGGTGCATTCGCGCCGACATCAACGTCGCTCTCATCCTCTACCGGCGGTGGCAACTCGCCGAATTGAGCGAGATATGCCGCTTCCTTGCGCCTTTCTTCATTTGCGATAGCGCGACGCTGCGCCTCCGCTGCAGCTTGCTGAGTACGACGCAATGCATCACGCTTGCGTTGCGACTGTAACTCCAGAGCGTCATACTGCGCCCGCTCCTGTCGCGCCTCGATCAGTGATACGGCTTGACGAGCGTTGACACACTCGGCGTCGTAACGGGTTTCGTTGCGGTTTTGCGCGCAACGCACCATCGAGGCTTCCAGCATGATGGGATTGTCGAGATATTCCTGGACCGAGCGTGGTGGTGGCTCATTGCTGCAGCCCGCAAGCAGCCAGACTCCGCACAGCAGTGTTGGCGCATATGTCTTTGTCATGGCGGCATCGGTCTAGTGTGATTAAATGGTATAGTTTTCAGCATCCTGCAACCACGAATATTAGCATCGCCATGCGCACAGGAAATGGCTTGAGTTCGCAGTTCTTGCGGCTTATCAATGTTATTTCGGGCTATAGTGGCCCCGCGTTCAGGAAAGGGAATCCACGCCATGGCAGATTCGAGCCAGTTTAGGCTCCTGGGGCAGCGCCGATTCGCACCCTTTTTCATTACCCAGTTTCTCGGCGCACTCAACGACAACATTTTTCGCAGCGGCCTGGTCATATTGGTCACATTTCAGGGTGTGCTGGTTGCTGGCATGGATCACAGTACTCTCGCGAACGTCGCCGGTGCTCTTTTTATCCTGCCCTTCTTCCTGTTTTCTGCGACAGCGGGCCAGCTGGCCGACAAGTACGAGAAATCGATGCTGATGCGCCGCATCAAGATTCTCGAGATCTCGCTGATGTTGCTTGCGGCTTATGCATTCGTGACAGAGAGCTATGCCATATTGTTGTTCGTCCTGTTCCTGATGGGCTGCCAGTCATCGCTGTTCGGGCCTGTCAAATACGCGTATCTGCCACAACAGCTCGCAACCGAAGAATTGATCGGCGGCAATGCGCTGGTGGAAGCAGGTACCTACACGGCGATCATTTTCGGACTGATATTGGGTGAGCGCGTCATCGCGAACGGCACCACCGGCCAATCGATCATCGCAATCTGCCTCATAGCGATCGCCTGTGCTGGCTACCTGGCGAGCCGACAGATACCGACAACGCGGGCCGTCGTCCCGGATCTCAAGATCAGCCTGAACGCATGGTCTGAGACCTGGCGGATCATCGCATTCGCGCGTAAGGATCGCAGTGTTTTCTTGGCGATACTGGGTATTTCGTGGTTCTGGTTTTTCGGTTCCGCCATTACATTGCAGGTGCCGGCGTTCACTCTCGACATTCTCAATAGCAACGAGCCCTTGGTCGCAACCACGCTGCTGGTCGCATTCGCCTCCGGTGTGGGCATCGGCTCACTGCTCTGCGAGCGCATGTCGGGTCAACGCATCGAGCTTGGCCTGGTGCCGTTCGGTTCGATTGGTCTGAGCGTATTCGCGATCGATTTGTATTTCGCCCAGCCAGCCGCGGCTGTCTCTACGGTCTCTTCGGTCGGCGAATTTCTCGCGCGCCCGGGAAGTACGCGAATACTGCTGGACCTCGCGCTGATCGGTGCGTTCGGCGGATTTTTCAGCGTGCCACTGTATGCGTTGATGCAACAGCGTGCCGAGCGTGAACATCTTTCGCGCATCATTGCCGCTAACAACATTATCAATGCAATCTTCATTGTCGGCGCGTCGGTGCTTTCAATCGCATTATTGCAGTCCGGGTGGTCGATCCCGGAATTGTTTATCGTTCTTGCTGTCCTGAACATCGCCGTTGCGATTTACATTTATACACTGTTGCCGGAATTCCTGATGCGTTTCCTTGCTTGGATTCTGATCAACATCGTCTATCGCATTCGGTCGAACGGACTCCAGAACGTACCGGTCGAAGGGCCTGCAGTCGTCGTCTGCAATCATGTCAGTTTTATGGATCCAATTCTATTGAGCGGGTCGCTGCGCAGACCCATGCGTTTCGTCATGCATTACAAGATCTTTCAAATTTCTCTGCTGCGTTTCTTTTTTGAGACTATGAAGGCTATTCCGATCGCCGGAGCGAAAGAAGACGAGCAAATTATGATGGACGCCTTTGACAAAGTCGATGCGGAACTGGCAGACGGCAATATCGTGTGCATCTTCCCCGAAGGCGGGATAACACCAGACGGCGACATTCAGCGTTTTCGGCCTGGCATCGAACAGATAATTGCGCGACGACCCGTTCCGGTCATACCTGTTTCACTTGGGCGTCTGTGGGGTAGCTGGTTCAGTCGCCGTCAAGGGGGTGGTATTCGAAAAATTCCGGGGCGTCTGTTTGCGAGAGTCCCGATAAACATTGGTGAGCCCGTGGCCCCTGAAGACGTCACTGCCGCCAAACTTGAATTGCTCGTGCGCACATTGCGCGGTGACGATCGCTAGCAGCTAGCCCGGATTATGGGGCGCCGTCAGCTGCAATGGCACCGAATTTTCGACGCCATTCTTCGAGTAATTTATCTTTGTTGCCGAACAACTCAGCTCCATAGACAGCGCCGAAATTCAGTTCAGCCAGATGCACGAAGCCGTCCCCGGCGACCGGCAGGTAGACCCTGTTGCCCAGTGCAGCCGCGTCGCTGGCTGGATCACCGAAAATCATTCGTGCACCGGCGAGGGCCTTCGGTGCGAGCGTCGCATCAAGCCAGATCAAGCCCGATCCTGCGGAACTGGCGCGATGAATCCAGCGCGGCGTTCTAAACAGAACGCGCGAACCTCCGGGAGCGAAGGTGACTTCCTCAACCGTGCTCGGCAGTTGCAACGACAATGCACCGAGCTTGCCTTCGCTCAGACTAAATTGCTGTGCAAGGTTGTTCTGGTCGACAAGCACGAGATAACGCGATCGCGGCGACGCCTCCAGCCAGCGAATCGCGGCACCGCCCTGCCACAACATCTGCATGCTCCAGCTATCGCCATTGTCACGCGTAATTGCACGCAATGCACCGCTGTCGCTGCCAACATACAAGTGAGTGGGATCGGCAAACGCCATGCCTTGATGTCGTTCGCCGAGATCAAACCGGGCAAGTATTGCGCCACTGCTGGTGTCCATGACGTGGACGCGATTACTACTGAGTATGCCAATGAGCGATGCGTCAGGCGAGAACACGATCTTGTCGATCGGGTTGCCGGGAATGTTGCCGAAGAACGGCTTCGGCAGTCCCCCTGCAGTACTCCAGATGCGAATCGTGTTGTCGTCTGCCGCACTCGCAAGAAGCGAGCCATCGGGGCTCATGCCGAGCAAGCGTACGTCACTGCTATGACCGAGAAAACTTACATCCTGCCCTTCGCTGCTCAGCCCTTCGCGGCCCGCATCAGACGCCAGGATGTGTATGTCGCCTCGGTAATCACCAATGACGACAATGGATCCGTCGGGTGTCGACATGGCGACAGCGTCGCCTGATGGCGGCCAGATCGTATGGCTGCCTGCGTCGACCACGGTTTCTTTGCGAGAGGCTATCGCCGGTGCACGCCAGAATCGTGCCCCGTTGTCGGGGCCGCCGGTTACGACGATCTGCTCATCGGTACCGAATCCAAGCAGACCATCAGCCATTCCATCACTGCCCGACCCTAGCACCGGACCCAGCAAGTACCCGTCGCGACTGTCATATACCTGGAATCCATACTCGGGCCTGCCAACCAGCACTTTGGATCCGGACGGTGAAAATTCGAGCTGCCAGCGTCCGCGGCTGAATTCCTCGAGTAGCGGTTGCTGCGGCCGGTCAGTTCGCCACAGCGCCACACCCTCGTCACCGAACACCACGCCAAGACTTTCGCCGCCGGCTGCGAGGCGAATCTGGCTCGGTTGTGCCGCGAGATCGATTTGCGCGATCAATTCACCGCTTAGAAAATTCCATACACGAACCGCACGATCATAATCGGCTACAGCAATACGATTGCCGCGCGAATCAAGTGAGACCAGTGCCGGAGTTCCAGCGATGTCGAGGGTCGCCTCGATTGTCGCATCACTGAGAGACCAGAGCTCGAATCGCGTATCTGTATCACTGCGTCGTTGCACAAACAGATGTTCGCCCTCCTCAGTCAGCGATGATGTCATGCTCGCCGGGCCGACAGGCAAGGTTCCAACACGACCACCGGTAGCGGTGCTCCAGAGATTGACAGTATCCTGTGTGGCGGTCGCCAATAGTCTGGCGCCAGCGCTGAGGCCTATGAGTTTTTCAAGTTCGTTCACCGCGACTGCTCGCACAGGTTTCGCGAAGGCGAGATCCCATACCCTGGCGCTATCACTCTGCATCGCCCGGGCGATGGCGAAACGTCCGTCGGCGCTAAACCATAAATTGTCGGTGTCGCGCTCGACAGGATCGGGAATATTGAGCCCACGCTGGAAATCCTCCACCAAACCCTGAGAGTCGAGCGTCAGGGTCCAGCCGACGAGTTGCCCTGCAACACCGATTTCTTCATCGCGAACACTCAAGGACCATGTACCGTTGATCGGCTCACCCAGAAACTCGCTCAATTGCGAAGGTGGAATTCGAATGTCTTCGTTTGACGATGCCCTTTCTACCCCGGGGTCGATCTCCACCGCCCGGCCCGACGGCGCGATCACCTTGATGCGCAAATCGGGCACCCTCGCATGGCTGAGATTCAAAGTGAGTCCGATGCGCCGCACGACGCTGTCCCTGTCGACGATGACACGGCGAACAAGCGGCAACACCTCAAGTGCTGTAATTGTCCAGTCTTCGCGCTTTTGCAGACCCTGTGTTCCCAACGACCATTGTGAAACATGCGCATCACGTATCTCGGTCAGGAGCATGCTACCCGGGTTGAACACGACAGTGCTGCCGTCGTCAACGGGCAGGCTCGCGATGAGTTGCGGATAGTCGTCGGATAGCAGCATTGCGGCACGATTTCGTCGCTGCGGCGTCGACATTATCAGTGACTGAAGTACCGCCAGCAACGCGTCGTCGCGGCGTTCGAAACGCATCGCAGTTCGCGCCTGTCTATCCCAGAAGCCGGCGAGTAATTCATCGGGCAGCCGGCCGACATCGGATATTTTTTTTGCCATTGCCGCAATGGCGGCAATCTGCGAAACGTCATTCGCCGATCTCGCGCGAAGCCGCAAGAAGTTTCGGTACAAGTTGTCGGCCGAGTCGACATGTCCCGGGAAAGATCTAAAATTCGTAAATGCATCCTCGGCGGTAACCAACTCCACCGTGTCAGAGGTCAGCAATTCGACATAGGATCTCGGTAATAGCTGCGTATACCAAAAGGGTATCGCCAAAATTGCAATTATTGCTGCCGCGGCGATGGCCGGTGGCCGCCAGTTATTTGTCAGATTTTCGTTGGCCCAACGCGCTGTAAAGACGGACTCGTAGGTTCGATTGCGAATCCTGAGATTGGCGTCTTCGTCGATCACGATCAAGCCAACGGCGATCAATCGGCGTTGTATAGGCGAACCGAGATCCGTAACCACCGTTCCGCCCATGCAAATTCGCCCGAAAAGATTCAACAGAGATTCGCGCAGCCCGTCATCATTAACCAACTCCCGATGGATATGGCTCATGTGCGGCTCACTGTGCAGCGCGGCGCGACCAGAGAGTTGGTGGGAAACGATGCGATCAACGTTGCCAGCCAGGTCGCCACGAATGTCTTCGCGCGAGATCGCTCGCGCGAGTTTTTGCGACAAATAGGGCTGTCCGGCTGTCCAGTAGTAGATCCGATCAAGGACAAGTATCGCATCCTGTGGCGACAGGTTGAGCTCAGTTGCAAACAGGTCGAGATCATGGCGTGAGAAATCTGCGAGTGACACCGGTTGCGTGATATTGAATGGCGACTGCTCCGGTTCGTCGATCAGGCTCAGCGGATCGCACTCACCCAACAAGACAAAAGTAAGTCGAGCAAACTCGGGGTCCGTCGCGCGTGCATTGTGTGCTGCTCGAATACTCTCGAGCAATTGATCAGCAAATGGCAAGTCGCCGATGCACTGAATTTCGTCCACGAAAATAACGATGCGCTCCTGCACATTCTGCAAGATGATTTCCGCGTAGAACTCAACGAGGCGCTGACGATTGCCCAGGAATGACTTGTCTTGCCACCAGGTTTGCAGATCAACGCGAATACGCAGCTGACGCAGCAGACGATACGCGACACTGTAATACCAGCGCCCTGCATCACCGGCAGCATCGCGTACACCTATTTGCTCGAGATCAAGAATCGCAACTTTGAAGCCATTGTTCTCCAGCCGGGCTGCCGTCGCTGCAGTCAGGCTCGACTTGCCGCTGCGATCTGGAGCAATAACATGCGCATAGCGGCCGGACACGACCGTCTCGTAGAGCAGATTATCAGCACCGCGACGGACGTAGCCGGCTCGCACAGCATGCAACGGCATACCAACACTAAAGAACTCGCCAGTCGTGTCGGCCTTGGCGCGCTCGGGAGTTGACGTTGGCTGGTCCGATTTCCCCGTCATTGCTTGTTCCGTGGCAATCCGATTTGTATTCTCTGAAATTTATGGAGATGCTGCCAGTGCTGCAACACTCGTCACTCATCAGGCACTACAATGACTGAGCATACGCTGCTCAAAAAGGACCTGTTCGGCGAAATTCGCAAATCGACAGATGACGGTGAAGTCCTTATCGTGCGCGACTCGAACGGTGCGAGCCGCTGGATACGGTGGCTCGCACGATTACTGATGCGGCGAGAGGCCCGCGCACTCGCCGCTCTGGCAGACCACGATGGCGTGCCGCAACTGCGCATAATTGCGCAAAATCTGCTGGTTCGCAGCTATATCCCGGGTACGCCCATGCACCGCAGCAAGCCGTCCGACCCCGCCTATTTCAATGCCGCAGCGCGGCTGTTGCGGCGACTGCACGGTGCTGGAGTCGTACACAACGATCTCGCCAAGGAGCCAAATATCCTGGTACGCGAGGATGGCTCGCCGGCTTTCGTCGATTTTCAACTCGCCTGGTTCGCGACGCGCCGAAGTTACCTGTTTCGCTTGTTGGCGCGCGAGGACTTGCGGCATCTGCTCAAGCACAAGCGAACGTATTGTCCGCATGCGTTGACGCAACGCGAGCGTTCGATTCTCAGCAATCCATCGCTGCCCTCGCGACTGTGGATGCAGTTAGCTAAACCCGTGTACCTGTTCATAACTCGAGTCCTGTTAGGCTGGGCTGACCGCGAGGGCGCTGCAGACCGTGGCGATCAAACTTAGGGAACCTCTGATCTATTCATGAACTCGCATCTTGTTTCCAAAATGTCCAGCTTCTGTGTTGCGAATCTTCCCAATAGCCCGCTATTACGTGCGATCCGCGCCTTGAATCTGAACATTTTTAATCACAATCTGCTTCGCCCAGAATAAATCAGAGGTTCCCTGGGGAACCTCTGATGGTTCGGTATACTGCGCAGGTGGAATACTACCATCAACATAACCTCGTCAATCCCGATGTGGTCGGTGCTGAGCGACGCTTCGGCATTCGTGTGACGTTGCCGCCCGGCGACACGATGCACAAGGTTTTAGGCGACGACTGGGAGCAACTGCACTGGTATCCCGGTGAGGCGGAACGTGATCGAGCATTTGAGCAAATGGCGATGCGGCATGCTTACTCCCGAGATACCGACAGTCCGACGCAGGTACTCGAGAAAATCGTCCGTTAGTTCGGCGAGCCAATAAACAGGTAATAGTTGGTCCGACCGTTTTCGCCGAATCCCGCGGCCACGTAAACCGGGCCGAAGTAGGTATCGAACCCCACAAACACGCTGCCATTAAACAACAACGAATCGAAGCTTAAGTCGGAGCGAGATTGCCAGGCATTGCCAGCTTCGACAGAGGCACCGATATATACGGGTACATCGAACAATCCTCCTGACGAACTGCTGACACGCCGATAATAGACAAGCCGGGTCAGGGCCGTGTGCGGCCCACTGATTTCTCCACGCTGCAGACCGGACAGTTGCAAGAATCCGCCAAGCGGGAAGTAATCCTGTACAGCGTCGTATGAGTCCATGGTCGTAGCGTAGCCCAGGCCAAATTGCAAGCTGCTCTTACCGCGACTCCAGACTGCAGTGAAATTTGACTCGAACGCGTCAAAATTGTCGTCCGCGCCCAGAGCAGGTCGAGACAGATTCCAGCGAAAATCCGCGCGCACACCATGCCGGGGAAAATACGCATTGTCGAGCGTATCGATGCGCAGACTTGCAAAAAATCCACCGGTATCAAAATCCACATTGGGTAGCGATGGGTCACCAACCATGACGCGCGCCTCACCGAAGCCTCGATACACGCCCAATCGTAATTCACCGAACGATCCGATTTCGGCACCGAGATCAATTCCTGTCTCGGCTTCCGTAATACGCAGTCTCGCCACGGCATCTTCGGCTACAAACGCGTTTAGATTCGACTGGCGCATTTCCAGGCGCGGCGCGATAAACAGGCGCAAATTCGATCCAAATGGCTGATAGAACTCGGAAAACAGCAATGGGTCGGTACCTAAGCGAACATCCGTTCGCCACTCGGCGCCGTTTTGATTGATACCGGTTCGAGTCAGGCGCGCCGATATATTAAAAGAAGTAGAACCCGCAAAATCGTCTTCGACCGACACTCCGAGTTGCAACAAATCAGGACCCCAACTCTTGGATCTCGCATGATACTCAACACCGGTCGCACCACCTTCCTTGACCAATTGATAACTGACCTGTTCATACAAATCGAGGCCGAAAAGACGATTCGCACCGGCTGCCAAACGTTTCGAACTGATCGGATCGCCAGGCTCGATAGCAAGACGCGACTTGAGCAACTCTGTCGACACCCGGCCATCATGAACGACGCGTACGAAACTCAAGCTTCGATCATTGCCAAATCGTCCCTCTCGCCCGGCAACGTATTTTGCATACACCTTTGCATCGACGCTTAATTCCCTGAGCCTGTCTTGCGCTTCGTTCGCGGCAGTCGCGCCGGGATCGATCACATCGGCAATATCACTGAAATTTGTCGACGCGTAGGTGCCGAGTTCGGGCCTGATAAGGACATCGTCAGCCTTGAGCCGCTTGATCTGCCGCAAGGTTTCCTTGCGGATGAGGATTGTCAGCATCTGCTCGGTAATCGTCAGCGCCGACTCCAGCTCATGCGGCGCATACAGCGGAAACTCTACGTCGACGGCGATAATGATATCGACGTCCATCGTATGCATGACATCGATGGGCAAATTACCGACAAGCCCACCGTCGACCAGCAGGCGACCATCGACTCGCACCGGGGCAAACAGTCCTGGCACGGACATACTTGCCCGAATCGCGAGCGCCAAGTCACCCCGCCCCATGACGTACTGCTCGCCGAGTTCAATATCGGTGGCAATTGCGCGAAACGGTATCGGCAGATCGTCAAAATTAGCAATGTGTGAGACGTCAATCGTGAGTTCGCGCAGTATCAGGTCCAGCTTCTGACCCTGGACGACACCCTTTGGCAGCAGCAATTCACCATCTTGTATTCCAAACTCAAGGTCGATCGGAAATTGCTCATCGTCCTGCTTGCGGCGGAAACTGAGATTCCGTCGGCGCGGCGCGTCGGACAGCGTGGCCGCCCAGTCCAGCGATGCAACGAGATCCTCGAGCTCAGCGGCGCTCATGCCTGACGCATATAGTCCTCCAACGACGGCTCCCATACTGGTACCGGCGATCGCGTCGATCGGTATGCGCATTCTTTCCAGCTCCCGCAGTACGCCGACATGCGCCGCACCTCGAGCACCACCGCCGCCAAGTACGAGACCAATTCGCGGTCTTGCCCCGCTCGATTCAACCGGCTCGGTCTCGGCCGTGGCAGTCGCCGTCAGCATGAGTATCGCTGCCGCAATCAGCATCGGCAGGCATTGATTCGGTCTTGGCGCAGTCATTGGCAATTCTTCCGTGGGACGATCCAGGCTGATTATAATGGCGCGCTCACGCGAGGACCGCATGCAAAGAGTCAACTACTTGAAAAAGAACGTTCTGGTGCTAGCCGCCTTTGCTGCGTTGCCGATCGCGGAACAGTCCGCAGTGGCCGAAGATAGCCCCCTCACCGAGATTGTCGTCACCAGCCAGCGGCGCGAACAGCCACGCCTCCTGCACTCGGGAAACATCGAGCGCATTGACAGCACTGTACTTGCACGTGTACAGCATCAGCATATCCATGAACTGCTAAGCCGATTTTCGGGAGTCTGGCTGAGTCGCGGCAGTGGCCAGGAACACCTCACCGCCATTCGCTCACCGGTTTTGACGGGCGCAGGTTCGTGTGGCGCGTTTCTCTTTCTCGAAGACGGTATCCCGATTCGACCTGCGGGCTTTTGCAACGTCAATTCGCTGTTTGAGATCAACACCGAACAAGCGCAATCCATCGAGGTCATTCGCGGACCGGGCAATGCGCTGTTCGGCTCGAACGCCCTGCATGGCATTGTCAACGTCCTGATGCCGTCCCCGGGACACAGGGACACACCAGAGCTCGCAATCGAAGTCGGCGCCAACGACTATTTTCGTAGCCGTGTGGAGCTGCCATTCGACGATGCCTCGTCATGGCTGGCATCCATCGTATACGCCGATGACGGCGGTTTTCGTGATGATTCCGGTTACCGACAGGGCAAACTGCATCTGAAGCGCTATTGGGCAGTGACTGGTGGCGAACTGACTGCGGGGCTTACCTTCACTCAACTCAATCAGGAGACGGCGGGTTTTATTATCGGCGAAGATTCCTACAAGGATCCGGCCGTCAATCGCAGCAATCCGAACGCGGAAGCATTTCGCGACGCGACCAGCCTGCGAATCTACGCTACCTGGTTACGATCAGGGCCAAGTTTCGATCTCGATATTCGGCCATATCTGCGCATTTCCGATATGCAATTCCTGCAACATTTTCTGCCCGGCAAACCGCTTGAGGAGAACGGCCATACCAGCTCGGGATTTATTGCGACAGCGATTTTTGACACGCCGCATCGTCGAACCATAGCGGGCGTGGATTTTGAATGGAGCGACATGTTCCTCAAAGAGACCCAGGATGGGCCTACTCAAGGATCCGATTTCCTGCGTGAAACGCGCCCCGCCGGCAAACATTACGATTACACGGTCTCAAGTATCGGCATTGCTCCTTACCTGCAGACCGATTACCGGATCAACGAACGCCTGACTCTCGGCGCCGGACTGCGCCTCGACATGCTGCGCTACAACTATCACAATCGCATGTTGACCGGCAACACGCGCGACGATGGTGTGTCCTGCGGATTCGGCGGCTGCCTGTATTCGCGACCTGCCGATCGCAGCGACAATTTCACGAATCTCGCTCCGAAGCTGTCGCTCATTTACGAGGCCAGCTCTTCGCGAAGCGTCTATGCAGTGCTCGCCCGCGGCTTTCGTGCACCGCAGACAACAGAACTGTATCGGCTGCAGAGCGGTCAGGAAATAGCCAACCTCGATTCAGAACGCATCGGCAGTTTCGAGATCGGTGTGCGTAAGAGTCACCGGGGCTTATCGGCTGATGTTGCTGTATTCGCGATGAGCAAGCGTGGCAGCGTTTTTCGTGACGCCGAAGGGTTTAACGTCGGCAATGCGCGCAGCAAGCATCGAGGAATTGAGTTTTCCATGGACTGGCAGATAGTTGCGCAGCTGTCACTCTCGATCGACACGACTTACGCCCGTCACACCTACGCTTTTGATGTCATTGCATCGCGCGGCGAGGAGTTTGTATCCGGGCGGGATATCGACACGGCACCGCGCTGGCTTGGCAATCTCGACTTAGTCTATGAACCGAACGGCATTTTCAACGCAGGCCTGCAAATCGCGTCGATCGGCGAGTACTATCTCGACGCTGAAAATCGATTTCGCTATCCAGGCCATACGATTGCGAACCTACGCGCCAGCTTCAAAATCTCGTCGCACTTTGACGTATCTGTTCGACTGAATAATATCATGGACCGAAGCATCGCCGACCGCGCCGACTATGCCTTCGGCAATTATCGGTACTTTCCGGGCCGTGGCCGGGAACTGTTCGCCGAACTACAGTATTCACCGAAGCAATAAATCAGAAGTTCCCTAAGTGAAGGAGTCGCTGTAAGCGATTAATGAATCCATTTCGGAGGCCCGGCGTTCATCACTCCAAGCAAATTCATTGGCTGCTATTGTGGCGAGCGTCGTATAAAGCCCCCGGCCCTGGTCTGCGCTCAGCCCGACCATCAGGCGACGATGAACGATATCGCTGAGCGTTCGCGCCATCTCTTCGCGAATCGCGAAGACCACCTCGGCGGCAAGCACCGATTTTCGCGTATCAATGGTTTCGAGCAATGATGGCTCCGACTTCGCCAACTCCACAAGGCCTATGGCTCTGCCACCATAGATACCCATCAGCCGCTCGACCCCGTGACCTGACAAGCACTCCAGTGCAATGAGCGCCTCGCGAGCCTCATCAAGCCGATATGCCCCGGGCAACAAGGTGTCCTCGGTACGGCACTTTGGCAGCTTGCGACCCAGCATCTTGCCCACACGTTTTACCGTTTGCTCCGCGAGATTTCGATACGTCGTCAGTTTTCCGCCAATAATCGTGATCAGGCCGCGAGCAATGCCGCGGTTTTTCTTGATGATGTGACGACGCGTAATCGAGGACTCGGGCCCCCTGTCGCGACGCGGCAACGGCCGCACTCCGGCGTAGGAATAATGAATATCGCCAAACTCAAGCCCTGCGGCTGGAAACACACGATTTGTCTCAGCCAGCAGGTAGTCGATCTCCTCGCGACTGGCGCGAATTTCGGACAGATTGCCGTCGTAGCGAATATCGGTCGTACCAATCAGGAACAGGTGATTCCACGGAATAATAAAAAAGGGTCGGCCATCGGCAGCAGCTTCGACGTAATAAGCGTCGCTCGGCGCCCCCTCGAACGATCCGACGATGATGTGGCTGCCCTTGGTTCCTCCGATCAACCTGGGCGATGCACCCGGTGCGATGCTTAAGACCTCGTCCACCCAGGGACCGGCAGCATTGACGATAACGCTGGCGGCAACCTCATGCTGCTGCTCGGTAACCGTGTCCACATACTCTAGAGACCTCACAGCGCCGCGCTCGACGTTGATGCGGGTCACGGCACTGTAGGTCCGAATATCCGCGCCGGCAGCACGCGCAGCGAGCAGGTTTTCGAGCACGAGCCGTTCGGCAAAAGTCACCTGGGCGTCGAAATATCTTGCCGCTCCACGTAATCCCTGTGTCGCCAGACCCGGTTCCGACGCGATCATCTCATCACGACCCAGCATTTCGTGCCCCGGTACGGTCTTGCCAGCAGAGAGCAGGTCGTAAATCATCATCCCTAAGCGAATCAACAATGGTCCTCGCTTCGCCGACTCGTAGATCGGAATGCAGATTCGAATGGGTTTAATGAGATGCGCCGCGATTCGACGCAGCGTTATGCGTTCACGCAGGGACTCGAACACGAGCGGTAACTCGCCGAATTCGAGATAGCGCAGGCCGCCATGAATCAGTCGGCTTGATACGGCGGACGTGCCACTGCACAGGTCGTTTTGCTCAAGCACGATCACACGCAGGCCACTCAGAGCAGCATCCCGCGCAATGCCTGCGCCGTTGATGCCGGCCCCGATTACCGCGACATCATAGGGCGCCGCAGGCAGAGGCATCAGGGTCGGACCTGCCCGCTGCCGCGCACGATGTACTTGTAGCTCGTCAGTTGCTCGGCGCCGACCGGACCCCGGGCGTGTACTCGCCCGGTCGAGATGCCGATTTCAGCGCCCATACCGAATTCACCACCATCAGCGAATTGCGTGGAGGCATTTTGCAATACGATTGCACTGTCAACTTCGCGCAGGAATTTTTCGGCGGCAGCCATATCGGCCGTAACAATACTCTCGGTATGGCTGGATCCGTATTGACCGATGTGTGCAATCGCCTGATCGATGTCGTCGACGACGCGCACTGAAATAATCGCGTCAAGATACTCGGTCGACCAATCGACTTCGCTCGCCGCCCTGACACCCGAAACCAGCGCAGTGACTTCTGCATCACCGCGCACCTCGCATCCGGCATCGATAAGCGCTGCCAGGACAGCTGGAAGCAACCGATCGGCAGCGGACCGATCAACGAGTATGGTTTCAGCCGCACCGCAAACTCCGGTCCGACGCATCTTTGCGTTGAGGACGATATCGCGGGCCATATCCACGTCCGCCGCTGCGTGCAGATACACGTGGCATATGCCCTCAAGATGACCAATAACCGGTACCCGCGCGTCTTCGCGCACTCGCTGTATCAGGCTCTTACCGCCGCGTGGTATGACAACATCGATCCATTCGCTCATCGACGACAACATATAGCCCACGGCAGCCCGATCCGTCGTCGGCACCATCTGCACAGCATCCGTATCGATTCCGGCAACGGCCAGGCCATCACGCAGACATGCAAAGATCGCACTACTTGAGCGAACGCTCTCGGACCCGCCCCGAAGAATCGACGCATTGCCCGCTTTCAGGCAAAGAACGGCTGCATCGGCCGTAACGTTCGGGCGACTTTCGTAAATGATGCCAATGACGCCGAGCGGCACCGTGATGCGCTGAATTTTCAGACCATTCGGTCGATCCCACTCAGCAATCACTTTACCGATCGGGTTCGACAGCTCGGCCACGGATTCGATGCCGGTCGCCATCGCCTCGACACGGTCTGCATCCAGCATCAGGCGATCGAGCATGGCGCCGCGAAGCCCCTTTGCCTTGCCTTCATGCACATCGACCTCGTTGGCTGCAAGAATGTCGGCGCTGGATACGCGAATTGCCGCGGCCGCTGCCAGCAATGCACGATTGCGGTCATCATTGCCCGACAATGCGAGCGCCGCCGCCGCACGCCGAGCTGAGATGCCGATCGGATCCATAATCGCAGCGATCGATGCGGTCACTTTTTCAGTTGGATTCATTGTCAAATATCACCAGTTCGTCCCGATGAACCATAACGGTGCGGCCGCGGTAACCGAGCCGCTCCTCGATCTGGTCGGACCGGCACCCGAGCAGGCGCTGCGCGTCGTCACTGGAGTACTCGGTCAAGCCGCGGCCAAGCTCATCACCCTTGCCATTCGCCAACGTGACCACATCGCCACGGCGGAATTTACCGACAACTTCGACAACGCCTACCGGCAACAGGCTGTTTTGTTCCTGCAATGCCCGCACCGCACCGTCGTCCAACCTGAGCTCACCACAGACCTCAAGCACGCCGGCAAGCCATTGTTTGCGTGCTGCGGCCGGCGACCCCGTGGCGCGAAATAGCGTGCACTTGCCGCCGGACGCAAGGGCCGCAAGCGGTCTGTCTATCGCGCCGCTGGCAATCACCGTTGAACAGCCTGCATGCGTCGCGATGCGCGCCGCCTGTATTTTCGTGGCCATACCACCGCTGCCAATGTCCGACTGTGTTGCACCGGCCATGCGCACCACATCGTCTGTGATCGTGCGCACCTCCGGAATGTGCTCTGCCGTGTCGTCTTTGCCTGGGTCTGCGGTGTAGAAGCCGTCGACGTCGGATAACAGGATCAGCGCGTCGGCCATCACGAGCTGGGCCACACGCGCCGCAAGACGATCGTTGTCGCCGTAGCGAATTTCTTCGGTCGCGACCGTATCGTTTTCGTTAATAATCGGTACGACTGAACGGTCGAGCAAGCGCGCGAGCGTGCCCCGCGCGTTCAGAAAACGGCGGCGATTCTCAGTGTCTTCCAAGGTCAGCAGAATTTGCGCAACAGTAATCGTGTGTTTTGCGAGCGCCTCCTGGTACGCATGTACGAGCTGCACCTGCCCTGCCGCAGCCGCCGCTTGCAAGTCTTCGAGCCTGGAGCGACGCGTATTGATGTCGAGTACTGCGCTGCCTATCGCTATTGCACCGGATGAGACGATGAGAATCTCATGTCCCTGCTCTAAGAGCTGCGCGATGTCATCGGCCAGCCCGCCTAACCAGTCACGATGAACATTGCCGTCGTCGCCAATCAATAGCGATGAACCGACTTTGATGACGAGCCGGCGATAGTTTTGAAGGTCGAACCCGGACATCAGTCAGGCAGAGAGATGATGGTGAACGTCATATGAGGACAGAGTCACCTCTCCTTTCGATACGGCGACACTGCCACTGCGTGCAACGGCCGAGAGTTCGCCGATACCATGCGCCGCAGCAATGAACTCGTCGATCTCCTTGACGCGCCCCGTCAACTGAATCGTACAACTGACCTGAGCATCATCGAGTATTTCGGCGCCATATTTTTTCGCCAGTGTGAGCGCCTTCGCATGACCGCCCGTTGCGAGCTTGAGCTTGACGATGATGAGTTCGCGCTCGAAGTGATCACCGAGCGTCATATCGTGAATATTGACAACATCGACGAGCTTTGCGAGTTGCGAATTGAGTTGACCGATAGCGGCATCTGAACCCGCGATTACCAGCGTCACTCGTGACACCGTTGGGTCGTCCGTAGGTGCGACATTCAGAGAATCAATATTATAGCCACGGGATGAAAACATGCCGGTCATGCGCGTCAGCGCACCGACTTCATTCTGCAATAAAACTGAAATTACGTGTCGCATCGCTGGTGATCGCCTGCCTCGGTCAATGAGTACAATTGAAACTAATTAATTCCATGCACACGGGGTTCGAACTCGTCGCTGGCCGAGTATTGCAATGCCACAGAAATTAGTAAACACTCGCCGAAAATCGGGCACTTACGTGATTGAGCACAGTAGCGTGAAAGATCAGGCAAGCACGGCAAAATCGACTGCTCACCCACTCGCGGGGACCCGCATGAGCGGCGCCGATATGGTCGTGCAGGTACTTGCCGATGAAGGCGTCGACACCATATTCGGTTATAGCGGCGGCGCAATACTGCCGACCTACGATGCGGTATTTCGCTACAACGACACACACCGCAGGGATGACGGCACGGCCGCCATGCCCTTGATCGTTCCCGCCAACGAACAAGGCGCCGGATTCATGGCCTCCGGCTATGCCCGCGCAAGCGGCAAGGTCGGCGTCGTCATGGTGACATCAGGGCCCGGCGCGACCAATACGGTCACTCCAGTACGGGACTGCATGGCCGACTCCGTACCAATCGTCGTGATCTGCGGCCAGGTGCCGTCCGCAGCCATCGGCACCGACGCATTTCAGGAAGCGCCGGTAGCGGCGATCATGGGCGCTGTTGCCAAACACATTTTTCTGGTCACGGAGCCTTCGCTGCTCGAGGACACAGTACGGAGCGCCTTCGAACTGGCACGAACCGGTCGCCCGGGACCCGTCGTGGTCGACATTCCAAAGGACGTGCAAAACTGGGAGGGTGAATTCAAAGGTCAGGGTTTGCTGCCATTGCCGGGTTATCGCCGACGCTTGCAGTCAATTGTCGAAAACCACTTGCGCGATCATGCGTGTGAACGCTTTTACGCGATGCTGGCACAATCCGAGCGACCACTCATGTATGTCGGCGGCGGCGTCATCAATGCCAATGCCACCAAACCGATGCGGCACTTTGCCAACGCGTATGGCATCCCGGTGACGACCACGTTGATGGCGCTGGGCGCGAGCGATACGACGCATCCACTAGCGCTGCACATGCTCGGGATGCACGGCATCGCATCGGCCAATTACGCCGTCGAGGACTGCGATTTCCTGATTACGATCGGCGCCAGATTCGATGATCGCGTCGCCGCCGTCCCGGCCCGCTTCGCACCCAAAGCGAGAAATATTGCCCAGTTCGACATCGATATTGCCGAAATTGGCAAGGTCAAGCGCGTCAACTGGCATCACATCGGCATGCTCGCGCGCGATCTCGATGATCTGTTGGCCTACGGCAAGCGTATCGAGTTCAGCAAGGACTATTCGGTCTGGCATGAAGAGATCGCCGCACTCAAGAAGGAACACCGCCTCGACTACGATCGCGATAGCGAACTCATCCAGCCCTATACCGTCATTGAGGAGATCAATCGTCATACGAAGGGCCAGGCGATCATTTCGACGGGTGTCGGGCAGCACCAGATGTGGGCAGCCCAGTATTTTGATTATTGTGAACCGAGATTGTGGCTGACGTCGGGCAGCATGGGCACCATGGGTTTTGGTCTGCCCGCTGCAATCGGTGCACAATTCGCACAACCCGATCGCGTGGTGATCGACGTCGACGGCGATGCGAGCATTCGCATGAATATTGGCGAACTCGAAACTGCGACGACTTACAAACTGCCCATCAAGGTTGTGGTACTCAATAACTTCGGTGACGGCATGGTTCGGCAGTGGCAAAAACTTTACTACAACAGCCGCATGTCAGGCAGCGACAAGTCACTGCACAAAAAAGACTTCGTTAAGGCAGCAGAAGCCGACGGGTTCCAGTTCGCGCAGAAACTGGACAGCAAGAAAGACCTGCCCAAGGTCATCAAGGCATTCATGGAATTCGAGGGTCCGGCGTTTCTCGAGGTCATCATCGACCGCGACGCCGGCGTCTACCCGATGGTCGGTCCGGGTATGAGCTATGACCAGATGATCACCGGCGACTACATCAAGAGCCGCAGCAAACCGACGAACGATAAACCCGATCCTGGAGAAATGTTCTGATAATTCATGATCCTGCAAGACCTGTGATGATTCGTATAACTACATACGTTCTTGCAGGCCTTGCGTTGACTCTCGCGAGCTTTCCCCATCAGCCGGCGTCAGCCGAAGTGCCGCTGGAGGAATTCACCAAGCTGCCGCTGTACGGCAATCTCAAGATCAGCCCGACAGGGGAATACCTGGCAGCAACGGTCCGTAATGACGATGGCCAAATGAGCCTCGTGATTATGAACATGCGCTCCAATGAGGTCACGGCCACGATTCGCGGCTTCGGCCGGGACTTTATCAATGACTATAATTGGGCGAATGACGAGCGCATCGTCGCAACGCTCGGTCGCCAATACGGTTCCCTGGATGCGCCGTCAGCCACGCACGAAATCGTCGCCGTAAACTGGGATGGCAAACGCCAGAAATGGCTGTTTGGCCGTGGCAGGAACGCGAATATCGTGTTCGACCGAACCTATAAGGTTGCCAGCATATTGAACCGCCTTGCCGACGATGACGATTACATCCTCGTTGGCGTTAATGACTTTGCGAACCCGAACAGCACTTACACCGTGGTTTACAGGCTCAATATTTACTCCGGGAAAATGACAAAGGTAACGACAGCACCAACCCGGGGAGCCTTGATCGTCACCGATAACACTGGCGCCGTTCGTCTTGCCATATCCGAAGACCCCGATAATAAAAACGCGGTCGTCATTCATAAGCGCGACGACAAGCGCTGGAAATTGATGGGCATATACCACGGCAAAGAAGGCACCATCACTCCGCTCGCATTCGCCCCCGACAATATATTGCTGTACATGCTCGATAATCGCGAAACCGACACAGACAGCTTGTATTTTTTCAACACATCGTCCGAAGAAGTTGAGCTCATTTACACGCACGACGTCGTGGATATCAGCAGCGTCGAAATCGCGCCGGACGGAACGTTACTCGGCGTGTACACCGAACCAGATTATCCCGATTTCACGATGCTGAATACTCAGCACGAGTTGTCCGGACCGCTTACGGCCGTTCGTAACGCCCTGAGAGGATTTCGCGTGCGACCTACGTCGATGACCGAGGACGGTAAGCTTGCAATCATTCGGGCCGACGGGGATCGCGTCCCTGCGCGTTACTACCTGTTCGATGTGGACTCCAATCAATTGTCCCAAATCGCGTCAGTTCTGCCCGGGATCGACTCGGAGCAGATGCGACCGATGGAACCGTACAAACTGAAGGTAAGAGACGGTACGGAGATGTTTGCCTATCTGACGCGACCGGATGATTCTGACGGGCCATTCCCGATGGTGGTATTGCCGCATGGCGGACCGCATGGTGTTCGTGATCACTGGCGTTTCAGTGCCGACGTGCAGATGCTGGCCAGTCGTGGCTATGCGGTGTTGCAGGTCAATTACCGGGGCTCAGGAGGCTACGGACGGGATTTTTTGTACTCCGGATACGGTAAGTGGGGCACGGTTATGCAGGACGATCTCACCGACGCAACCCGATGGGCCATCGAGGCTGGTATCGCCGCGGAGGACCGCATTTGTATCTACGGTGGCTCCTACGGCGGTTATGCGGCCATGATGGGCGTATTGCGTGAACCCGATCTCTATCAATGCGCAATCGCCTATGTCGGCGTGTACGACCTCGAACTCATGTTCAAGAAAGGGGACATACCGACCAGGGACAGCGGCTTGGTTTTCCTCAAAGAGGCTGTCGGCGAAGACAAGGAAGACCTGCGCGCGAGGTCACCGGTACACAATCTCGACAAATTGAAGGCGCCCGTATTTATTGTGCATGGGGGCGAGGATTTCCGCGTTGATATCGAACACGCCTACCGATTACGCAAGGGTCTCGAGGAACTGGGCAAGCCCTATGAGTGGCTCGTAAAACCCAAAGAAGGGCACGGCTTTTACAAACCTGAGAATCGACTGGAGCTGTACGAACGGATGCTGGCGTTTCTCGAAAAGCACATCGGCCGCGGCCAGGAAACACTCGCCGGCGGCAGCAAATAGCCGCACGCCAGCTCAGCTATCGTAGCCGAGAAGCGCCCTTACGCCGGGCAGCATATGATCGACGAGGCGCTTCTGCACTTCGGGTAACTCGTCGGGAATCACTCCCGTATTGCCGGCGAGGTTTTCTCGCGCCGTGCCGCTCTGTTTCCTGTCAGAACCAACTCGAACCCTGTCTTGCCAGTCTGATGGCGTAGAGATCCCACAAAAGGACAGCAATTCGTCGAAAAAGCGCGCAGATTCCTCGCCATCGAGATCAGAAACGGCAGTAACAAGATCTTCCATGCGAATAATTCGTACCTTGGTTCCCATCCAGGCAAGTGCGTTGTGCTGAAATATCTCGCTGATGGTGGGCGATTTTCCCATGATGCCGAAGATCATCATATTCAACACTTCGTTTACCGAGACCGCTCCGCCTTTCAGATGCTCCATTTGTCCCTGGAAGTTGTCGGACAGGAAAAAACGCGCACGCGCCAAAACCCAGTCATAGGGATCCCGAACCATGAGCAGATGCCGCGATTTTTGCAGCGCGATCGCCGAGTCGTCGGAATACAGCAGATGCCCCCAACTCAACCTGGGCGCATTGATCGAGAAGGCCGCCAGGTGATCACTCAGTATCGGAAACTGAATGAATGTTTCCTGGTAATGCTGGTCCACGGCGACGAACATTCGCATGATGTTGCGAATCAGGTGTGTTCCACACTTGGGAACACTGTTCAGGAACACGGGATGCTGTAGCGGCTGATGCGCATACCGCCCGTTCATCTCGTTGATATTATCGGGTCTGGCCAGAATCCGCGGCATCGGCTCTCTCAAAGATACTCGTGCTTGTGACAGTCTATGACATAGGTCGCACAGGGGTAAAAAAAAGTGCCGACTCACGCCGGCACTCATTTTCCATCAATGCATAGCGGTTACTGGAACTCATACCCCAGGTTGACGAACCAGCGCCGACCTAAATAATCGTACTGCGAGTAAAATGGCGACGCGCCCAGCGTGCTGACTACGCCGAAACCCAGCGTGGTAATTTCCGGCGGGGCCGTATCGAAAGCATTACTCATGCCGCCCACTACCGTGATGCCGTTATCGAATGTTTTCGTTACCGAAAAGTCATGGTAGTCAACGGATTCTGCGGCCAGTACTACGCGTACGGTCTCACCTCGAATAGTCGCCGTGTCGCCGCCGATGCGTTCATGGCTGTCAACGCTGCCGATGACATCTACGCCCCAGAAGAATATCCAGTCGCCCTTGACGTAGGTCATATCCATCGTGCCTACCCATCGCGGGTCTCCAAACCAGCCGTTTGAATCGCGCTCGAAACCTTCGAACAACGCCGTTTTGGACTCGTCCTGCCAGGTATGCTGCGTGTGGACAATCAGCGTGCCACCGCCGAGGTCGGTGGTATACCGTGCCGCAAGATCCCAGCCGGAATTTATTTGCGTTGCGACGTTAATGAAACTGTCCTGAATATTGTCGATACCCGATCCTGGAAGACTCCGATCGAATAGATCACACAGGGGATCGTCGGGGAAGAACTCGGATTGGTAGCAGCCGCGCACGATTGCCGATCCGCCGAGCTGATCGACCTGATCGTTGACCTGAATGGAAAAGTGATCGAGCGAAACGCTGAAATCGGCAAATTCCGGCGTCCAGATAATACCCACCGTCGTCGATTTGGATGTCTCGGCCTCCAGCAGCCCGAGGCCGCCACTCGATATGGATGTGTACGAGATCGCGGCACCCGGGAAATCGTCCGGCAATCCTCCGGGATAGTCCGGCGTCACCGTCGCCGCGCAGTTATTCGCAGTCTGTTGAGAGATATCACCGGCATCCAATGCACTACCCCAGCGTATGCAGGGATCAACACCGCTTTGCCGGCCAAAACTTGTCTGTTCGGCCAAATACAGCTCGAATAGAGCCGGCGTTCGGAACGATGTCCCGTGGCTGGCGCGCAGTCGAAGCGAGTCATGCACCTCCCAATTGAGACCTGCCTTGTAAGTTGTCGCGCTGCCGTAGGAATCGACATCCGTATACCGCGCCGAAACGTTGAGCGTCAGCAGCTTAAAGCCGGTATTGTCGGCCACCAACGGCACATCGAATTCGGCAAATACCGCCTTCGTCGTGTCCTTGCCGGCGGTAATACCTGCAGACGAAAGCCCCCAGCTATTGCCTCCCTCTGAATCCGCGCCCGGCGTATCCAGGATTTCGTCCTCGCGATGATGCAGGCCGAACGCCAATTTGACCGTACCGGCCGGCAATTCGAACAGATCACCGGTTACGAATCCCTCAAAGGACGACTGCGTATACTCGGTATTACCCGTCTCGGTGCCGAAAAGGAAATCGCGCATTGCCGGGGAAATGTCCCCGGTCAGGAATGCCGGATCAAGCCAGGGAATGTCCTGGCACGGCACGCCGCGAACAGCAGTGACCGTGCCAACACACGAGCCGGTAATCAAATCATTACTGTCAATCGAGTCCTGGAAGATGATATCCGTCGTATAGGAGCCGTCCGAATTGCTGTACTGGTAATTGAGGTCAAAGCTCCAGTTGTCCGTGATATCGCCGCGTATGCCCACCAGGTATCGCGAGTAATCAACCTGGATGAACGCGCCGAAATGGTCGGTCACCGGCGTCGGGCTGAGAATGTTAAAGCCAGTCCAGCCTACCGAAGATGGCTGCGTCCCCCAGCCCACGCCACCCGAGTCATAATTGTAGATAAATCCCCAGAACTGTCGCAGTCCGTCGCTCGTCGTCTCGCGACGATTGATCAAGGCTTCGGCGTAAAGCGTCGTTGAATCAGTAAGATCGAATTCCGCATCGCCGAAGAACGTCGAGCGTTCGATCTTGGGAATGATGGACTGGCCATCCTCCATCGGATGATGCGTGTTCGTCACCTGGTCCGAGTTGCGATCGTACCTGACCATGTACCAGCCAGCCGGCATATCGAAATCGGTCGCACTGCCCGGGGCGGTCGGCTGTGCCGGGACGTAATTGCCCAGATCACCGTCATAGTCAAACTGAGCCATGCCACCGGGGGGAATATTGGTGTCCCCTCCATAAACCCAGTTGTAATCGTAGAGCCAGACCTGGCCCCAAATAGTGTCGCGGCATTGCGGACTGTTGGTGCGCGGATCGAAGCGGTCGCGCCGCGCGCCACTGACGGGATCGAACACATAGTCCTGGCCACAGTTCAGGTAGTCACGGTCACCCTGCTCCAGCTCCTCATGACGGTAATAGTCGCCGGTGACACGAAAATTACCTCGCGAGAACGTCTTGCCAAACGTTGCGCTGACCCGACTAACCTCGCCGCCCGCCTCCGACGTCTGCGACGTGTACGCATCAAGCGTGGCGCCATCACCCTTCTTGGTGATGAAATTGACAACGCCGGCTACGGCATCAGAACCATAAATCGACGATGCGCCATCTTTGAGGATTTCGACCCGCTCGAGCGCAGCGAGGGGTATGACATTGAGGTCGAATGACGAGACGCCGCCGCGTGTACCTGCCGGGCCCGCGCGACGACCGTTCAACAGTGACAAGGTCCGACTCGCGCCTAAGCCACGCAATGACAACGTTGACGTACCAACACCGCCATCTCCTGCCCGCACAAATGCCGTTGACTCTGCTGGCGTAATTTGTGGCGATCCTGCAGCGATAGTTGTCGTTAGTAACATTTCAGCCACGTCGGAAATCCCACGCAACCGTGCAGTCTGAGTGAGTACGACGTCTATGGGTGCGGAACTCGAAAACGCATCTCTACTGATACGTGATCCGGTGGTTATGATTTCTTCGATTGTCTCGTCATCTTCCTCGAATTCCTGAGCAAGAACTTGTGGGCTGATGCCGAAGGTGCTTGCAGCTAGCGCGATGCCGACTGCAGTGGCGACAGGTGATTTCCGAAACATGCGTTTTCCCCTTATGACTTGAACGCTGTATCTTGTGTTTTTGTTATTCTCGACAAGTCTACATCAAAAACTCGCCAGAATTGGCAGAAATTTTTCATCTGTCTGTTATATGCCGTGCCTCAAGTCAGCTGATGTCAGTGGATTCGCTCAATATGTTGTGAATTGACCACAGGCTGTTCGAGGTACGCCAATAATTGACCGGCACTTTAACGTTAGCGGCACAAGCCTGGGGATACATCTGTGGATCGAGCGAAACGCATTCTTGTCGTCGGAGGGGGATCGGCAGGCTGGATGGCCGCAGCCTATCTCAATGCAGCTTTAAATCAGGGCAACATCCGGCGCGCGCAGATCAGCCTGATAGAGTCCGCTGACGCGCCGAGGATCGGGGTCGGCGAGGCCACCATTCCGAGCATCCTGCATCTGCTTGCCGTCATCGGCATCGACGATACGGATTTGATGAAGTCCGTTGACGGAACATTTAAACAATCGATTCGTTATGTCAACTGGCTCGACAACAAGGGCGAGTACTACCACCACCCTTTCAGTCGCTATACACCGCAACCGATGGACCTGTCCAGCGAACTCTGGCTCCGCAGCGATCGGTCGATTCCGTTTATGGAAACGATCTCGCCACAACCCGTGATCTGCGAACTCGGCTTGTCGCCCCTGTCGCTGGATCCCCAGGTCCCGGGACCGCGGCTCAAATACGCGTACCACATGAACGCGCTCAAATTTGCCGATTACCTGAGTGAGTTCGCGACAGCGCGCGGCGTGACCCACTATATCGACCATGTTACCGATGTCGAGATGGCCGAGAATGGCGACATAGCTGCCGTCAGCACCCAATCCGGGCAGCGCATCGAGGCTGATCTTTTTATTGACTGCACCGGATTCGCCGCTCTGCTTATTGAGAAAAAACTGGGGGTTCCGTGGGTCGATTGCTCCCAATGGCTACTCTGCGACCAGGCCGTGACCATGCACGTGCCTTACGAACACCACTATCCAGGCCGGGTCAAGCCGTATACGACGGCGTCCGCGCTGTCATCGGGCTGGGTCTGGGATATCCCGCTGCGCAGCACGCGATCGCTCGGCTATGTGCATTCCAGCTCATTCCTGGATGCAGAAAAGGCCGAACGGGAACTGCGCGAGTTCGAGGGTTCGCATGCCGCGGCCCTGGATGTGCGCATCGTTCCATTCAAAGTCGGCCGTCGGGAAAAGGTCTGGTCCAGGAACTGCATCGCGATCGGCCTTGCCGGCGGATTCATCGAACCGCTTGAATCCACCGGGCTGTATCTGGCCGACCTGGCAACGGTGATGCTCGCCGAACACTTCCCGCGCGACAACGACTACGAACCATTGGCACTGCGCGTAAACCGCATTCTCACGAATCGATTCTACGAAATTCTCGATTTCATCAACATGCACTATTGCCTGACCCGCAGAACCGACACCGAATTCTGGCGCGAGGTCCGGCAGCCGCCGCACATTACCGAGAGACTACAGGCGAAGCTCGACTTCTGGCGCATAAAGCCGCCGTCTCGTGCCGACTTCGAAGATCAGTTTTTCCCCGGCATGCCAGGCAGTCCGACGCAATCAACCGCGAGTGGCGGTGATGGTCGCGCGCCGATAGACACGGCGGGCCTTTGGGACTATGCGAGCTATGAGGCAATACTCTACGGCATGGACTTTCTCGCCGAGGAATGCCAAGGATGGTTTGGCGACAACCGGCAACAGCCGCCGATTCATGGCCATGTTCTCGAGACGCTACAAAGAGCATCCAAATTATTGCCCAAACACGAGGCATTCTTGAGAATGTCCCTCGGCATGCCCGATTACCCATCCCAGACAGGCTAGTTCGCAAACTGTGATGCGCGATCAGAATTTACAGGACATCGTCATCGTCGGCGGCGGCACGGCTGGCTGGATGACCGCTGCGATGCTGTCGCAGGTCCTTGACGGCAAAATGGGCAGGATTCGGCTGATCGAGTCGGACCAGATTGCTACGGTGGGAGTTGGCGAAGCGACCATACCCACAATCCTTGCATTCAATAAGAAGCTCGGGATAGACGAGGCCGAGTTCATGCGTGCGACAAACGCGACATTCAAGCTCGGTATCGAGTTCGTCAACTGGGGAAAGATGGGCGATGCCTATCTGCACCCCTTCGGCCCTTACGGCAAAGATATCAACGGCGTCGCCTTTCACCATTACTGGCGCAGATCCCTGGACCTGGGCATGGATACGCCAATCGGTGCCTACAGTTTGGCCAACGTCGCGGCCAAGCGAGACCGGTTCAGGCACCCGAGCTCGGAGTTACAGTCGATTCTCTCTACCTACGCGTACGCTTATCATTTTGATGCAAGCCAGTACGCGCGTTACCTGCGCCAGTATGCCGATCAACGCGGCGTTACCCGCACCGAAGGCAAAATCGTCGACGTAACGCTGCGGCAAGATGATGGATTTATAGAGTCCGTGAAGCTCGAGGGCGGCAAGGAAGTCCGCGGGGATCTGTTCATCGACTGTTCCGGTTTTCGCGGCCTCTTGATCGAGGAAGCGCTTAAGACCGGCTACGAGGACTGGAGCCACTGGTTACCCTGCGATCGCGCCGTAGCCGTGCCCAGCGAAAATGTCGTTGACCCCACTCCCTATACACGGGCGACGGCCGGCGACGCTGGCTGGCAATGGCGTATTCCGCTGCAACACAGAATGGGCAACGGTCATGTCTATTGCAGCTCTCATCTCAGCGACGATGAGGCGACGGCAACGGCACTCGCGCATTTGGAGGGCGACGCGATTGCAGAGCCACGCGTGCTGCGGTTTACGACCGGCCAGCGCAAGAAGATGTGGAATCGAAATTGCATCGCTATCGGATTATCCGGCGGCTTCCTCGAACCACTCGAATCCACGAGCATCTGGCTTATTCAGGCAGCAATCGCGCTGCTCATGCAGCGCTTTCCAGACCGCAACTTCGATGCAGCCGATATCGAGGACTACAACCGCGGCATGAGACGACGCTTTGAAGAGGTGCGCGACTTCCTGATCCTGCATTACAAAGCAACGCAGCGCAGCGACACCGACTTCTGGAAAGAATGCGCGAACATGTCAATTCCGGAGTCATTGCAGCGCCGGATTGAAATGTTCGGCAAGAGCGGCCACGTAATATTTCACCCGGCTGAATTATTCATCGAGACTAATTGGCTGGCGATATATCTTGGACAGCATATCCTGCCGGAGACCTGTGACCCTCGCGTGCACTGCGCCGGAGACGATTTCATCCGACAACGCCTGCAACAGATGCAAAACGTGGTAGCAGCGGCGGCGGACGATATGCCGTCACATGCCAGCACGATAGAGCAATTTTGCCGCGCAGAGACGCCGCATGCCTGAACCCATACAGCAGATTGTAATCGTTGGCGGCGACGCGTGTGCGCCCGCAGTAGCAGCATGTATCGCGAATTCGCTGCGCGGCACGGACGCGAAAATTACTTTGCTGGACGACATGTCCGATCACAGCGGTGTTGCATCCACGTTGCCGCGATCCACCAATTTCTACAAATTATTGCGATTCGATGAGCGGTCTCTCGTAACGGAAACCGGTGCGACATTCAAGTTGGGAACCGAACATTCGGGCTGGTTGCGCGATGATCGCCGATTCATCCAGTCCTTTGGCGAACATGGCACCCCGATTCGACTGTTGCCGTTTCACCAGTACGTTCTCAATCATCGCCTCGCCGATGATGCGGTAGATTTTGCCGATTTTTCGCTTGCCAGCGCCGCGATACTGGAAGGACGATTTGCGTATCCGTCCAACGACCCGCGATCACTGCTATCGACGATCCACTATGGACTGCAGGTCGACACGCAACGTTTTGCCCTCGCAATGCTCAAGTACGCAGTCGCTGCTGGTGTGAAACACATCGCAAGCATTACCAACGGTGCGACAGTTGATGCCGATTCCGGATTTATTGCTGCCGTGACGCTTGAGGATGGCACGGTAATCAATGGCGATTTCTTTATCGACTGCACCGGAGAGCGAGCGCTTTTGATCAGCGGCGCGCTCGGTGTTGGCTATCAGAGCTGGTCCGAATTTCTGCCTTGCGATCGCTGCGTCCGTATCAGCACCAATGATGTGCAGGACCTGAGTCCAACTACTCGCGTCGTTGCCAAACGCAATGGATGGTCGCGCCGTATGCAACTGATCGACCGGGCGGATTTCGAATTTTTTTATAATGGCGCAATATGCGGCGACGAAGACGCTGCGAAACAGCTCACTCGCGATGTCGGCGCCAGCGCATCGCTGCCGGTACACCGGCAAGTTCGGGCCGGCCGGCGCGAATCATTCTGGCGTGGCAACTGTATGGCGATCGGTCGCTCGGCGGGCGATCTCGAGTCACTCGAAATCTCCGCTATGAGCCGCGCCCACAGTGCCGTTGTTCGCCTGATGTCCCTGTGGCCGCATTCTGATTGCGATCCGGTTATTGCCGGCGAGTACAACCGGCTCACATCCCTGGAATATGAACACGCACTCGATTTCGTCGCGTTGTTCTACGCCTTGTCCGATCGTGACGACAGCGACTTCTGGAGACATTGCCAGGCCTTGAAGACGTCGGCAACGCTTGACTATCGATTGTCGCTGTTCCGCAGCCGCGGCCGTCTAAGCTGGGACGCTGAGGAAAACTTCAGCAGGGACAACTGGGTCTCGGCGCTGCTCGGACTCAATTGCCTGCCGCGTGCCTGCGATCCATTAGTCGACATTGCCGATCCAAAGCTCGTCAGTCAATTCATGGATGAAATTCGACAAGCCGTTCGTGAAGCCGTGAACGAGATGCCACGCCACGACACATTTCTGAAGGAACTGCCCGGCACGGCACGGCAATGAGCAATCCCGGCCTGCCAATCATTTAGGGTCGAGACCCAGGGCCACAGTCGCGGGCGGTGCTACTTTGGTATTATGTGAGTTGCCGCAACGAATACCGGGTTGAATTGCGGGACATTGACGAGGCCTATGCCTATCTCGCCAACACAGGACAAATTGAACAAGATCGTCATCCTCAATCCGAAGGGGGGTTGCGGCAAATCCACGCTCGCGACCAACCTGGCTGCCTGTTATGCACAGCGCGGAATAACCACGGCAATCATGGATCTTGACCCGCAGGGCTCCACGATGGCCTGGCTGAAACGGCGGCCCGCCGATCTACCGGCCATTCATGGCATCGCGGCGTTCAAGAAAACGATGCAGGCAACGCGGAGCTGGCAGCTGCGCGTACCCAACGACACCGTTAACCTGATCGTCGATTCGCCGGCCGGCATTAATCACGACGACTTGCGCGATATCACGCGCGATGCGACGACTATTCTCGTTCCTATACTGCCCTCTTCAATGGATATCGACTCCGCATCGCGATGCATTACCGACTTGCTGTTGGTCGCCAAAGTTGACCGCAACGAACGCAAGCTGGCGGTCGTCGCGAATCGCACACGCAAAAATACCCGAAGTTTTGCCCGGCTCATGCGCTTTCTCGATTCTCTGGGCATTCCGATCATCGCCGTGTTGCGCGACAGCCAGAATTTCGTGCTTTCGGCGGAACTGGGCATCGGACTGCACGAGATGCAGCCACATCGCGTCCATCGTGATGTCGAACAACTCGATAGAATTGCGAAGTGGCTTGACGGCTGGTCCGACCGGCGCAAGAGAGCCGCCAATGTCACGGGAATTCGGCGTCAATCGTTCTCAAAAGTATCATTCTTGCGCAGACCTCAGACCGGTCCGGCCTGAATCGCCGCGAATAATTCAATATCGACATTACCGCCAGACAGAACCACCACCGTGGTCTTGTCGGCTGTATCGACCTTGCCGGCCAGGACCGCCGCGAGCGCAACGGCGCCGCCCGGCTCGACAACGAGCTTGAGGTGGCGAAATGCGAAACGCATTGCAGCCCTGACATCCTCGTCGCTGACGACCAGTCCGGCGCGCACAAAATGGCGCATGATCTCGAAGGTTTTCTCACCCGGCGTGTCGGGCAGCAGTGCGTCACAGATCGAACGCGCCGTCGAAGTGTTGCTGACACGCTCGCCGCGCTCAAGGGAGCGCGCCGTGTCATCGAAGGCTTCGGGTTCCACGGTGTAAATGGCCACGTCGGGCAGACGTGCCTTGAGCGCCACAGAGCTACCCGACGTCAGCCCGCCACCACCACAGCAGATCAGCACCTGATCCGCTTGCAGCCCCAGTGACTGAGATTGTTCTGCGATCTCGAGCCCGACCGTGCCCTGCCCGGCAATGATGTGAGGATGATCGAACGGCGGTACGATCTCGGCACCACGTCCGGCAGCCAGGGCACGCGCAATAGCTTCACGATCGCCCGTGTAGCGGTCATAAGTGATGATTTCGCCGCCCAGTTTGCGCGTACTGTCGAGTTTCGCGGCCGGCGCATCCTCGGGCATGACGATGGCCGTGCGGATACCCAGCATTTTGCCCGCGGCCGCAACGCCCTGGGCATGATTGCCCGATGACCAGGCGACGACGCCACGCCCGGCCTGCTCGGCCGACAGCTGGCTCAACAGGTTGTAGGCACCGCGAATTTTGAATGAGCCCGTACGTTGCAAGCACTCGGGCTTGAGCAAAACATTGCCGGCAGCGATTCGATCGAGCTCGGCGTTCTGCAATAATGGTGTGTCGATTACGATGCCATGCAGACGACGCGCTGCGGCCTCGATATCGTCAATGCCGATCATTCAGCATCTGGACTCAAGCAATCGATTTTCGCCGCGCAGATGAAGTCGTTGTCGGACAGACCGTTGATCGCATGCGTCGTGTAACTGACGTCACACGATCCGTAGCTCACCGTCAGTACCGGGTGATGGCCCTCAGTAATTGCAATCCAGGCGACTGCATTGGCAAATCCCAATGTGCGGCTGTACGCAGGGAACGAGAATTTGCGCGAAATCTCCAGACCATCATCGCTGAGCACCCAGTCATCGTGAAGCGCCGTCATCAATGCCTCTACTGCATCGCGTAGCAGGGGTTCAGTACCGCCTTCGCAGGGTTTGCAGTGCCGGCTTGCAAGGTCATCCGTCATAGCAACGGACTATACATTGTAAATCGCCCTTTCGTCGCTCTCGCACATCCCTGTGCTCCGCGGCATTAGGTCGTCCTGACCGTCGGCGGGCTCCTTGGTCAGGTGGGTATCGCCCGTATGACGGGCTCCTACAGATGTCGAATCGAGCACTGTAGGAGCCCGTCATGCGGGCGATATCCACTAATTCGGAATCGACGCAAACGATGGCGAATCGTCGATGAACAACGTCAGGCTGACGCGACGCTCGAGAGCGTAGCTGTCAACAGACTCATCCTGAGCCGGAGCTTCACCATGCGCCGAAACGCGGATCCGTGATGTATCGACTCCGGCGGCGACGAGTTGTGCATGAACGAACTCGACGCGCTTCCTGGAGAGTTTGAGATTGTAATCTTCGTTGCCGCGTGCATCGGCAAAGCCGTCAAGCTGGACGCGAATATCGGAATTTTCCGCAAGCGTAGCCGCCAGTTCGGCGAGGCGCCCCCCGATAGTGTCGGCAAGCACGTGCTCGTCGGTGCGAAACAGCACATCCATGGCAATTCCGGCCTGCAACAGGCTTACCAACTGAGGGTTTGCGATCTCCTGCAGTCGTTCGAGTTCTGTGCCGAGCGTGTCAATGTCATTGTTCAAGTTCCGCAGCTTGCTGCTGAGACCCGCAACGTGGCTGCGCGAGTCCGCAAGCGAGCCAGAGAGAGTGTCGATCGCGTCATTCTTGCGGTGAATCTTATCGCCGATCTTGGCGCCGATGGCGGCACCGACGACAAAGCCAACCGGCCCACCGGCAATGGCACCGATAATGCTGCCCGTGCTGACACCGATAGTCTCTTCTTTTGACGCATTCGCCGCGAACGCCGGCGAAGCAATGAGTAGCGCAAGTATCGAAATAACTGTTTTTGAGTAACGCATGGTGTGTCCTCCGAATCGATTGAGTTACTGTCGGAGTCAATTACACGGCGCAAATCAGCTGTCCAAAGGCCAGCATCATGGAAAGCCTGCGATCAATTGTGGCGAAAAATGGCGGCTAGCGGTTCGGGTTGGACAACGCGACGAACGTGCCGCCATTTCGATCACAGAGAATGCGCATGAGTTGCGCGTAGCGACGGGAGGTGTCGGCAATATTGCGCCCGGCCTCAAAAAAGAATGGAAAGCCTACGGCGTGAATACGCACCATTCTATTACCTTCAGCATCGGCGCGATTGACCGAATCGATTTGTCGCACGACGGAATCCACGGAGCCGCCACTGAATTCGTCGCCAAACACATAAATGCTGATTTTTTTATCGGGTGCCCAAAAGGTGCTAATCGCGTAAATGATGCCATCCACCGGATTACTGTCGCTGAACGGCCTCCAGTTGCGCATCGTATTGATGATCGCCTGACGGCGGCCCGGCGTATCGGGTATCCATTTGCCTCGATATTGTTGAAACATATAGCTGCCGTTGTCATTCATGATCTGAATGCCTTTGACCTGCGGATATACGTCGAGCGTTTCGGTCAATTTCTCAATCGCGCGGTCCCAGTTGAACTGCTGCATGCTCCCCGACGTATCGATCACGAAAATTATGTATTCACTATCGACCGGAATGCCGGCAACCGCGTCGTTGTCAGCACGACGAAAGTAGGGTTGTAGTCTGCGCATCTCCTCGGTCAGGCGCTGCTTCGTAATTTTCAGGGCACCTTCGTCGAGTACCGATTCCGAGTCTCTTTCAGTGGCGGCGTATTGGCCCCTGACCTTACTGAGATCGCCGAGCAACCGCGCAAGTCGCAGTTTCGTCGACGACGTCTGTTCACGTACGTCTTCCAGATCACGATTGATTATGGTTGTTTCGCCGCGAATATCAAAAAGTTCCTGTTGCAACAGCGCAATCAGCGATTGGAGATCGTCTTGCGTCTTTTCGATGATGACGGGTTCATAGATCTTGCTCAGCACGAGCAACAGAATAATAGCCCCGAAGCCACAACATATGCAGTCGAGAAATGACAGGCTGAATGCTTCAACGTGGCGGCGGCGTCTCATTGCAATTGCTCCATGAACTTATGGCCAGTCGCGACTGACACTGATGAACGAGCCACCCGATCTGAACGCCAGTATCCAGTACAGGATCGGCGCTTCGAAGTCGCCCTCGAGCGGATACAGAAAAATATTGACGGGCACGCCGACCGGCAATTCTCGTATCGCGCGATAATGCATGTTGTAACGTTCGCGTCCACTGATTGTCCGGCGATTGGTCGTCAGGTCATCCATCGTCGGCAATCCGTCAGCCAACAGGATAATGTTGTCGGGCCGCGGCGTCAGTGCCGACGCCACAGCATAGGCTGCACGCATATTTGTGCCATTTTCAGGGATCGTGCGTCGCAGTATCCTGACTGCCTCGTCAAGTTGCCCGCCGTCATCGGCGTCCAGCCACACGCCATCACTACCCTTGATGACCGGCTCTGCCTTATTGTTGTACATATAGATCTGAAACTTGCTGCCCGGCTGGAACTGCGCGGTCAACCAGTCGACGCTGGCCACGACCTGGCGCCATTTAACCGCCCCGAGTTTGTCCGCATCGGACATATTGCGGCGCCTGATGATGTTGACGATCGTGTCATCGAGCATACTCGCCGATCGATCAACAAGAATCAAGGTGCGTCGACCGCCGAGCTTGAGCCCGGTCAGGTACTGGCGATCTCCGTCGCCTTTGAACTCGCGCAACTTGTTGCCTTCGGCTTCCTGTTCCGCTGCGAGCGCGAGCAGGCGCTTAACCTCTTCGGTCAGCGTTTCGATGTCACTTTGTAGCTGTTCGACACGATCAATGGTCGCGAGAGTCTCTGCATCGTATTTCGAGAGTTCGGCGCGCAGCTCTTCGAGGAGTGCAAGGATCTGTGCGATTTTCCCTTCGGCGGAATCCGTCTCGGACTCGAGCTGTTCCAAAGTATTTTTCGCAAATACGAGATTTTTTCGGCTGTCGAGAATCTCGATCTCAATTTTCTTCGTCTCCGCCATCAGTTTGGACGGGTCTTTCTCGGTCGTTTCCCTGACCTGGGAATTGATGATCATGAAAAACAGAATGACAGCACCAAAGCCGCAGCTCATGCAGTCAAGAAACGCCATGCTAAACACTTCGAACTGTCGGCGCCTACGAGCCATCGGTTTTCTCAGCCGTAATCAATCGCAATTCGAAGCCGGGTGTGCCGAGTCGAAGTGAATCACCAATTTGCAGCACCGCCGATCCGTCAATGCGATGGCCGTTCAGAAACGTTCCATAACGGCTGAAATCGCGCACGACGCATTGGCCGTTTTCCTGCTGCAACGAGCAGTGCCGTCGCGACACACCTGGCATGTCGGTCTGCAGGTCAATCCAACGTTCACCATCTGTCGGTCGCGTTCCCAGCGACAATGGCTGATCTTCGATCCTATACGCAGTGTTCTCAAACAACAGGTGCGAAGGTCGCCCGCCATGACGGCTTAAGTCCTTAGGCTCCACTTTCACAGGCGACTGGTCCCACGGCAATTGCCGAATCAGGCTGACGCCACTGTCTCGAAGCTGCATGTCGCGACATCGTGCGAGCAGGCCCCTGGCGGTTGCTCCGGGCTCAAGAATGAAGACCTCGCCACCGACACGGGCGCGCATCATGTCCGCCAAACCCGGCATCCGCGCAACGCGGTCCGACAATTGGATCGCCGGCGTTTCATCGGCGCGATACAGGGCGCGCAGATTGCTGACGATCTTTTGGTAGACCGGCGCAGCTGCCGCGACAATATCGAGCGACTCGAGTTGGGCCCGGTGCGTGATTCCCTGATACTCGATCTCGAGCATCACGCACTCGCCAACCGATGCGGCATCGATCCAGCCCATCAGTCGATCCGTCAGCGCCTGTTCTGTCGCAGCCGTATGCAGCGGATCAAAGCGTGATTGTTGAACGAATGCCTCCGCGATAACCTGAACCCAGGCATCGAGCAGGGCTATCAGCCCACCGTCATCAATGACGGCCGATCGATCGACCTGTGCTTGCCCGGACTGGGAAATACGAGTCAACAGCGATGAATGCAGGCTCATGTCGACGTGTACTGGCACGGCATCATGATATTCCCTGCGTGTCGCCGCAACGGCCGCATCGACCATCGCGACGACGGGCACTTTGAGTTCAGCGGCTATCCCTAAGAACATGGCGAGATTGTCATTGTTCATATAGGCAGGCACGGCGACGACAATGCGGTCGCCGTCGCCGGAAATTCGCTGCCAGATCTGCTCGAGTTGACAGCTTACGAGGTCAGCAGGGCTCAAATGCTGGAATCGCCGGTCGGCGAGAGGTTCTGTATGCAGGTCTGACCAGAAGCGGTTCTGGATGCGCCGCGGTTTGACCCGGGCACGCGCGAACGCCTCACTGCCTGTCGTCAGCTGTTCGTCATCAAGCAACGCAAACCCGGGCTCGCGATACAAAACCCTGTCCGCGTCCAGGACCAAAATCCCGGCATCATTGAGATGTGCGGCAAGTAAGCTCACAACACCCTACCGCTCGTCCGACCTCATATGCTGGATCAACTTTTCATTCGTGTAGTTCTCACTATCGAAGACGAGCCGTTCCTGCAACAACTGCAGCTGGTGCACGAGGAACATCAGAAAGATACTGATCAGCAAAGCGATAAATGTGGAGTTGAATGCAATACCGAGACTCTGTGTGACGCCAGCAATATCTCCCTGCACTGCCTTATCAGCCTGCGCGAGCGCCTCGCCGATTCCCCGCACGGTGCCAATGAAACCGATCGACGGAATCGCCCACGAGATGTATCGAATCATCGACAACTCGGACTCGAGGCGGTCCGCTTCGGACTCGCAGATCGTGTGGGTAGTGGTCGCAACGTCCTGGATGTTTCGCGTCGAGCTAAATCGTCGTAACGCGCTCAGGAGTGTGCGCGGCAGCAACATCCGCTGCCGATGATCGGGCAGCGCCTGCATCTGGCGCGCGAATTCGCGCGTGTCCTCCGGAAGTATTCGCATGCCATCGGCAACAGGGACAAGATCCACATCCAACAGTTTCCGTTCAGCAAAAACCTGCACTGCCTTGAAACCCATGATGGCAAGCGCCCAGATTCCAAGAATAAAGCAGGCTTCCTGTTCCATGTCCTTGATCAAAATCGAGACGCGCCGTTCTTTGACGTATGCAGGATCGGCCGCAAGCGCTTCGGCCTGCTCTTCGATGATGCGCGCCGCATTGGGCCTCACCACCGAGACATAGAATGCGTGCACGACGATGATCGTAATGATCAAAGCAAATAATTGAAAGACAAACTCAACGGGTATGTTCTTTTTTTTCATAAGCGTCAGATCTGGCTAAATATCGGTAGGAAATGCGATGGACTGGTCGGCCGAAATGTCCTCGCTCGGCCTGAAATCATCTTCCTCAACATCCAGATAACTTTCCTCATCAAGATCCGAGTCATCTTGCTCTTCGACTTCATTTTGCTCTTGCAGAGTTTCTGTCGTATCGGAGTCGGGGTCTGTCTCGCTGTCCTGGGACCAGGCGGTTACAGCAAACATCGAGGTAAGTAACAGTACTAAACGCAGCACAACCGGTCCTCCATCATTCGGTCTTTGACCTTTGACCGCCAACAGGCGGGATTGTCGCACGAATCTTCAATCCGCGGTTCTGGCGATTCGAAATCCGACATCGGCGCGAGCCTCATCGCCATAGTCCCGATAGCTGAGCCTTAATTCGGTAGCGCCGGCATGGCGCCAGCTGGAGCCACGAATGACGTGGTACTTGCCGCTGGCCGGGCCGAGCGGGTCTACCGCTGCCTGTGTGATACCGGGTGTGGGCACCGTGTAGTAGTCGTTGACCCATTCGGCAACATTGCCACTGCCATCATAAATACCGATCGAATTGGGCGGAAATTTGCCAGTCGGTGCCGTCGATGAGAAGCCATCGTCGTAGCGTGGCAGTGTTGTCGGCACAATCCCCGTTGCGGCCCGGTCTGCGTAATTTCCCGAGTTCTTTTTAGGCGGCATTTCGGTGCCCCAGGAAAACTTTGCGGCCTTGCCACTGGCTGAATATCGAATGGCCCATGCCCATTCAGCCTCTGTCGGCAGCCGATAGCCGTTGGTCAGCGGCCGGACGACATCCCATGCCCCAAATTTTTCGACGTAGGCCGGCGTCAGCCCCTCTCTCGCGCTAAGCCAGTTGCAGTATTCAGCCGCATCACCCCACGTGACCCTGGCAACCGGATTGTCGTCACCACCCATCGCCACGTGAATGTCACTACCTGAGTCGTGATTCTCGCGAAATTCCGCGAACTCCCTGTTCGTGACTTCACGCACACCAATCAGGTAGGGGCGGGACAAGGTGACCGGCCGCAGTACTTCATTCGCGCGCCTGCCCTGCTCAGCGCGCGATGCACCCATCATGAATGTTCCGGGCTCAATACGACGCAACAGCTGACCCGATGCTGTTTTTTGCGTGATGTCGATTTTTGCGCGCTCGATCGATGCATGCGAGCGCAGGCTCGCCGAGACAGTCTGCGGATAGCCTGGTCGCGGCGTAATCGTGCGGCTCCAGCTCGCGTACCCTGTTTTTCTGACCTCGATCCGGTGTGGCGCCGAACTCAGCCTGAGCGTCGTCGATCCACTGCCGCGCGCCCGGCCATCGACAAAGACGGTAGCATCGGCGGGCTGCACGTTGACCGTCAGGGTTCCCGTACGTGCCGTGAGATCAACGGTAATCGAATCACTGGCCGCCGCCTGCAAGCGCACACTGCGGCTCGTTCCTCCATAGCCGGCCTTCGACAATCCGATTTTGTAGTCTATTCCCGGTGACAGTGAGAGCGTAATCGGCGACTGTCCACGATAACGTCCGTTTACCGTGACGTTGGCACCGCGCGGTATTGATTTCACGAGCAACCTGGCGTTCGCCGGTTCGAGCAGGATCAGGGGCAATGTCTGATCAGAATTCGGCTTCGCGATCACGGTTCCATCCCAGGCTTTGAAACCGTCGCGAATCACGCTGACCTGGTGCGTACCCTCAAGAAGTTCGATAATCGCCGGCGTTTCGCCAATTCGCTCATCACCGACGAATATCGATGCTCCAGGCGGCTCCGACCTTACCTCGACATTGGACCAGCGAGGCACGAGCTGGACATGCATTTGTTCCAGTCGTCCGAGCCCGGGTATATCAACAACATCGGCAAAAGGCAGGTAGCGATCTGCCTGCACACTGATGCTGTGTTCCCCGGGCTGTAGCTCAATCGGACCATACGGAACCTTGCCAACGAGGCCGTTATCAATCGAAACGACCGCGTCGACGATCGGCTCTGTACTCACAATGAGTCGGCCCGGGAGGCGACGCATTTTGATTTCTATCGTCCTGCCGGGTTCGTCGCCGACCACAAAACTCTGGCTGACGTCGTAGTAGCCCTGCTTTTGAATATTGACAGTGTACTCACCACGCCTGAGCAGGACCCGGTCGGCAAGCGGCAGGCGAAACCAGCCGCCGACAATCGAGAGTTGGTCAGGGTCGGGTGGATCAACCTCAAACTGAATCGATTTCGCACTGAACAGCAGGTAGGACATCAATAGGAGAGCGCCCAGGCCGACGCTGACCAGGATCTTTAGAGGGCTACGCTGCGATTGTTCGACCGCGGCCAGGGTTTCCGCCGCACGACGAAACGCCGTTGGGGCAATCGTCTCGTCTTCGCCCACCGCTTGTGCATCGACCAGCTCTGGCGGCTGTGTAATGTATGCACTTTCCTCGAGTCGAACTTCCAGCGCGAGTCGGTCGTCGCTAGTCGAAATCCGTATGCGGCTGCCAAAGAATTGCAATTCATCATCGTGCGCTAGCCGACTACTGGCGCGCAGCGGCTCGCCGTTAATCTGCATTGATGCATCACGCCCGACGGGCTGCACAAACGGCGCCCCGTCGAGCAGATCGAGCAATGCTACAGGTCCGCCACCAGGACCCGGTAAGCGAATTTCGCATTCACTGCCTGTACCGACCCGTAGCGGCAGTTTGTCGGCATCGATGCGTCGTTCGCCTTCGACATCGATGATGAATAAATGATCGAAATTCAAATTGCTTCCTCGCAGCGAACAACGACCGGCTTTAGTTCAATTTCCGGCCCGACACGAAATTCAAGACGCACATCACGAAATCCCGGCCGACTGCCCACCGCAACGTAGGTTCCCGGCCGTAGAGTCAATTCGTGCGTTGCGAAACTACCGAGTTTACCCACTTGGTAAATCGATACGTCGGTAACATTGTCCGAAACGAATTGTACGGTCAGTGGTGTCGCTGCGCGCTTGAGCAAACGCGACAGTTCGTCGCGTTGATCGCCAAGTCGCGGTCCGATCCGTGACATCCGCGTGATATCGACAATGAGAACCGTTGCCGAGTGCATTGTTGATGGCGCGCTCAGACTATCCGGGTCGACGATATAATCGTCGAGGCGCTTATGCAACGCCGTCATTTGCGTCGCCCGCCCAAGACCTTGTTGCGCAAAAAGCAGGTTGGCATCAATGTCGAGAATGCTCTCATAGGTTTCAATTGCGGTGTCCCATTGCTCGTTTCGCTCCTGCGACTGCGCTTGCCGCTCAAGCGCCGAGATTTTCTCGAGACGGATACCCTGATCCACCTGTAACAGGCCGTCTGCGGGCTCAGGTGATTCAGGCTTGAGATTTTTGGCCATACGAAAGGCTGCACGCGCACCTGGAAAATCGCCCTCCGACAATGCCAGCAGTCCCTCGGTCATGCGCTGATCAAATTCCATTTGCCGAATCGTCGCCAGCACTCGATCGAGACCTTCCCGCGCGGGTTGCCACTCGGGATCGATATCCACAGCCTCTGCGAAGCTGTGCCGAGCTGCGTCGAGCTCAAGGTTTTTTTCGAATGCAAGTCCCTTATCGATTAACGACAATACCGTGTCGAGATTCTTGGCGCGACCATATCCGGTTTGGGCGGCCGCGTGGCTCGGGCTTATCGCAACAGCCAACTCGAAGTGCCGTATTGCCTCGGCCGCGTCTGCGGCATCCAGGGCCGCCTGCGCTGCGGCAAATGTCGTTGCGAAAATCTGGTCAACCTCGACTATTAGTGGCTCAAGCTTTTCAATCGCCTCACGGTACTTCGTTTTGGCTATCGCGTAGTCCCGAGCAAGATAGGCGGTATCGCCTTCGGCATAGGCGGCCTGTGCCTGCTTGAATCGCAATCCGCCCCATCGTTGTACGGCGCGTCGCTCAAGTGTGTCCATTTTGGACAGCAGCTCACCAAGAACGATTTCGGTTTCGGCTCGTGCCACGACCCGCGCGTCGCGGCCCGCAAGGTCATCGATGTTTTCGGTGAATTGCACCCCCCGCCGTTGCCTGGGATCCTGCGTCGCTTTCACATCAGTTGATGCCGATTCGGAGATGGGTTCCACGCTGTCCTGTGTGACGGTCCCCGGCAGCAAAAATATGACACCAAGAAGAACTGCCAATAGTGCGACAAGACCAATACCCAGCATTCGCGGGCTAATCCCTGAACGCTCGAAGGTCTCGGGGAGTGGAGTCGCTGCGGTGCCCGTAATAGCTGGCCGAATCGCCTCGCTGGCCTCGATGATCACTTCTGCTGTCATTTGTCGTTTGCCGGCATATTCGGCCGGTGCCGGCCCTGGTGCGAAACCGGCGGCATCCAGTCCGGCTACAATCGCTTCTGCGTCGGGACGTCCGCTCGCATCTTTATCGAGCATGTTCGCGACCAATGTCTGCACGGCAGGCGGTATCGGTGTGCCATTCGCCGCCTGCAGCTGTGCCGGCACGACATGCCGGATGTCATTGGCAGTCGAGGCCGATGCATACGGTGAGTACCCTGTAACGAGTTCAAATATAAGGCCACCGAGAGCGAATACATCATCGGCCGGCTGAGGAAAGGCCCCGGCAAGTCGTTGCGGGCTTGCCGCGATCAGTGATCCGCCATCTGCATCGACTTTGCCGTCCGACGCAACACCGAAGTCGATCAGGAACGGCGCACCATTGTGGTCAATCAGAATATTGCTGGCTTTGATATCGCGATGCACGACGCCCTTGCTGTGAGCGTATCGAAGCGCATCAGCGACCAATGCGATGGGAGGAAGAATGTGCAGCAATGGTGCGCCCGAAAGTGCGCCGATATCGGGCCCATCAATGAATTGCAGGCTGTAGAACGCGCATTGCGGATCGTCATTGAATTCGAATACGCGCACGATGTGAGCATGCATCAGGCGAATGCTGGTTTGCCATTCTTTGCGCAAGCCGGCAACGGAATGTCGATCGTCGACGAGAATTTTCAACGCGACTTGCGCGTGCGTCATACGGTCTTTCGCAAGCCAGGTAACGGCCGCGCCACCACCGCCGAGCATGCGGACCAGCGTGTAGCGGTTCGCAAGCTCTGTCCCTTTTTGCAGGTCCTGCATCAGTGGCCGTTCGCTCATCCGGTCGGTTCAGGGACACGCTCCGGTGCGCTGACATCAGCCGAATCGACGAATCCGGTTTCAGCCTCGTAGATTTCCTTGAGCAATCGTCGCCAGCTCTCGTACTGTGCGGCGGCCGTGCCAGTGAGGCGACGCGTTTGACCTTCAACAGTGACGACCATGGGAGCCGCTTCAGCGCCGAAGGACTCCGACAATTCAGCAATTGCCTCGAGGTGCATAGATGCTTCCGAGCGCCGCGAGAATCCTGAGAATATCGTTTCGAATCCCTGCGACAGGCCGATATTTCTCAGGCTGCGGTTGATGTTTCTCGTCTGCCTGCTACCACTTTCTGTATCCACCGCCAATGAACCGGCGAGCACGACAGCTCCCATCAGTATTTGCATGGTGGAGGCCCGTTTGACCTGGCGATAATTGATCGCTTCCTCGCGCGCCGTCTTGCGCCACGAGTGGTAGGGAATGGCGATACCGTAGTAGAAATTCGCGTAGTGCTCGTTGAGCGTATCGACGACGAGTCGATCACGCTCACGAATTTGCCGCAGGCGGTCGACGGATGGATCATTCTGCGCGGGCAATCGCACTGGCGTGACCAGGCCATCTACATCGGTTGCCAGATGTTCCCCGAAAGCTCGCGGCGACATATCGGCAAAGAATTGCAACTCCGAAACCTGGCGCACTTGTTGAATGATTTTCGGCGGCAACTGGGCAACATATGCCCGCAGATCGTTTGCAATATCGTTAAAAACCTTCTGGTACGGATCCTGACGGCGATCGCGATTCATCGAATACGAAGATATACCCGTCTGTGTGCTGTAATTCCTGCGGTACCATTGCTGCCCTCGTGCATCGCCGACGGTTATCTGCAACACGATGAACTCACCGTCGGACTCCTTGATCGTGCCACTGATGATTACGTCGGTGTGCGTGTTCCGCGATGGCACCACGCGGACTGCGCCCCAGTGTCCGGTGCCCTGCAGCGTCGTCTTCAGGTGATAGGCAAGGTAGCGCGACTCGGCCGACCGAATTTCTTCGAAAATTCCGGAATCCGCAGAATCATTTTTGCTCGGGACACCTTCTTTAAAATGGATGATGCCAATATCGAGCAGCAACGCTTCATCAGGTGGCGCTTGCGCCATGATTAACTCAGTTTCCTGGGCCGTAACAACCTCATTGACCGAGCAACCTGATAATGCAAGAGAGGTCAAAATCAATAACAGCGATGTCCCTTTCATCGTACGCACTTTAGCTTCCTTTAGACCTTGGATGGGCCCTTAATATTCATAGGTCTTTTATAGGCCCTTATATTTCCGGTACTCCTCCCAGAGGCGATCACGCAAATCCGGATCTTCTTCCACCAGCGCAGCTTCGCGAAGCTGCCGCGCAATAATGTCGTCATCAGCCATGATCGAAACATCCTGCGGCGTACGTTCACTAATCTCCTCTTGAGACATAGCATCGATCGGCGATTGCCGTCTTGACCCGGTATTGGCAATAATAATCGACCCACCTGCGCCGGCCGCTTGCTGACCCAGACTGACGCTGCCGCCGCTGCCCGCAGCGCCACTGCCGAATCCTTCTGTATTTCGTCCCACGGAGGATATTACGCGTTGCTCCTCCATCAGTACTTTGTCAAATCCACCAACGGCCTCATCGAGCTCTTTGCCAAGCCGTTCCGCTCTTTGTGCAGCACTTTCCTCCGGAAACTGACCGACGCTGCCTGCGCCGCCCGTGCCCGTGGAACCACCGCTCTCGGCCTCGCTGTTGCTGTTCGCAGATGACCCACCGCCGATACACTCGCCGGCCTGGCCCATGCCGCCGATGCCGCCTGGCAGAGCGCCAGTCTCACCGCAATCGCCGTTTGAATCGCCGTCGCCATCATTCTCCGATGCTTCACCCGCGCTAGTGGCTTCCTCGCCAGCACCGCCTGCACCACCGCTATCCGGCATCGGTGGCACACCCATTGGATCATCGCCTGGGAAACTACCGATATCGCCACTCGAGCCATCACCGCCATCACCAGAACTGCCTGTTGCGCCACTATCAGAGCCACCCGGCATCCCACCACCTGATTGCCCACCGCCTGACTCTCCGCCGCCTGACTGCCCGCCTCCGGATTGGCCGCCGCCGGATTGGCCGCCGCCTCCAGGAGGCGAAGGCGGAGATGGCATTCCACCGCCTGATGGCGGCGGCGGCATGCCGACGCCACCCGGGGGGGTCTGCACTTCCGTTTTGCAAGCACTCGCAAGCAATGCTGTCAATGCGAGTACCGATAGCGGTTTGATCCAGTAACTTACGTTTTTCACAAGCTGACTGAGCTTCATTGTCCTGGCCCTCTATGTTGCGAGGTGCGGCAAGCCGCGGCTGTTACGAGCACCGTTCATCTGGGTTTGAGCGGTAAAACCGGGTTTGAGTTCCATCGGAATCAATCCCGCAGAACGACCAAATCATGGCTACCCACCAACCCTGACGATAATACGTGCCCGGGATGCGATCAACACCCCCTGCCACTACTCAACGCTGCCGGCACCCCTGGCGTTGACAGAATTGCAATATGTCATTTCCTAATCAGTCTCAATGTCCAGTTTATCGGCTCTACGGCCCGGTTTGCGGTACAGGATCAGCGACAAATCGTCTGGTTTGCTTGGTTGCTCAGAAGATGTTCCGGCCATGCGCCGCCTGGCGAGCCCTATAACAGCGCTGGCCGCAGCATCGATCGAGCCAATCCTAATGCGCTCAATAATTTCTTCCACATGCACATTGTCCATTAGCCCGTCGCTGGCAATCATCACGGTATCGCGCGGCTTGAGCCCGACCTCGGTGCCCACATCGATACGCATGTCTCTCGTGCCAAGAAAATTGGAAACCAGGTGGCGCTCGGCATGGTGCAATGCCTCATGCTGATCGAGAAATCCTGCTTCGACCGCAAATCCAGTCGGAGAATGCACTTGTGTATGAAATTTCAGGCGGCCGCGATTGCCGACAATCATCGCCTCCGAATCGCCTATCTGGTACGCACGGACATTCAGGCCCTCAATCGCAATAACAGTCAATGTCGTTGCGGCGCCATTGACCACGTTCTGCACAGCGACATTCGCTGCCTCTATGCCGTCAAGGATCGCGGTGCGTAAGAGCACCGACTCTACCATCGGCGATTGCAAGGATTTCGCAAGTGTCGTTACGGCAGTGAGTGACGCCCGCTTGCCCGCAGGCAGTCCGCCAGCACCGTCTGCAACGACAAGGACCGCAGATTGCGAACCGCACGAGATGATGGCCACCGTATCTTCGTTTTCAGTATCCTTGTCCGGCGATCGGCAGGTGTAAGCGACGAACTCTCCGCCGCCGACAGTACCACGTTGCCGATCGGGCGAACTGGTGTCGTCAAGCAGCAATATGTCAACATTTAGCGTCACTATCATTCCGCCGCGGCGCTACGCGCGCCGCACTGGCTCCCGACACCAACCGCAATAATTCCAGAAATCTTTCGCGACGCCCCATCGACAAGCTTTGCATGCGTGTTTATCGCCCGTGATTTTCCACGGTCTGCGCACCTTGGTCCGGCACCATGGACAATAGCGCATGAACGGAATCAGTGGACCGCGACATCGTTGTTTGCTGCATCGCGACTGATACCGCTTGTCAGGATAACGGCGACTGGTTGCCACGACGAATCCGGGACCGTAGCACCACGGGCAATAGTCCCAGTCGTTTTTGACCCCACGTTCGCAGCGCGGGCAGGTGGAAGACAATGCCGATTCCGAGCCGCGTGCCGGATTGCCAAAACCACACCAGGGACAGGCCTGCATACTCTCGGCTACTGGTCCTTCACAGCGACGGCACTGATGTCGCGTGTCGAGCACCTTGCGGTACCGGCGCTGAAATTCTCGCCACTGCAGCTGCCGCCATGACGATCCATTGCGATTGCCATTTTTTGCGCCGGACCGTTTTTGCTTGCGCGCATGACTCTGCGATCGCTCGAATGCGGCCTGCATCTGCATCGCATTGCGGTAACGTTTCGTCGGGTCCAGTTGAATGGCCTTCCTGAGCATGGCAACAAATTCCGGGCGCGCGCGCGATAACAGGCGATCGTGGCCGAGCATGGGCCAGGCGAAAGGCCATTCCGGCAACTTGCCCGAAAACAATCTGTAGAGCACCAGGCCCAGGGAAAACACATCGGATTGAAACTTCGGCCGGCCCATGGCCTGCTCGGGTGCAATGTAATCAATGGTGCCGGATCCGGATGCCTTGATCGTGCGCAGGCTGATTTTGGCGAAGCCGAAATCCGCAAGCTTGAGCCGATTGCCTGGGAACAGGATGAAGTTCTCGGGCTTGATGTCGCAATGGATGATCTTGCGCTCGTGCGCATGGGCCAGGGCCGCCAGCGCCTGCGCCGCGAGATCAATCGCACGTGCGTTTGAGGTCCTGCGTTCAATTCGATTGGCGAGTGATTCGCCACCGAGTTCCATTGCAATGACGAAACGGTCATCGATGTAACTTGCGTTGAGTACCGGCAAGATATTCGGATGGTTGAGCTTGGTCGCGACCTGCACTTCGTGCAGGAACTCCTCATGCCCATTGTAGTCGCCTGATTTCGGAATCTTCAGCGCGACTCGCATCTTGTGAATAGTATCGTAGGCACGATAGACGTCGGCGAGTGGACCAGACGCAATGCGGCCGAGGATGTTGTATTTGCCGATTTTCTGTCGCGCTTTGAGTAAAGTTGTCACTTCAGAATTTGTTCCCTCGCACCTGCGCGACAGCAACGTTCCAGCCCGCCAGCAAGCGATCGCGCTGGTCGGATTTCATCGCCGGCTCGAACACGACATCGCTTCGCCATTGCTGCGCAATATGCTCAAGCGAGGCAAAGACGCCGCTGTAATAACCCGCAAGATAAGCCGCGCCGAGCACTGTCGATTCGACGTTTTCCGGGCGCTCGACAGGAATGTCGAGAATATCGGCAAGGAATTGCAGGAACCAGTTGTTCGCCACCATACCGCCGTCCACGCGAATAATCGACGGCGCGATACCGTCGTCGGCCATTGCATCAATCAGGTCCCTGGTCTGAAACGCGACGGACTGCAGTGTGGCCGTAATGATCTGATCGCGCCCGCTACCGCGCGTCAGCCCAAAAATCCCACCGCGCGCATGCGGATCCCAGTACGGTGCGCCCAATCCCGCGAATGCCGGCACGACATAAACGTCGTCAACAACGCCCGTCGCCTTCGCAATTTCTTCGGACTGTGGGGCCGCATCAATAATTCCGAGCTCGTCACGCAACCACTGCATGGCCGAACCGGCCACAAACACGCTGCCTTCGAGTCCGTAATTCACCTTGCCATCCAATCGGCTAGCGATCGTCGTCAGCAGCTGATGGTTAGATGTCAACGCTTTGTCAGTCGTGTTCGCGATGACAAAACAGCCTGTCCCAAAAGTGCTTTTGGTCATGCCGTAGTCAAATCCTGCCTGACCGATCAATGCAGCCTGCTGGTCGCCCGCCATGCCGAGAACAGGCGCAACCACGGCGAGTGTCGCGTCAGTGGCTGCGCCGAAATCAGCGGCGCAGTCCCGAACACTCGGCAACAATTCGCGCGGAACGTTAAAGAGTTTCAACAGCTCATCGTCCCATTCCTGACGGTGAATATTGAATAGCATTGTCCGTGATGCATTAGTCGCGTCGGTCGCATGTACGTGACCACCGGTCAGGCGCCACAACAGGAAACAATCGACGGTGCCGAACGCAAGCTTGCCGCGTTCAGCCTGTTCGCGCGCGCCGGGAACCATGTCGAGGATCCAGGCGATCTTGGTCGCTGAAAAATACGGATCAAGTCGCAAGCCTGTCTTTTTGCTGACCAGCGACTCGGCGCCATCGGCCTGCAACGCCTCGCACATCGATGCCGTACGCCGATCCTGCCAAACGATCGCGTTGTGCACGCACTGTCCGGTCTCCCGATCCCACACCAGAGTCGTTTCGCGTTGATTCGTGATTCCAATCGCCGAAATGTCGGTAGCGGTCGCTCCCGCCTTTTGCAAGGCCTGGCGGACGACAGCTCGCACCGAGTCCCAGATCTCCTCGGGATCATGTTCTACCCATCCCGGTTGTGGAAAGTGTTGCGGGAACTCCTGCTGAGCGCCGCACACTACGTTCGCCGAATGATCGTAGATTACGGCACGAGAGCTGCTCGTACCCTGGTCGATGGCCAGCAAAAAACGCGCGCTCATCGGTAATTCGTCCCTGCCGAAAAAAGTGGCTTGGCCACACTCATCGTGCGGCCGGCATCTTCAGGATACGACCTGTCACCCTGTTCTTCGACGACTTGGCGAATCGCATCCAGAATTTTCGCCGGCCACGGCGCAACACGGCGAGTCGACATGTTCACGTGCAGATTCATCCACTCGGCAGTGGCCGCGACGTATCCGTCCTCGGCGTGGTACATGCGTTGAAATTGATGAATGCGCTTCTCGTCATACGCGAGGATCTGTGCCGTTACGATGAACGCGTCATTGACCTGGAGCTCTCGTCGATAGAGCAGATGTGACTCAACAGCGAACGTCGAGCTACCCTGCGTCTGGATGTGTTCGTCCGTAATGCCGAAGCGCGCCCATAAAGCGTCGATGCCATGGTCAAACGCGAGCACGTAGTACGCGACGTTCATATGGCCATTGATGTCTATCCATTCGGGCAACACTGTGCCCCGACTGACCTCTATGCCCAACATGTCCGCCGCGTCCATCAGGAATGCTTCCTATATCTTGCCAAGTTCTGCGATGTCTCGAAAATGCTGCAGCGCTTCAGGATTGGCGAGCGCCTCAATATTCATGACCGTCTCACCGTGAACTACCGAACGCACTGCGAGTTCAACAATTTTTCCGCTTTTCGTCCGAGGAATTTCCGCAACCGCAATAATCCTTGCAGGCACATGCCTGGGCGTTGTGCCCTCGCGAATCACATCGCGAATACGGTCGCGCAGAGCGTCGTCCAGGTCGATGTCGGCTCTTAGTACTACGAACAGTACAACGCGCACGTCGTCGTTCCAGTTTTGCCCTATTGCAATACTCTCGACGACCTCGTCGAGCTTTTCGACCTGGCGATAGATTTCGGCGGTTCCAATGCGTACGCCACCCGGGTTCAGAACAGCGTCTGACCGGCCGTGTATGACCAGACCACCGCTTTGCATGAGTTCGGCAAAGTCGCCATGCGCCCAAACACCGGGGAATCGCTCGAAGTAGGCAGCACGATAGCGTGCATTGTCGGGGTCGTTCCAGAAGTACACTGGGGTCGACGGAAACGGCCGGGTGCAAACCAACTCGCCTTTCTGCCCGACGAGTGCGGCGCCGGTATCGTCAAAAATCTCCACCGCCATGCCGAGTCCCCGACATTGCAATTCGCCGCGACGAACCGGCCACAGGGGATTGCCGGTCGCGAAACATCCCAGAATGTCCGTGCCACCTGAGATCGACGCGAGCTGCACGTCCGCGCTGATCGCGTCGTAGACGAAATCAAAACTCTCAGGCATGAGCGGTGATCCGGTGGAGAGTATGCATCGCAGTGCCGTTAGATCGAACTCATCGATTGGCCGCAGGCCCGATTTCTGCAACGCCGAAATGTACTTTGCGCTCGTGCCGAATACCGTGACCTGCTCGCGCTCGGTCATCCTCCAGAGCACTCTCCCTTCGCCTACGAACGGCGCACCATCGAAGAGCACGAGAGTCGCTCCGGTAGCCAGACCGCTGACGAGCCAATTCCACATCATCCAGCCACAGGTCGTGAAATAGAACACACGATCATCACTGTTGATATCGATATGCAATACGTGTTCGCTCAGGTGTTTCAGTAAGGTGCCACCATGGCCGTGTACGATGCACTTCGGCACGCCGGTCGTTCCCGACGAATACAGGATGTACAGGGGATGATCGAAATCGACAGGCTCGAACGACACAGCGGCGCCTGCCATCGCGAAGTCGTCCCATGCGACCGTACCGGCAGGCGCTTCGCCTTGCGTCTCACCGAGAAATGGCACGATTACGGTTGTAGAAATTGCCGGAATCGCTGCCGCAATTCCGGCGACGATGGGCAGCGAATCGATTCGCTTGCCGTTGTAGTAATAGCCGTCGGTTGCGAACAGAACTTTGGGCTCGATCTGACCGAAGCGATCAACAACACCGTTGACACCGAAATCAGGCGAACACGATGACCAGGTCGCACCAATACTCGACGCGGCCAGCATGGCGATGATCGCTTCAGGACAATTGGGCAGGAACCCGGCAACACAATCGCCTTTCACAACACCGGTATTGCGCAGCCCAGCGGCCACCTCGGCCACTGCAGTGCGCAATTCATCTCGAGACATTTCACGACGACTGCCATCCTCGCCGCAGAAAATAATCGCAGCACGCGCTCCCTCGTAGCGCAACAGGTGGGCTGCATAGTTGAGTTGACTGCCAGCAAACCAACCCGCATCCATGATGTTGTCCCGCCTCACCAGCGCACGTTCGGCCCGCCGGTCAAAATGAACATCACAGAAGTCGCATAGCGCCTCCCAGAAAGCGGCCGACTCGTCGATGGACCACTGGTACAGATCGTCATAGTTATCGAAGCCGTTTTGCACCATGAAGCGATGCATCGCAGAGGCTTGCATGCGCTCCACATCGGGTTGCCAGATAATCGGGTTTTCGGACATGCAGAGACCGACTCCTTGTCGACACTCGCGGTCGGCTAGCCCGGATTATTCATAAATAATCCGGGCTAGAACGGCACTCCGACAGCTTTGCACAGAAAACGCATATAGGGTGTCCCGGACCTGAACGCCGTTTCGACCTTGCGCTGAAATTTCGGGCTCAGGCATTCCATTAATTCGATATTCGCAATCGCGATGAAACTCTTGCGCTTGATATCGTCAATCAACTCATGATCCTTGTCGAAGCCACGCGGTGGACGGATCAATGACTCACCACCAAGACTGAACTGCCGCCGAAAAGACCGATCACCTACGGTTCGACGCCATTCGGCCGGTTTCGACGCGATGCGCTCACGGATCATGCGCAAAGGGTCCGAGTCCGGCCGCCACATGCCGACGCCGACAAAGACCTGTTCGGGGTCTACATGCACATAGAAACCTGGAGAATGCACGTCTTTGGCCTGTTCGTGGCGAAACTGGATGCCGATGTTGGTCTTGTATGGCAACTTGTTATTTGAAAAACGCGTATCCCGGTACACGCGCATCAATGAACCGCCTATGCGTGTTGCCTGCGCGACGAAGTGAGGGGCAAACTCGGCCAGTGGATCCTGCATCGACTGAATAAATCGCAATGCGACGTCGAGTACCAGTTCTTCATAGCGGCTCTTGTTTGCCCTGAACCATTCACGATTGTTGTTCGCCCCCAATTCCTCGAGAAACGACAACGATTCTGGCGTGAACCCGGCATAACGCGGAACCGGCATCAGTCCGGTCCTTCGGCACGCTCTGCGTCAGGGTGTGGGTACATGTCCGCCTCGTCCTCGCCTTCCCGGGGGCTAATACATTCGAAATCTTTTTCAACGAGGACGGCCAGCATTTCGCCATCATCAAGCAGCTGCTCTCCCTTGATTGACACCTGCTCGGAATTCGCCCATGCGAGAACCGTGGTCTCCGGCAAGCGCACCGTGATTACATTTTCGGAGAAAAAGGCGCCGGGAGTGACGCTGGCCGGACTGCTTTCGAGCACATACTGGAAGTCGCGCCCACTCGGAAAGCCTGTTCTCGATTTCACCAGGCCGTCGTCACGTAGCCTATTAACTTCGCCACGTGTCAAACGCAAGCGAATTGAATTATCACGAATTCTCAATTTCACGGGACATTGTCGTTATTATCGTTCGGCCATTAGATCACGAAAGCGGCGAGCCAGTAAGACTTGGGTCCACGCTATGCGTACACTCTCGGGATTCACGCCTCGGACAAAATCCGGCTGGAGCGACTGTTGATATCAGATCCCTGGTTCTACGCTGCGGCCATACCGGCCGTCTTGATGTTTGCAGTCGCCAAAGGCGGCTTCGGTGGCGGGCTCGGAACGGCCTCGGTACCACTCATGGCTTTAGTCGTAACACCCGTACAGGCGGCTGCAATCCTGCTGCCCATTCTGTGCCTGATGGACGTCTTCAGCCTGTGGGCTTATCGCCGAAAATGGCTATGGCCCGAATTGCGCATGCTCCTGCCCGCTTCGCTGATCGGCATTGCGACAGGCACCCTGCTGTTCAGCACTATGAGCGCATCGGTCGTACGCCTGATCGTCGGTTTCGTCGCAATTACGTTCACAGTGCATTACTGGATAAATCAACGCCGTTCGGCGAGTGAGGGTCTGGCTGACTTCCCACGCGCATACGCAATGATCGGCGGCACCGTCGCAGGCTTTACGAGCTTTGTCGCACACGCCGGCGGCCCACCGATCAGCATGTACCTCTTGCGGCGATCATTAAACCGCACGGATTTTGTTGCGACGACGGTCGTTTTCTTCGCCGTGGTCAACTACGTAAAACTCGTGCCATATGCCTGGCTCGGCCAATTCGACACCAGTAACCTGCTGACTTCGCTTGTTCTCGCACCGCTGGCGCCTATCGGGGTCGGTCTCGGTGTATGGCTGCACCGTCGTGTGTCTGATCGCTTCTTTTTCAGCTTCGTCTACGTGTTGTTGTTCCTGGTCGGCTTAAAGCTCGTCTACGATGGTGTCAGCAACTTCAATTAGTTTGCGGACAACGACTCAAGTAAGGCGGCAACATTGCTGTTACCGGGGTGCAGGGCCGCAAGCTGATCGGCAACGGCCCGTGCCTTTTCGATCTCACCACGATCTCTGAACATGGTTGCCAGCGCCCAGGTAATATCGAAATCACCGGTGAAACGAATCGCTGCCGCATCCAGCACCGCGATGGCTTCCTCCTGCTTATCCAGCGAATTCAGCGCAATACCAACGACATAGATGTAACGGCTATTGTCTGAATCGAGCCTGGCTGCCTCGCGCAATTCACGCAGTCCTTCGACCGTTCGCTCTGTACGCACCAGCAACAAGCCAAGAGAGTGTCTTAACACAGCATTGGCGGCGTCGATTGCCACGCCTTCACGAAGCAATGCCTCAGCACGTGACTCGTCGCCATAATGGCGCATCGCGTCAGCGTAATTGATTCGCGTTGTCGTGAGATTCGGCTGCATCTGCAGAGACTGCGCGTAATGGATCATTGCCTGCTCGAAGTTTCCGCTGCTAGCCTCAAAGCCGCCAAGTGCGGCATGTGCCTCGGGGCGGCTCGCGATGGCACCTTGTGCCAACCTGAACTCATTGGCCGCCGCCAGATACGCCGGGAGCAGTGGACCTGGCAAGTAGTCTTTGAGCGGCGCCAGTAATGCCGCGGCTTCGATGCGCACGCTACGGACGGGATCGGAGAGTAACGGTGCCGCGAACTGCAACTGCGATTCGGGGGCCATGGCGCGTGCAGCCTGAACCGCGCCCATACGTACGAGCGAATCGCTTGCGCTCATCGCCACGACGATCGCATTGACATCATCTTGTGCTAACGGTCTTGCAAGCAGTGTCAACGCCGTGGCCCTTGCGATCCCGGAAACATTTGCATCGGAAATCACTGAGACCAGATCCGAATTCGCGAATCCGGCTCGCGCGTCGTATAAGGCGGTAGCGAAATGTGATTCCAGCGACGCTGCATCACCCCACCATTCGCTCACTCTTGCAGCCGCCCATAGATTGCTTTGCTCAGTGTGACAGCCGTTGCAGGCGTTCGGCGAGTCTGTGCTCAGGCTCAGATGGGGACGGGGCACACGAAAACTGTGATCGCGACGCGCGTCCACACCCATATAGATCGTTGCCGGCATATGGCAATCGACACAGTCGACCTCGCCACTCGCGTGTCGATGGTGGTCGCTGCTTGCAAAGCGCGCAGCCAGGTGGCATTGCCCGCACACGTCACTGCTTGCCTCGCCGGTTACAAGTTCGAGGGAATGCGGATTATGGCAATCGCTGCAAGTTACTCCCTCGCGATACATACGGCTTTGAACAAACGATCCGTAGACATAGACCTCGCCCCGAATCTGTCCATCGGCGTAATAAAGAGGCGCATCGAGTAGCGATGTCCTGTGTGTCTGCGCCAGCGGCTCTCCGTACTCGTAATCTGCTGTAATGATCCCGCGCCGCGCATGACAGCGCCCACACGCCTCGGGCTGTTGCGGAAAACGCATTAGCAACTCACTGCGTTCTGCAATTCCGGTTTGCAGGTTCATCTGCCATACGGCGCGGCCATGATCATCGAGGCTCAAGGCAAGTCCGCCAGCACCTTTCATTGCACCAGATTCGGCCTGAGTAACGTGTGTCGATCCCGGCCCATGGCAAGCCTCACAGCCAACGTTGATCTCCGACCATGTCGTGGAAAAACTGTCGCTTGCCACATCAAAATTGACATCAAGGTTTGTCGAGTGACACTCGGCACACATGACATTCCAGTTTTGCTGACGTCCGGTCCAGTGCAATGCATCGTCGGGACCGATGTATTCGTCGCCGTACAGGTGAAACCAGCGTTGGCCGCCCTGCGCCGCGTCCCGCGCATCCCATGCGAACGGCAAGGCCTGCAGCCGTCCACCTGGCATCTCGACAAGGTATTGCTGCAGCGGCGTTACTCCGAAGGTGTAGGCGATGGCGAAATCTTGCATCTGCCCGGCAGCATTTGCGGTGCGTACGACAAAAGCGTCGTTTTCGGTGCGGAATTGGGTCGTAGTGCCGAAGTACTCAAACGTGGCATCGTTGAAGTCGCCGAGAACGGACGTTGTGTCGGCGACCTGCATGGCAAGATCATGATGGGAGTTCTGCCAATCCGTGTACTGCGTCGCGTGACAGTCCTGGCAGGATTCACTGCCGACGAATACCGGCCCCGGGACCGACGGTGGAGTTGATTCGCTGCACGCCAGCAACAAACAAAAGCTGGCGGTAAGAAACAGTAGGAAACGTGGGCGCATTACGCCAGCCTGCAATGCAGGCAACGAGCAGAAACTGTAGCCAGACCGGTCATGCAGGGGCAACCGGCCAGTTGCTACTAATCAGCCATGACGTTTTCGGCTTGCGGGCCTTTCTGCCCCTGTGTCACTTCCATGGAGACTTTTTGGCCCTCTTTGAGAGTCTTGAAGCCTTCCATCTGGATGGCGCTGTGATGAACGAATACGTCTTGTCCACCTTCACGCTCAATAAAACCAAATCCCTTGTCGTCGTTAAACCACTTGACGGTTCCTGTAACTCTTTCGCCTGACATATCTACCTCGTAAAATCACCCCGCCGAAAAGCGGTCCAATCGCCCACCCAATAGAGCCTAGGCAGCGCTAATAATACAAGCAAAGCCTCGCCAAGGCCCGCGAATCATGCGATCCATGTTGAAACCATTTGTGATCAGGCACGCTGATGCCAACTTATTTCTGCACATTTCGCGCGATTTGCACCACAGCAGCATGGCGAAATCACACTATAACCCTGTAATTTTGTCACGAAATTGCGCAATTCAACGTCCTTTTCAGACGCCCGGCAGACGTCTCTGCACGTAGCTGCGTCCGAGATTGCCGACGCCATTGCAACCCATCAACGCCATCGTGCGCTCAAATTCACTGCGCAAAAGATCGAGTGCACGTTCGACCCCGGGTTGACCACCGGCCGCAAGAGCGTACAAATAGCCGCGCCCGATGCTGCAGGCATTCGCGCCGAGCGCGAGTGCTTTGACGACGTGATTACCACGACGAATGCCGCCGTCGCAAATAATTTCGAGACGATCGCGTAAAGCGTCAGCGACCGCGGCAATACAATCGACGGGCGCGGGCGCCGATTCGAGCTGCCGACCACCATGGTTGGACAGCATGACGGCCGTCGCACCCGAATCAGCTGCCTTGCGGCAATCGTCGACAGATTGCAAGCCTTTGATCACCAGCGGTCCGTCCCAGACGCTCGCAAGCCACTCCACGTCTTTCCAGGTTAATGAACGCTCCAGCTCGTCATCTATGAATTGGCGTATACCTGCATCGATCGCTCGCGCGGCAGCTTCGCTCGTCGTGATATTCACCATGTCGAAATCCTTGCGCACCACTGCTCTTGCAAGCCACCCCGGATGCATTGCGAAACTTAAGATCTGTCGCAGGCGAGACCGCGGCGCCGCTCCAAATCCGTGCACGAAGTCGCGCTCGCGGTTGCCCGCAACGGGCGTGTCGACGGTCAGGGCGAGAGCCACGTAGCCGCTTGCCCTGCAACGGTCGATCCACTCTTGCGTAAGCCCGCGGTCTTTGAAAATGTACAGCTGGTACAGCTTTGGTCCCTCGGTGGCGGCAGCGGCAGCTTCGATGGTTGTCGTGGCGAGTGTCGACAGGCTGTAAATCATGCCGAACTTGGCAGCTGCACGAGCAACCGCCAGCTCACCATCGCCGTGAAACAGTTTTGAGGCGCCCGTTGGAGAAATCATCACTGGCCAATCAATCGCCTGGCCTAACAAAGTGGATTTCATGTCGATATTGCTGACGTTTGACAGCTGCGATGACAGCAGCTCGTAATCATCGAATGCCTGCGTATTGCGGGCCAGGGCGACTTCATCGTCGGCGCCCCCGTCCATGTAGTGAAAGACCGGTGTCGGCAGACGCCGTTTCGCGATACGCCGAAAGTCCATCAGGTTATTGCAATGCTTGATGCGCATGGCGTGAGAATATCACGCCGCACATTGTTACCCGGGCTGATAAGATTGCTCGCCTCGCGCGAAGAACAATCGGTATCGCCTGCAATGACACACGTTCAAGCTCCGCATGCAAAAGACCGGGCCGTGGCGATCTGGTTGCTGGTCTGTTGTGCTTTGGTGTTCGCCATGGTGGTACTGGGCGGCGTCACTCGCCTTACCGGCTCCGGACTGTCCATGGTCGACTGGCGACCCATGATGGGTATCTTGCCGCCGTTAACTGACATCGAGTGGCAACAGACTTTCGAGCAATATCGGCTGACCCCGGAATTCGAAAAAGTCAATTCGCGCATGGATGTGGGCGACTTCAAGGGTATCTTCTGGCTGGAGTACCTGCACCGATTGTTGGGACGACTGATCGGCGTTGTATTCCTGGTGCCGTTTGTGCTGTTCGCCATCAAAGGCACCATCCAGCGGCGCGAGTGGCCGAAGTACTTGCTGATGTTCGCGCTAGGAGGGCTGCAGGGCTTGCTCGGCTGGTACATGGTCAAGAGCGGGCTCGTCAATGATCCCCACGTCAGCCAATACCGATTGACTGCGCATCTCGTCGCGGCATTCCTTATCTATGCCTATATGTTGTGGGTCGCTCTGTCGCTGCTTTACCCGGCCTCTGCCAACAACAGGCACCCCTGGTTTGGCAAGACGCTGATGCTCACGGGGATGATCTCGCTGACGATCATCTCGGGTGGTTTTGTCGCCGGCCTCAAAGCTGGCAAGATTTACAACACATTTCCGATGATGGGCGATCATTGGCTGCCGCCCGGTCTCATGGCTCTGAAACCTCTGTGGCGCAATCTCTTCGACAACGCGACGACCGTGCAGTTAGACCATCGTTTGCTGGCAATCACGACGTTCGCCTTGATCATCGTCTACTGGATTCGCGCTCGGCGCGCTGATTTTTCGGCTCGGAGCACGGGTGCCACCAACGCCCTGCTGCATACGGGTATCCTGCAAGTTGCACTCGGCATTGCGACTCTCGTGCTCAGCGTGCCGACCGTTCTTGCCGCCAGCCATCAGGCGGTAGCGATGCTGTTATTCACCGTAGCGCTGATGCTCACGCACAGCTTACGATCCTCTTGAATATACCGCTGATTATACCTCGGTCAACCAACCGTGATTATCAGGCGCGATGCCGTATTGCACATCCTGTAGTGCGCTGCGCAATCTCTGCGTATTGGGTCCGGGTTTTCCGTCCCTGACCATTATTTCTTCGCCGTTGTAAACGAGGCATCCGACCGGAGAAAGGCATGCCGCGGTACCGGATAGCGCCGCTTCATGGCTGCTCGCAAAATGCAGTAATTCGTCGACCGTGAAATTACGTTCGTTAACAGAGTAGCCGAGGTCGGCCGCCAGCTTCAGGATCGAGTCACGTGTCATGCCGTGAAGAAATGAGGTGTCGAGAGGTTTGGTGATGACTTCGAAATCATTGATAAGGAGAAAATTCGCCGCACCCGTCTCCTGTACGTCGCCGTTCGGGCAGAACAGCACCTGGTCAGCACCATACTTTGCTTTGGCAGCCAGTGTCGGCCCGAGTGCTGCGGCGTAGTTGCCGCCTGTCTTGGTGCTACCGAGCTGCTCCGTTGATCGCGCTCGTTTATCGTCAACGAGTAACTTCAAAGACTGCGCACCGTCGCCGAAATAGTCGCCAACCGGTGACGCGAGAACGAACAGCGTCGCCTCGGTCGTGGCCGCCGCAGCGGCACCGATATTCTCCAGGGTGCCGATCAGTGTCGGGCGCAAATACAATGAGCTCGGTGGTGCGGGAATATCGTCAACCTGTCGCGCGACGAGGTCCAACACCATGGTCGCGAGCAAGTCTGCGTCTGGAATGGGCAGGCACAGTGATTCGGCGCTCTTTTGAAGTCGAGCGATATGATCGTGCAATCGAAAAATACGCGCCTTGCCGTCATCCCAGCGGTAGGCCTTGAATCCTTCGAAACAGGTGCTCGCATAATGCAGGACATGCGCGGCGGGATGCATCGACAGTGGCGCGAGCGGTTCTATTGCCGGTTGCTGCCAGTTACCATCCGTGTAGAGGACGATTGCGATGTTGTCGCAAAAAACTGTGCCGAATTGCGCCATGAAAATTCTAATCTGGATTAAAAAAACAAGGGGCGTAACTTTGCAACAATTGTGAATTCTCCGCAAGAGCGTTGACCGCACGAAATGCTCGAGCCTGGCAGGCCCAATGAATCAATAAGTTACGATTTCGAAAATAAGCGATTGTTTAAGGTGGCAGGTGGATATTACACTGGTGGGTCTGCCCTATATTTTTCAGGATCCGCAACACCGATGAATGCCACAGCCAATAATATCGACGCCTACTGGATGCCGTTTACGGCGAATCGCGATTTCAAGAAACTGCCGCGAATCATTACCGGTGCTTCCAGGCATCACTACACCATGAACGACGGAACGCGTCTGTACGACATGTTTTCTGGTCTCTGGACATCGGGTCTCGGCCACTGTCATCCAAAGATCGTGAAAGCTGTGCAGCAGCAGGTTGCGACGCTCGATTACTGCATGTCGTTCCAAATGGGCAACGACAAAGCGTTTGCGCTTGCCGAACGTGTAATCGAACTGGCGCCCGACGGCTTTTCACATTGCTTCTTTACGAATTCGGGTTCCGAGTCGGTCGATACTGCGCTGAAAATTGCACTGGCCTATCACCGTGCGCGTGGCGAAGGCAATCGGACGCGGCTGATTGGACGCGAGAAGGGTTATCACGGCGTCAACTTTGGCGGCATGTCTGTCGGTGGCATGGTGCCGAATCGCAAGGCCTTCAGCGCCAACCTGATTCCGGGCGTTGACCATATCAGTCACACATTGAATATCGAACAAAACGCGTTCAGTCGCGGGCAACCCGAATGGGGCGCGCATTTGGCCGACGATCTCGAGCGTCTCGCAGCACTTCACGATGGCAGCAATATCGCCGCTGTGATCGTCGAGCCCGTCGCAGGCTCCGCAGGTGTTATCCCGCCACCCGTGGGTTACCTGGAGCGGCTGCGAGAAATCTGCGATCGGCACGGCATCCTGTTGATATTCGACGAGGTCATCACGGCTTTCGGACGTGTCGGTAAAGCGTTTGGCGCACAACGTTTCGGTGTCACGCCCGACATCATCACCATAGCGAAAGGATTGACGAATGGCGTGATCCCGATGGGCGCGGTGATAGTGCGTGACTCAATCCACAGCGCTTTCATGCAGGGTCCCGAGCACATGGTGGAACTGTTTCACGGCTACACCTACTCCGGTCACCCGGTTGCCGCTGCAGCAGGACTTGCCGTTATGGACGTGTACAAGGAAGAAGGCACGTTCGAGCAGTCCGCAGCACTCGAAGAAACGTTTGCAGAAATCCTGCATTCGTTTGACGATCATGACAAAGTAATTGACGTCCGCAACTTCGGCCTGATGGGCGCGATCGAGATGGCGCCACGCGAAGGCGCGCCCGGTTCGAGAGGACTTGAGGTTTACAAAAAGTGTTTTTGGGACGAACACGTCGTTCTACGGAATGGCATGGATATACTGGTGTTCTCGCCGTTTTTGAACTCCGACGCTGACGAAATGGAACAATCATTTGAGGCCATTCGTCGCGTCATGGATTCGATCGATTAGTACCAAGGTACCGGGAGTTATTATGAGTGCAAGACCCGCCAAAGACGCCGACGTTACACAAGTCGTAGGGCATTTCATCAACGGAGTCGACGTCGCCGACAACGGCAGGACCCTTCCAGTCACCAATCCAGCGACTGGACAGGTCACGAAACACGTTGCAATGGCATCCGCCAAGACGGTAGAGCGTGCAATCGCCGCAGCCCAGGACGCATTTCCGGCCTGGCGCAACACGCCGCCTCAGAGGCGCGCGAAAGTCATGTTTCGCTTCAAGCAATTACTCGAAGAGCGCGCCGATGACATTGTGGCGCTGCTGACCAGCGAGCATGGCAAAGTTCTGGACGACGCGATGGGCGAGTTCAGTCGCGGTGTCGAAATCGTCGACTACGCCTGCGGCATTGCCGAGTTACTCAAAGGCGAGCACGCCAAGAACGTAGGCCCCAACATCGACAGCTGGTCGGAGTTGCACCCACTTGGCGTTGTCGCCGGAATTACGCCGTTTAATTTTCCCGCAATGGTGCCGATGTGGATGTTCCCGATGGCCATCGCCTGCGGCAACACGTTTATCCTGAAGCCGTCAGAAAAGGATCCAAGTGCGCCCATGCTCGTAGGTCACTTGCTTAGCGAGGCCGGGTTGCCCGACGGTGTATTCAACATCGTCAACGGTGACAAGGAGGCTGTCGACACATTGCTCAATGATGCGCGCGTACAGGCAATCAGTTTTGTCGGCTCAACGCCGATTGCCGAATACATTTACGCCACTGGAACGAAGAACGGTAAACGCATACAGGCATTGGGTGGCGCCAAAAATCACGCCATCGTCATGCCGGACGCCGACATCGACAACGCCGTCAGCGCACTCATGGGAGCCGCTTACGGATCATGTGGTGAACGCTGCATGGCAATCTCAGTTGCCGTGTGTGTTGGCGACAATACGGCCGATACGATCGTCGCTAAACTATCCGAAGCTTTGCAAGACCTCAAGGTCGGCAATGGCGCTGATGCCAACAACGACATGGGCCCCTTGGTTACGCAGGTTCATCATGACAAGGTCCGCGGCTACGTCGACCTTGGGGTAGAAGAAGGTGCCGACCTCGTCGTCGACGGTCGTAACTTGACCGTTGCGGGTCATGAGGACGGATTTTTCCTCGGTGCCTGCCTTTTCGATCGTGTTACGCCGGACATGCGCATCTACCAGGAAGAAATCTTTGGACCGGTGCTGTGCGTTGTGCGTGTAGAGTCACAGGAACATGCGATGCAATTGATCAATGATCACGAGTACGGCAATGGCACCTGCATATTCACGCGGGACGGAGAAGCGGCGCGTTACTTTGCAGACAACATCCAGGTCGGTATGGTCGGCATCAACGTACCGCTGCCCGTCCCGGTTGCGCTGCATAGTTTTGGCGGCTGGAAGCGCTCGCTGTTTGGCGACTTGTATGCCTATGGTCCCGACAGTGTGCGCTTTTACACGCGTCGCAAGACCATCACGCAGCGCTGGCCGTCGGGTGGAGTTCGTGAAAAGGCCCAGTTTTCTTTTCCTAGCCATTCATAAAAAATAACAACAGGAGAAGATCCTTGAGAATAATAAATAGTATCGATCGCGATGCTTGCCGATTCGCAAGCGCGCGTAACCGTGTTAGTCGATCAAGGACTGTCAGAAGAAGACATCGTCGCGGCGAACCCGCTCGCCTTGTATCACGACGAATGGAACTGGGGCTTTATTACGACGGAACGGATGACGCGAACGTTGATCCGATCCTTGGCGGCCGAGCAGGCCCAATAACACAGCGGATAATACGATGGACATAAAAAAAGCAAGGAGTTTCGTCAACAACATGTGGGATACGTCGATCATTCCGCAACTCTGCGACTACATCAAAATACCAAACAAGTCGCCGTTGTTCGATCCGGACTGGGAGCAGCACGGCCACATGGAACAGGCCGTGCAGATGTTAGAGGCCTGGTGCCGAACACAGGAAATCGAAGGCATGCAGATCGAGGTCGTTAGAATCGAGGGCCGAACTCCCATACTGTTTATCGACATTCCGGGCGCGTCCGACGACGTTGTATTGCTCTACGGACACTACGACAAACAACCGGAGTTCAGCGGCTGGGCGGAAGGGCTCGACCCGTGGGTGCCCGTCATCAAGGATGGCAAATTGTACGGCCGCGGTGGCGCCGACGACGGTTACGCGACATTTGGTTCATTGACGGCGATACGGACACTACAGGAACAGGGCATTAAGCATGCTCATTGTGTTGTGCTGATCGAAGGTTGTGAGGAGAGCGGCAGCTTTGATCTGCCCTATTACATCGACTTGCTCGGGGACCGCATCGGCTCGCCAAGCCTTGTGGTCTGCCTCGACGCCGAATGCGGCAACTATGATCAACTGTGGTGCACAACATCGCTGCGCGGCAACCTCACTGGCACCTTACGTGTCGACGTACTAACCGAGGGTGTGCACTCCGGCAGCGCGAGCGGCATCGTACCGTCAAGTTTCCGCGTATTGCGGCAATTGCTTAACCGCATCGAAGACGAGACTACCGGCCAGTTGAAACCCGAGGGTTTGTATGTGGAGATTCCGAGACAACGAACCGAACAGGCACAGCAGGCCGCGGATACGCTCGGTGATTCGGTGTTTCTCAAGTACCCGTGGGCCGTTGACAGCCCGTCACCGAGCGAGTCGCCCTATGAACTGCTGCTAAACAATACCTGGCGACCAACGCTGAGTATTACCGGCGCCGACGGACTACCGGCATTGCTTAATGCCGGCAACGTACAGTTGCCGCATACAACCCTGAAATTATCGTTCCGCCTGCCGCCGACATGCGACGGCGACGTGGCAGCAGCGGCCGTCAAAGACGCACTGGAGGCCGATACACCACCGCTGAGCCAGGTCGAATTCGATGTCGAATCGACGATGGCTGGCTGGAACGCGCCGCCCGTTGCCGACTGGCTCGAAACGTCGATGAACAAGGCGTCGGAGGCTTTCTTTGGCAAGGCGTCGATGTACATGGGCACCGGCGGCACGATCCCGTTCATGGGTATGCTCGGCGAGAAGTTTCCGGAGGCGCAATTTCTGGTCACGGGCCTGCTCGGACCCAGATCCAATGCACATGGACCTAATGAGTTCCTGCACATTGAGACGGGCAAGCGGCTGACCACCTGCGTCGCGCAGGTCCTCGAAGATCACTTTAATCGATAGCTGTCGGTCGTCAGGATTTGCTATAGGTCAGCGACGTTATCTGTTCCGATATAAGGCCGATCAGGAAAACGATCACGGCGGCGCTGAAAACGAGCACGCTCATATTGGTTAGTCGGCCCACCGTGAAATATGTGTAAGCGTAGTAGCCAAGACCAGTGACAAAGAAAAGGCCACTGATCGGCAGGAATATCTTGAGCGGCGAATACAATGTCGCAATCTTGAAAATGATGACAAGAAACCGAACACCGTCGCGAACGGGTCGAATGTGGCTCTTGCCCACGCGGTCTGCTGCCTTGATCGGTTCAAAACAGACCGGGTAGCCGGAGCGCAGGAAAGCCATCGTAATGGTCGTCGGATACGAGAACCCGTTGGGCAGCAAGTAAAGGAATTGCTTGAACAGGTTCGCACGCACGGCGCGAAAACCCGACGTCAGATCCAGTATTCGCCGTCCACTTAACATCGACGCCAATTCATTGTAAAAGCCGTTCGCAAACAGTTTTCCAACGCTGGCATGCGATCCGGAATCGCGGGCGCCAATGGCCATTTGATAACCTGCGTCGAGTTTGTCGAGCAATTTGCCAAGCTCACGGGGATCGTGCTGTCCATCGCCGTCCATAAAGGCCAGGATCTCGCCTCTTGCGGCCCGCGCACCGGTCTTCACGGCGGCGCCATTGCCGAGACTCTCAGGATGGCAAATAACTCTCGCACCAGCCTGCCCGGCGACTTCCGCCGTGTTATCAGTCGAGCCATCATCAACGACGATAATTTCAGCCTCCGGGTACTCTGTCTTTGCCGCTGCAACGACGCTGCTGATCGAGGCGGCTTCGTTCTTCGCGGGAATGACTATCGATAACGCAACTGAATTCGATTCCTGACTCATGGTGCCTCGGTCTCCGTGCCTGTATCGAGCTGATGCGATGGATCGCGCTTCGAATATTGCTCAAGTTCTGAATTGTATAAACGCAGGCCACCCAGGTCACGCTGCCACATCATCGCCCGCATCGGGTTGGCCGGCTTGCGAGTTTCCGCATCTTTAATAAATTCGTAGGCCGCTGCGAATTCGCCCGCACCAGCCAACGCAGTAACCATCATCATATTCAATTCCGACGCAGGTCGATATTCGATTGCCCGTCGCAAATTGTCAATCGTGGCGGCATAGTCGTGCTCTTTCCTTGCGATGCTCGCCATGAAGTTTCGATGCTCAAGGAGTTCCTGCAGACCTACTATCACGGCGCAACTGACGACCAAGACCTGCATTTTGACACCGGGCCGGCGGCTGAAGTCGCGCTCGTTAACTACATGATAATAATGGAGATCGCTAATGCTGATGATCGTCCACATTGGCAGCAGGACAATTTTTTTGGCAATCTGTACGGGTGCGATTTGACACGGGCCCAATAGCAAAGGCTTAATAAATTTATAAATAACTCCAAAAGTCACACTCGGTAGCATGCGAAACCGAGCCAAAACAGGCAAAATCGCCGTCATGCAGACACGCTTTATATTCGCGTTTACTACCGTGACATTGCTACTACTCGTCTCTCTCGAGGGGTGTGTATCGACAACGCGGACAGCGTTCGCCAGTGCTGGTGACAGTTCGGAGTGCGTCGTTTTACTGCACGGGCTCAATCGCAGCTGGCGCGCGATGCAGCCGATGGCCGAGGCGCTGCGCGATGCCGGTTTCTCGACTGCCAATGTCGACTATCCGTCCCAATCCGGACCCGTTGAGGAACTGGCACCGCTCGCGGTCAATGCCGGGCTGGAAGAATGCCGACGCTCCGGCGCCAATCGCATCCACTTCGTAACGCACTCGATCGGCGGAATCCTGTTGCGCTACGCGCACCAACAGGCGCCCATACCGGATCTCGGTCGAGTCGTCATGCTCGCGCCGCCGAACCATGGCAGTGAGGTCGTCGATATTACGAGAGACTGGCCGACTTCCGAATTATTTGCCGGCGAGGCCGGATTGCAGATGGGAACTGACGCAGACAGCATCCCGGCAAAACTCGGCCCGGTTGATTTCGAACTGGGTGTTATCGCAGGCACCGGATCGATCAATCCGGTCATGTCGGCAATGTTGCCCAATCCAGATGATGGCAAGGTGTCAGTTGCCAGTACGCGGGTTGATGGCATGGATGACTTCCTGCTGGTCGAGAATTCGCATCACTTCATCATTACCAGCGAAATGGCAATCCGGAACACCAGCTCATTCCTGCGAACCGGATCGTTTGTGGATTCAATCGGGATTATCGAATACCAATGATTGCTAAATACTCCGTCAAGATGCTGTTGACGGAATACTAACCGCAGTAGTCTTCTTTTTTTGCCTTTGTTGCGGCGATCGTCGCGGCCGTTTCCACCTCACTCAGAATTTCCCGCTCGCCACTCTCATTGGTACGATATAGCTGCGGGGCATTGAGATACGAATCGAGTACTTCTGTCGCACGCTTGCAATAATATGCTTCGGCTACCGCACGCTCCGCGCGCTGTTCATCCGTTTCACCCGGGAGGCGGTCATCACCTGACTTGGACTTGCTGTCAGTTTCTGCAACTATATCAAGCGCTTCCCTGGACACCCACACGAGCTGGACTGCGACCGCATCTTCGTGATCCGGCGTATCGCCATAGTGCACTTTGTCGAATTCGTCAATCCAAGTGTAAATGGGTTTCATCGTGTCGACAAAGTGAGTATTGCCGTAGGCATCGACCCATTTCCAGACGTCAGCATCTGCGGTAACGCAAAGACCGAACATGAGAACGCCAATAGTCAGCAATTTGTTCATAGCCACTCCTGTGCCACAAAGTATGGGCTCTGAGGCCTGCAAATCCGCTGACTGGCGTCACAAAATTACACAGAAGACTACTGGCTGAGGCCTTGGTGCCGCTTAGTTGCAGCCTGTCAGACCATTAATCCAGTCGCTGAGCAGCGCTACACCGTCGGCATCCACGATCGAAGATGCCAGCGGCGGCATGCCCTGGCTGTCGCGACGGTTCACCCTGGCAACCATTACGGACCTCGACGCAGCACCTGGCACGATGATGCGCGGATTCACGAGTCCAAGGTCGCCGGCTTGCGGTGCAGCATCGCACGAGTTCGTATTGGCGAGCAGCGTTGTATAACGGAAATCAATATCGACGGGAGTCGGCCCACCTGGCTGGTGACATTGCGAACAATTCGTATGCAAGTACGCGCGAGCCCGCTCGCCCGTATCCGCGTCGGTATCTGCAGGATCCGGCATCGATGGCAATGTCGCCGGCGTGCCGGCTAGCGGCGACGCAAACATCATTACTTCATTGAGCGTTTCGAGCTGGTTATGCGTGCGCCCCGTCGAAGGGTATGTGAAGTCCCGGTTGAGTTGCGATGTCTCCAGACCCAATGCCTGCCCCGCTACGCTCGTATGGCATTGCAGACACTCCGCTTCGTCGGGAAATATCCAGTCCTGCCCATCGATCGGCATTACCTTACCGCCGCGTACACGTGTCGCTTCGGTTTGTGCGGCGTTCCACTCATAGGTGTAACCTGCCCACGCGCCATCCGGATGGCGCATGAGATGCCGGGTTTCGATGAGCTGGCCGTTCAGACGGAAATTCTTTACGAGTACCGTGCCAGGCGGGAAAACCCAGTCATCGTCTGCATCGATTGACATCGTCGTACCATCGGGCAAGCCGATGAAGCGCTCTTTGACAGCACCGTCGGACCAGAACGGCGCATTGATATCGTAAGGCACGAGCCCTGCATACGCCTGAGCGGTGTTGCCAGGGTCAACGCAACCCGAGTCGGAGAGCAGGTCGGGAATCGGGTCCTGACCACCGCCACCCGATGCAACCAGCTGCATGATGCGACCAGTGAAAAACGCCGTGAAATACAGTTCACCGGCCTGATCCACGCCAAAAGACGAAGGTGCCGTCGATGTGTTGACCAGTTCCTCGAGCGTGTAGCCGCCCTGGCCATCGGACTGCAGAGCCCAGATGCGGCCCGAGCCGAAGTCTGCGAACACGTAGCGACCGACAAGCCCGGCGATCGCGGTACCGCGGTAGACATAGCCCCCCGTGATCGAAAAGTTACCGGCCGAGTGACTGTACTCGGCCACGGGATCGATAGTGCTCCCGCCGCAGCCATTGGTGTTGAAGTTGTGCGCACCCTCGCGGCATCGCCAGCCATAGTTGCCGGCGAGTTCAATGCGATCAATTTCCTCCCATGCATCCTGGCCTACGTCAGCTGCCCACAGATCGCCGGTTGGCGGATCGAAACTCCAACGCCACGGGTTTCTCATGCCCCAGGCGTAGATCTCCGGACAATCGCTGGCATTCAAACCCGGGCCGCATTTGTCGTTATCGAAAAACTGGTTGTCGGCCGGTATGTCGTACGGATTGCCCGCACCAGGCCCCACCACGTCGATGCGCAGGAACGAGCCGAGCAAGTGGCGCGTATCCTGACCGCGGTTGTTCGGGTCATTTGCGCCGCCGCCGTCGCCGAGACCGATATAAAGCAAGCGATCCGCACCGAACGCAATATCACCACCGTTGTGATTGTTGAAATCCTGGTTAACTACAAGGACGTCCTCCCTCACCGTACCCGCGCCGGGCGAGACAATGCTGTCGAGTATGAAGCGCGATATGACCGTGCGCATGGGCGGGCCCGTGTGATTTCGCGTGTAGCTGAGGAAAATTTCGGGCACCGCCGGATAGTCAGGGTGAAACGCCATGCCCAGCAACCCGCCCTCACCGCTCGAATTAACAGTGATCGTCAGGTAGTTGGTCGTGCTATTCGCATTGTCAGGATCGAACACAACAAGCTGACCTGACTTTCTAAGGACAAACCATCGCGGATCTGCAACCGGTTCGACAAGGACTTTGGTCGGGTCGGTGATGGCAGGCAGGTTTGGAAACGCGTCGCCGACGGCAACCAACGCTCCACCTTGTGATCTGTCGGGTGCAACACAACTGATGTTTTGCGGCCGTGCATCGAGGCCACCCGTCAGAGGCGGTGGCGGCGGTGGCGGTGGCCCATTGCCGCCGCCATACCCGCCTCCTCCACCGCATGCGCTGAGTCCCAACGCCCATAGCAGCAATCTCGCTCCGAAGCAAAGCTTGTCGCGCAGTCTAAACACCCGATGTCGCCCGCAGTGACAAAAGCATGACGCTATTCTACCGTTGAAAGAATACGCACACAGGAGTCGTAATAAAACGACGTCACATCGGGTCAGCTTGGGTATCACGATTTTGGATTTCGCGTCGTGTCTCGCAAATTTCGGACAATGCAGTTTATCGGGGCGATCATCGGCAGTTTCGCACTGCTACTGTCAGGATCGCTTTTGGCCGCAGACGAAAAAAACGGTTTTGACATTGCGGACGCATTGGTGCCCGCAGATGAGATCATCTGGGGCGGCGTTCCGCGCGACGGTATACCAC